>NZ_CCDG010000078.1 GCF_000723885.1 Paenibacillus camerounensis
TGTCTGCCAGCTCCTCGATAATCCGCATCATCACGTACTTGAACAGGGAGAGATCCTTAGGATGAAACGTCTGGGACAATGCGCTATAACGGTCAATGCTGACCATCCCCATCACGAATGCCGCCTTCGGCCGGTGCCAATCCACAAAATCACAGGTGCTGTTCAGCTTGGAGAGGGACTGCACGGCGCCGGAGCGGATATCGAGGATAAGCTGCTTGCGCAGCAGCGGCTGGCTGTCCTGCAGATGCTTGCGCTCTTCAATGGAGAGCAGCATTTTTTCCCGGTCGGCTTCAATTTCTTTGCGGGCCTGGTCGAGAATCTCCAGCAGCTCCTGGTAACCTGAGGTTACCTTCAGCAGATAGCCCAGCGCCCCAAGCATAACCGCCTTACGGGCAAATTCAAACTCCTGAAAGCTCGACAAAATAATTACCTTAACCCGCGGCATCAGCCGCTTCAGCTCCTCCGTCAGCTCCAGCCCGTTCATCCGGGGCATTACGACATCCGTAATAACAATGTCAGGACTAAGCTGTCTGCACAGCTCCAGCGCTTCCTCACCATCCTCAGCCTCGCCAACGATCTCAAACCCATGCTCCTCCAGCGGAAAAGCATAACGGAACCGTTCGCGGATCAGCGCTTCATCATCCACAACGACACAGCGTATTTTATCCAGTACCACCGAATTAGTGCCCATCTGCGGGTGCTCCTTTCACTGCCGGGAATGAAATGATAATTGTCGTGCCGGCCCCCTCTGTGGTTTCAATCTTGAGGCCGTATGCATCGCCGAACTGCAGCTGCAGACGTTCATGGACATTGCGCAGACCCATCGATGAATAGCGGGGAAGCCCTGCGTCAGCGTCAGCATCAGAATCGGAATCAGTAGTGGAAGGGTCCAGCAGGCCGGCAAGACGGTCCGGAGCGATACCGGTACCATTATCCGCTACATACAGCTGCACGAGCCGGGAATTTATCTGCTTTCCGCCGACAATGATCTGCCCGTCACCGCGCCGTTTCTCTTTTATTCCGTGAAAAATCGCATTTTCCACTATCGGCTGCAGCGTCAGCTTTAATAGGCTATAGTCCAGAAGCTCATCGTCAACGTTATAATGAACCTCAAACTTGTTCTGATAGCGGATCTGCTGCAAAAACACATAATACTTCAGTCCTTGCAGCTCATTGCGCAAACTGGTCAGCGCCTCACCTTTGCCCATCGAATAATCCAGCAGATTAACGAGTGCATGCAGCACCTTGGCGATTTCATCCGTCCGCTTCAGATCGACCAGGGCATTGATGGAATTGAGCGTATTGTAGAGAAAATGCGGGTTAATCTGAGCCTGCAGCGCGCGGAACTCGTATTGCTTTTTCATCTTCTCTATTCTCAGCTTGTCGTCAATCAGCTCTCCGATATGGTCCAGCATCACATTAAAGGAATCGGCGAGGGTACGAAATTCATCCTTGCGCTTTAACTGGACACGCAGCCCCAGATTGCCTTTCTGGATGCGGCGCATCTGCAGAATCAGGCCTGAGATCGGACCGTCGATGTATCGGGCAAGAAAGAAGGAGATCACCAGCGACAGCAGGATGAAAAATAATACAAGATAGATAGCATAAGCTCTCAGTTGAGTGACCGGTGCGAGAATATCCTGCTTGCCGACAAAGCTGGCCAGACGCCAATCCTGCGAGTTAGGGCTGCCGAACAGAGCCACGAATTCTCCGCCGTTCTCCGCATAAAGCGGGTGGAAGCCCCCGGCATCCTGCTGCAGGTAATGTTGAATCTGGGGAAAAAGCCCGCTGTATTCATCCTGCCGTACCTTAACAGAGCTGAGTATTGGCTGGATTTCCGGGTTGAACAGTAAAATAGAGGTAGTAGGGGAGGGGTTCATGCCGGCAATCAGCTCATTGAGGGCCAGCAGATCAATATCCGCCGCAAGGATACCCTGAATCTCCATCCCCCTGTAAACGGTTACGGCCATGGTCAGGACAAGGCCTTTATTCTCCGACTGGTAAGGTCCGGCGGTCTGCAGAGAGGTCCAGCTGGTCCGGGCTCCGTTAAACAGCTTTTCCATAAAGGGCTCCGGCAGCACGGTGGTCTGCACCGTTTCGTAAATCGAATGATCAGGGGCAATGAAATACATGCCTCTTGAAAAAGGATACACGGAATACTGATACATGCGCAGAACACTGGTTACGCCTTCACGCGACTGGTCTGTTTCCGACAGCTTACCGGCCAGCTGGCCGAGCGGGGCTTTGATGTCCGAAAGAATCCGTTCCAGCTGCTCGGATTGACGGTCAGAATAGGATTTCATCTGGCTCATCTGTTTTTCGGTTAACAGGTCTGTAATATACCGGTAGGCGATCAGGCTGATCGACAGCGCAACCGTCAGCATGCAGGCGAGGATGATCACGAACATTTTGAAGCGGATTTTGTGCATAAAAAGCAGCAGCTTTCTCATAGCCGGCGTTCCTCCGCATGTTTGACCTGTAGGTCCAGTTTAACGACCCGTTTTCTCTGCTGTCAATGCACGAGGTAAAGTGGATAGATTTCTCCACCTTTTTGTAGCTGTGTGGGATATGAACCAGACTCCGGTCTAGTTCATGGTATCATCTATTAGTCTATTGATATTGTAACGCTGGGGGGCACCTTTTATTATCAGTTTACCCCCAATAAAGCCCCTTTTTATAATCTAAAAATCCTTAAAGCATTTGCTATGGCGTTAGACCGTGAACTAATCGGCGGCATTCCCGCCTATGGTTTAATTCCATACGGTGTGCTGGGAGCGAAGCTGGATTACCGCTCGGAGGTTAGTGATGAAGGCTACATCAGCGAGGATATTGCCCAGGCCAAAAGATTGCTGCAGGAAGGACTTAAAGAAGGGGGGCATACGAAGCTCCCAAGCTTTAAGATTAGCCTCAATGAAGGCTAAGATCATACTCAGGCGGCCAGAACACATACCGTTGAAAAGTGATCGCCACCCCGCCGCTCATTATCTAAACAACAAGACCAGCCTCCATATCCGGGGCTGGTCTTGTTTGTGGAGGCTTAAGGTGGGGGGGATCAACGGCAAAAATGCCTCTGATTTCAGCCGAAGCGGCTTGATTCGCGAAATGAAAGGCAAAAGTGCCTCTGATTTCACCGAAAGCGGCTAGATGCGCGAAATGAGAGGCAAGAATGCCTTTGATCGATGGCCCATCCAAACCCGCCTAAACCCCGGAACTCTTTTTAACGATGCCCGCTACTATCTCACCTGACTCCAGCATCATCCAGCCGGATCTCGGCCACCTCGCCGCTGCTGTTAACACACCAGAACTCCAGAGTCAGCTTTTGTTCCCGGTCAATATAGCCGATGATGTCTGCACCCTGTTCACCTGATTTGTAATATTTATTTCCGTAGAGCGCCAGTACTTTTTCTTTGGAGTCACCGGTATGTATGCCTTTCGCAGTCTGCAGAGGGTTATCCGGGCCGGAGATGATCAGCCGCATGATGGTACCCTTTTGTGAACCACTGTTAATGGAAGCAGTACTTAAGCCGCCTTCCCATCCATAGTAGTCGTACATTTCATTATTTTGTTTGTCCAGCGGCTGCTGATACATATCGGTAAAAGAACTGTTGCTGATGTTATCCCGTACCTTAACGCCGCCGATTGACTCCGCTGATAGGTCAGTAGACCGCGCCAGCAGCTGTGGCCTGATTAAGAAACAACTAATCAATAGTACTGCAATTAGTCCGGTAGCCGCACTCCACATCATTTTTTTAGTATGCATAATCCCTCCAACTTCAGAAATGTACATATAATGGAATAGTTTATAATGTCTATGTAAGCTTATCATAGATAAGTAATATGAAAAAGTTTACAGAAATCAATCGTTTTGTACACGCACGGCGTCTTACATATAGATACACGATATAGGGGGCCCCTATAAAGAAGCTGTATTCCTAAAGGAGAGGGGGAGCAGAATAGGATGGAGCATACCATGCATGAGATCCGTCAGGCGGATATTGCCTTATTAGATGAAGAGGCTTTTTTCAAACGGCTGTATGTCGAGCACCGCAAATTGTATGCCATTGCCTACAGTTATATGCGGAATGAAGCGGACGCGCTGGAAGCGGTGCAGGAGGCATCCTGCCGGGCTTGGATCAAGCGCAAAAAGCTGAAGGACGGGCAGTCCTTCACACCCTGGCTGATCCGGATTACCATTAACTGCTGTATGGACGAGCTGAGGCGCAAAAAACGGGTATTCCCGGCGGAAAGGCTGTCAGAGGAAGCGGCTCAGGAGATGCAGAGCAACGAGCGGATTGATCTGGAGCGGGCGATACACCGGCTGAAGCCGAAATACCGGCATACGATTGTGCTTAAGTATTACCAGGACATGACGGTGCCGCAAATTGCAGAGGTGCTGAAGAAACCGGAGGGTACGGTCAAAACCTGGCTCCGCGACGGGCTGAAGCAAATGCGTGCCTATCTGCAGAAATAAAGGAGGCGAAACAATGAAGGAATTAGAAGAGCAGCTTCTGCAGCAGAATGCAGATGAAGTGAAGCAGCTGACGGAGGCTATGCCGGAGATGAAGATTTATCAGGCGATGCAAAGCGGCGTCAGGACTGGAAAGCAGTTATCCCGGAGAAAAAGGCTGATGTCGGGTCTAAAAGTCACAGTGGCCGCTGCTGCGGTTGTTGTACTGCTGTTTGCTTTTCTGAAAATCCCTGATAAAGCTGTGGAATATACGGTCCAAACGGAAAATACGGCTAACACCGGGATGAATTTCAGCCAGATTGATGCTTCACTTATCAGGAATAAGCCCCTGCTTAATGCACTCAATCAGAATCTGCTCCAGCCGGTAAATAAAGGAGTGGAAAAAGCAGGCCTTAAGGTGGAAATTACAGGTGCAGTAAGTGACGGACGGCAGGTATACATTTTGTACAGTGTGCAGAATCAAACGAAACAGACGGTTACCCACGCCGAGTTCGGGCTGGAGCTTGGTGCCTTAAAGGCGGCTAACCTCGGTGCAAGCCTTGAGATGCTGGGTAATGACAGCCAGATACGCGCAGGAGAAACCCTGTACTTTGTCTATTCCAATATTCTTTCACCTGAAACAGATTATCCGGAGGAAGCAAAATACAACGTCGTCCTGACCCAAACCTCGGATATAGCATTAAGCTCCAGCAGCAATAAATACCGTACAAGTCTGGAGGTCTCCTTTAAGCTGGATACGGATATGCTTCAGGACCGCAACCGGTCATGGACTGCCAGGCAGGATCTGACTGTTGCCGGACAAAAGCTTACAGTCAACCAGGTGCTGTTTACCCCATTAAGCACATACGTGGATATTAAGGCGGATGAGCGTAACACCAGTCAGGTGTATGGACTGATTAATCCTGTTCTGATAGGCAGAAGCGGAGAAAAGATTATTAAGTCGTATTATCCGACCCTTATTACAGCGGACAATTCAGAGCTCTGGAATGACCGGTCCCGGTTCACGCTTGTGTATAACAGTAAAGAGTACCTTGCGCTGGATAGCCTGTCTCTCAAAACCTTCGGCATCGCAGCGGCCGATAAGAATAAGCTGAAGCTCGTTATTGATCTGAACAGGCGTCAGTTAATTGAGGCGCCAGACGGACTTTCAGTAAAAAGTCAGTCTGAATCAGCAAAATCAGGTGTGATTACCTTCCAGAACAAACGGGAATCCGTTGAGACGCAGGGCAGTTTCATAATGCGACTGGCAGAGAATTATACGGATGCAGACGGAAAAGTGTACACGAGACCGGGAGGGGAAGGGTTCTTTACACAATCAGTGTCCCGGGGTGCTAAAACCTTTGACGAGGAGTATGATTACAACTTTGGATTGCAGGCTATTGATTATCCGCAGCCGTTGACTGTTGAAATCGAGCGCTACTGGAATCCGGTGATGGATACGCAGTCGGTAAACCTGGTTCCTGAACATAAATAAATGTACTTTGCTGCAAGATATAAACAAGCCGATCCTGTTTAATAACAGAATCGGCTTGTTTGCCGTAGCAGTATTGTTATGCCTGACGGTTTAACGGAAATTGCTGAACCATCCCCAGTTGAAGCCCGAGGCTTGATCCTGCGAAGAACTGCCGGATGAATCTGACGCTGTGTCAGCTGCAGTATCCGCGGCAGGAGCAGTCTGTGGTGCGGTTTCTGTCTCGGTTATCGGCTTGGCCGTGCCGGATGTATTCTCTGCAGAACCGGCAGCTGAGCCGCTTTCGGCGTCTGTTTTTGAACCTGAGTCTGCTGTACTGATGTCTTGACTATCTGACGGCAGCACTCTCCGCGCAGTGGTGTAATGCTCATCCCACCAGCCGCTGTCCAGATCCGTAACGGTTACACCGCCTTCTCCATAAGTGTGCAGGATTTTACCGTCTCCGATATATACGGCTACATGATGGATGGGGGAATAGAAGAACACCAGGTCACCCGGCTGCAGCTGATTTCTGGCGATATAGGTTCCGTCGGTTGACTGCTGCTTGGAAGAGCGGGAAAGCGAAATGTCATGCTGCCCGAAAATGAACTGGGTGAACGAGGAACAGTCGAAGCTGCTCGTATTTCCTGCCTCAGCACCGTATTCATACTTGACTCCCTTGTACTTCATGCCGGTTGCGATAATCTGCTCAGCAAGGCTGGTATTGGAAGTTGCACTTACTGTACTTTTAGCAGTAGCGGTTGCTGCATAGGCTGTGCTGCTATTATCAATAAAGCTTGTCCCGGCTGTCAAAAGAGCCGTACCCAAGCTTACGCCAACGACGAGAACGCGGAACCGGTTATTACGTTTAGTTGTATACATGTGTTACCTCCTGTGTGAGTCTGTCTGGGAATCTTCTGAACCCACTCTAACACAGATAGAAATAACAGAAATTGCTAGAGAATGTAACTTCCCAGTAATGGCAAGGGGTTGACTGCATTTATTAAGAAATGATGACAAAATTTTAAACAAATTGTTCTTGACAGAATTTATGGAAGAAAATTCTTAGTCGTTGAACATATCACGCTGATTACTTTCCCGGAATTTCCGGGGAGAGATGCCGATGACTCTGGTGAACAGGATAGAGAAATAGTTGGCATTGTCATATCCGACCATCTTGGCGATCTCCCAGATTTTTTTATCGGTGACAGCCATCAGACGCATCGCTTCGCCCATCCGGCGCTGAATTAAATAGCTGATGGGAGAGATGCCGAAATTATTTTTGTACATATGTACCAGGTAATAGGAGTCGATGTGAAAAAGCTGGGCCAGATCGGCGAGTGTCAGCTTGCGCCGGTAATGAGTGTCCAGATAAACCTTGATCTGATTGGCAAGCGAAGCCTTTTCTTCCTTGGCAGTCCGGTTCTGTAAAAGAATCATCCGTTCCAGCACCAGCAGGATGGTCTCCAGCAGATGCTGGGAGATCCGCTCATAACCTTTGTTACGCAGTGAAAATTCATTGAACAGAACCTGAATCAGCATAGCTAGCTCCCCTGTATAATGATTGGCGCGGATCACCGGCTCCCAGCCGGGCGGAACGACCCAATCCCGGAGTCCGTCTACCGGATGAAGAAACCGGAAATTGAAGTAATAGGTAGACAGCGGCTGATCAGGGTGGGATTGCTCCTGATGCAGCGTACCCCGGTTATAGATAAGCACATCCCCTTTTTGCGCCGTATAGGCTTTACCGTCAATAACATAAGAGCCGGCACCATCCTCGATATAGATAACCTCATGCAAATCCTCATGCTTGTGCAGCGCAAACTTCCATTCCGGATTGGCACTCATCTTACCTGCGTAGATCAGCTCGCTGTTAAAAGCTCCGGTGTTCATGTTCATCAGCAATCCAGCGTTATCGTCCATACCGTATCCTGCTTTCATTAAAGGTTGTAATGACAAGATATATCATCTTTTTGGGAAAGACAACAATAACGTTTATTGTTCAGGTAACGGTTCGTTTGTACAATGAAGCTCAGGATGAAAAAGCGCTGGTTGCTCCATAATGATCTATGCCCCGTGAAAGCGGAAACAAATAGGGCGGAGCCTGTATTGAAAGCGCGAAACAATATATATAACATTTTTGCGTGAGGATTGAAGTCGATCTGATCTGCATCCGGGGGGAACTATGAAAAAAGTAAATGAACGCGGCCTGGTAATTTCTTTTACCTTTATGGCCTTTCTGCTTGGAACCACAGAGTACATTATTGTCGGCCTGCTGTCTGAGATTGCCGCTTCGTTGCAGATTACGTTAGCTGTTGCCGGCAGCCTGGTATCCGGCTTCGCCATTGCCTATGCCGTGGGGACACCGGTATTAATGACACTGGTCAGCCGGCTGCCGAAGAAGCAGACTATACTGGCCGCTATAGCCCTGATTGTTGTATTTAACCTCTTCAGTGCAGTATCCGGCACCTATGGACTGATGTTATTCACAAGGATTGCGACAGCGGTGCTGTGCGGTCTGGCAATATCGCTGTCCCTGTCGGCAGTCAGTGAAGTCGTTACTCCTGCCAAGCAGGGGAAATCCGTCTCCTATATTCTGGGCGGGTTTGGTATCGCGAACGTGCTGGGCGTGCCGATCGGCACCTTTGTAGGCCAGCATTTCGAGTGGCAGGCAGCATTTATTCTGACCGCAGTGATGGGCGTTGCCGCTTTTGTGCTGAATCTAATTGTTATTCCATCTAATCTGACTAACACCAAGGCCTCGCTGAAGGATCAGCTCAGGCTGCTTGCTGACAGACGTATTATTCTTGCCTTTCTGATTCCGGTATTCGGGACCGGTGCGGTCTTCAGCATCTACACTTATATCAGACCGCTCATGGATCAGGTAATGCATATATCTGCATCATCTGTAAGCTGGGTGCTGCTCGCTTACGGGCTTGCTACCATTTTCAGCACATGGCTCGGCGGGCTTGTCGCTTCCGGCAATGCACTCGGCAGATTGAGAATTGTATTTCTGGTGCAGGCGGCGATTTATGTGCTCTTTTTCTTTGCAGCACCTGTTCCGGTTCTCGGACTTGTCTTTCTGATTCTAAGTGCATGTGTGTCCAATATCCTGAATGTTACGGCACAGCTGTATCTGATCGAGCTGGCTGTTGAGCATTCTCCGGGTTCGCGGGACTTCGCGGCCTCGCTGAACCCGGTAGCGGCCAACACCGGCATCGCCGGCGGCTCAGCTCTCGGCGGGGTGGTGGTGGGAACGAGCGGGCTTGCCGCGTTGTCCTGGACGGCTGCAGGTATTGCGCTCGCCGCGTTCGCGGTAACGGCAATCAGCTACCGTCTGAAGCAACGGTCTGTCCATCGTAAGGCACATGCTGCGGCGGCGTAGAGACGTTAGTTCAAAATTTTCTGGGTGTTCTCTTGAAAATACCCTCCAAAGTGTCGATAACATAACAGGTAGACACAGAATATACACTTTTAGGAGATAATCATGGATAACCTTACTGCACTTGTATTAGCAGCACCGATGTTTAAACAGATTCACGCCCAGGATATTATGATCGGCATTACGGACAGGGAGATTTTTCATTACTATGCACCAAGCAAGGTGCTGGATTTCGGCCTGACTAAGGGCAGTCCTGTTCCGCCTGATGACCCCTCACTTGGCAATGCCCTTGCAGGACGTGCTACAACCAACCGTTTATCAGCCGAGCTCTATGGAGCTACAGTGATTTCCTCGGCCGTTCCGGTTTATGGAGCGGAAGGTGAAGTTATAGGCGCATTTGCGATTGCTTACACACTGGAGAATGAGGACCGGATGGAGCAGCTGACCGCGAATATCAATCTGATCAGCGGCCAGCTGGTAGATATGGTGCAGAATGTGGCTGCCCAGTCTGAGGAATTATCGGCAACAACAGCCCAGATTCTTGATAATTCACGGCAAACGGTTGAAGAATCGAAGCAGGTGAATAAGGTGGCGGGCTTCATCAGGGAGATCTCGGAACAGACCAATCTGCTGGGATTAAATGCGGCAATTGAGGCAGCCCGGGTCGGCGAGCAGGGAGCAGGCTTTGGTGTCGTAGCATCCGAAGTCCGTAAGCTGTCGGTCAACACCAAGGAAGCGACAAAGACGATTGAGGATTCACTGGCGCTGGTTCAGCGTTCTATCCGCCAGATGGAGCAGGAAATCGAAGCCATTGCCGCTTCTTCCGCTGCACAGGCGGAGCTGGTTACCCAGTTCAGCGATGTCATTGAACGGCTGAACGAAACCAGCGGCGAAATGACCAGATTCATTTCCTCGATCATCCAGTAAATAGGGATACTCAAAGATGCTTCAGGGCTGTTCAACGGCTGGCCTGGAGCATCTTTTTTGTGTGCGGCAATCTTAATGCAATCTTAATGCGGTGACTGAAGTTGTAATACAATGCTGATTTTGAGCATGATATACTAGCTAACAGCAACCATAATGCCGGAAAGGGAAGTAACATGGCACATCACAGCGTACAAACGAAAAAACGCGGCAGACTGAAAATCTTTTTCGGATATGCCGAAGGCGTCGGCAAAACCAGCGCCATGCTGAATGCCGCACATGACGAGCTGCGGGATGGTGCAGATGTTGTTGCCGGATTCATTGAAACGCACGGCCGTCCGGAAACGGGAGTCCTTCTGAACGGGCTGGAGCAGCTGCCTGTGCTGGAGCTCCGCTCTAATCCGTCAAGCCGTCAAGAACGTGAGCTCAATCTGGATCAGGCGCTGCGCAGGCGTCCGGAGCTGATTCTGGTAGATGAGCTTGCACATTATAATGCTGCCGGCTGCCGCCACAAAAAACGGTATCAGGATATCGAGGAGCTTCTGCGCGCAGGGATTAATGTATATACAACGATTAATGTGCAGCATATTGAAAGCCTGCATGATGTCGTTACTGCCATCACCGGCATAACCGTTCATGAGCGGATTCCGGACAGCGTGTTTGACGGAGCGGACCAGATTGAGCTTGTAGACCTTCCGCCTGACGATCTGCTGGAACGGCTGAACAAGGGGAAGCTGGCTGCAGAAGGATTGGCGGAACCGGGCGGTCCGGCGGCGTATCTTCCGGTTTTTGTCCGAACTAAACTAATCGCCCTGCGGGAGATTGCCTTGCGTTATACCGCCGATCAGCAGGAGCGGATCACCCGGGAATCCGGCAGCAGATCAGGCAAAGACACCTATTCGACCGCAGACCACATTCTTGTCTGTCTATCCTCTGCGGCCTCCAGTAAAAAGGTCATCCGCACAGCGGCCAGAATGGCGGAGGCGTTCCGCGGGTCTTTTACCGCATTATATGTGGAAACGCCAAAGAGCAAGGAGCTGACGGCAAAAAGTAAAGCCGAGCTCCGCGACAATCTGCGCCTTGCTGAGCAGCTCGGAGCCCAGCCGGCTACCGTGTACGGAGATGATGTAGCTGGACAAATTGCAGAATACGCCGTCTCCAGCAGGGTCACCAAGATCGTGATCGGCCGTTCCCGCAGCGGTAAAAAAAGATGGATTGCCAAAGGTAATCTTATTGATAAGCTGACAGAGCTGGCTCCGAATATCGACATACATATCATTCCGGATAACCAGCCTGCGCGGCATAAGCGTCCGTTCCTCTATGTCAGGCCACAGCGCTTTTCGCTGCCGGATGCATTGAAGACGCTCGGAATATTGGCAGTATGTACGCTGATCGGGCTATGGTTTCAATATCTGGGCTTCCGTGAAGCGAATATGATTATTGTGTATATCCTTGGTGTGCTGCTCAATGCCATCGTTACCAGCGGAAGACTCTACAGCGCGGCTAATTCGGTCCTCAGTGTACTTGTGTTTAATTATCTTTTTACTGAACCCTATTACTCACTGTTGGCAGCGGACTCCGGTTATCCGGTAACCTTTCTGGTCATGCTGACCGCCTCCTTCATCAGCAGTACGCTGACAACACGGATCAAGGAACAGGCCCGCCAGAACGCACAAAAGGCTTACCGGACAGAGGTGCTTCTGGAGACGAGCCGGATCTTACAGCAGGCTGAGGATGAAGAGGCCATTATTAATGAAACGGCTGTCCAGATGGTCAAGCTGGTGGACCGGACTGTTATTTTTTACCCTGCCGGGCAGGACGGGCTGGCTGATCCGCTGGTTTATCCGAAGCCGGAAGCTGACCTGGACCCGTCTATGTATACTGGTATGAACGAATGGGCTGTTGCCGACTGGGTATACAAGAATAATAAACGTGCAGGTGCGACAACGGATACTTTTTCAGCCGCCAGCTGTCTGTATCATGCAGTAAGGGCCGGAGAGACTGTATTCGCTGTAGCTGCCGTCGTGATGGATCAGGAAGAGCCGCTCGGGATTTTTGAGAAAAGCTTGCTGATTGCGATGCTTGGTGAATGTGCCCTTGCGCTTGAGAAGGAGCAGCTAAGCAACACGCAAAAGGAAATTTCCATCCAGATCAGACAGGAGCAGCTCCGCGCCAACCTGCTGCGGGGGATATCGCATGATCTGCGCACACCGCTGACCAGCATTTCCGGCAATGCCGGTATACTGCTGGCTAACTCAAACATGCTTAGCGATGCACAGCTAAGAGGGCTGTACACAGACATTTATGATGATTCGATGTGGCTGATTAACCTGGTCGAGAACCTGCTCTCCATCACCCGAATCGACAACGGCAGCCTGAACCTTAATTTCCAGGCAGAGCTGCTGGACGAGGTGATAGCTGAAGCGCTGCTTCATGTGAACCGAAGCAGTGTTGAGCATAACATACAGGTACAGCTGGAGGATGAGCTGCTGATGGCCCGGATGGATTCACGGCTGATCATACAGGTGCTGATTAATCTGGTGGATAATGCAATCAAATATACCCAGACCGGTTCCACGATAACCATCACTGCGGGACAGGAACAGCAGACGGTAAGGGTTAGTGTTGCCGACGACGGTCCGGGCATATCGGAAGAAGCTAAGGCCAAGCTGTTCGAAATGTTCTATACAGCAGATAATCTGCGGGGGGACGGCCGCCGCGGGTTAGGGCTGGGGCTCTCGCTGTGCAAATCCATTGTGCATGCCCACGGAGGAATGATAGAGGTTATGGACAATAATCCGCAGGGAGCGGTATTCACCTTTACCCTGCAGGCTGAAGAGGTGAACGTACTTGAATAAACCTTTGATTCTGGTTGTCGAGGATGATAAGCCGATCCGCAAGCTGATTACAACTACCCTTGAGACACAGGGCTATAAATACCATACGGCTGAGACCGGGGAAGCGTCCATTCTGGAGGCGGTATCCAGCCAGCCGGACCTGATGATTCTGGATCTGGGACTGCCGGATATGGACGGGGTGGAGATTATCCGCAAAGTGCGGGCCTGGTCGAATCTCCCGATTATCGTCGTCAGTGCGCGCAGCGAGGACCGGGATAAGATAGATGCGCTGGACGCCGGGGCGGATGATTATCTGACCAAGCCGTTCAGCGTGGAGGAGCTGCTCGCCCGCCTGCGGGTCAGCCTGCGCCGTATCCGCTATGACAGCGAGAAGCTGCAGAAGGATTCGTCCGTTTTTATCAACGGAAATCTGCGGATTGATTATGCTGCCGGCTGTGTGTACATGGGCGAGGAGGAAATCCATCTGACCCCGATCGAATACAAGCTGCTCTGTCTGCTCGCCAAAAACGCGGGGAAGGTGCTGACCCACAATTATATTTTACGGGAAATCTGGGGAAGCCTTACGTATGACGTACCAGCACTGCGTGTCTTCATGGCAACCCTGCGCAAAAAAATTGAAAAGCCGCCTGTACAGTCCAAGATTATTCAGACTCACATCGGTGTGGGTTACCGGATGCTGCAGAGCGGTGAGGAGAGCAAGATAACGCAATAACAGGATTAATGCCGGATTAACAAGGCCATACTCTTTTGAGTATGGTTTATTTGTTGTATAGGAAATGATACAATGCAAACAAATGTGGATAACTCCGATGAAAAATAAAGGAGGGGTGGACGTGAAGAATCAGGAGACATGGAAGAAACGACCTGATACCACCCCTCACATTGTATTCGTTTTTTCGCATACAATTGGCCAGTTTACCCTCATGGTGGCAGAATGTATTCGTTTTTTCGTATACATTAGGCCAGGGTATGTGCCTATATTCGCTATTTCAATACAGCTGCCAAGAACAATGAACTCCTTAAGTGGGTAAGACTAAATTAAAGTTAAGCAGCTGCTAAAAGTCAGCAAATTAGGTTCTTAAGTACTCTATATAGATCCACCCTTCGGGTGGATTTGTTCTGTTATTTTGAAGGCTTTATTAATGCAATCCCAATCGTCCGGGTGAAACTCTAATCCTGAACTAACGGCAGAAGTAGTACAATTGTTACATGAAGCATAATACACAGTGCTAAGGCAAAAGGAGTCCTTACTATGGAAAAAGGTTTACAATTAGCAGGTCTGGCTGCTGTTATGCTGGTGCTGCTCTATTCTGCCAAAAGTTTCTTTTACCGCCGTGATATAAGAATGTTAGGGCATTTGGAGGATGAGGCAGCTGTCAGGAAAGCTGAGGAGGTTGTGCAGGAGATGATCGGGCGCAAAAGTTGATTTTATGTCCGCTAAGCGATGTTTTTACTACCGATAATGTGTATAATAAACAAGACTATACTTATGACAGGAGCTGACAGGATAATGTAGGATTTCTTGCGCTTATATAAAACGATAAAACAGAGTTCCGCGGGCGTCTTTTGCTTTGCGTGTTTTATGCTTTATATGCAGGAAGGTCCTTAATCCTCTCACTCATAATAATAGCCTGAGCCGCCTTTTGCCTTGAGGACGGGTTAGCTGTATTTATTTGAGCTGTGAGAAGCTGGCCTTCTTGCAGCTCATTTTAGTTGTACAGGAGGTTATTATATGTCATTGATTAATGTGACTAATCTGACGTTTGCCTACGACGGCAGCTACGATAATATATTTGAGCAGGTGAGCTTTCAGCTGGATACGGACTGGAAGCTTGGCTTCACAGGCCGAAACGGAAGAGGGAAGACGACCTTTCTGAATCTGCTGCTCGGCAAATACGAATACAGCGGAACCATTTCGGCAAAGGTTGGCTTTGACTATTTTCCGTTCCCGGTGGAGCATCCGGAGTACCTGGTATCGGACATCTGTGATGAAATCTGCCCGGATGCGGAGCGGTGGCAGTTCACACGGGAGCTCTCGTTACTGCAGGTTGAGGCAGACGATGTGCTGTACCGGCCGTTTGAAACACTGTCTAACGGGGAGCAGACCAAAGTGCTGCTGGCAGCGCTTTTTCTGAAGGAAGACCGGTTTCTGCTGATTGATGAGCCCACTAACCATCTTGATATGGAGGCAAGGCAGCTGGTAAGCCGTTATCTCGGGAATAAAAAAGGCTTCATTCTGGTATCCCATGACCGCGCTTTTCTGGATAACTGTGTGGATCATATTCTATCCATTAACAGAACCGGAATCGACATTCAAAAGGGCAGCTTCTCCGATTGGTGGGACAATAAACAGCGGCAGGATGCCTACGAGCTGGCGGAAAATGATAAGCTGCAATCAGACATCAGACGTTTATCCGATGCTGCGAGGCGAACGGGCGGCTGGTCGGATGAGGTGGAGAAAAGCAAAAACGGTACCCGTAACTCCGGCTCCAAGCTGGATAAGGGCTACGTTGGGCATAAGGCAGCCAAAATGATGAAGCGCTCCAAATCGATAGAACAGCGCCAGCAGAGCGCAATAGAAGACAAATCAAAGCTGCTCAGAAACATTGAAACCTCTGACAGACTAAAAATCACACCGCTATCCTTTCACAAAAAACAGCTGGCTGAATTCGATCAGGTCTCGGTCTTTTACGGGGAGCGGACGGTGTGCAGCGGAATCAGCTTTTCAGTTGAGCAAGGGGAGCGGATTGCGGTCTCCGGTAAAAACGGCTCTGGTAAATCCAGTGTGCTCAAGCTGCTTACCGGTGAACTTAACGGCTATTCCGGTACACTCCGAACGGGCAGCCAGCTGAAAATTTCATATGTCTCCCAGGACACCTCCTATCTGCAAGGCAGCTTAACCGAATACGCTAGGAAGCATGAAGTTGATGAAAGCCTGTTTAAAGCGATTTTGCGCAAGCTTGATTTTTCCAGGGTCCAGCTTGAGAAGGATATGGCGTCCTTCAGCGGAGGCCAGAAGAAAAAGGTGCTGATTGCCCGGAGCCTCAGCGAACAGGCACATCTGTACATCTGGGATGAACCGCTGAATTTTATTGACGTTATTTCACGGATGCAGATTGAAGAGCTGCTGCTTGAGTCAGCGCCGACCCTGCTGTTTGTGGAGCATGACCGGGAATTCTGCCGGAATGTTGCCACGAAGACAGTTGCTTTGTAAAAGACCGGCTGGCCGGATATTTCGGCTGGCCTCTTTTTGCTGTAAACTATACAATAAAATCTAAAAAAAGGGGGCTGGCCGGCATGCTGCTGAAGTGCGGGGACATTCTATCATTGCGTACACTGAAGGAATTAAAGCTTGTCGCAGGCGAGGATGGGCTGGATCGGGTCGTTACCTGGCCCTATATTGTACAGACCAATTCTGTACGGATGTGGATATTTGGCGGTGAATTGCTGTTCTTCGGCGGCTTGGGACTGCGCAGCGATTATGACAGCCTGGTTCAGCTGCTGGAGGAGGCGGAGGAGAAACATGCTGCCGGCGTGATTTTTATGGCGAATGAAGTAATGACTCCGGAGCTGATCCGCTCGCTGAAGCCGGCCGCCGACCGGCTGGGAATGCCCGTGTTCGAGCTGCCCCGTGAATCGATTCTGGTGGAGATTACAAAGGAGATTTCCGGCAAAATTTTTGAAGAGGAGAATAAACCTCCGCTTGCCGAGCACCTGCTGGAACGGCTATGCTTCGGCAACGCTGAAGCGATTAATGAAATCGTAAATAATGCCGCCTATCTGGGGATTGATCTTAGCGTCCCGTATCAGGTGGCTGTCATTTATATTGATAATTTGAACGCTTATTTAAGTAGGATGGGCAGCGAGCATAATCATCCGCTCCCCAGCTTCCTTACGTTCTACCGCCAGGTTGCTGACAGCATTGTGAAACGGTATGATGCTTCTCTGCTGACTATGCATGATGACAACAGGATCTACCTGGCCCGCAAAATCGGCTCCGAGCAGGAGCAGTCCCAAATGCTGCAGAAGATTCATGGAATCTGTGAAAGCATCAATGGCTATTTCAAAGGACTTGATGTGTATGCCTGCCTTGGCGGCATCTATTCCTATGCAACCATCCGCAGCAGCTTCCTGGAAGCGGAAAGAAGCCTGGAGCTCACCTGCCGCCTCACAACCAAGAAACGTGTCTCACTTTATGAGGACCTTGGTGTATACCAGCTGTTTTTTCATATGAAGGAAGAGGAGCTGGAACGTTACTGCAGGCGCTGGATCGGCGAGCTGGAAGCCTATGACCGCAAAAGCGGGGCGGAGCTGATCCGGACGATGGATGTTTTTTTCAATCAGCGGATGAACCTGAACGACAGTGCGGCGGCCCTGTACATTCACCGGAACACGATGAACCTGCGCATCGCACGTGTGGAAAAAATCCTCGGCAAAAGCCTGAAGGATGCGGAAACACTGCACGGTCTGCTGGTGGGCATCCTTATTCGTAACTATTTGGACCGCAAGAGTGTATAGGGATACTCATTTGACTGTTTTATGGTCATTATAAGAATTCTATGGCAGCGCAATTCCGGAAAACGGAGTTGTACTGCTTTTTTTATGCTCTCGCATGTCATTATAGTTAACATTAGTTGAATAGAGAATAGAAGCCTCAAGCAGAAAAAAGGTAATAACATGTGCAACATGCACAGTGTAATAGCTTTTAAACCATATATTAATCACATTATATATTTAAAATTGTTATGTTACTATTAATTACACCAAACGACGGGAGGATGAAGAGTGTTAGAATACATAACATATCATCACGGCCCGCATCATTCTAGGGGGTAGGAATATGAGGAAAAGAAGGGTTTATACTGGAGCATTGGCAATGGTATTGACAGGTTCATTGGTTCTGGCCGGCTGCGGTCCAAAAACGGATAACAGCCCGGTGTCAGCCGCTGATCCGCAAAGCTCAGGCAATGCAGCAGCAGTCAAGACGTCCGCTACTATCAATATCGAATCCGAACCTCCTCAGCTGAGCTCCCTGCGCACAACAGATGTCGTATCGATGAATGTTCTGCGGCATGTTCAGGAAGGCCTGACCAGGCTGGATCAGAGCAATCAGCCTATTCCCGGTGCGGCAGAGAGCTGGGAGGTGTCCGGAGACGGACTGATGTATACGTTCCATCTGCGGGATATGAAATGGTCTGACGGCAGCAGTGTTGCCGCCTCTGATTTCGCTTTTGCCTGGAAGCTGATTCTCAGTCCGGGTTATGGAGCACCGTATGCTTATCTTCTGTACCCGATTGCAGGTGCACAGGATTACAATGCCGGCACCGGCAGTGAAGATGCCATTGGGATCAAGGTGGTGGATGAGAAGACCCTTCAGGTTACTTTGAGCCAGCCGACCGCGTATTTTCCTTTTTTGACCGCAGCTGCCTCTTATCTCCCGATTAATGAAGCGAATTACTCCAAACAAACCGCAGACGGCTATGGAGCGGAAGCGGCAACCCTGCTGTACAACGGTCCATGGAAAATTGACAGCTGGGAGCATAACAGCCAGATTACACTGGTTAAAAACGAAGATTATTACGATGCAGCCAGCGTTAAGCTGGATACCATCAATATGAAGATTGTCAGTGAAGCCGGCACTGCGTACAATATGTTCGCCTCGGGTGAGCTGGATACGGTAACGCTTCACGACGGAGATCAGATCCAGCAGGCCAAGAACGCCGGATATGAGGTTCTGACCAAGTCCGACGGGGCCACCTCTTATTTCGTATACAATACGCAGGATGCTATTCTCAAAAATAATAATGTCCGCACTGCGCTCACCTACGCCATCGACAGAACCTCCCTGATCAATAATGTGCTAAAGGACAGCTCAGTACCGGCACTCAGCTTCACGAACCCGGATGTCAGCGGCGAGAACGGCAGCTTCAAGGAGGAAGTAGGCGACTTACTGAAGGATAATGATGGGGCAGAGGCCAAGAACTATCTGGATGCAGGGCTGACAGAGCTGGGCTTAACCGCACTCCCGGCACTCACGCTGTTAATTGATGACCGGGGGGCGAAGAAGACGGAAGCTGCTGCTTATCAGGAATTCTGGAAAAAGAATCTCGGGATTGAAGTGGACATTGAAGTTATGCCCTATAAAGCGATGCGGGCCAAGGTGGACAGTAAGGACTTCCAGATTGCTATCGGCGGCTGGGGACCTGACTATAATGATCCGATGACCTTTCTCGATATGTTAGTGACCGGCGGAGGCAATAACAGCTCCTCATACAGTAATACCGAATATGATCAGTACATTACACAGGCAACCGTAGAAAAAGATCCGGCTAAACGGTTCGGGCTGCTGCGGCAGGCTGAAACCAAGCTGATGCAGGATTTGCCGATCGGACCTATCTATTTTATGAACCAGTCCTACGCGGTGCAGCCGGGGTTAAAGGGCGTTGTCCGCAGTGCGTTCCAGGATATCAACCTGTACTGGGCCTATTTTGAATAAGGGTTCATGGTATGAAATGAGGTGGAGGATTTGCTTCGATATATCGTGCAGCGTCTTGGCTTTGCGGTACTGACACTTTGGGTGCTGATTACATTGACTTTTGTCCTCATGCAGCTCCTGCCCGGAGATCCGTTCGTCGGGGACAGGGCGCTTACAGACAGTGTGAAGAATGCCCTTTATGCCAAGTATGGGCTTGATCAGCCGGTCTATATTCAATATCTAAAATACTTAGGTAACGCTGTCCAGGGAGATTTCGGCGACTCGCTGATCTATACCGGCAGACCGGTCAGTACGATTCTGGAGGAGGCCTTTCCTTTTTCAATCGATCTCGGTATACGGGCGCTCGTCTTTGCCGTCTTCGCTGGTATGCTGCTGGGGATTACCGCTGCGCTGAAGAAAGGAACGGGCTGGGATACGGTCTCGATGATTATCGCAGCAATCGGAATCTCAGTCCCCAGCTTCATCCTGGGCTCACTGCTCCAGTACTTCCTGGCGCTTAAGCTCTCAGGCTTCACGAACACACAATTCGGTTTCCGCCTGCTGCCGATCAGCGGGTGGGCCTCTGAACAGCATAAAATTCTGCCGCCGTTCGTGCTGGGACTCAGCTCGCTGGCGATTATCGCCCGGATGATGCGCAGCAGCCTGCTGGAGGTTGCCGGCCAGGAATATGTCAAAACGGCTAAGGCACGCGGCCTGTCCATGCCGCTGCTGGTTACCCGGCATATGCTGCGCAATGCCATACTGCCGGTATTAACCATTCTTGGCCCGCTCACGGCATCGGTGCTGACAGGAGCCTTTGTGGTGGAGAATATTTTTAATATTCCGGGCATGGGGAAATATTTCGTCAGCAGTGTGCAGACCAACGACTATCCGATGATTGCCGGAACAACACTGTTCCTCGGTGCTTTTCTGATCGGTGCCAATCTGCTGGTTGACCTGTCGTATACGCTTGTTGATCCGAATATCAAACTCTACAAAGCGAAAGTGTGAGGATATGCAATATAAAGCGGAAATGTTTGAATGGACCGGGCCGGCCAAAGAGGAACAGACGCTTTCCGGGAGCGGAGCAGCGGGATACTGGAAAGATGTCCGGCAGCGCCTGCGCGGCAATAAGGTCGTTACGAGCTGTCTAGTCATCCTGCTGCTGCTTGTAGCTGGGGCAATATTCGTGCCGCTGTTCAGCCGTTACAGTATTTCGGATCAGGATCTGAGCAGCACCAATCTGGGATGGATGACCGGAGGGCATCTTTTTGGGACTGACAAGCTCGGCCGTGACTTATTCGTCCGGGTCTGGTATGGAACGCGGATTTCGTTAATTATCGCTTTCTCAGCCGTGTTAATCGACCTGGTAGTCGGTATGGTCTACGGCGGGATTGCCGGATATTTCGGCGGTAAAACAGATGAGATCATGATGCGTGTGCTTGAGGTCGTTGTTGCTATTCCCTATATGATTATCGTGATTCTGCTGATGATTGTCCTGAAGCCTGGGGTAACTACGATTATTCTCGCTTACGGGGCAATCGGCTGGACGGGAATGGCCCGGCTGGTCCGGGGCCAAATGATGCAGCTGAAGGAGAAGGAATATGTGCTTGCTTCGCGCCTGCTGGGGGCGGGGTCATGGAGAATTATTTTCCGCGGACTGATCCCGAATTCCCTGGGAGTAATTATTGTTAATCTGACGTTAACCATTCCTTCGGCGATCTTTACGGAAGCCTTTCTGAGCTATATCGGGCTGGGGGTTCAGATACCGCTGGCCAGTCTGGGTACACTTGCCTCGGAAGGGATTACCAGCTTCCAGACCTATCCTGGCCTGTTGATCATCCCGGCAGTATTCTTATGTGTAACCATGCTTACCTTCAATCTACTGGGTGATACATTGCGGGATGTTATTGACCCTAAATCCAAAGAATAGAGGGATGCCTGATGGAAGATTCCCGGCGAACCGTGTTAACCGTCAAGGATCTTCAGATCTCGATCGCAACCGGCAGCGGTGAGCTGCAGGCTGTAAGAGGTGTCTCCTTCCACATTCAAGAAGGGGAGGCGCTGGTGCTGGTCGGTGAATCCGGCTGCGGCAAAAGCGTAACAGCCCAGACACTGATGAGACTGAATCCTGATCCTCCTGTTCATATTAAAGGCGGAGAAATCAGGCTGGCGGATATTGATATTGTCCAGGCAGATGAGAGGCAGATGCAGCAGATCAGAGGTTCTCTTGTTGGCATGATATTTCAGGACCCGATGACCTCCCTGAATCCGACAATGACGGTAGGGAAGCAGATTGGTGAAACACTGGAGATACATCACAAGCTAAAGCGGAAGTCACGATGGCAAAAAGCCGTGGAACTGCTGGATGCCGTGCGGATTCCCGGTGCGGCGGGGCGGGCACGGGAGTATCCCGGGGCGTTCAGCGGCGGCATGCGGCAGCGGGCGCTGATTGCTGCCGCCATTGCCTGCAAGCCGAAGCTTCTGATTGCCGATGAGCCGACGACGGCGCTGGATGTGACGATTCAGGCTCAGATTATCGATCTGCTGCGAAGCATTCAGCGCGAGAACGGAATGTCCATCCTGATGATTACCCATGATCTTGCTGTTGCGGCAAGCATCGCACAGCGGATCGCGGTGATGTATGCGGGCCGGATTGTGGAGACGGGTACGGTTCAGCAAATCTTCAATAACCCGCAGCATCCGTATACTTGGGGGCTGATGAATTCGGTACCCCGGCCGGATCAGGACAAGAACAGTGAGCTGATAACCATCGGCGGGACACCGCCCAAGCTGCTGGGTCCGGCTCCCGGCTGCAGCTTCGCTCCCAGATGCAAGTATGCGATGCGGATATGCAGCTCGGCTGACCCGGAGGAATTCGAGGTTGCTTCAGGCCACAGCTGCTCCTGCTGGCTGCTTCATCCGCAGGCCCCTGCTGCAGCCAGGGAAGTAAAGGAGGCTTATGCCATTGTCTAACCGTGAGGTGCTCTTAAGCATCAAAGGACTCAGAAAGTACTTCGCTGTCGGCAGCGGCCGGATGCTGCGCGCAGTGAACGGCATAGATCTTGATATTTATAGGGGAGAGACGCTTTCGCTGGTCGGGGAAAGCGGCAGCGGCAAATCTACGCTGGGCAAAGCCATTATGGGTGTATATCCGCCTACAGAAGGCAGTATTCATTATGCAGGACAGCCGTTCCTTGTTAAACGCAAGCAAGACAGGCTTGCCTTCTCCCGCCGGGCACAAATGATCTTTCAGGACCCCTATGCATCATTGAATCCCAGGAAGACAGTCGCGGCCATCATCGGGGAAGGCATGGATATTCACGGACTCTTCCGTGGCCGTGAGCGGCTGGAGCGGATCTGTGAGCTGCTGGAGCTGGTAGGCTTGCGGCGTGAAATGGCAAGCCGTTACCCGCATGAGTTCAGCGGGGGACAGCGGCAACGGATAGGCATTGCCAGAGCCTTATCACTCGGACCTGAATTTATCGTCAGTGATGAACCGATCTCTGCACTGGATGTCTCCATTCAGGCACAGATTGTCAATCTGCTGAAATCACTGCAGCGGGAGCTCTCTCTGACCCATCTGTTCATCGCCCATGACCTCAATATGGTCCGCTATATTAGCGACCGTGTAGCTGTGATGTACCTGGGCTCGATCGTTGAGCTTGCGGACAGCGGTGACATTTACGCTGAGCCGCTGCACCCTTATACACAAGGCCTGCTGTCAGCTGTACCGGTCATGAATCCCGATAACATCCGGCCCGCCGGACAAGAGTACCTTAAAGGGGAGATACCAAGTCCGGCAAGTGATATTCCCGGCTGCGCCTTCTGCAGCCGCTGTTCCCGGGCGATGCCGGTCTGTGAGACGGCAAGGCCTCAGCCTGTTGAGGCGGCACCGGGGCATACGGTAGCCTGTCATTTATATGCGAATTGATACTATTTATTGGAGGACTGATCTGCCATGTTATTTCAGCAATTGACACAGATAAGCGGCTTAAGCGGATATGAGGGTAAGGTAAGGGAGTTCATTGAAGAGCAGGTTGTATTACATGCCGATGAGGTTACTACGGATGCTATAGGTAACTTGATTGTCTACAAGCGCGGAAGCGGAGAGCATAAAAAGAAGATAATGGCCGCTGCCCATATGGATGAAGTCGGCTTTCAGGTTATCAAGATCGAGAAAAACGGGCTGATCCGGATTAAATTCCTTGGTTATTCCCATGTGAGAAGCGCCTTTATGTCCAGAATAATTTTCACTAACGGGACAGTGGGCATCATCGGAAGCAGTGTGCCGGTGGATGAGCTGAAGCATTTTACACAGCTGTATGTTGATATCGGCTTTTCCAGCGATACTGAAGTCAAAAAAGTTGTCAATGTAGGTGACAATGCGGTCTATGAGGGGCATTATACCGAGCTTCCGGGCGGGTATGTCGTATCCAAAGCCATTGATGACCGAGTCGGCTGCTATATGATGATAGAAGCGCTCAAGGCGCTGGAAGATTGCTACAACGATGTCTATTTCGTCTTTACCGTTCAAGAGGAGGTCGGCTGCAGGGGCGCGGTTACCGCCGCTGAACGAATTCAGCCGGATATCGGCCTTGCTGTTGACATCACTCCTGCCCATGATGTTCCCGGTGATCTGACAGGCAGCAATACCATCGGCGCAGGCCCGGCAATCAAGATCTCTGATACCTCTGTAATCTGTGATGAATATCTGGTATCTGCATTAAAAGACTTAAGCGTTCAGCATAGCCTTCCGTATCAGCTGGATGTTATCTATGTCGGCGGTACAGATGCAAGTTCAATTAACCGGTCAGGCTTCGGTGTAAAAGCTGCCGGCTTGTCTGTCGTAACCCGTTATCCGCACTGTGCAAATACTCTGTTGCAGATGTCGGATGTGGAGCACGCGATCACACTGCTGAAGCATTTTGTTAATGAGCCGTTCAAATTCTGAACAGCCCCCGCTCTGGAGCCGCCCCTATGTGCTGGCGATAGGGGCTAACCTGTGTATCGTGACCGCAGTTAGTATGCTTATGATCACCTTACCGCTGTATGTGCTGGAGCTGGGCGGCAGCGGTGTTATGTCGGGGATGGTTGTTGGCGTATACGCATTTTCGGCCCTGCTGTGCAGGCCGCTGACCGGGAAGCTGTCAGATGTCCGGGGGAGAAGGCCGGTCATGATAGGCGGAATTCTGCTGCTAATTACCGCTTTTCTTTTTATGCAGCTGGCAGTGTCAGTCCCGCTGTTGCTGGCAGTCCGCATCATTCAAGGGGTTGGCTTCAGTGCACATTCCACTGCTGCAGGAACTGTGATTGCCGATGTGGTTCCATCCTCAAGACTGACTGAAGGTATTGGCTATTACGGGGTTTCTAATACGTTGCCGACTGCCTTCGGACCTCCCCTGGGCTTATATCTGATTGCGGAGCATAGCTATAATCTGTTGTTCGGCACTGCGGCAGTCTGTGCTGTCATTGGACTGCTGCTGGCGCTGCCGATCCGTTATAAACTAGTCAAAAAGACTTATAACAACGATGAAAAATTATCTATATTTGAAGGGACAGCTGTATTCCCCGGGCTGGTGATGTTTTTCATTACGCTGGGACTGGGCGGGATCATGACCTTTCTGCCGCAATATGCGGCAGAAAGAAGGATAGAGGGAATTGGCCTGTATTTCACTGTCTATGCCTGTGCATTGCTGCTTAGCAGGCTGTTCTCGGGCAGACTGGCTGACCGCCGGGGAAGCCGCACGGTGATGGTTCCCGGACTGGTGCTGATCGCAGGCTCGTTTGTCCTTCTGGGCTTTGCCGGTTCTTTGCCGCTGACCCTGCTGTCAGCGTTAATGTTCGGTATCGGATTTGGCAGCGTGCAGCCGGCCATGAATGCTCTTGCGGTCCGCCGGGTCTTGCCGGAGAGAAGAGGGGCAGCCAGTGCGCTTTTTACAGCCTCAATGGATTTGGGGATGGGAACTGGTTCGATATTGTGGGGAGCCATATCACAGAAGCATGGGTTTACAACGGTGTATCTAATCTGTGCAGGCTGTGCAGCGGTCTCGGCCGGAGTGTATATGTTCCTGATCAGCAGGAAGCAGCATGGAGCCGTTTCCCGACAGTAGCCGGGGGAAGCGTGCTGAAACAGCAGCGCCGGCAGCGCTAAGGAGGATTATATAATGTATACATTTTCAAATAGAGTAGCTCAGCTAAGACCGTCGGCAATCCGTGAAAAAATGAAGCTCATGAGTAAACCGGGTGCGATCTCATTCGCGCAGGGTAATCCATCGCCCGAAACACTGCCTTACGAGGTGCTGCAGGAAATCTCGGCACAGCTGTTCAGGGATAATCCCGCTTCGTTCCTGCAATACGGATTGACTGAAGGATATGCTCCGCTGCGGGAGCTGCTTACAGAGCGGATGCAGGTACGCTTCGGCTGCGGCAAGGAATTCGATGAGCTGATTATTGTCTCGGGCGCCCAGCAGGGAATTGAGCTGGCCTGCAAGCTGTTCTGTAATGAAGGAGATGCTATTGTCTGCGAGAATCCGAGCTTTATCGGGTCACTTAATGCCTTCCGGTCTTACAACACAAAGCTGCTCGGCGTTGATGTTGAGCCTGACGGAATGAACATGGAGCAGTTGGAGCGGCAGCTGTCGAGCCACGGCAATATTAAAATGATCTACACCATTCCGAACTTTCAGAATCCTACCGGTGTTACCATGTCGCTGGAGAAGCGCAAACAGCTGTATGAATTAGCAGTCCGTTACAATATTTTGATCCTCGAAGATAACCCTTACGGAGAAGTTCGGTTCTCTGGTGAAGAGCTTCCGAATATCAAATCACTGGATACAGAAGGGCTGGTAATCTATGTAGGCTCCTTCTCCAAGGTGCTCTCGGCGGGCATACGGGTCGGATATGTACTGGCACCGCTGGACATCGCCCAGAAAATGACGGTGCTTAAGCAAAGTGCCGATGTGCATACCAATTTGTTTGCCCAGATGCTGGCTGATTCCTTCATGCGGAATTACGACTATGATAGCCACATCACACGGCTGCAGCAGATATACGGGCGCAAGTGTGCACTTATGCTGAAGTGCCTCCGGGAGAGCTTCTGGGACAGCATTTCATTCAATGAGCCGGAGGGAGGCCTGTTCATCTGGTGTACGCTGAAGGATGGCCTGTCCATGGAAGAATTCTCACGCAGGGCAGCAGAAGCCGGGGTTAGCTTCATTGCCGGCAATATGCTGGCTCTGAGTCCGGAGGACTGCCGTGATTCGTTCAGGCTTAATTTCTCTACGCCAAGCGATGTGCAGATTGTTGAGGGCGTAGCGAAGCTGGCGGATGCTCTGAACCCCGTGAAGAACTAAGGAGGAATAAGATGATAATTTCAACAGTGCCTTTGAATGAAGAAGTGATCCGCCATGTGCTGGAGCGGACCGGGGAGCAAATTACCGTATGTCCCGATCTTGCAGCCCTGCCTGCAGAGGTATTGCCGCAGGTGGATGTTATGGTCGCCCGTAACGAGACCTTTAAGCCGGAGCTGCTGGAGATGCTGAGCGGACTTAGATTCCTGTACATTATGAGCGCGGGTGTCGATAATCTCCCCTTTAATGAACTGATTGCGCGAAGAATTACTGTATGTAATGCCAGCGGTATTCACGGTCAGCAGATGAGCGAGCATGCCCTCGGAGTTATGATTGCCTTCAGCCGGAACATCGGCCTCAGCATCCGCAATCAGAGCAGCCGCCTATGGGGCGGACACAGCTCTCTGGATGAGTTGAACGGCAAAACGCTGCTGATTGTCGGTGCCGGCCGGATCGGTAAGGAAATCGGCAGACTGGCTTCTGCCTTCGGTATGCGGATTACAGGTGTGACCCGCCGTGCACAGCCGATAGAAGGCTTCGACCTGGTATATCCGATTTCCCGTCTGCATGAAGGGCTTGGCCAGGCTGACTATGTTATCCTGCTGACTCCGCTTACGTCTGAAACGGCCGGACTTATGGGGACTGTGGAATTTGCCGCGATGAAGCCGACGGCCGTCTTCCTGAATCTGTCACGGGGGGAGACAGTGGATGAGCCGGCGCTCATCTCTGCCTTGAAGCAAGGAATGATCGCCGGTGCAGGGCTTGATGTATTTCAGCAGGAACCTTTACCTGCTGAGAATGAGCTATGGGCGATGGAGAATGTCATCATTACACCGCACAGTGCCGGAATTACCCGTAATTACATTCACATGTCGATGATGCATTTTATTAAGAATCTGCTGCTGTTCAGAGCCGGCGGGGAGCTGCTGAGCCCTGTGGATCTGATTGAAGCGTATTGAGGCCGGTATGGACAATATAGAGCTCCATGAGGCGCTTGAGCGTTATTTCGCTGAGCACCGCGGCGAATTTATAGAGAGCATCTGCCGGCTGATTGCCGTACGCAGTGTGAACGCTCAGGCGGAACCGGGCATGCCTTACGGCAAAGGGCCGGCTGAAGCATTACAGCTTGCACTACAAATGGCAGAGCAATTAGGCTTGTCTACACATAATGCAGATAACTACGCCGGAACAGCAGATCTGAACAGGCATGAGACTAAGCTGGGTATTCTGGTTCATTTGGATGTCGTTCCCGAAGGTGAACATTGGAGGACTGATCCTTTTGAAGGGATTCTGCAGGACGGAAAGCTGTATGGAAGAGGGGCGAGTGATGATAAAGGTCCTGCTGTTGCTGCTATGTATGCCCTGGCTGCCGTAAAAGCGCTCGGTATTGAGCTAAATAGCAATGTCCGTCTCATATTCGGGACTGATGAAGAAAGCGGCTGCCGGGATTTGCGGTATTACTTTGCCCGTTATCCGGTACCGCCTTACCTGTTCACTGCGGATGGTGAGTTCCCTGTGCTTAACACGGAAAAGGGCGGTTTGTTCACCGCGTTCTCGGCTAAATTTCCGGCAACTGCGTTCATCGAAGAACAAGCAGGGATTATGTACGCCCGGGGCGGCAGCCGGTCTAATGTCGTTCCAGGAGAGGCTGAAGCTTTAATAAGAGGTCTTAAACAATCGGAAGTAACGGATGCTTTGCAGCATTTGATACCCATTCCGGGAGTGAAGGTCCAAGTCAGCAATTCCGGAACTGATGTACTTCTTACTGTCTTAGGCAAAAGCACCCATGCTTCCGAGCCGCAAAGCGGTTCCAATGCAGTGACAGCATTATTGGCGCTGTTGTCTGTTTTGCCCTTGCCGGATAGCCCCGGACTGAACGCTCTCCGGCATGTGGGACAGCTGTTCCCGCATGGTGATGTTCACGGACTTGCAGCCGGCATAGCCATGGAAGATGAACTATCCGGTAAGTTAACCGTCAATCTCGCCATCCTTGATTACACATCTGCCAGTCTGACCGGTGTTCTTGACTGCCGGCTGCCGCTCTGTGCAACAGAAGAGAATACACGCGATGTCCTGCTGTCGCGGCTGCAGCGGTTCGGTCTAGAGCTTAGTCCGGGCGGCTATAGTCCGGCTCATCATGTGCCGTCAGAATCACCTTTTATCCGGCAGCTATTGTCTGCCTACGAAGAGTACAGCGGCGTGAAGGGTGAATGTATGTCTACGGGTGGCTGGAGCTATGTGCATGGAATATCCGGCGGAGTGAATTTCGGTCCGGCAATGCCGGGTACACCAACGGGAATTCACGGGCCGGATGAATATGCCGTTATTGAAGATTTGCTGACCGCATCCAAGATCTATGCCCGGGTTATTATGGATCTTTGCGGTTCGAATCCAGCTCCGGTCTAAGCTTAGGATAAGAATATTGTCCATCACAAACCGTTTATCCTCAATTGCCAGTCCCGCGGATATCCTGTAGACTTCTACTGGATAATCACCGGGAAGGCATCCCGTCCCTGTGATTCAATTTCGCAGTAGGGAAGGATTCGAATATGACCTATAATCCGGATAATCAGCTTCCAGCTAAACTGACCATAACCATGTGGGATTTCTCCTGGTATACCATGACGCTCCCCGGGGAGCCTTATCATGATCTGGCGCCCCGGTTCGCCGAAGCGGTGGAGCGTGGCTACAACACTATCCGCATCTGCGCCATGCCGTTCCTGCTGTTTACCGCAGACGGCCCGCGGCCTGGTCTGCTGAAGTTCGGCAGTCTGGGGAAGGTTGGCCAGCGTACAAGATGGTACAACTGTCTGGGCGGAGCCGAGCTTGACGGACATGCCCATCTCCTTGAGCTGTTTAAGCAGGCCGAGGCGCATAACTGCTACATCATGCTGTCTTCGTGGGAATATCAGCAGAGCCCGAGCTTCTTGGCTCATCCGCAGCTGCGTGACGAGCTGGCGGCAATTGCACCTGAGGACCGGTTCATGGCGATTGCCAAATCCATGAGCCAGCTGATCCACTATGTAAAAGAGGCCGGCTACGGTAAACAGATTGTATACGCGGAGCTGCATAACGAGGTAGAGTTCGGACAGCTGACCGCTGTAGGAGCTGCCGAGGGCATTGCGTTCGAGAATGTACCGGCTAACCTGAGAATTATGCAGCCATACATTGAGGAAGCGGTAGGGTACCTGCGGGAGAGTCATCCGGATACACTGATGACTGCAAGCTACACTGTAAATGAAGAATATCCTAAGGCTTATGTTGCCCGCAATATGCAGGTTGGACATTATCACCTGTATATCAAAGGTGTGCTGAATGAGCTTATGCTGACCGCGGGTCTGGATGATCACAGCATTCCTTTCCCGGGTCCCTTTGTGCAGTCACTGCTACGCGAAGATGCTCCGCCGTTTGAAGAGTGGACCCTGCCTGCCGGTCAGGAGTGGCGGATGGAAGGAAATCCGGTTGGGATGCGGCTGATCTATCTGCATGACTGGGCTGATCCGGACAAGTGGGATCTGTTCCTGTATGACAGATACGGTGCCCACAAGATAGCGATGCTGCAGAAGGCAGACAAAGCCTTTGATGAAATTCATGAGTGGGCGGGACAGTCAGGGGTGCCGCTTGTAATCGGAGAAGGATATGTCGGCTACACGCCGCTTATGGCCGGGTTTGAAGAAGGGCCTGTAGGCAAATTTATTGCCGAATATGCTATACGCAAGGGGATGGCGCTTGGCTTCTGGGGCATGACGCTCTGCTCCAACTGTGCGCCGCATCACCCGTTCTGGAACGATATCGCCTGGCAGCAGAAATGGAACCGTTATATTATGGAAAGCTAAGTTAGACAGCAAGAATATAGGGCGGCTGCACATGTTCAAGAATGGATGAACATGTGCAGCCGCCCTTTTTGAAAATATAAGGATTTATATGTTTTACGCTATCAATAATCCTTATCTTTCTCGCAGGAACGGTTGCCGCCTCTCTGAAGGACGGCATAGCCGTTTCTGCTTGTCGCATTAAGCTTAATTTGTGTGTTTATGAAGTATAATTCCGGCCCAGACCCAGCTCGGTCAACAGCTGTCTATAGGCGATGGAGGTGCGGTCAGCCGGAATATGGGCTTCAGCAGTCAAGTCCAGCGGCAGATCCTCCGGTGTCTGGGCTTCAACCATGTCCCTGTCTTCCGAGAAGATCTGCAGGTTGAATTTTATCGTATCCTCAACAGGTACGCTCTTATCGAAATTCCGGGAAATCGGGCAGAACAGCCGTGTATAACGGGCAGATACCGGTGAGGCGCAGTTCAGGATCATCAGCTTCCCGTCCTCCGGGAAATGTACCGTAAGCGAGGCGGCGAAGGGAGGGAATACCCGGAAGGCGCGCAGCCACATGAAGCCTTCCGGCGCCGGATTCTCCTGGCCTTTACCGTAGTTGCTGACAGTGCTCCAGTAATCCGCAAACAGCTCATTACCTTCCCTTCTTACCTTGTACTGCGGAACCTCAGTGTTGTCGGGATCAGCGAACGAATTGGAATGGACGTAGGCGAAATGGGAAACATCCAGAAACCCTTCCATCTGGCGGCCGGAAGAACCCGCTATGTCAAAGCTGGGCGGCAAAATATTAATGAAATCAGGGTCATCCCAGCCGGGGAACTCAGGGATTTGCTCTTCTGTACCGGCCAGCGAAGTCCAGATTAACCCGTAACGTTCAATCGCCGGGTACGTAATTAGCTTAAGCTTAGGTGATATTTTGGCTTTAGGATGGGCCGGTACAGAGGTGCAGGCTCCTTCGCAGTTATAGCGGAACCCGTGATACGGGCAGACGATTTCATCATTCTCCACCCAGCCCAGACTTAGCGGAGCTCCGCGGTGAAAGCAGAGGTCACGGGCGATTACAACCTTGCCGTGGCTGCGGTAACAGACAAGCTTGACATCCAGCAGCTTCACGGATACCGGCTTATCCTGAATCTCATCAGCAATGGCTACCGGGTACCAGTACTCAGACAGAACCTGCCAGTCACTTGGTGTAAACGTACAGTCACGGGGAAGCTGCATCTGGAATTCGGCAAGCGCGTTAGTTTTTGTCATGTTAGGTTCTCTCCTTTGAGATGAAGGTATGGATGATGCAAGAAACCCCAGGCAGAAGAGGCGCAGTGCAATAGAGATCCGTATTCAGGACGTTCGAATACAGCTCTAACAGCTCATGCATCCTCTTGTAGCCTGGGGCAATTTACGGTTGCCTGGTCGAGACGCCCACTCCGATTAATGGGCTTATACAAGACGACTTATGTTATTTAATGTGACATTTATCATATAAATCATAATAATTCAGCATGCTTGTTCTTGTCAATGTTAAATTTAATAACATGTTATTCACTGATTCGAAAGAATGACAGTATAGGAATACAAAAAAAAGCCCGCAGATTCTTACTGTTAGCTGTGCTGCTAAATAAGCTAATCAGAAAAATCCGGGGCAATGCGATAGCTGTGTACCTGCTAGTTAACCCTTGGTGCACCAAGCAGGCTTTCTACAATATAATCAAGCTGTGCATTCAGCGAATAGATATCACTGTAATAGGACAAGCCGAAGTCAATGTTGATTAACCGGCCCGCTTTTACCGCAGGAATGCTGTTCCAGATCGGGTCCTGGGTGAGATCAGCCATTCCTTCATAGGAAGAGCGGAACATATAATCCCCGCTGTAGTCAGCAAGCACCTCGAAGGATACATCCTCACCTACGGCCTCCGTGGATGTCTCAACCTTCTCCTGGATGATTGCCGGAGCCTTCATGCCCAGATACTCATAGATAACCTGCGAGCCGCGTCCAAACTGCTTGCTTGTAACAACGGCCATGCTTCGTTTGCTGCCGCCCTCCATGATGGAGACGGTATGATCTAGAATGCCTGCTTCCTGCAGCTTCTGCTTGCTCTCTGCAACCTTGGCATGGAATCCTTCGAACAATGTTTTTGCCTCGTTCTCTTTACCCAATGCTTCTCCGATAAAAGCTACCCGTTCTTCAGCGGACATTGTCTCATAAGGGACCATTACAGTGGGCGCGATATCCTTAAGGACCTCATAGGTTTCGTCTGAAGGGACGATGATCAGGTCCGGGTTAAGCGAGAGTACTGCTTCGGGACTGGCTTCAAACCAGGTGCCCAGCTTTTGCACATCTTGTAACTCTTTCTCAAAGGCGGCTCCCTCCGAGACATCGGATACGCCGATCGGCTTAACTCCGAGGGCCAGCACATCGCCCAGAAGATAGAGAACTACTACACGCTGCGGATCAGCAGGAACCTCAATATCTCCTTTTACCGTAGTGATGGTGCGGGTCTGTGCCTCAGTTGCAGGTGTATCAGTGGCCGCAGGGGCGGTGCTTGCTGAAGGTGACGGGGACGTGCTGTTACTGCCGGATGCTGTATTGGTGTTCCCTGCCGCACAGGCGCTGAGTACAATGCTGAAGCATAACAGTAAGGTAATAAGTAATGACGGTCTCGCAGATTTAGACATGGATGACGCTCCTCCTGAATTGTATTGATAATGATTATCAACACTATACCCAAGAGAAGACATGCGGACAATGTCAAAACCGGACGCTTCCGATGTCATTTCCGGCCAGGGGGCATCGGCTTTTATTGAATTTTTATACCTTACAGGCGAAATCCCGAAATGCTTTTTAAACATCCGTCCGAAATAATAGGCATCCGGATGACCGATGGCTGTGGCAATATCCTGCAGGCTGGCGTCTGTACGGAGGAGCAGCTCACGGGCTTTTTCCATACGCAGACTGATCAGATACTGGTTGGGACTGGTATGAAGCTTCATCCGGAATAGTCTGGACAAGCTTCGCGGGCTGCTTCCGGCAGCTTGGGCCAGCTTGTCCAGGCTGACAGGAAGGCTGAGATTATTCTCCATATAACGGATTGCCGTCTCCAGCACATCCGGTTTCAGCGCCTGAACACCATGCACATGCAGCTGTCTTAACAGCTCATACACCCATTGATACAGCATTGTTTTGACATATAACTGCTCCAGCCTGCCGCCATTAAGCCAGTATTCATGCATAATTCTGAGCTTGTCCAGCAGAGGAAGCGGAGCATGCGGGCTGCACAGGTACTGGAGCTCGAACGGATTCTCTTGGTCCATGATTGACAGCAAATGTTTCCGTGCTGGAAGGGCGAGCCTGGCCCTGTAAAGGATCAGATAATATTCAATAATCTCCACAGACTGCATCAGCTCAAAGGTTAAACCCTTACCGCCGTGGATTACATTCCCTTCGCTTATCTGATGGCGGAGACCGTCCAGCGAAATCACTGCTTTCCCGCGGACTATGCATATAAAGGCACTGCAAGGCAGGCGGTATCGGATCGTTTGCTCACCGGGGCTGTATATACTTAGGCGGATATCCATTATTTCTACCGCAGCATGAGTCCAGAGTATAATATGTTCCTTCAGATTCATAAAATTGTTGAGCCCCCTTGCTTTGTATAGAAAGTATAACTGATAATGATTATCAGCGACAACGGGCACAGGCATAATCTTTTTAAAAAGAAATATCCTTAGTTCATTCGAAATAAATCGTTTATACTGGAGTGGCATTACCCAAGATTATCCATACCTTGTCTGAAAAGTAAGATTCCAATGTAATTTAAGGAGGTACAAACGTACATGCTGCAAGCCCCGGAAGTCATAATTGAAGAATATGAACCCTTAAGACACGCCAGATCAATCGCCGAGATGTGGAACAGAAGCTATGAAAGCTGGGGAGGCGACAACTCCTACCAGACTGAACAAAGTGTCATTGAAGAGCACGAGAACGGAACCCATCTGAAGCTTTTTCTAGCCGTAGCCGGCGGCGAGGTTATCGGCTACTGCAGCTTTTCCCACTATAAGGAAGATTCTGGAGCAATGTATATCCCGCTCTTGAATGTACGGCCTGATTATCACGGGCGCAAAGTCGGCAAACGGCTTGTCCTCCGTGCCCTTGAGGAGACGATCTCCCTGGGCTGGCCCCGGCTTGACTTGTATACCTGGCCAGGCAATACGAAGGCAGTTCCGACGTATAAGAAAAGCGGGTTCTTCTGGGAAAAACGGGATGATTCCACCCATCTGATGAACTTTATTCCCTCTGTCCTGCAGACTGCGGCTGTAAAGCCGTTCTTTGACAAGCTTGACTGGTATGCGGACAGCGTGCGTGAAATATCCGTTATGCCTGATGGACGTAAAGAAAACGGGTTTGACTACTTTACATATGAATGGCAAAAGGATGACCTGAAGCTAGTAATGGAATATGAACGGACCGGACGCGGCTTACGCCTGATTGAAACGGAGGATTACTTGATTCAGGCTTCTATTCCGCTGCAGCATCAGCTTCCCTTTGGCAGCAGCTATCCGGTAATCTATGAGGCAGTGAACAAGAGCGGCAAGCCGCTTACCCTGCAGATCAAGGGGACCAGCAATCCGAAAATCAGCTTTGAGCTGGAGGAGACGCGGAGCGTAGAAGCAACGGAAAAGATCGAAGGGCAATTCTTCGTTCATCCGGTTGAAGAGGAGCAGAATCCGTACCAGACACATCCGGTTATCGAGGCGGAGCTGCTGATCAACGGTTTGCCAGCGGTATTCAAGCTGGGAATTGAGCCGAAGTATCCGGTGAAGCTCAGACTTGCGCTGCCGGATCGGTCCATGCTCTATAAAGGCGAAGCCTTTGAGCTGGATGTAACGGCGGAGAATGAGTACGCAGCAGAGACACAATTCACCTTCACCCTTCCGGCGGACTCTATTCTGGCCTTCAGCAGGCCTGATGTACAGGTCACAGTTCCGGCGAAAAGCCGCACAACCGTGGCGGTGCCGGCGGTTCTTAAGGAGTATGGCATCTGGAATCATAAGGCGGAAATCACCGCTGCTGCAGACCACAGGGAGCCTGCGGTTATTGAGCAGGAAGTGAGTCTGGTATTTCCCGGCACACATTCAGCCTTTGGCGGCAGAACGGAAAAAGGATGGATAGTTAACAGCGGGCGCTATTCGGTAAGACTGGATAAATTCAGCAATACACTGGAGCTTTTTGAAGAAAGCCATAAGGCCATCAGCCTGCCGTTTCCGAAATTCGGACCCCCGTATACGAATGAGTTCAACAGGCTGACCGCTGAGCAGGTCACTCATTGTATGGAAGGTGAAGCCATTGTACTGGAAGCCCGTTACAGGCTGGATGCTTTACGCAAGGGGCTACAGTTAACAATGCTGGTCAGACTCTACAAAAACGGGATTATAGAGCGTGTTCATCAGATCCGTAATTCAGCTCAGACGGATTGGGCGGAGCCGCTCTATCTCAAGGAAAGCTTCGGCTTCAGTCTGGAAGGAGGCGTCATTCCTTACCGCGGCCGGTTCATTGATCTGAAGCACGGTGTGGATGCATCCAGTCCTGATTACTGGGATGTTCACGGACTCACAGAGAATTGGCTGTATGCGGATGACGGTTCGCTGCCGAGGGGGATCACCTGGCCGGCTGAACGCAGCTTGATCAAGGACAACTGGCTGTATGCTGTTGAGCACCCGCTCGGCAACCTTTCTTCCGGCAGTACCATCCAGACCGAACCGTTGCGGATTGCACTGGGCACCTGGAGCAGCTGGAAGGATTTCCGGTCGTTTGCCCAGCTTCGCGGATTGCCCCGTACTGAACAGCCCGGTACCGGACAGCAGCTCCGGTTAAGCCTGAACGGAGGGAACCCGTTCATAAGCGGGTCTGCCGAGCTGGCACTGCATGAGGAGAAGATGAGTTTCTTAGAGGGGGAGATTATCCTGTCTTCCAAGATCGACTCTGCCTTCAAACAGAGCCTCACGGTCACCGCTAAGCAGCAGCTGGCTGAAGCCGTCCTTACATTCACACCCGCAGAGAAGGTACAAGCCGATCTGCTTCAGATACACCTCGATATGGAAACCTTTGAGTCTTCAGAGAGCTATCTGATGTTACCTGTTGCGGATAATGAAGTCGGGCAGAACAGCAGTCTGACAGAGCACGGAGAGGTGCTCACAGCAGATAACGGAATCATACAGATTCAGGTTAACAGCAGCTTTGCGCCTGCGCTGTATTCCTTGCAGGTTCAGGGAGAAGAATGGCTTGACTCCGCTTACCCGGCACCTCAGCCCAAGTCCTGGTGGAATCCCTGGACCGGCGGCGTGTTCGCCGGAGTAGAGGGGCTGTCACCGCGCAGTCTGCTGGAGGAGCTGCGGGAAGCTGCTTTTACCCGGTTGACTGACAGCAAAGGCAATGCCTGGTCGGGTGTCCGGGTTAGTATCAGAATTTCTCATAACCGCAAATTCCAAGGGCTTACACTCAATCATTACTTTTTACTGCTGCCGGGTGTACCGGTGCTTGCTTCTGTAGTTCAAATCGTGCAGAATACAGGTGCACCGCTTCAACCCCTGACCCTGCAAACAGCAGGCTTCTATAAAACCGGCAGCGTACTGAAGAGCAGCAAAGGGACGGTGAAGAATCAGGCTGGTGAAACTATCACCTACAAGGCCGGGAGAGTTCAAAATGAAACAAAGAGCTCGGGCGGTATCATTCAATTCAGCTCAGATGAGCGGAAGCAGCGGATGAGCCAGGTTTCCAGTCCCGATAAGGCAGCACCCGAGCTGCTGGTTAATACGCATGTTATCTCCTCTTTTATAACAGAAAAGCTGTTCATGAGAGACGGGGATACGTTATTCAGCACACCGCAGTTTTATATATTCTCTGATCTGGATATTCCGGAGGAAGCCTTCCGGGATCTGTTATCCATCAAATTTAATCTGTAGCTATAAGAAAGGGACTATTCTATGAAAATCATCGACGCGCATGTCCATTATTCCAATATTGCGTCTTTTCACGAAACAGCACAGGAGCTGGCGCATATTGATTACTCGGAAAAGGGGCTGCTGGAGGAATTCCGGCGCTCCGGCGTTATCGCAGGTGTGGGAATGGGGGTTACGGAGACAGTAGCTGGAGCTTTTCCGGATAATGAGGCCCTGAGCCCGATGCTGCTGGATCTGACCGGAGAGCTTCCGGGTAATCTGTACACCTGTGTCGGTATTAATCCGCTAACCCTGCATCAGAACGGTCAACTGGAAGCGCTGGAGCAATCGCTGCGTCAGGATAATGTAGTAGGAATCAAGCTCTATGCCGGATACTACCACTTTAATGTCGGTGATGAGATTTATGCTCCGGTCTACAGGCTGGCGTCTGAATATCAGATGCCGGTAGTGATTCATGGCGGCCTTACTTATTCGGACAGAGGGCTGTTAAAGTACTCCCATCCGCTGTCGATGGAAGAGACATTCCTGAAGCACCGGGACATTACCTTTATGCTATGTCATCTTGGTGATCCCTGGGTAATGGATACTGCAGCACTGCTGGAGAAAAATCCGAACCTGTACAGTGATCTGTCCGGCTGGATTGTCGGCGACTCCGCCAAGGTAGACCGGCTGCTGACCGAACAGACCTATACGGATCATTTCCGCAGGGCAATTGTATTCGCCGAGAAGTATGACCGCCTGGTGTTCGGCACCGACTGGCCGCTTGTACCGCTGGAGGCGTACATCAAATTTGTGAAGCATCTGATCCCGGAAGCACACTGGGAGGATGTCTTTTACAACAATGCTTTGCAGGTGTTCCCTAAGCTGGGGCAGCTGATCGGCAATCTGAAATAATTCCGGCATCAGCAGCCATGCATGCCTGTTAAGAGAGGAAATCATCATGAAGAAGGTCATCATTATCGGAGCAGGCATTCTGGGAGCTTCAACCGCCTATCAGCTGGCTAAGCTCGGTGCAGAGGTGCTGATTATCGACCGCAAGGACAAGGGGCAGGCTACGGATGCCGCTGCCGGGATCATCTGCCCCTGGCTGTCTCAGCGGCGTAATCAGGTATGGTACCGGCTGGCTAAGGCGGGGGCGCGCTTTTACCCCGGACTGATCAGTGAGCTGGAGCTGGAGGGTGAAACCGAGACCGGATATGCCCGGGTTGGTGCGCTTAGTGTCCATAGGGACACAGACAAGCTTAAGCAGCAGGAGGAACGGGCAAGAAAACGGCTGGAGGATGCGCCGGAGATTGGCGAATTAACCTGGCGGACGGAGCATGAGACTCTTGAACAGGTTCCGCTGCTTGCTGAAGGCTATCATTCTCTGCAGGTGAGCGGTGCTGCGCGGGTGGACGGCCGTGCGCTGCGCGATGCGCTGCTGCGGTCAGCCCGGCGAAGCGGAGCCCGGCAGATAGAAGGGGATGCTGCGCTGCAATGTACCGGTAACCGCGTTACCGGAGTGGTGGTTGACGGGCAGATTTTCGCCGCAGATACTGTGATCATCTGTGCCGGTGCGTGGGCAGCTCCATTGTTGCAGCCGCTCGGCATTAAGCTTAAGGTCAGCTATCAGAAGGGCCAGATCATGCACGTAAAGGCAGCAGAGCATACGGACACCGGCTCATGGCCTGTTGTTATCCCGCCTACGGATCAATATCTTCTGTCCTTTGATGGAGGCAGAATCGTCATCGGAGCAACACATGAGAACAATATTGAAGACTATGATACCAGCGTGACAGCCGGCGGGATTCAGGAGGTTCTGAACAAAGGGCTGGAGCTGGCCCCTGGACTGGTCGATAGCACAGTTCAAGAGGTGAGGGTGGGCTTCCGCCCGTTTACCCCCGGCTTTCTTCCCGTGATCGGTGCAGTACCGGGCTGGGAAGGCCTGCTTGCAGCCAACGGGCTGGGGGCCTCCGGATTAACGATGGGGCCGTTTATCGGAAGCCAGCTGGCGAAGCTGGCACTGGGACTGAACCCGGACATAGAGCTTCAGGATTATGATCTAAGCAAAGCCATAGAACAGCAGGGTTAGTATAAACAACAAGGAGGGCGATTCAGTAATGAGCATCGTGGATATCATCAAAACCCGGAGAAGTGTCAAGCAGTTCAAGCCGGATCCGATCGGAGAAGCAGATCTTCTATCCTGGTTAGAGACTGCAAGCTATGCCCCCAACCACCGGATGAATGAGCCGTGGGAAATTGTGATGGTTGGAGCCGAAACAAGAGCGGAGCTGAAGCATAAGACGGACTTCGGCGGTGCGCCGGTTGTTCTTGCACTGTTGTCCAAGGCTGCGGCAACCCCGTTTGAGCGTGATGAGAATGTAATGGCGGTATCTTGTTTTGCCCAGAATTTTCTGCTGGCCGCACATGAAGCCGGAGCAGGCGCTTATTGGGCTTCGTTAGGCGCACTTCCTCATAACCGCAGTATTCTCAGTGTGCCGGAGGATTATGATGTGATTGGGGTGTTCGGAGTCGGTTATCCGGCTGAGATTCCGCCGCTCAAGCCGAGAACACCTGTATCCGTCAAAGTTACCACCCTTCCTTAGATTGAAAAAGCCGCGCTCTGCGCGGCTTTTGTGTTATCGGCCGGTTGCGGGGATTTATCTCCTGCAGGATTACAATCGCTTTCATGAATATGCACCTGCACGGGAACTCTAGATAATGAGGAAACGCTCAAATTCTAAAGAGAATGAGGACGGTATTCATGAATAAGGCTTCAGGTAATAGTAATGCACAGGAAAAGAAACTGAAATGGTGGCAGTTAAGCTTATTGGGCGTTGCCGGGACAATCGGCACAGGCTATTTTCTCGGCTCAGGATTGGCTATTTCTATTGGAGGTCCTTCTGTACTGCTTGTGTACCTGCTGGCGGCTGCCGGTACATATGTCGTTTTTGATGCGCTGGCCCAGATGACCGCGCAGCATCCCGAACAGGGCTCCTTCCGCTCCTATGCCAAAAAAGCATTCGGGAGCTGGGCCGGCTTCGGCAGCGGATGGGTATACTGGTTCTCCGAGCTGCTGATTATGGGCAGCCAGCTTACCGCTCTGTCGATTTTCTCGCGGTTCTGGTTCCCGGCAGTGCCGATGTGGACCTTTGCAGCGGGCTATGCCGTGCTCAGCCTAATCATCGTCTTTTTTGGAAACAAGGGGTTTGACCGGGTGGAAAATGTGCTGGCTGTAATTAAGGTGTCAGCGATCCTGATGTTTCTTGTGCTGGCTGCAGCGTTTCTGTCCGGCTGGATTGGCGGCGCCAAGTATACGCCGGACATGCCTAACGGCTATAAGGGCTGGCTTCCTGCTGGAGGCATCGGCCTGTGGTCGGCCTTTATTTTTGCCTTCTATGCTTACGGGGGAATAGAAGTGCTTGGCATTATGGCGAACAGGCTGGAGAACCCCGAAGAAGCACCCAAGGCTGGTAAGGTAATGCTTCTCTCGCTGGCTGCGGTATATGTACTCTCTATTGGCCTTGCCGTCATTATGGTTCCTCTCAGCGCCTTTAATCCGAAAGAAAGCCCGTTTATGCTGGCGCTGAGCAGCGACCGGCTGGCTTTTGTGCCGCATCTGTTCAACGGCGTGCTGATTATTGCCGGCTTCTCGACAATGACCGCTTCATTGTATGCGATTACCTCAATGATGATTACACTGTCGCAGGAAGGGGATGCCCCGCGGATGTTCGCTAAGAAATGGAAGGATAAATATCCGTTTCTTGCGCTTTGCCTGATTGCTGCCGGATTAACCGGAGCCATTATGATGTCGCTGTGGCTGCCTGACCGGGTGTATGAATACATCACAACAGCTGCCGGGCTGATGATCCTCTATAACTGGTCATGGATTCTTCTATCCTCCGGTAGGCTGCTGAAGGGAGGCAAGCTAAGCGGACTGAAGCGCTGGAGCGGACTTGTCCTGATTGCTGCTGCGGTTGCCGGCACCCTTTTTCATAAAGTCAGCCGTCCGGGTTTCTACATCAGTCTGCTGATTGTAGCGTTAATCGCACTTAGTGACTTCATTGTCCAGCGGGTGAAGCGCAAGCATGAGGTTACCTCAGCGCAGAAGGATACAGAATATGTGGATGTTGAAACAGCCGGACATCAAAGTCTCCCGGGCTCTGAATTCAGGATAAAAGGGATCAGGCTGCGTAAAAGCAAAGTCTAGTGGAAGAATAGCAGCCGGGCAGCCTGTACCCCGAAGTACAGGCCGAAACCGATGAGCGACAGGCCGGATAATACGGAAATAGCCCGCAGCACACGAGGAGTCAGGAGTCTGCGGAACATACTGGATGCGGCAGCCATCGAACAATCCCACAGCAGGATACCCAGTACGATACCGCCGCTGTATATCAGCAGCTGCTGCATAGGGAATTCGCTGGCTGCTTTGGCCAGTACTGAACCGTAAATACCCAGCCAGAACAGGATGGAGAGCGGATTGAACAGGGACATCAGGAAGCCGGACAGAAAGGATCTGTACAGTGAAGTATCGCTGCTGTCTCTTAGACGGGCTGTCGATACTTCACCTGAGCTGCGGATGCCGTCGAATCCCGTGTAGACAAGCACAAAGAAGCCGAACAGCCACAGAAACGCTTTGACAAACGGCGCATCCAGCAGATGAATCATGCCGAAATAGACGAGCAGCATATAAATGATGTCTGCACTGACAGCGCCTAGCCCGAGTATCCATGCGTGCAGGAATCCGCCGCGCAGGCCTTTATCCAACTGGGCTGCATTTATCGGTCCGAGGGGTGCGGAAAGGGATAAGCCAAGCAGCATATACGAGACAAATGAATGAATGTTGTCCTCCTCCTTTTCTAGTACTAGCCTATTCGGATAAAGCTTATAATTGACAGAATCTTTTCCTTGATTATGGATTGCTGTTCAGAACGTTAGTTCGTATAATAAGGATTAATATGAAATAGCTGAAGAAGAGGTGTTTGGATGAAAAAGAGTATTATGGCATACTGCCAGGACAAGCAAGGGGCGGTCAAGGAATATCCTTTCGGTCCGGAACCGGAGGTTTATAAGGTAGGCGGTAAAATGTTCGCGTTTATTTATGAAGGCGAGGAGGATACATTCAGGATCAATCTGAAGTGTGATCCGGTTATTGCCGGGAATCTGCGGGAGCAGCTTGAGTCCGTCAAGCCGGGCTACCATATGAACAAAAAGCACTGGAATACCGTTATCGTTGACGGTTCCCTGTCCCTTTCAGAAATTCATGATATGATCGACCATTCGTATAGTCTTGTAGTCAGTAAGCTTCCAAGAAGCCAGCGGGATCTGCTGCAGGAACAGCAGGAATGACGCCTGTCTCGGCTCAAGTGCTGAGTAAGGCTGAACGTATCCGTTTATAAGTACATATACAGAAGACGGACGACAGGAAGTCCGACAACAAGAGAGCCGAGGTGCATTCGATTGAAAAAGAGAACCGCTATATTCCTGCTGGCTGTCTTATTGACAGCAGGCTGCTCGGCTGCGGCAGACGAGCAGCAGCATTCGGCAGAAGACCGGCAGGAGAGCCCGGCTGATGAGTATACCTCTGCACAATCCGCAGCACCTGCCACACCTGAGACAACGGACAATGCGGGAGCAGCGCTTAATGAACCTGAGGTTGTGGCCGCAAATCTTGAAGTGCCGTGGTCCATTGCCAAAGCCGGCGATATCTTGTATCTGACAGAGCGTCCCGGAAATATTGTCAAAATAGACAACGGGAATGTTGAACGGCAGGAGGTACAGCTGGCTAAAGAAATCGCGACTGCCTCAGAGGCGGGGCTGCTGGGGCTGGTGCTTGATCCTGATTTTGCAGGCTCGGGACTGGCCTATGCCTATTACACCTATACTGACAGCTCAGGTCAGTTCAACCGGATTGTGACGCTCAGACAGGATAATGGAATCTGGAAGGAGGAAGCATTGCTGCTCGATAAGCTTCCAAGCGGCTCTGTTCACCACGGGGGGAGGCTTGCCCTTGGTCCGGACGGCAAGCTGTATGCTACGGCAGGAGATGCCGGTGACAGGGATATTGCCCAGGACACCGGTTCATTGGGCGGCAAAATCCTGCGGCTGAATACCGACGGTTCAGTGCCGGAGGATAATCCGTTTGCGGGCTCCTATGTCTACAGCTATGGGCACAGGAATGCCCAGGGGCTTGTCTGGGCCGGAGACGGCGTGCTGTATGCAAGTGAGCATGGCCAAAGCAGCCATGACGAGGTGAATGAGATAGAAGCCGGGCTTAATTATGGCTGGCCGGTGATAGAGGGCAGTGAAGCGCAAGAGGGAATGGTCTCTCCGTTGTTCACATCCGGCAGTGACCATACATGGGCTCCATCCGGGATGGCTTATGCAGAGGGCGTTTTATATACAGCAGCGTTGAGAGGGACTGCCGTTCTTGCATTCGACCTCGAAACAGGAGAGGAACGTGAGGCCATAACCGGATACGGCCGGATCCGCGACGTGATGATCGACGGTGATATGCTCTATTTCATTAGCAACAATACCGACGGGCGGGGCAGTCCCGCGGATGAGGATGATAAGCTGTACCGCGTGCCGCTGCCGGCATTGTGAGCGGCTGACTGAGCTGATCAGGGCATGTGCGCTATTCATGTCCGCTAAGGGGAATGAAAAAAATCTGGAGAGCACAGCGATTGGAACAACGGTCTGTTCACGGAGCGTCCAGTCAAAAAGCCTAATATATCCTGCGTAAAAATAGGGCTGTCCCCAGCAGCCATTTCATGGCTTTTGGGATAGCCCCTTCTTTTTTTTTTGAATATAAAAGGCTAAGTATCACAATTTGCACTCCGTTAGCGCATACCGCAACCTATTCCTCCATCATTCCGGTTATATAGCTGTCCTTCAGCGACCTGTCCGCAGATTCCTTGTTCTGATCATAGGAGCGCTTGTAGATGCAGGAGTAGATCACATTTAATACATATTCGAAGGCCATTTGCGAGGAAAAGGTGCCGATCTTCGCATGCTTTACTTCATCTCCGGGAACATATATACAGGCTGTGCTGAGCTTCGCCAGCTCACTTTGATCAGAGGCTGTAATGGTGATAATGGGAACATTCTGCCCGGCGAGATGCCTGGCTGCTTTTAAATAAATTGGCGAATTCCCGTGATAGGTCAGAAAAACCGCACAATCCTCCTCCGTCAGATTAACGGTATGGTAGGCCCATTCGTACAGCTCGGTGGCAATCACAACGTATTTGTTGATTTTGATCAGCTTATTCTGCAGGCTTCTGGCCCGGATCTGTGAATCCCCCAGCGCATAAATGAAAATCCGCTTCGCCTGATCCAGCATTTCTGCTGTCTGCGCCAGCACGGCATCATCCATATACGCGAAGGTTTTGCTGATGGTCTCCTTCATTAATTCGGCGATTTCCCCGGCTACCTGGAGCGGTGATTCCTCATGGCCAAAGGGATAGTTGGGATCGACCGTGGACGGAAGCTGATTCTCCTGCTGGAATTCACGGGCAAGCTTCAGGCTGAAGGCCTTGAACCCGGACAAGCCGAGCTTGTGTGTCAGGCGGGTGATTGCCGAGTGGGAGGTATAGGTAGCTTTTGCAAGCTCCTGAATGCTAAGCTGCAGCATATTTTCCTTGTGCAAAAGGATGTAGGCTGCGATGCTCTGTTCGTTAGGTGTAAAATCCGGCATGTCCGATAATTGCTTCAGCAGCTTCAACAAAGATCACCTCATTAAACATTTTGTTCAATCCTGGACGGGGCTGGATGCACCGTTTTGGTCGTTTGTACCGTTTTGACCGGGGAAGCTTCACACCTGTACAAGTTCCTTTATAATAAACGAAAAAGAACCCAGGGGGAATCAACATGCTAACCATCGGCTACATCGGCAACGGAAAAAGCACCAACCGCTATCATCTGCCTTTTGCCCTGAACCGGGATCATCTGAAAGTAAAAACCATATATGCCCGCAATCCGCACAAAGCCGGGTGGGATAAGATTCCCGGTGTACTGTATACAGATGAGCTGGCTGCAGTGATGAACGATCCGGACATTCAATTGGTGGTTGTCTGTACACATCTTGATACGCATTACGAATATGCCAAAATGGCGCTGGATCACGGCAAGCATGTGCTGGTCGAGAAGCCGTTTATGATGAGCGCAGAGGATGCGAGGTCTATTTTTGAGTATGCCCGTGAGAAGAATCTGATTATCCAGTGTTACCAGAACCGGCGGTATGATTCCGATTTTCTGACGACGAAGCAGGTTATGGAATCGGGCAAGCTTGGTGAGCTTCTGGAGGTAGAGATGAATTACGACTACTACCGCCCGCAGACGCCGGAGTCGGTTACCAGTTTCTCCAAATACAGCAGCTTCTTATACGGGCATGGCGTTCACACGGTAGATCAGGTCGTTTCAACCTTTGGAACGCCGGACCGGGTGCAGTATGATGTACGGCAGCTGCTCGGTAACGGCAGAATGAATGATTATTTCGATCTGGATTTCTACTACTCTTCGCTTAAGGTTTCGGTCAAATCGAGCTTTTTCCGCCTCAAGCCGCGCCCGAGCTTTGTTGTGTACGGTAAGAAGGGGGTGTTCGTCAAGCAGACGATTGACCGCCAGGAGGAGCATCTGAAGCTGTTTTATCTGCCAAAAGGGCATGCCGATTTCGGGTTAGATACGCCTGAGCATTATGGTACGCTGACCTATCTGGATGATGAAGGCCATTATCATGAAGAGAAAGTAGTGTCGGCTAAAGGGGATTACGCCCGGCTCTATGACGATATTTATGAGACGATTGTAGGCGGTGCCGACAAATCAATCTCTGACGATGAGACCATAGCCGTCATGGAGCTGCTTGAGCAAGGAATTGAGGGGTGCAGCTGAGATGAAGCTTGGAATTGCAGGAGCGGGAAATATCGTACTGGATCTGCTCAGTTTCGTGCAGGATATACCCGGGATCAGGCTGGAGGCCATTTGCTCAAAGCCGGAGCATGAGGACAAATTATTAGCGCTGCAAAAGAAACACGGGATCTCACGCATCTATCACAGCTATAACGGTATGCTGGCGGATGACGACGTGGACACTGTCTACATTGGTCTGCCGAACCACCTCCATTACACTTATGCCAAAGAAGCGCTGCTAAGCGGCAAGCATGTCATCTGTGAAAAGCCGTTCACCTCCAACCTGGAAGAATTTCTGGAGCTGGAGCAGCTTGCTAAGCGAAGCGGGCTGATTCTGCTTGAAGCGATCTCCAACCAATATCTGGGCAGTTACCTGCTAATGAAGGAATATCTGCCCAAGCTGGGTCAGGTCAAAATAGTAGAATGCAATTACTCGCAGTATTCCTCGAGATACGATGCCTTCCGGGCTGGAGAGGTGCTGCCGGCTTTTGACCCCGGGATGTCCGGCGGAGCGCTGATGGATATCAACATTTACAATATACATTTCGTGATCGGCTGCTTCGGCAGTCCGCAAAAGGTGCAATACTCCGCTAACATGGACCGCGGAATAGATACTTCAGGAGTCCTGCTGCTGGATTACGGCGGGTTCAAATGTGTCTGTATCGGAGCCAAGGACAGCACTGCGCGTAATGCTGTAAACATTCAGGGAACAGACGGGTATATTCACCTTTCGGGCTCGGCGAACAGTGTGGACGGTTTTGAATATACTGCGAACAGGCAGCAGCCGGTCAAGGTAAACCGGAAAAACCATGAGCACCGGATGTACGATGAATTTATGGCATTTGAAGCGATGATCCAGGGTAATGACAGGGAATCAGCGAACCGGATGCTGGAGCACAGCCGCAGGGTTATGCAGGTTGTGGAGCAGGCGAAGCAATCGGCAGGCCTGGTGTTCGGGTCAGATCAGAATCAATAGAGATATAAGCCGTGCGGGCAACCGTACGGCTTTTTGGCTACAACGCTAAGATTGTATCGTTGTTAGTATTGTTATTGCAGTTATTATATAAATTGATAACGATCCTGTGACGGGCTATAATGATACCCAGGACTATATATGATTAGGAGTGGGATTCTTGCATACTATGATCAATCTTAAAGGCAAGTGGAAGCTGCAGCTGGATGCAGACAAACAAGGGCTGGTATTGCCGTTCTCCGATACCATTGATTTACCGGGAACGACCTCATTTGCACTTAAAGGGCCGAAGAATGAGAAGACTCTGATCAGTGCGCTTACGGATGAATATCTGTTTGAGGGGCAAGCCTGGTTCTCCAGAGAAATTGAAATACCTGAGGAGCTGGCAGGCAAAAGCTGCAGGCTGTATTTGGAGCGGACCCGGATGACAACGCTCTATCTGGACGGTGCGGAAATCGGCAGCCGGGACAGTCTGAATACCGCCCACATCTATGATTTGGGCAAGCTGGCGGCGGGCAATCATACCGTGACTGTCTGCGTCAGCAACACAGGATATCCCACCAAAGGCGGGCATTTAACCTCAGAGGATACCCAGACCAACTGGAATGGCATTACCGGGCGGCTGGAGCTGCAATTTTTCGGGGAAGCTTACTTAAGTGATATCCGGCTTACTGCTGATGTAGCTAACCGTTCAGTCCGGATTACAGCCATCCTTAATGGAAGCGCTGAGACTGAGCTGAACATTACGGCTGTAAGCTTTAACGGGGCTGAGGGAGCCGGTCATTCGGCTGAAGAACAAATCTACACCGTTGAACCGGGACCATTCAGCATTAATTATAGCCTGGGAGCAGATGCGCTGCTCTGGAGTGAATTTGCGCCTAATCTCTACAGGGTGAAGCTTACATTGAACAGCGGCGGGGATAGTACTCCGGCAGACCATAACGAACTGATCTTCGGCTTACGGGAGTTCAAGGCGGACGGCGATAAGTTTGCAATTAACGGACAGAAGACCTTTCTGCGCGGCAAGCATGACGGCCTGATCTTTCCGCTGACCGGCTATGCGCCGACGGATGTGGAGGCATGGGTGAGAATTCTCGGGATTTCCAAATCTTATGGAATCAATCATTACCGGTTCCACACCTGCTGTCCGCCGGAAGCAGCCTTTACCGCAGCAGACCTGCTCGGAATCTACATGGAGCCTGAGCTGCCGTTCTGGGGCACCATTACGGAGCCGTCTGACGATAATCACAATCAGGCTGAGCAGGATTATCTGGTTAGTGAGGGCTATGCCATTCTGCAGGCATTCGGTAACCATCCGTCCTTTGTAATGATGTCTCTCGGTAACGAGCTGTGGGGCAGCAGAGCCAAGATCGACTCCATTCTGAAGGAATATAAAGCCTTTGACAGCAGACCGCTTTACACGCAGGGCTCGAATAATCACCAGTGGGTGCCGGAAATTCTGGAGCATGAGGACTTTTTCTGCGGAGTCCGGTTCTCCAGAAGCCGCTTGTTCAGAGGCTCGTATGCGATGTGTGATGCGCCGCTGGGTCATGTTCAGACCGCTGTTCCAAGTACAATGAAGGATTACGACGACCAGTTCGTCCCGCCGGCGCAGGTGAAGGATGCCGACGAAGGCGCGGGAGCCGGTGGTGAGATCCAGATCCAATACGGCACAGAAGCCAAAACCGTTCAGGCGGACGACGCCTCAGGTGAATGGATTCCGCATATTCCGGTTATCTCGCATGAGATCGGCCAATATGCGACCTTCCCGGATTTTGAGGAAATCGCTAAATACAGCGGGCCGCTGAAGGCTAAGAACTTCGAAATCTTCCGGGAACGGCTTGAGAAGAACGGCCTTGGCCATCTTGCGGCCCAATACTTTGCAGCTTCAGGAAAGCTCGCGGCAGCCTGCTACAAGGAAGAGCTGGAGGCAGCCTTCCGGACCAGACGGCTTGCCGGATTCCAGCTGCTGGATCTGCAGGATTTCAGCGGACAGGGGACCGCACTGGTCGGTATACTGGATGCATTTATGGACTCCAAAGGGATGATCACGGCGGAGGAATGGCGGACCTTCTGCAATGATGCAGTCCTGCTGGCCAGATTCCCGAAATTCAACTATGTGAGCGGAGAGCTGTTCCATGCGGATGTTGAACTCAGCTGGTTCCGCGGCGCTGCGCCGGACAGACTGGAGCTCAGCTGGGAGCTTGGCGGAGACAATGGAATTTTGGGAAGCGGCACTGCTGTAGCGGATAGTGCAGCTGAAGCCAATTATTATCAGATTGGTGTGGTTGATTTATTGCTGCCCGCTGTTGATGCAATGACAGCCGTTAGGCTGAACCTGCAGATTGCCGGTACGGACATCCATAAGAGCTATGACCTGTGGATCTATCCGGAACTGACCAGTACCGGACTAGACGGAGTGCATGTATTCAAGGAACTGGGAGCTGAAGCACAGGCGCTGCTTGAACAGGGCGGAAATGTGCTGCTGATGCCTAACCCGGATTCACTGAACAATGCCGTTCAAGGCTTCTATAGTACCGATTTCTGGTGCTATCCGATGTTCCGCTCCATCTCTGAGAGTATGAACCGGCCGGTGCCGGTCGGCACGATGGGGCTGCTGATAGATAACAGCCATCCCGTGCTCCGCAGCTTCCCGAGTGAAGAACACTCCACTTATCCATGGTGGAGTATTATCGAGCATTCCAAGTCGCTGATACTGGACGGCACGGATCAGAGCTGGAGTCCGGTTGTCCGGACGATCGACAATTTCGAACGCAATCACAGGCTGGGCTTCCTGCTGGAATGTCGTGTAGGTACCGGAAAGCTGCTAATCTGCCCGCTTGATGCCGATAAGGCAGCGGAAACTCCAGAAGGCAGACAGTTCCTGGCCAGCCTGACCGGTTATATGGGTTCTGAGGAGTTTAATCCTGAATATGTGTCAACGATAGAGGAGCTGCAGCGGATGATTCAATAAACGGATAGAACCGGCTGAGGGTGCGGGAATTATTCCTGATCCTTGCCGCATAGTCCGGCCTGGTGCCATTTACCAGTTCTATGCCTGCAAAATAGTGTTAAGGTAAAGGACAGCAATGGATACGAGGTGATAGGTTATATGATTAAGAAACACTGCTTGTTCTGTGATGCGATTGTTCCCATTGAACGTGAAGGGGAATACGACCGCTATCTGGACTGCTCCTGCTCGCCGGGCGGGTACTATGATCTGCATAAGGACAGCTATGATGAGATCAACGCACTGCCGCATTCCGTCAAGCGGGATTTGCTGCACATCATATCGGCTTACATTAGAGAGAAGACGGATCGCGGCGAGGCAGTATATTTGTCGGCCGGAGATCTGGAGCCAATTGCAGGCAGCCCCCTAACTCCAGTGACTATTGAGGATAAGGGGACCCGGCTGCTGCAGTTTCTTTACAGGCATTCGGATGCTCCCGGTGATCCGGTTATGATTCATCCGCTGTCGTCCAGCTATAACCTGACCTATTCCCCTAATCTGCAGGAATTGGTCTATATCATAGACAAGCTTGGTACTGAACAGCAGCTCGTCCGCGAAGGGATGAATTTTCAGCTTACACAGCAGGGCTGGAATGAAGCCGCTGCAAGCGCAGGCGGCAAGAAGCTGAAGCCCTGCTGTGTGCTGCTGGGCGGAGATGAAGAGCATTACAGCCTGTGGCAGGCTAATCTGCTGCCCGTAATCGGCCAATATGGATATCTGCCGGATATTCTCAGGCATCCGGCCCCGGCGGAGAACGGACAGTATACGCTGGGACAGCTTGCAGAGAGCCGGCTGGTTGTTGCGGATCTGACCGGACAGCCTGCCGGTGTCTACTTCGCCGCCGGCTACGGGCTGGGGCTGGGTATTCCGGTAATCTGGACTGTACACAGCAGCAGTTCGGCACAGCTTGATGTCCTGCTGCAGGACATCCGTCCGCTGGTATGGGATACAGTGGAGGAGCTAATCGTGCTCATCCGGCAGAAGCTTACTAAGTAACAACGGGCCCGGTAGGATAGCCGGGCTTAAACGTAGAACAGCCAGTGCCGAATCTGAGAAGATTCGTTACTGGCTGTTCCTCTATATCTTGAGTAGAACAAGTGAATAATTGAAGCAGGCGGAGGGGGCGGTTATTAATTCAACTGCCATTCATGAAGCAGCATGATTGCAGCACCGGTCGCCACGGCTTCATCCCTAAGAGCGCCTTGCGTGAATACGGGACTGTATTCAGGATAACGGTACGTATTCTTTTTGGCTACTTCTACGGCTGTGGTGAATACCAGCGGATCAGCATTGACCAGCGGACCGCCGAGAATGACATATTCCGGATGGAAGGTATTAATCAGGTTGGCCAGTCCGATGCCCAGATAATGCGCGGTTTCGGTAAACTGCTCCTTAACAAGGATATCCCCCTGTGCAAGCGCCTCAGCCAGTGCAGGGAACGTAAGCCGCTCAGGAGCAAGGCCGGAGAGCAGGCTGCTGCGGCCTCCGGCAAGCTGGCTGCGGATGCGCTCCTCAAGTGAGGGGATGGACACATAGGCTTCAAGCGCACCGTAGTTTCCCTTATCCCGCAGCCGCGGGCCTTCCGTACGGATAATCATTTGTCCGACGGCCCCCTCGGTGTCAACAGCACCGCGGATAATTTGGCCGCCGGACATCAGGCCGGAACGGATATTAACCCCGGCATGGACATAGAGCGCATGCTCCACCTTCTCTTCGCGGAAGGCCCAGTGCTCGCCAATCAGAGCCGTATTCGCTCCATTGTCGAGTCTTGCCGGAACACCCAGCCGTGCAGTAAGCAGCTCACATACCGGAACATTCTTCCAGGAGGGGGAAGGAAACAGCTCGGGTTCCAGAATGACTCCGTTTCTTTGGTCAAGCGGGCCGACGGCACCAATACCGATCCCTAATAGCTGATCTGCTGTAATGCCTTCTCTGTCCATAAACGTCTCAGCCGCCTCTCCTACAAGCTCTACCAGCCGCCCGGGCGTCATACGGGTATCCATCTCCCAGCGTGTCAGCGACAATGTCTTCAGATGCAGATCGTATAGCCCAAGCTTGGAGTAGAGCCGTGATATTTCAAGTCCCAGCAGGTAGCGGTGCTTGGGGTTGGTCTGGAACAGAATCGGCTTTCTTCCGCCGGTGGAGCTGCCGAATCCCGAGACGATGATCAGTCCCTGGGAGATCATATCTTCAAGCAGCCGGGTCAGGCTGCTGCTGGCTACTGCGAAATGCTGGAGCAGATCGGCCTTCGAAACGGTACCATGCTCGAATATCCGCTCATATACCTGTTTTTTGATTGAAGGCGCAGTGTGCGTAATCATATGTATTCAATCTCCATTTCCAAGTCAAATAGTCGGGTTATTTCAAGTATAGCCGGGCACACCCTTTTTTTCTAGTCAATCCGCTGAAAGCTGTAAAATTTGCTTATTAAAAAAAGGATTTTCAGAAAAGCTGTCGAAATTTTCCGGGTAGAGGGACATTTGTCATTGCAAACTCTGCCATTCCCTACTACATAATACGCATTTGCGCTGCGCGAAAGGAACGTCTCCATGTTTGCTTTTATCCGTACAAGTCTGATTGCCCGGATTCTCTGTGTCACAGCAGCCGTTATTCTGTGTATTACAGCCGGGAACATCGCCATTCAACGGGCGAACACCGGGTCTGCCGTACAAGGGACCATCAGCAGCTACAACATGAGCATTGCCGGCAGTTATGCTGCACAGCTCGATGCCGAAAGATACAGCAGCTTTCTGGCAGATCCGCAGGAGACGGACCTCTATTGGTCGCTGCGGAACGAGCTGGACCAATTCCGTCAATCCATCGGAGCCCGCTATGTATACTTTGTCAGGCTTGATGAAGCCGGCCAGCCGCTGCTTATGATTGACGGCAGACCGCAGGGAGACCCGCTGGCCTCGCCGATTAATGAGCAGACCGATATGCCGGCAGCTGCGGTAGAGGCGGTACAGGCCGGAGCCAATGCCAGCTCCGGGCTGATCACAAATCCGGAATACGGAGATTATATCTCCGCCTATGTACCCATCAACAACGCTCAGGGTGAGCTGATCGGTGCTCTGGGTATCGATACTGATGTCTCAGTCCTCAGTACTCTGACCCGGGATGTCCTGCTGCAGAGCCTGCCGCTGTACGGTATCATCTTGGCTGTTTCGCTGGCTGCACTAGTTGTACTTGCCTGGTTCGTGACCCGGTCGCTGAGACCGCTGCATACGATAACTGCAGGCGCAGAAGCAATGGCTGACGGGGATCTGGCAGAAGCCTCCCTGATCCTGCACGGCCGGCCGGTTACATCCAGGGATGAAATTGGTACTGCTTATAAGGCAATGCTCAAGATGTCGGAGGAACTGAATACGAGGATAAGCGGTATGGTCTCCAACGTGTCAACAGCCTCGGATTACCTGTACGGGACATCGGAGACCTTCAGCCGAAATGCTGATGATGTGCTGCGGATGAGTGAGACGGTCAACGGTAAGATCAGCGATATATTTGCCGGAGCCAATACGCAGACAGAAGGTGCGGAGAGCAGCGCACTGGCGATGGATGAGATGGCACAAGGCATTGAACGGATATCGTCTGCGGCAGCTTTTGTATCCGGTACTGCTGTAGAAGCGCTGGATAAGTTCAATACTTCTCAGGCGGCGGTGTCAGAGATGAACCGGCAGATGAAGTCCATCGCAGAATCTACAGACGAGACACTGAATATGGCCGGCCTGCTCCAGAGCTATGCAGCAGAGATTGAAGGGGCGCTTGCTGCCATCAGGCAGTTCGCTGACCAGACTAAGCTGCTGGCGCTTAATGCATCCATTGAGGCGGCCAGGGCCGGGGAGCATGGGCGCGGCTTCACGGTCGTTGCCGGTGAAGTGCGTAAGCTGGCGGAGGGCTCCTCAACTGCAGTGGAGCGTGTTGCGGATCTGCTGACCCAGATAGGCAACGCCTCTTCGGGTATCGGTACCCGGATGGCTGAAGCCTCCAGGGAAGTAACGGAAGGTGTACATATGTCAGCCGGGGCGGAGGCTGCGCTGCTTAAGGCCTCCGGTGCATTCCGTGAAGTGGCAGAGCAGATCATTGATGTCTCAGCTACAGCCCAGCAGCTTTCTGCGGGCTCAGAGGAGGTTGCCGCCGCAGTTGGAAGCATGGCTATGATTGCCGGAGGTGTATCAGAGCAGACCCGTCAGATCCGTGAGCTGACAGATCAGCAGCTTGAGAAGATTAGAGAGGTATATGAAGCTTCAATGGTAATCAGTACGAACACCAGCGATATGCGGGAAGCAATCCGCCAGGTCCGGGTGTAAGTACCCGAATCTGTCTATTGCTCTACGGCTGCAGCCTCCCGAACAGGAAGGTGCAGCCGTTTTTATATGCCTGCCCGGCGCATTTGTGCGCGTTCTGTCAAGTATTCACCTGAAGCTGAACATGTTATAGTAAACTTTGGGAAACGGTAGATCTGTCACTTCCCATAACAATAACAGGAGTGGATTCCATTTATGATCTCTCGCAAAATTTACCGGGGAATATGGAAAGAGGGACAGGCGGCGGACGGCCTTGCAGCCCTGCAGGAGGATGCTGCAGCCAAACAGCTGGTTGAGGAAGGCAAGCTGATGACAGTAGCTGCATTTTCCTGGCAGAACAACGTTTTTCTCTATTATGAATGCACCGGAACAGAGATAGAGCCTGCCTTAGTGGCTGGTACGGCCGGACCCTATCTGATTGACTGGGAAGGGGAAGCGTCTCCCCGGAAGTGGATTGAAATGATTGATGTCTTTCATTTCAATGAACCGGCCGGCTATGAGCATTGGCTGCGTAAGGCGGCAGTAGAGCGTCGCGGGGGCAGAGTTGCCCATCTGAAGCGTGAAAAGGCAGCCAGCTATATTTATTATCATTATCAGCTGCAGGAGGAGCGGGCATTCCACGGCAATAAATACGATATCATCGCTATGCATGAGAATCTGCTGTTCGGCTATCAGGAATTTCCGTCGGAAGTGGAAGAGCCTGTAGTCCCGGGTAGGCTGAATACCACAGGAACGCCGGTACCGTGGGAAGACTCCCGGATGGATCTGCATTTCCAGCCATGGGAAGACGGCTATTTGTATTTCAAACCGGTTGAGACCCTATTCGCCTACTACATAGAAGGCTAAGCCTCGAATAGAAGTGTTGTAACCGCTTCATATAATGCTGCAGGAGGTCGATCGGACAGATGAATGAGAAGATGAGCAGCTCCAGAGTCACCGGATTTCTTAGGGCAGAGGGCAGAACGGTTGTGAACGGCAAGGGCGAAGAGGTGCTTCTCACCGGCTGGGGGCTTGGCAATTGGCTGCTTCCGGAAGGGTATATGTGGACTACTGACGGCAACGGCAGATTTGACCGTCCGGCGCGGATTGAAGCTGTAATTCGTGAACTGGCGGGAACGAAATACGCAGAGCAGTTCTGGACTGTATTCCGTAACCGTTACATCACCAGAGATGACATCAGGCTGATGGCAGAGCAGGGTTATAATTCTGTGCGTATTCCGTTCAACTGGCGTGTTCTAATGGAGGATGAGCCGGGAATCACCTGGAAAGAGGAGGGGTTTCGGCTTCTTGACCGTTGTCTGGACTGGTGTGAGGAATATAAGCTGTATGCCTTTCTGGATCTGCACGGGGCTCCGGGCGGACAGACCGGAGCGAATATCGACGACTCGGTTGATGATGTGCCGAGACTCTTCACGGATACAGACAGCTGGAACAAGGGGATCGCGCTGTGGAGACAGCTAGCTGAACGGTACAAGGACCGCTGGATTGTCGGCGGCTACGACCTGCTGAATGAACCAATCAAGACACCGTCTGGCGGACAGGATTTTGACTATCTGGTTCCTAAGCTGGTCCAGTTTTATGAGGAGGCGGTTGCAGCCATCCGGGTTGTGGATGATAAGCACATGCTGTCTATCGAAGGGCATCACTGGGCGACAGACACAAGTATTTTCCACAAAAAATATGATGACAATATGATCATTCATTTTCACCGGTATGCCTGCTACCCGGATCTCAGCTCATTCACGGAATTCCTGGAAGTGTCTGAGCGGTTGAATGCGCCGCTGTGGCTGGGTGAGAGCGGTGAGAATCTGAACGAGTGGTATACCGCCATTTATCCGCTGGCTGCTGAACTGAATATCGGGTACAACCTGTGGCCGTGGAAAAAGATGGACAATACCAGCTCACCATACTCTGTTGAATTGCCGGAAGGCTGGGACCGGATTATGGACTACACCAGAGGCGGTGTTCATCCGGGTTATGAGCGGGCTGCTGCAATTCTGGATCAGTATCTTGAGCATATCCGGGTTGAAAATTGCCGGTACAATGCCGATGTAACCTATGCTGTGTTCAGAACGCCGGGCTGTACTGTCCGGGCAACCGATTTTGACCAGCTGCCGGGTAAAGGGGAGGCGTTCAGCGGGCTGCGGATTGATGGAACCCCCTTTAAATACCGGACTGGGACCGGGATGCAGATTGTCGAGGAAATAGGGCGGGAGGATTTAACTAAACGTTTCTTCTTCGACATTTTGTGGGACAGGTTCGCTCTTGAGCTTGAAGGCGGAGAATTCGCCGTTTACACAATTAATGACACCCGGGAAGAGAGCAGCGTCTCCTTCACCTATAGCTGTGATGAGCCTGCGGCTGTAGCGCTTTTTCAGGATAAACGGGAAATAGCTTCATTGACACTTCAGCCCGGTGAGTATAAGCAGACCCTAGCGGCGGTAGGGTTAGCGGCTGCGGGAAGCTCGAAGGTCATGATTCAGGTCATATCAGGAACGGTGCGACTCGGCCGGATTATTTTTGCCTGAAAAAATAAGCAGCGCTTCTCCGTCATCCGGGGAAGCGCTGCTGTGCGCAGGGACGTTACATTGCGGTGTGATGCCGCCGCTGTATGTACAGGCTGACAGGCAGCCTATTGCATAAAGCGGAAGCTTTTTTGACGGCCGTCTCCGAAATAGAGGATGTTATCAAGCTCTGACGCCTGAAGTCCGCCTTCCTCATTCAGTACATCTCCGGCAACATACCGGCCCTGAATTTTGGCGAGAATGTTAGTAATTCCCTTGAACTGGTCATGCTCATTAACATCGATCAAAGTGCATTCAATCGCAACCGGGCATTCCCGGATAACAGGTGCATTGACGGTATTAGCCTGCTCATGCGTCAGATCAACATGGTCAAATTTGCTGAGCTCCTGTCCGGAATGCGCACCAACGTAGGTGACGGCGTCCATTAGTGAACGGCCTGGGATATTAATGACGAAATCACGAACCGCTTTGATCTGGTTGACGGCAAACCCTTTGCTGCTGAAGCCCAGCATCATCATGTCCTTAAGTGAATAAGAAGAGGAGATCGGCGTCACATTCGGCTTACCGTCCGCATCATAAAAGCTTACCAGGATAACCGGGAACCCGTAGTACATTTTCTCATAATCAACAGCTACCTTTTCCATTTGTGCAATCCTCCTGAATATGTATACCGCTATAGAGCGGCTTCTATACAAAGGATAGCGCAAGCCGGAAAGAAGCAAGAGTGACCAGACGCACAGGTCTAATTAGGTTGAACTTAAACATCTCAATAGAGGAAGAAGTGGCGGAGGAGAATTTTGGAACTGGAGGAGCGATAGTGACCGCCTGAAAGCTTTTCGAAGAAAAGCTAGCTACGGAAGCATATGCTGTCTGCGGATTTCAACCGCGAAGAGCGGTCTAATCAAGAAATCTGCAGACAACAGCGGCCGGAAGTCCAAACATTCTCTGGAGTCTCGGCAAAGCCCGAAATAGAGAAAACACAAGTTCAACTATATTAGCTGTTCTCCGATTGCAAAGCCGGACCAGGCTACTTCTCCCCGAACAGCAGACGCTCCTCATCCCGGCTATGAACAGCATTAACAACCAGCAGGGCGTGGAACTGTTGAATCACTTCCGGTGTGAGTCCTTCCTGCGCAAGCCGGGCTTTGGTATCCCTGACAATAATCCGCATTAATTCATGATCACGGGCAAGCCGGATAACTGCGTCCTTAAGGCTCGGCTGCTTCTGTTCCATTTCCTGATAGAAGCCGTCCTCCTCCGCATCGGCGTGGCTGAGAATCCGAGTCTCCCAGTATTCCAGCAGATGCTCGGCTGCCTGACGGGCAACTTCGAATTCTTTTGCCTCAAGCAGCTCCTCTACTTCCTCAGTTTTGCTTATTGCACCGGCCAGACCGCCCTCATGAATGGCATGATGGGCATGCTGCTGGCGTAATGAAGGTCCTCCCATGTCGTTCATCCTCTCCTTAATTTTGAATCAGTATAGCATATTCGCGGGTAGTGAAATCCCCGGTAAGGTATTCCCCGTTCAACATAGAGGGAACTCCCTAGTACGGGCTTCCGGCAGCGAACTAAGAGGGCTATAGCAGCGCTTTTCCCGGTTATGGGGAAGGCTTATTTGACGTTTCAGCAGATCAAGGGAATTCCCGAGGCGCAATAGGTGTTTCCCTAATGGGAACTGCCGGCCTGCAGATCCATAATGGTATTAATTGAATGATTGAATAGATTTGCGCTACCATGTCCTTCATTCTGCAAAGGAGTGTTCGTAACCGATGAAGAAGAAATTCGGCCTTAACTTTTTTAAACCAATTGAGAGCTATTCCGGGAAATGGTCCATTCTTGAAGAGAAAAATAGAGATTGGGAAGATATGTACCGCCAGCGCTGGTCTCACGATAAAGTCGTCCGTACCACACACGGAGTTAACTGTACCGGCTCCTGCAGCTGGAAGGTGTTCGTGAAGAACGGAATTATCACCTGGGAAAATCAGCAGATCGACTATCCTTCCTGCGGGCCGGATATGCCGGAGTTCGAACCCCGCGGCTGTCCGCGCGGAGCTACCTTCTCGTGGTATGAGTACAGCCCGCTGCGTGTGAAATATCCTTATGTACGCGGCAAGCTGTGGCGGCTGTGGCAGGCGGCTCTGCAGGAGCACGGCAACTATATTGATGCCTGGGCAAGTATTGTTGAAGATCCGGAGAAAGCGAGCCAGTATAAAAAAGCGCGCGGCAAAGGCGGACATATCCGCGTAGCCTGGGACGATGTGCTGCATCTGATCTCGGCACAGCTGATCTACACGATCCGCAAATACGGACCGGACCGGATCGCCGGCTTCACGCCGATTCCGGCCATGTCGATGGTCAGCTATGCTTCGGGCGCCCGCTTTATCTCGCTGCTCGGCGGCCAGATGCTGAGCTTCTATGACTGGTATGCCGATCTGCCTCCGGCTTCCCCGCAAATCTGGGGTGAGCAGACGGATGTGCCGGAGTCCTCTGACTGGTACAATTCCGGCTATCTGATCATGTGGGGCTCGAATGTCCCACTGACACGGACACCGGATGCACACTTTATGACTGAGGTCCGCTACAAGGGAACCAAGGTTGTCTCGGTTGCGCCTGACCTGGCGGAGAATGTGAAATTCGCCGACAACTGGCTGGCTCCGAATCCGGGCACGGATGCGGCAATAGCCCAGGCCATGACGCATGTCATTCTAAGTGAATTCTACCAGGAGCGGCAGGAGCCGATGTTCCTGAATTATGCCAAGCAATATACGGATATGCCATTCCTGATTCTGCTTGATCCGCATGAAGATGCCTGGAAGGGCGGACGCTTCCTGCGGGCAAGCGACCTCGGAGACAGCACGCCGCATTCTGACTGGAAGCCGGTCATCTATGATGAGGCAGCCGGTAAAGTGATTGTCCCTAACGGCACGATGGGCCAGCGCTGGGAGGAAGACAAGAAGTGGAACCTGATTCTTGAGAATGAAGACGGCAGTAAGGTTAAGCCGGCCCTCAGTATTGAAGGCCATGGCGAGGAATGGACAGAAATCGTATTCCCGTTCTTCGACAATGCCGGCAACGGCACGTTCCGGCGGGTGATTCCGGCCCGCAAATTGCAGCTTGCTGACGGAACCGAACGTTATGTAGCGACTGTCTATGATCTGATGCTTAGCCAATACGGGATTGCCCGCACGGACAGCCCGCTTAATGCCAAAGACTATTATGATGAAGCATCCCATTATACTCCGGCATGGCAGGAGAGCATTACGACAGTGAAAGCCAGCGTCGTGGTGCAGATCGCCCGCGAATTTGCCCAGAACGCCATTGATACAGGCGGCCGTTCCATGATTATCATGGGCGCAGGTATCAATCACTGGTTCAACAGTGATACCATCTACCGTTCCATATTGAATCTGGTGATCCTGACCGCTTCGCAGGGCGTTAACGGCGGCGGCTGGGCGCATTATGTCGGGCAGGAGAAATGCCGTCCGATTGAAGGCTGGTCAACCGTGGCTTTTGCGAAAGACTGGCAGGGTCCGGCGCGGCAGCAGAATGCGACCTCATTCTTCTACTTTGCAACCGAGCAGTGGCGTTATGAAGAGAGCGGCACCGATTCACTGAAATCTCCGACAGGCGGTGAGCTTGCTTACCAGCATCCGGCTGATTACAACGTACTGGCGGCACGCCTCGGCTGGCTGCCGTCCTTCCCGCAGTTCAACAAGAACAGTCTGCTGTTCGCGGAGGAAGCAGCACAGGAAGGTAAAACGTCCAACAGTGAGATCATCGGCCATGCGCTGGAGGAGATCAAATCACGGAAAACCCGCTTTGCAGTGGAAGATCCGGGCGCACCGGAGAACTTCCCGCGCTCGCTCTTTATCTGGCGTTCCAATCTGATCTCAAGCTCCGCCAAAGGCCAGGAGTACTTCATGAAGCATCTGCTGGGCGCTTCGGACGGACTGCTTGCCGAGCCGAATGAAGAGCAGAAGCCGGAGGAAATCATCTGGCGCGAGGATGTGGAAGGCAAGCTGGATCTGATGGTTGCGATGGACTTCCGGATGACGACCACTCCGCTCTATGCAGATATTGTGCTGCCGGCGGCAACCTGGTACGAGAAAACGGATCTTTCGTCCACGGACATGCATCCGTTCGTTCATCCGTTCAACCCGGCGGTTAATCCGCTGTGGGAATCGCGTTCGGACTGGGATATTTACCGGCAGCTGTCCGAGGTCTTCTCCGAAATGGCGAAAACCCATCTGCCGGGCGTATACAAGGATCTCGTCTCATCGCCGCTCGGACATGACTCGATCAGTGAAATTTCCCAGCCGATGGGTCTGGTTAAAGACTGGGCAAAGGGTGAAGTTGAGGCTATTCCAGGCAAGACGATGCCTAACCTGAGTATTGTAGAGCGTGACTATACCAAAATTCACGATAAATATATATCGCTGGGACCCAATCTGGCCGTCGGAAAGGCCGGCGCGCACGGCGTCAGCTTCTCGGTGGCAGAAGAATATGAGGAATTAAAGAAGCTTAGCGGCGTTTACTTTGATGAATCGATCAAAAACGGCCTGCCGAAGCTGCAGACAGCCCGCCAGGCGGCAGATACGATTCTGCATCTGTCCTCGGCCACCAACGGACGTGTATCCCAGAAGGCCTACGAATCGGCCGAGAAGGATCACGGGGTTCCGCTGAAGGATATTTCAGCAGACCGTGCGGCGGAGAAGATTACCTTCCAGAGCATTACTGCACAGCCGCGAGAGGTCATTCCGACACCGGTGTTCAGCGGCTCGAACAAGCAGGGCCGCCGTTATTCGCCGTTTACTACGAATATCGAACGTCTTGTGCCGTTCCGTACACTGACCGGAAGACAGCATTTCTATATTGATCATGAAATTTTCCTGCAGTACGGGGAATCCCTGCCTGTATTCAAGCCTACACTGCCGCCGATGGTCTTCGGACCGCGTGATAAGGCAATCAAGGGCGGCCAGGATTCACTGGTGCTGAGATATTTGACGCCGCACGGTAAATGGAATATTCACTCCACCTACCAGGATAACCAGCATATGCTGACCCTGTTCCGCGGAGGCCCGACGGTATGGATCAACAATGACGATGCGGCAGCCCATAACATTGCCGATAATGACTGGCTGGAAGTATATAACCGTAACGGGGTTGTTACTGCACGGGCGGTGGTCAGCCACCGGATGCCAAGAGGCACCATGTTCATGTACCATGCCCAGGACAAGCATATTCAAGTACCGGGATCGGAGATTACCGATACCCGCGGCGGAAGCCATAATGCGCCAACCCGGATTCACCTGAAGCCTACCCAGATGGTCGGCGGATACGCACAGCTCAGCTACGGTTTCAACTACTATGGTCCGATCGGCAACCAGCGGGATGTCTACGTAGCCGTACGCAAAATGAAGGAGGTTAACTGGCTTGAAAATTAAAGCGCAAGTTGCAATGGTAATGAATCTGGATAAATGCATCGGCTGTCATACCTGCAGCGTTACCTGCAAGACGACCTGGACCAACCGCAAGGGTGCGGAATACATGTGGTTCAACAACGTGGAGACGAAGCCGGGGATCGGCTATCCGAAGCGCTGGGAGGACCAGGAGCTCTACAAGGGCGGCTGGCAGCTGCGCAAAGGCAAGCTTGAGCTGAAGTCCGGTAACAAGCTGTCCAAGATTGCGCTCGGTAAAATCTTTTATAACCCGGATATGCCGGAAATGAAGGATTACTACGAGCCATGGACCTATAACTACGAGCATCTGACTAATGCAGGCGAACAGAAGCACTCACCGGTGGCACGGGCCCATTCGGCTGTAACCGGCGAGAAGATGGATCTGGAATGGGGCCCGAACTGGGAGGACGATCTGGCCGGGGCACATGTTACCGGCCCGCTTGACCCAAACATCCAGAAGATTGAGGAAGAGATTAAGTTCAACTTCGAGAAGTCGTTCATGATCTACCTGCCCCGCCTCTGTGAACATTGTCTGAATCCGAGCTGCGTTGCTTCTTGTCCTTCAGGAGCGATGTACAAACGGGACGAGGACGGCATTGTCCTGGTTGACCAGGAAGCCTGCCGCGGCTGGAGATACTGCATGACCGGCTGTCCGTACAAGAAGGTCTACTTCAACTGGCAGACCAATAAGGCCGAGAAATGCACCTTCTGCTTCCCGCGTGTGGAGGCAGGGCTGCCGACGGTATGCTCTGAGACCTGTACCGGACGTATCCGCTATCTGGGCGTGCTGCTCTATGACGCTGATAAGGTGCTTGATGCGGCTTCTACACCAAATGAGCAGGATCTGTACAAGGCGCAATGCGACCTGTTCATGAACCCGCATGATCCGGAAGTGATTGCCCAGGCGAGAAAAGACGGTATCTCCGAGGATTGGCTGGAAGCTGCCCAGAATTCTCCGGTCTACAAGCTGGCGATTGAGCACAAGCTGGCCTTCCCGCTGCATCCGGAATACCGGACGCTGCCGATGGTCTGGTATGTACCGCCGCTTAGCCCGATCATGAACTACTTTGAAGGCAAGGATTCACTGAAGAATCCGGATATGATTTTCCCGGCGATTGAAGAAATGCGCACACCGATCCAATATCTGGCTAATATGCTGACAGCTGGCGATACGGAGACGGTAAAAGAAGCCCTGCAGCGGATGGCAATGATGCGCTCATACATGCGCGCCCAGTCATCAGGCCAGGAGTTCGATCTGAGCCGTCTCGACCGTGTCGGCATGACTGCACAGCAGACAGAGGAAATGTACCGGCTGCTGGCGATTGCCAAATATGAGGACCGGTTTGTCATCCCGACCTCACACAAAGAGCAGCATATGAATCCTTACCGTGCACAGGGTTCTGCGGGCTATGGCAACGGAATGGGCGATATGGGCACAGGCTCCGGCTGTGACGGCTGCGGTGCCGCCAGCTCCATCGCTGAAAGCCTGAAGACCGGTAAAGACATGTACGAGGAGAATTTCTACGGGGGGATTTGGCGTGATTGATCTGACCCAATTGTACAGATATAAAGAATCCTTCGGGTATTTCGCCCTGCAGCTCATGTATCCCGAGAAGCTGGATTTTCATCCGGCTTTTCTGGAGGAAGCGTTCAGCCAGGATCATCCCGGCTATGCCCATGTGCACATGTACTGGACACTGATGCAGAACTACAGCCTGGAGGAGATTCAGGAGAGCTACGCGGCCACCTTTGATTTTCAGAAGGACTGCGCTTTGTATATGACTTATTTCAAGTTTGAGGATGCCAAGGAACGGGGACAGATGCTGGCTAAGCTGAAGCTGCTCTATGAAATGTTCGGACTGGAGATGCCGGAAGGGGAGCTGCCTGATTTCCTGCCGCTGATGTGCGAGTTTCTATATGCCGCCGAATGGCTGGACAATCCGGATGCACCGGAGAACTTCCGGATGCTGATAGCGATCCTGGAGGATGGCACATTCCATCTGCTTAAGGCGCTTGAGAAAAGCAACAGTCCCTATTTCCATCTGGTGAAGGGGCTGCGCGTAACATTTAAAGCTTGTGCTGAACAGGAGGCCCTGAGCCAATGAATATGTACGGTCAGTTTTTATGGGTCATTTTCCCTTATATGTGCCTGGTGGTTTTTATATTCGGGCATATCTTCCGGTACCGCAAGGACCAGTTCAACTGGACGGCCAAATCCAGTGAATTTATTGAGAAAAAGCAGCTGAAGTTCGGCAGCATCCTGTTCCACCTCGGGATTATGCCGGTTATTCTCGGCCATATCGGCGGCCTTGCCGTTCCTAAGTCATGGCTGGAGGCAGTCGGCGTCAGTGATCATATGTATCATATCGGAGCTGTGTATATCGGCGGAATCTTCGGTTTTGCTACACTGGCAGGCATGCTGATTCTGACCTCGCGGCGCTTTACGATTAAGAACGTCCGCAGGCTCAGCTCCGCATCTGACCTGATTGTCAATTCGTTGCTTCTGTTCATAGTGTTCATGGGGATGTACTCTACCATTGTTACGAACGCTGTACAGCCGGAATTTGATTACCGTGACACGATTTCCGTCTGGTTCCGCGGACTGTTTATGTTCCGTCCGGACCCGTCCCTGATGACGGATGTACCGTTCTCCTTCAAGCTGCATATCCTGTCGGGCTTTGCCATCTTTGCCTTTTGGCCGTTCACCCGGCTGGTCCATGTCTGGAGTGTTCCGTTGAATTATATAGGCAGAAGTTATATTCTATACAGAAGAAATAAAACGAATTAAAGGAAAGAATAACGGTAGTTCTTTCCCTGTTCAATTAGGAGTGGAAACGATGAGTAACAAGGTGGATTACCAGGGGGAGCTTGACGAGATCCGCATGGCGCTGGGGTATGACTTCATATCCCTGGCGCTTGCTGAACCGGCTGAATACGATTATGTGATCCGTTGGAAATACGCCTCCGGGAATACGAATGAACGTTACAAACGGATCGTTCTGCAATCAGGCAGAGGGATTGCGGGAATTGTGTTCAAGACCGGAAAACCGTTTCTGCTGCCTTCTGTAGAGAATGATGTACAGCCGGACTCCTTATTTACTTTTCCTATTACCAAAATGGAGAATTTAAGCAGTATAGCTGCTGTACCCGTCTGGAGTGATGCCCGTGTAGCCGGTGTGCTGCTGGGCGGATTCCGGGGAGAACGGCAGGTTACCCCGGAGATGGTGCAGGCACTGGAATTTACAGCACGCAGAGGAATCGGAGACTTGAACGGGAAGGAATTGTTGCTGAGTTGATTACACCCGGTAAAGATCTGACCAACCAGCTGATGAGCAGGCTGTTCGAGAACAGCACAGAAGCCATGTTCTTTTTTGACCGGGAAGGCAAGGCGCTCGCGATGAACCCGGCTGCCGAGAGAATTGTCGACCAGGATATTCTGAACCAGCTCAATCAGGGAAATCCCCTGGCATTATGCGGGACTTGCCGGGGCTATACAAGCGAGACGGAGCTGCGCACCTGTCTGAACTGTTATTTTAATACACCTGATACGGATAACTTTACCTCTTATCAGGTTTATCTGGAGACGAGGGATAAGGGGATCGTCCCGTATGCTGCCAGTTTTCATACCATTGATGCCGAGCAGGGAATTCGCGTCTTTATGCTCAGGGATTTAACGAGACAGTTCAAGACCCAGGAGAAGTTCTACCAGAACAAAATGATGAAGCATGTAATCGAAGCCCAGGAGAATGAGCGCAAACGGATCTCCCGGGAGCTGCATGACAGTGTAGCCCAGGAATTAATGAGTGCGGTTATTGACCTGCGGGTGCTTAAGTATATGACTGCTGACGAGCAGCTCCTGCGGAAGGTGAAGCAGACCGAGGTATCCATGACCCGGCTGCTCAGCGATATCCGCAATCTGTCTGTTGAGCTGCGCCCGGCGGCGCTCGATGATTTCGGGCTGGAGGCAGCCTTCCGTTCCCATTTCAAGCGGATGGAGCAGAGCTACGGGCTGATGATTGAGTTCGAATCCCTGCTGTCCGAGAAGCGCTACGGCAGTGAGATTGAAACCGTCGTCTACCGGGTATGCCAGGAGGCCGTGCTGAATGCGCTTAAGTATGCCCAGGTGGATAGTGTTAAGGTTACGTTATCTGAACGGGACAGCTTCCTCCGGCTCCAGGTCGAAGACCAGGGCATCGGCTTTCATCCCGGCGACGAGCCCGCCGGAACCGGTCTTGGCCTCTTTGGCATGCAGGAGCGTGCAGAGCTGGTCGGCGGAACGTTCAGCGTAGAATCGCAGCGGGGCCGGGGGACGAGGATTCTGCTGCTGGTTCCTGCAGGTAAGCTACAAGGGAAGGAAGGTGCGGCTGAATGAAGATCGTTATTGCTGATGACCATGCCATTGTCCGGAGCGGTTTCGCGATGATCCTAAATTTCCAGGATGATATCGAGGTGATCGGTACGGCGGCGGATGGCAGAGAGGCCTATGCGCTGGTAGCCAAGCACCGGCCGGATATCCTGATTATGGATCTCAGCATGCCTCCGGGCGAGAGCGGGCTGATTGCAACCGGAAAGATCAAGGAGGATTATCCGGATACCCGGATTCTGATTCTGACCATGCATGATGACGAGGAATATCTGTTCCATGTGCTGAAGAACGGAGCATCAGGCTATGTGCTCAAAAGTGCTCCGGATGAGGAGCTGCTGCTGGCTATCCGGACTATATATGAAGGCGGAACGTACATCCACCCGAAGATGGCTACCTCACTGGTCCGTGAATTCATCAAAAAGGACAAGAATGTAACGACAGAGGATCTGTTCGAGCTGTTATCCAAGCGGGAGCTGGAGATCCTGCCGCTGATTGCCAAGGGCTACGGCAACAAGGAAATTGCCGAGAAACTGTTCATTTCGGTGAAGACGGTTGAAGCACATAAGGCGAAGATTATGGAGAAGCTGAATCTGAAGAGCCGGCCCGAGCTGGTTGAATATGCTTTGCGTAAAAAAATGCTGGATTTCTGACCGGCGAATGGAGGCGTAGCGGCATGTCTGAGATTGCAGGCCTGCAGTTTTCAACACCCGCCATGCGCATTCTTGAGAATGAACACCGCTATTTATCCTATCTGATGGGAGAATGGCATGCTGCCGTGCTCTGGTTCGAACAGGATAACATCAGTCTGGATGAAGGCAGGTTAAGACTACAAGAGCTGCGCGTGGCGATTATGGATTTTGTGATAACCCTAAAAAAGCATACCGAAAAGGAAGAAGAGCATTTCTTCCCGCTGCTGGGCCAATATATCGGCTTTGATCAGGGCCCGCTCGCCGGGATTCAGGAGGAGCACCGCGAGATTGACGGTTACATCGGGCATTTCCTGCATCATACCGGAGAAGAGGCTCAGCTGCTCTCGGCTGAGGATCTCCGGGCTGCCGCCAGGGATGCAGGGGAAGCATTTGAGGTGCTGACCGTGCATTTTGTCAAAGAAGAAACGGTAGTGTTCCCGATGGCTGAGACCCTGCTGAGTCCCCGTGACCGTGAGCGGCTATCCGGTAAACTGAATACACTGATTACTTGAGATAACAGCTGTTCCTTCCCGGAGCAGCTGTTTTACTGTACGTGTGCGGCAGAGATGCCGCCTTATTTTATTTTCAGGGTTTACCCTGACAGGGACAGGGTACTCCCCTATATCTGATACGGGGGAGCGGCAGATACAATGAGATCAGGAAACTTCACTATATACAATCAGGAGAATAATTGGCGAAAAAGGTGAGAATGAAATGATCAAAAAAATGCAGTTGCCGCTTCAAACACTAAACCTGATCACCGGATTTATGGTATGGGTAATAATCTCTTCCCTCATGCCCTTTATTTCCGAGGATATCAGTATCCCTTCAGGTAAGCTGGCTATGGTTACTGCCATACCGGTGGTTCTCGGCTCGGTCCTGCGGATACCGCTGGGCTATTATGCCAACATTTTCGGGGCGCGCGTCATCTTTATGTGCAGCTTCATCCTGCTGCTGTTCCCGGTCTACTTCATCAGCGAAGCGACCACGATGGCGCATCTGATTATCGGCGGAACCTTCCTTGGGATTGGAGGCGCGGTATTCTCAGTAGGGGTAACCTCGCTGCCCAAATATTATGCCAAGGAAAAGCACGGGCTGGTGAACGGGATCTACGGGATCGGAAATCTCGGGACTGCGGTTACCACGTTCTCAGCTCCCATGGTCGCTGCACAGATTGGCTGGGGCCCTGCGGTGAAGCTGTATCTGATTCTGCTGCTTATCTTCATCGCCCTGAATTTTTTTATCGGGGACCGTCATGAGCCTAAGCTGAAGACACCGATTATCGAACAGATTAAAGGGGTAGCCAAAAATGAGAAGCTCTGGCTGTTCTCGTTGTTCTATTTCATTACCTTTGGTTCCTTTGTGGCGTTTACGATCTATCTGCCGGGCTTTCTGGTGTCCAGCTTTGGGCTGGAAAAGGTTGATGCGGGCATGCGTACAGCCGGATTTATTGCTGTAGCTACCTTCTTCCGCCCAGTCGGCGGCTGGCTGGCTGACAAGTTTCAGCCGCTGTTTCTGCTGATCGGTACCTTCAGTGTCTACACTGTTGCTGCAATTATATTGGCTTTTATGCCTTCTATGGGGCTCTATACCGCCGGGTGTCTGGCTATTGCCGTATGTGCAGGAATCGGAAACGGGGTTATCTTTAAGCTGGTTCCGCTGTATTTTAACAAGCAGGCGGGGATTGCCAACGGAATTGTATCGATGATGGGCGGTCTGGGCGGCTTTTTCCCGCCGATTATGCTGTCGATCATTTATGCGGCAACCGGCCAATATTCTATCGGCTTTATGCTATTATCCCAGGTTGCACTTGCCAGTCTGGTGCTAGTGGTATGGCTGTATTATCAGGACAGGCTGGCGCTTACCTCGGAAGTGTTCAATTCAACCGGCCAGGGCATTATGGTTACAGATATAACAGGACAGATTAAGTCAGTGAATCCTGCCTTTACAAGGCTTACAGGCTTCACTGAGGCTGAAGTGCTCGACAGGCAGCCAAGCGTCCTGAAATCAGGCCGCCAGTCCAAGGATTTCTATAATCTGATGTGGAATGAGATCAGGGAGAAGGGCATGTGGCAGGGAGAAATCTGGAATAAGCGCAAGAATGGCCAGGAGTATCTGCAATGGCTCAATATCAGCGCTGTGAAGGATGAGACAGGCGAAGATGTACGTTATGTAGGCACGTTCAGCGATATTACGAATAAATAACCCGCCGCAGGGCCGGGTTCCAGTATAGCAAGGTTAGGAGCAGATGAAGGTGGAGAAGACTAGAAATCCAGTCAGTGTGTCAGAAGCAGTAGCCAGAGTAATTGCCAAAGCCGGACGTACCGGCACGGAAACTGTACCGCTTGCCGAAAGCTATGGACGCATTCTTGCTGAGCCGCTGACCGCGACGCATGATGTGCCGCATTTCACACGCTCGCCGTATGATGGCTACGCCATCCGGTCAGGTGATTCTGCTGAAGCCTCCGGCGGTAACCGTGTACCATTCACTGTGGTGGATCATATCGGTGCAGGCCAGATATCAGAGGTGCATATAGGCGCATATGAAGCAGTCCGGCTGATGACAGGGGCTGCACTTCCGGCAGGTGCGGATGCGGTAGTTATGTTCGAGCAGACAGCCGAAGACGGTCCGAAGGGCTTTACGATCCGTAAAGCCTTTGCTGCCGGAGAGAACCTGTCCCTGCAAGGCGAGGATATGCAGGCCGGGGAACAGATAATTCCGGCAGGCAGCTTCATCCAGCCCGGCACGATAGCACTGCTGGCCACGTTTGGTTACGCGCAGGTCAAGGTAGCCAGACGTCCGGTTGTCGGCATTCTGTCGACGGGAACAGAACTGCTGGATGTTACTTCTCCGCTCGAACCCGGTAAGATCCGTAACAGTAACGGCCCGATGATTGCTGCCCAGTTAGCCCGGATGGGCATTCCGTTCAAAATGTACGAAACTGCCGCAGATCAGCTGGAGGAAAGTCTTCTGACTGTACAGCAGGCACTAACGGAAACGGATTGTCTGATTACTACCGGCGGGGTATCCGTCGGTGATTATGATTATCTGCCTGAAATCTATTCGCGGATCGGGGCAGAGGTGCTGTTCAACAAAGTGGCGATGCGTCCGGGAAGCGTAACTACGGTTGCTGTCTCGGCGGGTAAATACCTGTTCGGATTGTCGGGTAATCCATCAGCCTGCTTTACCGGCTTCGAGCTGTTTGTCCGGCCGGCACTCCTGCAAATGACCGGAGCGGAGAAAGTGTATCTGCCCTATACAAAGGCAGTGCTTGCTGAGGATTTCTGCAAAGCGAATCCGTTCACCCGGTTTATCCGGGCGGTGTACGACGGCTTCTCGGTGCGGCCGGCCGGATTTAACAAATCCAACGCCGTATCCTCGATCGCACGGGGGAATTCCCTGATTGTGCTTCCCGGAGGAACAAGAGGCTATACCTCGGGAACGGCGGTAGATGTACTGCTGCTGGGTGTTGAAGAAGGAACTGATGAATGGCTTGTGTAAGCATGCAGGAAGGGAGAACCAGACAGATGAGAACATTACCCGTACAAGATCAATTGCGCCGTCCGATCCGCGACTTACGGATCTCCGTAACAGACCGGTGCAATTTCAGGTGCTCCTACTGCATGCCCAAAGAGCTGTTCGGGGATGACTATGCTTTTCTTCCCGCCAGTGAGCTGCTTAGCTTTGACGAAATTCGCCGGCTGAGCATGCTGTTCGTCTCTCTCGGCGTAACCAAAATCCGTCTAACCGGCGGTGAACCGCTTTTGCGGCGTGATCTTCCTGTGCTTGTTGAAGGCCTGCGTGTGATGAACGGGGTGGAGGATATGGGCTTGACCACTAACGGAGTACTGCTGGGACAGCAGGCAGAGCCTTTATACGCAGCAGGACTGCGCAGGCTCAATGTCAGCCTCGATGCACTTGACCCTGACTTGTTCGGGCAAATGAACGGTCGGGGCTTGAAATCCGGGGTTATCCTGAAGAATATCGAACATGCTGTACATACCGGGTTCGAGGTTAAGGTGAATATGGTTGTGCAGCGGGGGGTTAACGAATCGCAGATCGAACCGATGGCGCGATATTTCAAGGAAAAGAAGATCACACTGCGGTTCATTGAGTTCATGGATGTCGGCAATGACAACGGCTGGAGCTTCAAGAAGGTGGTCACCAAAAAGGAAATACTGGAGCGCCTCCAAACCAGCTTCGATATGGAGGCGCTTGGACATCGTTACTTTGGTGAAGTTGCTGAACGTTACCGTTACAAGGACAGCGGGGCAGAGGTCGGATTTATCACTTCTGTCTCGGAATCGTTCTGCTCCTCCTGCACACGGGCCAGATTGTCATCCGACGGTAAATTCTACACCTGCCTGTTTGCTTCCACCGGTCTTGATCTTAGAGCCATGCTCCGCAGCGGAGCAGATGATGACAGCCTGCTGAAGGCTATCCGGACAGTATGGGAGCAGCGGAGCGACCGATACTCCGATGAACGGACAGAGCAGACTGCCCGCAGCAGAACTAAGATCGGTATGTCCTATATAGGAGGCTAGCTTTAACTGTAATCATCCTCTCAATATGATCTATCTATCACAACATGTTACCCGTAATCCCTTGTCCGTAAAACACATTCATAAGACTGGAGACGATTGTACCTATGAACGGAGCTGAGCTGCTGATTCAGATGCTGATCGAAAAAGATGTGGAGACGATATTCGGATACCCGGGCGGTGCGGTACTGCCGTTGTATGATGCGTTATATGATTGTGACAGGATTCAGCATGTTCTGGTCCGTCATGAGCAGGCGGCGGTCCATGCGGCGGACGGCTATGCCAGGGCAACCGGACTTACAGGTGTGGCGCTGGTTACCAGCGGGCCGGGTGCTACCAATGCAGTGACCGGTATTGCTACCGCGTTCATGGATTCAGTACCGCTGATTGTTTTTACCGGTCAGGTGTCAACAGAGCTTATCGGTCTCGACAGCTTTCAGGAAGTGGATATTTACGGGATGACAATGCCGATAACCAAACATAATTATATTGTCAGGGAGGTCGCTGACCTGCCGCGAATTATACATGAAGCCTTTTATGTAGCGGCAACCGGACGGCCCGGACCGGTACTGATTGACCTGCCCAAGAATGTGATGAATGCGGAAGTGCCGGACAGCCGTTATCCTGCTGAGACGATGAATCTGCCGTATATACGCGGTTATCAGCCGGACCATTCTATCGCTCAACCTGATATTCTGCTGGCTGCGGAGCAGCTAAGTAGCGCGAAACGGCCGCTGATCCTGATTGGGGGCGGATGTATGACAGATAATACACCTGCGCTGGTCCGGGCATTTGCGGAGCAGTATCATTTACCGGTGGCCAGTACACTGATGGGGCTGGGCGCTTTCCCTTCCGGTCATCCACAGCATCTGGGCATGGTCGGGATGCATGGCAGTGTGGCTGCCAACCGTGCACTGCAGAGCGCTGATGTTGTGCTGTGCCTCGGCGTCCGGTTCAGTGACCGTGTCACCGGCAACCGTAAAGCCTTTTCACCGGATTCCTACAAAATCCAAGTGGATATTGACAGCTCCGAGCTGAACAAGAACATAGAGATTGACCTTGCCATTACCGGCTCCTGCGGTGAAATGCTTGAACGGCTAACAGGTAACATACATACGGCAGTATTGATGGACTGGGAACGGCAGATTCAGGACTGGCGCGGCCGGTCAGCGAAGGTGAAACGCAAGACAGAGCAGAAGCTTGCCCCTCATGAAGTAATCTCCTGTCTGCAGAATGCCTCAGCCGGCGACGCAATTATCGCTACCGATGTAGGCCAGCATCAGATTTGGACAGCAACGCATTATCAATTTACCCGGCCTCGTTCATTCCTGACTTCAGGAGGACTAGGCACAATGGGGTACGGCCTTCCAGCGGCAATCGGGGCAGCAGTTGCTTATCCGGACCGGCCAGTCGTCTGCATTACAGGGGATGGAAGCATTCAGATGAATATGCAGGAGATGATGACAGCCGTTGATTTGGGCCTGAATGTCAAGGTAGCCATCTTCAAGAACGGCTATCTCGGGATGGTGAGACAGTGGCAGCAGCTGTTTCTAGGCAAGCGATATTCCTCAGTGCGGATCAGCTCACCGGATTTCGTAGCCCTGGCCAAATCCTTCGGCGCACATGGCTTCAGTGCCCGCACACTAGATGAGGCGGAGCAGATTATTGATCTGGCGCTTCATACGGACGGTCTTGTTATCATGGAGTTCGATATTACCGAAGAGACGAATGTGTACCCGATTGTCCCTCCGGGATCAAGTAATCAGGATATGATTGTGGAATAGTCTGTTAATGAAAATATAAAGAAGGCTGCATGTCTATCGAAACACCGATAGACATGCAGCCTTTTCTTTGTTATCGTGCACGTTCTAAAAGTATAGGATTAGCACACCTGCATATAACATGGCCGAAAAGAAGATTTCCGTTATACCGGTACGTTTTGCGGTAATTCCCGTCTTAGGCAGGATAGCTGCCCGCAGCAGCAGAATAAGCAGAGGCACTAACAGCGAGGGGAAGAGCAGCAGGCCTGCCGCTGCAAGCAGCAGATGATAAGCAACTGATACATAATAATAACGGATATTGTTCCGTTCGCGGATAATCGTTTTGACATACAGGGCAGTCCCGGTAAAGTACAGTGCAGATAAGAGGAACAGCTCTGTTGCCGTACGCCAGCTCTCTCCCTGTCCGGCATAGAAGACCGGATAAATGATCAGGGAAAAAGCTATAATCGCTGAAATGTCGTTTACAAGTGCACGTTCATTTTTTCTTTTGGCAAAATAGAGATTGACCGCGAAGAGCGGCAGCAGCGGCAGCACAAACCAGATCAGCTCAGGCTCGGCGATAATCAGATAACCGGCAAACGGAATCAGCAGAAGCCCGTACAGCTTGAGCGGCTTGGCATAGCGCTGGAATCTGCCGGTTTTGACCCCCTGCAGCAGCGGAAAGCTGAACAGATAGATTAGCAGCCAGCAGATGAACAGCGGGATATGTATGGCTTTTCCTGCAGATGAAGCAATGCCGAACAGAAAGGGAAGGATCAGCATCGCCCACGCGCCGTGCTGGTTAGGGATGTATTGTTTCATATAAAGTACTCCTCCGTTTACCGGATTTTCTTCTATTATATAGGTGCGGACAAAACGGCTTGAGTGACCCGGCACACAATACCGCGATCTCACTGATATTTGTTAGAAAATTATCCATTGACATAGATGCCGATCACTCCTTTATCGACGCAGTTCACATCATATGTTATTATGATACCCTGATAACGTGTTAACGAACTAAAGCGTGTATGGACATTTAATATTACTAGGGGGATTAGAGAGATGAGACGCAAGGGAGTATGGGTTTTATTAACAGTAATGATTATAGCGGTGCTTGCAGGCTGCTCCGGATCGGGGAAAGATGATAACAAGCTGGTTATCGGGATTGATGACAAGTTTGCGCCAATGGGCTTCCGTGATGAGAACAATGACATTGTAGGATTTGATATTGATTATGCCAAGGCTGCTGCCGAAAAGATGGGCAAAGAGGTTACCTTCCAGCCGATCGACTGGTCGGCCAAGGAATCCGAGCTTAACAGCGGACGCATCGACATGATCTGGAACGGCTACACTATTACCGATGAGCGTAAGGAAAAGGTACTGTTCACCAAGCCTTACCTGGAAAACAGCCAGGTGGTAGTAGTGCTTGCCGATTCTCCCCTGACTACAATTGCTGATCTGGCCGGCAAGGAGCTTGGACTTCAGAGCCTGTCGTCCGCCGCTGATGCACTGGATGCCAGTCCGGTCAAAGCAAAGGTTGCCGGTGTATCTGAATTCCCGGACAACGTGCTTGCCTTGACTGACCTGAAATCAGGACGTCTTGACGGTGTAGTTATTGATGAAGTTGTAGCCAGATATTACATGTCGATTGAGCAGAATACATATAAGCTGCTGGATGAATCCCTCGCCCCTGAACAATACGGTGTGGGCATTAAGAAGGACAATCAGGCTTTGCTGGATGAACTGCAGAAGGCACTGGATGAGCTGAGCAGTGACGGTACAGCGGCTGAAATTTCTACTAAATGGTTTGGCGAAAATAAAGTATTGAACTAGACAGCTTCCTTAGGAGTCGGTAGACGAAATGAGTATTGATTATATTATCCAGATTGCCGGGCCGATGCTTGAGGGGGCGCGCACAACCGTGCTGCTGTTCCTGATCGTCATCGTTCTGTCCATCCCGCTCGGGATGCTGGTTACACTGATGGCCAAAAGCCGGATTAAACCGCTGTCCTGGCTGGCCCACACTTATATTTATGTTATGCGCGGTACTCCGCTGCTGCTGCAGCTGCTGTTTTTCTGCTTTGGACTGCCGCAGATCCCGGTCATCGGCGAGTATCTGGTTATGGACCGTTTTGTCGCAGCTGCCCTCGGCTTTATCCTGAACTATGGAGCCTATTTCGCAGAAATATTCCGCGGCGGACTGCTGTCCATTGATAAAGGACAGCATGAGGCGGCCAAGGTGCTCGGACTCAGCAAATTTCAGACCTTGCGCAAGGTCATTCTGGCCCAAATGTTCCGGGTTGCCCTGCCGGCAGTGGCGAATGAGTCAATTACACTCGTTAAAGATACAGCACTGCTCTACGCTGTAGCCGTACCGGAGCTGCTGAATTATGCCAAGACTGCAGTAAACCGGGATTTTACAGTGACTCCGTTTGTTGTAGCAGGAATCATCTATTTGCTGATGACACTCGTGCTGACGCTGTTCTTCAAGCTGCTTGAGAAACGTTTCAAATTTGAGTAGAAGGGCTGTCCGATTATGAGCAGTATTATTGAAGTAAAAAAACTACAGAAATCCTTCGGCAGTCTGGATGTGCTGAAGCAGATTACCTTTGAAGTCAACCCGGGAGAAGTTGTGGCTGTAATCGGACCATCCGGCTCCGGTAAAAGCACCATGCTGCGCAGTCTTGTACACCTCGAAGAAATCACCGGGGGCAGCATCCTCATACATGGCAAAACGCTGGCGGAAAACGGAAAATATGCCGGAAATACAGTCATCAGAGACATTACTGCAACAATGGGCATGGTGTTCCAGCATTTCAATCTCTTTCCTCATCTGACGGTACGGGGAAATCTGGAGCTCGCGCCAAGAACACTCAAGCGGGAGAGCAGCCAGATTATTGCTGCCAGAAGCATGGAGCTGCTGACCAAGGTCGGTCTGGCTGACAAGGCGGATGTATATCCGTCCATGCTGTCAGGCGGACAGAAGCAGCGGGTGGCTATCGCCAGGGCACTGATGCTGAATCCGGATATCCTGCTGTTTGATGAGCCGACCTCGGCGCTTGACCCTGAGCTGACCGGCGAGGTGCTGCGGGTCATCCGCCAGCTGGCCGAGGAGAATATGACGATGATCATCGTGACCCATGAGATGAGCTTTGCCCGTGATGTGGCGGACCGTGTATTCTTTATGGACAACGGGGAGATCGCCGAATCCGGCACACCGGAGCAGATCTTCGGCAGCCCGCGGCTGGAACGGACCCGGACTTTTTTGAATCAGGAGTAGTAATAAGCGGTACTAAGAGAGTGCATAGCGCAGGCTATGCACTTTTATTTGTCATTTTCTGCATGAATGAGCATGCATTGTTTTGACAGCGGGGACCGGGAGTGAGAAAATGTATTTTCGGGACAACGGTGACAGGACAGGAATACCGTAACTGAGCCGCTGCAGAAATTTGTTTTTGGAGGTATAACATGAATCAGCGTTTTCGTATTACCCGTTCAATGCAGGAGGACACTGTTGTACAGGCGATCACCCTGGAGGAATGCAAACAGTATTTTGCCGGGAGAGCTGACTTTTTTTATTCGCCAACCTTTAGTGTTATAGGACCGGAGAGCACTATGACCATTGAGGGCGATTTCTTTATGTGGAAGCATGGTGAGGCGGAAATTCCTTTCCGGCTGTATTCAGGAGACCTTTATGTGGCGGTAGCTGCTGAGGCTGTCGTTCCTTTGATGATTGAGATTGCCACTGATCTTGAGGCGGATATAGTAGAAGGGTAGACAGTGTAGTGCACCATTAACATTCTTATACAACAGAAGGAGATTAATATGCAGCTGATAGAACCGCATCATATACAGTCGCGGATTAATGAATTATCCGGACAGGATCTGTATCTTCATCTTGAGCTTACAACAGGAGCCTATGCTAACCACCTGGACAGCAGCCGCCATCCGGCATCCGCATTTATCAGTAATGCCGTCATCCGCTATACTCAGGGCTCCATCTCCGGCACAGGCCCGTACCGGGTCGGATTAAAGACCGGTCAAGGCTGGATTTATGCCGAAGGGCTTACTCATATAGATGAGCTGGATACGAAGCGTCTTATTCTGGCCGGACATGACAGCATGGGTAAGCTGGTTGTTGCTCTGCAGCTGAGTCTGGAGGCGTTCTGATGATAATGGAGGAGAAGACAATCATGAATACTAATCTAAGTGTTCAGCACATATTGGCTGTGCTCCCGCATCCGGATGATGAGTCCTTTGTTGCAGCGGGAACATTGGCTAAATACATAGCTGAAGGCGCACAGGTTACCTTTGCCTGCCTGACTCTTGGTGAAATGGGCCGTAACATGGGGATTCCGCCTTTTGCCAACCGGGTGACTCTGCCTGCTATCCGCAAAGTTGAATTAGAAGATTCCTGCCGCGCTATTGGTATCCAGGACCTCAGAATGCTCGGTTTCCATGACAAGATGATAGAATTCGAGGATCGGGAGCTGCTGGACGGGGCTATTATGGCATTGCTGCAGGAGCTGAATCCGGATATTGTGATTACATTCTATCCCGGCTACAGTGTACATCCTGACCATGATGCAACCGGGGCAGCTGTTGTCCGGACTATAGGCCAGCTTGCGGAGGAAGAACGGCCGGTTGTGCTCTGCAGCGCATTCTCCAGCAATCATGAGCAGATGATCGGCAGAGCAGATGTAACGGTAGACGTTACTGCGTTCCTGGCTTCTAAGATGGCTTCTATTCAGGCTCACCGTTCACAGTTCCAGGCAGCTGAGCTTGTGGGCAACCGGGTCCTGACCCAGGAGGAAATCATCAGCCGTTACGGCACTGAGCAGTTTTGGACTTACCGGTTCAGCTAAGCTTATCTGGATGCCGGCAGGCTGGGAGTCTTGGGCTCGAATTGGCTCCATGGAATAAGGTTCTCCATGACAATAGCCAGTATCACGCCAACGACCAGACCGTTGGAGGCGACCGGAGTCAGCAGCGGAGGGAAGTCGGCAAAGGCAGCTGCGGGAATATTCATAATTCCGATTCCGGTCAATACCGGCAGGGCGACCCGGTAGATTGTTTTGGAATTTAGTGCGGTCCGGCCCAGGGTGTTCAGCGCCGTGCCGAACATCTGCAGGTAAGCGACAAACAGCACTGCGCTGCCGACAGACATTGGAAGCAGCGCCAGCCAGCTGCTCAAGCCCGGAATGATGCCGACCAGCATAAGCAGGGCTGCCCCGATGATCAGAGCTGACCGGCGCAGCACTCTCGTATTCTCCAGAAATCCGATAGAGGAGGCGAATGTGCCGAACGGAATCAGACCGAAGCAGGCACCGGCAACCGAAAACAGATTAGTGAACAGCAGCGAGCGGACATACTGCTTCTCAGTAGCCTGCTGCTGGTACAGCTTATCTGCGGCCAGCAGGCTGGTTAATGTATTGGTCATGTTAACAAGCCCGGCAAGCAGGCCGACAATGACGATGCCAGGCTCAAAGGACGGCTTGCCCCAGGGCAGCCATTGCCAGACAGCCGCCGTACTTACTGCTTCGGCACTTCCAGTGCTCCCTGGGCTGCCGAAACAGATGACGTAGGCAATCCAGCCGGCTATGATGCCAAGCAGCAGGGAGAATTGGCTGAGCTTGCCTTTGGCCTTCAAATGGATGAAGGATACGAACAGAATGATGACGAGCGACAGTCCGGCGAGCTGTAAGTCCCATTTGCCGCCGGTGCTGTAGCCGATCATACCTTTAAAAAAGGTATTGGCCAGCTGAAAGGTGAGCAGCAGCAGATAGATACCCATCACGACCGGGTTGAACAGCCGCTGCAGCAGTTTAAGAAAGCCCAGTAGTGCAAGCAGACTTCCGGTTATGCCGGCCAGCAGAAAACCGCCGGTCAGGCTCGCTGCCACGGATGCAGGATTCATGCCCATTGCCGGAGCAGAAGAGATAATTCCCAGCACCAGCCCCCACCAAATGCCAGCCGGACCATCCATCAGGGCATAGCGGTGTCCCCATAAGGCTTGGACCATACATAGCAGGCCGGTCAGAATAAAGGAACGCTGCATAGAAGCGGTAATGTCGCCTGCAGTCATTCCCAGCGCATGGCCCACTGACAGAGGGACCAGCACGGTATTGGTAAACAAAAAGAAAAGCCATTGCACGCCTGCGGGCAATAAGCTCAGGTGGTCTTTGAACTTGTTCCATTGCATGATCTTTACCAGCTTTCTGCGTAAGTTTACATAAGCATGGTATCATGGAGTGAGCTATATGAATAATATTATAAAAATAGAAAAAGTATATGATAATCATATACTTTCGTTTTATTAAGGAGCTGAGTCTATGGATATCAGGCAGCTGCGGTATTTCATAACCCTTGCGGAGGAACGTCAGGTAACCTCTGCGGCGCTGAAGCTGCACATGTCCCAGCCTCCGCTGAGCCAGCAGCTGAAGCTGATGGAGACGGAGCTTGGTGTGCAGCTGTTTCACCGGAACGGCCGTCAGCTGGAGCTGACGGCTTCCGGGAGAACGCTATATGAGCATGCCCTGACGATTACCCGTCTGATGGATGAAGCGAAGGCAGAAACGCGTGAGAGCGGACAGGGTATCCGCGGCAGGCTGGCAATCGGGGTGAATACCTTGTCCGATTCCCGTCTGCCCGGCGCGCTCAGCCGGTTCCGCAATAAGTTCCCGAAGGTAACGTTCAAAATCCAGCAAAATGAAACCAATACACTGATACAGCTGGTCCGTGATAAGCTGCTTGATCTGGCAATTGTCCGTCTGCCAATTGATCTGGAGGATTTTGACTGCCTGATGCTTGGGGATGAACCGCTATATTTCGTTACTGGTAATACAGTCGCGGATACGATGACCTTGCCGGAGGAAAGCGTATCTTACGAGGACATTACCGGATACCCGCTGCTCCTTCCGAGTACTGAAGGATTAGGCCTGTATAACCTGATCCTGGAGCATTTCCGCTCCCGGGGACTGTCCCCGCGCATTATTGGAGAATGCTCTGACATCGGAATGCTTATCGGGCTGGTAGCTTCCGGGTTCGGTGCTTCCATTTTGCCGGAGACCTCACTAAGCAGACATGCCAGCCGGAGCATCCGCTATTACCGGATTGATGACCCGCATGCGGTATCCAGCTCTGCTGTTATCTGGCTGAAACGGCCGTTCCTGAGCAAGGCAGCTGTCAACTTTATCGGGACCCTGCGCGCAGGCGCTGCCGGTTCAGAAGGATCAGCAGAAATGCAATAGTTGCAAGAATAATGGCAAGGAGCCGTAAGCCGCCGGAGCTGAGCTGCCCCCCCATAACCAGGCCTGTCAGCAGGGAAGACAGGATGGTCCCGAAATACCTTGAGGTATTGAATACACCGGAGGCAACACCGATCATTTCTGGCGGTGAGCTTTGAAACAGAGCGGCCTGCAGTCCCACGCCGCTGAGCCCGCTGCTTAGGCCGAAAGCAGCCAGAGCTATACATATGCCTGCAGCCGGGGAGTCTTCATTCATCATTACCAGCCATAGAGAACCGAACGTCATCAGGGAAGCAGACAGCATTAGAGCTGGTCCCGGCCCTGAGCGGTCTACCCAGCGTCCGGCAACCGGGGCAGCCAGGAGTGAGCATAAGCCGAGGCTTAGCATAAAAAGGCCTGTCTGGATGACACTGACTCCCCTTACCGTCTGCAGATAAGAGGGAACTCCGAAGAACAGCGCATAGAACAGTACATTAACCAGCATGTACTCTATATTGACCCGGGTCATTGCGGGATAACGGGCAAAGGTGCGCAGGGGAATGAAGGGGGAAGCCGATTTCAGCTCATTCCATACAAAAACGGTAAGCAACCCCAGTCCGCCTATTACCGCAAGGATCTGCCATAATGCTGCGGTTCCGAAAGATTCAAAGGACAGTACACCGAGGAGCAGGGATGTCAGCCCGGCTGCAAAAAGGAGGATTCCCTTAACGTCCATGATTTCCAGCCATTTAGTAAACGGCAGGTCTTTAAGCAATGAAGCCTCCGGATGATCCTCAGGAATACTCCGCCAGGCCAATACAAAGCCGGCAGCTGTAAAAGGAAGGTTGACCCAAAAAACAGCTTCCCAATCCCACAAGGCTATAATAACGCCCCCGACAAAAGGTCCGACTGCCGCAGCGCCTGACAAAAAGACGGACAGCACAGACAAGGCAGCAGCCTGATTCTCCTTAATATGTATCCGCACAATAGCCATTCCGACTGCAACCATCATACTTGTCCCGACGGACTGGATAATACGGAAAACAATCAGCCAGCCAAATCCCGGCGAGAAGGGGGCCAGCATGGAGGCTGCAAATGCAACAACAAGCCCCGCGAGGAAAATGCGGCGGCGGCCAAACAGGTCGCTGGCTTTGCCCATAACCGGCTGGGCGATACTGCTGGCAATGTAAAAGGCAAACACTACCCAGGATACAGAAGTATAATCAAGCTGATAGACCTCCTGCAGTCTGGTTAATGCAATTGAGATCATAGAAGAATTCAGCGGATTCAGCAGGACTCCCAGTCCAATTGCAATCAGTAACCACCTGCTGTTAACCTTCATATTAAAGTCCTCCTCTTAATTAATGTATAGTCATCGTATCTGAAATCCAATATTTACTCCAATGCATTTTGTGTTATGATTTCAGTGACTGAAAGGAATGAAGGGAGGCGCTATGGAGCTTCTACAACTGCAATATTTTGTAACGGTAGCCCGGTTAGAGCATGTTACTGAGGCTGCGCAGAGCCTGCATGTTACGCAATCCTCGCTGAGCAGAACCATTGCCCGGCTGGAGGAGGACCTTGGTGTTCCGCTTTTTGACCGGAACGGCAGGCGGTTGAAGCTGAATGAATATGGCAGCAGATTTTTACAGCGTGCGGAGCGTGCTTTATTTGAACTAAACCAGGGCAGGCAGGAGCTGCAATCCCTTGCAAGCCTCGAACCGGATACGCTGGAGCTCGCTGTGACCGCGGCGAGTACGCTCCCTAATATTCTTCGGGTCTTTCGTCAAAAGCGCCCGGACATTCGTTTTCATGTCCAGATGCTGACAACCCGGGAGATGACCGACTGCCTGCAGAGGGGCGAAGTGGATTTCTGCCTGTCTTCACCAGCCTTTGAAGCGGAGGAGATTGAGACACGGATTGTATATATTGACCCGCTTCTGGTTGCAGTACCGAAGGGGCACCGGCTGGCAGAGCGGTCTGTCATCGGCTTGGCGGAACTGAAGGATGAACCTTTTGTCGGCGTCAAAAAAGGTTACGGAACCCGGGATCTGGCTGATTCCGTATGCGGCGCAGAGGGATTTACACCGCATTATGTGTATGAAGGAGATGAGCCGTCGAGGCTGATTCAGCTGGTGGAAGCGGAAATCGGCATTGCGTTTATTCCCGGAACGGCACAGGATGTACGCGGAGCGGTTAGCTATCTTCAGGTAGATAACGGCAGTCTCGTGAGAGAAATCGCTCTCCTGTGGAATAAAGGAAGATATCTTTCGCCGGCAGCCTGCGATTTTCGTGAAGTTGTAACCGGTTATTTTGCCGGATTGCAGTAGGCGTATAATCTTGAGAGATTTATTATTAATATTTAGCAGGTGGTGCAGACAGTGGACAAGACAGTGGATCAGCAAATATATGTCCGTTTCCCCGAGAAAGCCGATGCTGCGGCTCTAACGGATATTTACAGGCGTAACCGGGCATTTTTCGAGAAATATTCTCCCAGCGCCATTGATGAATTTTATACTGAGGAGTATCAGCTTCAGCTTATTGTGAACAGCAAGTCAGACCGTGAGACAGACCGGAGGTATGACTTCGTAATTTGCCGGCGGGAGGATGGCAGAGTGATCGGCAGTGTCGGCCTGTCTTTTGTAATGAGAGGCGCTTTACAGAGCTGCATGATCGGCTATAGCCTGGATCAGGATTACAACGGCAGGGGGTATATGACCGAGGCAGTGAACATTGTTGTGCAATACGCCTTTGAGGAGTTGAAATTTCACCGGATTACGGGGGAGGCTTCCCCTAAGAATCCCGGTTCAATCCGTGTTCTGGAGAAAGCAGGCTTCCACAAGGAAGGCATCGCTGTCCGCAATGTCAGAATTAACGGCGTGTGGGAGGACCATCAGGTGCTGGCGATACTCAATCCTGCAGATTAGATCAGAACCGGATTTCCTCCGGCAGTTAATGGTACAATAGCTATGTCTGCTGTAACAAACACCAACCGGAGGGATGCTTAATATGAGCGGGTTAAATCAAGAGTATATCGTTATTTCAGGGGCAAGGGAAAATAACCTCAAAAATGTTTCGCTAAGCATCCCCAAACGGAAAATCACTATTTTTACCGGTGTCTCCGGCTCCGGCAAGTCTTCGATTGTCTTTGATACGATTGCCGCGGAATCCTCACGGCTGCTGAATGAGAACTTCAGTATGTTCGTGCGTACCTTTCTGCCCAAATTTCCGCAGCCGGATACGGACGCGATTGAGAACCTCAGTATGGCAGTTATCGTGGATCAAAAGCGTCTGGGTGGAGGCTCCCATTCCACTATGGGGACGGTTACGGATATTTCTCCTATCCTGCGCCTGCTGTTCTCACGGGTCGGCCAGCCGCATATCGGACCGGCGAATATGTTCTCCTTCAACGATCCGCAGGGCATGTGTCCTGAATGCAGCGGGATTGGCAGAAGATTAGGAGTCGATATGGACAAGGCGCTAGATCTGTCGAAGTCTTTGAACGATGGAGCAATACTGTTGCCGGACTATTCGGTAGGCGGCTGGGAGTTTAACATGATTGTCCAGGCCGGAGATTTTGACCTTGATAAGAAGCTGAGTGACTATACGGAAGCGGAGCTGGATCAGCTGCTCTACGCCAAGGCAAGAAAAGTAAAGATGGATTTTGCGGGTAAGGCCACCAATATTACTGTAGAGGGCGTCCTTGAAAAATTCACCGGTAAATATATCAGGCAGGATGTCAAAATGAAGTCTGAACGCACCCAAAAGATGGTAGCCCCCTTCATTACGGAAGGAAAATGCCCGAGCTGTCATGGGGCAAGACTGAGCCAGGCGGCACTGGGCTGCAGAATCAACGGCAGCAACATTGCGGAACTGTCTGCAATGGAGGTTGGCCGTCTGAGCCGCGTTATTCAGGAGATCAGTGATCCGGCAGCAGCGCCTGCCGTCAAATCGCTGAACGAACGGCTGCAGCATCTGGTGGACATCGGGCTTGATTATCTGACGCTGGACCGAGAGACGGACACCCTGTCCGGCGGAGAATCCCAGCGGGTCAAGATGGTGAAGCATCTCAGCGGAAGTCTGGTGGATGTTACTTATATCTTTGATGAGCCGAGTGTCGGACTGCATCCCCGGGATGTTCACCGGCTGAACGAGCTGCTGCAGAAGCTGCGCGATAAAGGGAACACGGTGATTGTGGTCGAGCATGATCCCGATGTCATCAAGGTGGCGGATCATATCGTGGATGTCGGTCCGCAGGCAGGGAGCCGAGGCGGAAATATTGTGTTCGAGGGCAGCTACAGGGGACTGCTGGAGTCCGGCACTTTGACAGGTACACATCTGAAGCGCCCGCTGCAATTGAAGCAGCAATTCCGGCAGGCAAGCGGAAAGCTGCCGGTTAAGGATGCCTCGCTGCATAATCTGCAGAATGTCTCTGTGGATATACCTGCTGGAGTGTTAACGGTGGTTACCGGAGTTGCCGGGTCAGGTAAAAGCACATTGATTAACGATGTATTTCTAAGCCTGCATCCGGAGGCTATTGTGATTGACCAGTCATCAATCGGTGTATCCACCCGCTCCAATCCGGCAACCTATACCGGGATCATGGATGATGTGCGCAAAGCGTTTGCTTCAGCCAATAAGGTCAGTCCCGGCTTGTTCAGCTTCAATTCCAAGGGAGCCTGCGAGAACTGCCAGGGGCTCGGTGTTGTGTACGCCGACATGGGTATTCTGGATACCGTGAAGCTGCCTTGCGAGGTATGCGGGGGCAGACGGTTCAAAGAAGAGGTCCTTGCCTACACGCTGAACGGCCGCTCGATTGCTGAAGTGCTTGAGATGACTGTGGAGCAGGCACTGGAGTTCTTTGAACTGAAGGAGGTACGGCGGAAGCTGCAGGCGCTTAGCGATGTCGGGCTGACCTATATTACGTTAGGCCAGCCGCTCAGCACCCTCTCAGGCGGTGAATGCCAGCGTATTAAGCTGGCCAGTGAATTGCACAAGCAGGGAAGCATCTATGTGATGGACGAGCCGACGACCGGGCTGCATATGTCTGACATCGGCCATCTGCAGGAGATGCTTGACCGGCTGGTGGATGCCGGCAATACCGTGATCGTAATTGAGCACAATCTGGAGGTTATCAGCCAGGCTGACTGGATAATCGACCTGGGGCCGGACGGCGGAAGCCGGGGCGGACAGATTGTGTACGAAGGTACACCTGACCGGATTGCGGAAGCCGCAGAGTCCATTACAGGTAAGTACTTGAATTAAGATAAACTGGATAGCCCGGTCTGAACCGCCTGTTCCGCTGGCGGCTCGGACCGGGCTATTTTGTGCCAGGCGGAGGCTTCTTTAGGGAATATATTGAACATCCTTAAGAAACTACCAGAAGGGCTTCTGTTCCCGCCTTAGGTAAAGCGCTGGGCAGCCGATAGATCTCCCCTCACAAAAGCTAACCTCAGTCAGTCGGTTCACAGTCAAATCCGTTTTAAGTGTACTTTGTACAATTAAAACAGGGGAATTTAGTCATTTTAAGGAGATAACTGTATTCTGTACATCTATTTCCCTCGAAAAAGCCGGTTTCGGGCATTTTTGGCAAATATAAATGTATAGAGTGCAGTTAAAACCTGCAGCGGACCTAATTAGCCAGGTCTAATTGCAGAATATATAGTGAAAATATTCACAAATTGATCTCCAGATCATTGCAAATCCGGATGAACATGTATTATGATAATGACAGCACATAACAGAAATACATTTATAAAAGTCGGAGGATTTGTTATATGGCAGCACAGCGCTTGAATAGCATGGATGTAAAAAAAATAAACCGGAACGCCATATACCGTTACCTGTATTATAATCCTTCGACCTCCATTCAGGAAATTGCTTCGGCAGTGAACCTGAGTCTTCCGACGGTTACCCAGAATCTCAAAGAGCTGCAGGAGCGTGAGCTGATCATAGAGACAGGGTTGTTTGAATCCACCGGCGGACGGAAGGCAAAGGCCATGGCCTGCAACAGCACGGCTAAATACAGCATCGGGCTGGATGTGACCCGGAACCATGTCGGAATGGTTGCCATTGATCTGAGCGGGAGGATCGTGAGGAATGTCCGTCACCAGTATCCTTTTGCCAATACCGGAACGTACTTTCAGGGAGTGGGCAGGCTGGTGGAGGAATTTGTGGCAGAGTGCGGCATTGAACCGGGCACAATCCTCGGTGTCGGCATTGCCCTTCCAGCCATTCTTGAGGCTGGCCGCCAGACAGTCAGCTACGCTACGGTCATAGACTTCAAAGGCGGAAATGTCCGTCAGTTTGCAGAGTATATTCCTTACGAATGCGTTTTGAGCAACGACGCCAATGCAGCGGGCTTCGCCGAATTATGGGGAGAACAGGATCTCAATAATGTCGTCTACCTCTCGCTGAACAATAGTGTCGGCGGCTCGATCATCGTCGATAACCAGATTTATGCCGGCCAGAATCACCGCAGCGGTGAATTCGGGCATATGACAATTGTACCCGGCGGCCTTACCTGTTATTGCGGGCAGAAGGGCTGCGTCGATGCATACTGCTCGGCCCGCATCCTCTCAGACAGCACAAAGGGGAGTATCTCTGAATTTTTCCGGCTGCTGCGCGCCGCTCATGAGCCGCAGATGAAGCTCTGGGAGGAATACCTTGCCTATTTGGCTGTGGCAATCAACAATCTGCGGATGCTCTACGATTGCGATGTCATTCTGGGCGGTTATGCCGGTGCGTACATGGAAGAATACATCGATAGCCTGCAGGAACTTGTTGCGCTTAAGAACACCTTTGAAGCAGACGGCTCCTACCTGCGGGTCTGCAAATACAAGCTGGAGGCTACAGCGGTAGGCGCTGCACTGGAGCTTGTTGCCGGGTTTATCGACAGCATCTGATATGAGGTAAATGAGCCATTGTCTAAAATACAGGTTGCACTGATAGAAGTCCTGACGATAGCGGATGGGTGCCGGAAGAAAGGTACGGTCCGCTGCGGTTGGGGCTTTTTTGTGTCTGTTTTGAGGATGCTGTGAATCCGCTTACAAATTATTTTGATATTCTGTTGACTTCAAGGCAATTCTGATTATAATCTTCTTTAGGGCGTTTTATAAAAGTATATTAATAAAGATGGGGGATATGAAAACCGTATCTCAACATGCATTTCAACATGTATCTCAATAATGGAGGGAAGGGAATGGAACAAGAGATTAAGCTTAGGGTGTCGCAGATTGAAAAGTCCTTTCCGGGGGTCAAGGCATTAGACAAAATTGATTTTACGGTGAAAAAAGGATCGGTGCATGTGCTCTGCGGCGAGAACGGCGCGGGCAAATCCACCCTGATGAAGATCATCAACGGCATTCACCAGCCGGACGGCGGGCAGATCTTCATAGACGAGCAGCCCGTCAGGATTGGCAATCCCATTCAGGCGCGTAACCTGGGCATCTCGATGATTTTTCAGGAATTGAATGTTGTGCCGGAGATGACGGTCGAGGAGAATCTGTTTCTGGGAAATCTGCCGGGAAAACGGTTCGGTAACGTGGACTGGAAGGAGGTCAGACGGCGGACCACGGAACTGCTGAAGGCTGAGAATCTACCGTATTCACCAACGACACTGCTTAAGGATCTGACGGTATCAGATATTCAGATGCTGGAGATTATGAAGGCGATTTCGTACAAATCTGACATCATTATTATGGATGAGCCGACCTCCGCGATCACCCATGAGGAAGTGGAGAAGCTGTTCATCAAGATCAGGGAGCTTAAGGCACGGGGCGTCTGCATCATTTATATCTCCCACAAGCTGGACGAAATCTTTCAGATTGCCGATGAGATCACGGTGTTCCGCGACGGAACGGTTGTCGAGAGCCATCCTAAGGAGGAGCTGGATATTGAAACGGTCATTTCGCTCATGGTGGGACGCAAGCTTACGAATACATACCCGAAGGAAGCTGTGGAGATCGGTGATACGCTGCTGAAGGTCGAGAAGCTGTGCGGTGCCGGAGGATATAAGGATGTCAGCTTCTATGTGCGAAAAGGGGAAATGATCGGCTTCGCCGGACTGGTGGGAGCAGGCAGAACCGAAGTTATGCGCTCACTGTTCGGGCTTGATCCTATTCTTTCCGGACAGGTGTACATGAAGGGGCAAGAGGTTAATATCCGCAGTGTTGAGCAGAGCATCAGAAACGGCATGGTCATGTTATCCGAGGACAGGCGGCGGTACGGGATCATTCCGATGCGGTCGGTCAGAGAGAATACCACATTATCTTCGCTGCAAAAAGTATTCTTCCGCTTCCGCTATCAACGAAAGAACGAGCATTCGCTAGTGTCAGAAATGTTCAGCAAGATGCGGGTGAAAACACCGTCCATGGAGACTGTCATTGCATCGCTCAGCGGGGGCAACCAGCAGAAGGTGGTGCTCGCCAAATGGATGCTGCTCAATCCTGACGTACTGATTCTGGATGAACCCACACGCGGCATCGACGTAGGAGCCAAATACGAAATTTACAAGCTGATGACTGAGCTGGTGAAGGAAGGCAAAGTGGTTATCATGGTTTCCTCCGAGCTGCCTGAGTTAATCGGGATGTGCGACCGGATCTACGTAATGGCTAAAGGGACGATAACCGGGGAGCTCAGCAGACAAGAGTTCACCCAGGAGCAGATTATGAAGTATGCCACCGGAACAACTACATCTTAATGAGGTGAAAGAAATTGAAAGAGATCAATTGGAGCCAATTCTGGAGCACCTTTAAAAAAACGTACAGCATTTATCTGGTGCTGCTGGCCTTGTTTATTGTTTGTTCTTTTGCTAATCCGAACTTTTTATCGGTTAACAATCTGACCAATATCTCCACGCAGCTTGCGGTTACCACCATTCTGGCCTTCGGCCAGACGCTGCTGATTATCAGCGGGATGCTCGATTTATCACAGGGCTCCGTACTGGCGCTTTCCGGCGTTTTTGCAGTATCTGCCTATAAAGCTACCGGTTCATTCACAGTCGCTATCATTACCGGCATAATGACCGGTATTGTCTGCAACATCCTCAATGCCGTTATGGTCAGCACCTTCAAGACACCTCCGTTTATCGCTACGCTTGCTATGCTGACTATGGCCCGCGGGGTAGCCCTACTCTTTACAAAAGGCCAGAACATTCTGCAGCTGGGCGATTTCACTGTACTAGGCCAAGGCTCCATCGGCTTTGTCCCGATTCCCGTTATCTTCCTGATTATCTTCGCGGTTATTACCTGGTACATCCTGCGGCATACCAAGTTCGGGCGTTCGCTTTTCGCCGTGGGCGGCAATGAAGAAGCCGCAGTAGCCTCAGGCATTAACGTGCATAAGGTCAAATATACCGCCTTTATCATCAACGGGATTTTTGTAGGCATGGCCGGCATTCTCTTTATGTCCCGGGTCAACGCGGGGCTTCCCAACGGCGCAATCAATTATGAGTTCACAGCGCTGACCGCAGCGATCATCGGGGGCACCAGCTTCTCCGGGGGCATCGGTTCGGCGGGCGGCACACTGGCCGGTGCGTTTATTGTCGGCTTCCTTGATAACATTATGAACCTGACCAATGTTGACTCCTATATGCAGCAGATTATCCGCGGCGCCATTATCGCCTTGGCAGTGATCTACGACATCCGCTCCAAAAACCGCAGAACCAAAAGCACACTGGGCCGGATTGAAGACAAGGGTAGCCGCAGGAAAGGGAAAGGGAAAGGCATTACAGAAAGCCATAAATGAATACCGGATTAAACAGCGATGCTGTTTAAAATAAATAAAAGGGGAAGACATATGAAAAAAACGCTATTAACTATGGTTTCAATGCTGCTTGTAACGGGAATGCTGGCAGGCTGCGGAAATTCGGATAAGGTAAACTCTGCGAACGGCGGAGAAAAGGCGAACAGCGGTGATAAGGTCTATAAAATTGCTTATATTGCCCGTGCCCAGTCCGATTCGTTCGCTGCCTGGCTGGCTAATGCGGTGAAGGAGGAAGCGAAGAAGTATCCGGACATCAAGCTGGAGGTCTTCGACGGCCAGGCTAACGATGATAAGGAAAATTCCATGATCGAGAATGCGATTACCAATAAATTTGACCTGGTCATCGTCCAGCCGAACAACGGTGAAGCACAACGGCCTTATGTTGAAAAAGTTATCAAAGACGGCAAATTCGCGATCACAACGAACGCGCGGATTACCGGAATTGAAGGCGCTTCCTCTGTGGACGCCGATCCGTACGAGCAAGCAGGCGTGAACGCCCGCGCCGCACTGGACCAGATCCCGCAAAATGCCAAGGTTGTCGTCCTGAACGGACCCTCCGGCAACTTCCATGCCGACAAGCGCAGAGAAAGCTGGCAGAAGGAGTTTTTTGACAAACGTCCCGATGTACAGATCGTAGGTGAGCAGATAGCCAATTGGAACAAGGACGAAGCGATGAAATATATGGAGGACTGGGTGCAGGCGAACGACAAGATCGATGCGGTAATCTCCATGAACGACAACATGGCGGCAGGCGCCGTCGAAGCGGTGAAGGACAACAGCAAATTTGACGGTATGCTGGCCTATGGGGTGGATGGGACACTCGAGGCTTTCCAGCTCATTAAGGAAGGCAAAATGACCTCAACCTGCCTGCAGAACGCTTTTGAACTGGCCGAGAAGCTTCTGGATACGAGCAGCAAGCTGCTGACCGGAGCGGAAAAGCAGGTGGATACAGATATCGGCAACCCGCTTATAACCAAGGATAACGTAGACGAATATATCGCATTGCTTGAGAAAGCCGAAGCGCTGAAGTAACAGGCTAATTACGGGAGGAGATACCATAATGAAGAACAGAGCCTTTTATATGACCGAACTAAAGAAAATGGAAATGAGAGAAATAGAGCTGCCGGTGCCAGCTGATGGCGAGGTTATTGTCAAACTGGAATATGTTGGGATTTGCGGTTCGGATGTGCATTATCTGGAGCATGGCCGGATTGGAGATTTTGTGGTTGAGGGAGATTTCATCCTGGGTCATGAATGCGCAGGCAGGGTGGTTGAGCTTGGCCCCGGGGTGAAGCATCTCAAGATCGGAGACCGGGTAGCGCTGGAGCCTGGAATTACCTGCGGCCAATGCGAGTTCTGCAGGAGCGGTAAATATAATCTGTGTCCTGATGTCAAATTCCTGGCAACTCCCCCTTACCACGGCTGTCTGATGGATTATATCGCATTCCCGGAAAATATGGCGTTTAAGCTGCCGGACAACGTGTCATCGGAAGAAGGAGCACTGGTTGAACCGCTTTCTGTGGGATTGCATGCAGCAGCGCAAGGCGGCATCCGGCTTGGTGACCGTGTCGTAATTCTGGGCGCAGGCTGTATCGGGCTTGTCACACTGCTGGCCTGCAAAGCCTTCGGGGCTACGGATATCGTCGTGGTGGACATTATCGGGAAACGGCTGGAAGCGGCCAAGCGCCTGGGTGCCACACAGGTTATCAATGCAAGAGAGGAGGATGTGCTCCAGGTAATCGCTGAACTGACAGATGGAGCAGGCATGGATAAAGTGATCGAAACGGCCGGCAGTGAGCATACGGTCAAACAGACGCCTTACCTCGTCAAACGGGGCGGCAGTATAGTACTTGTTGGCCTTGCGGCCAAGGATATCATAGACTTTGATTTCATGCAGATTATGTTCAAGGAGGCGGATATAAAGTCGGTCTTTCGCTACCGCAACCTCTATCCTGCCGCGATCGGCGCGATTTCAGGCGGAAAAATCGATGTCAAAGGCATCGTTACACACGAGTTCAGCTTCGAGGAGTCTCAAAAGGCGTTCGACTATGTAATCGATAACAAAGAAGAAGTGGTTAAGGCCGTGATCAAGATGGGATAATCCCGCACCTGTTCTAATACCTGAAAGCTCAGCCGCCAAACAGACGGTCTGGGCTTTTTGTGCTGAGCAGAATTATGTGCTTGCCCTTTATGGAGATTATTTAGAAAAAAATAAAATAACATTGACATTTTTCTCTGGGTTAAATATATTGTACCTAAGAATAAAAGTTTCTTTAGGGAAACAAATGTTGTATAAAGAAAGAAAGTTAACAATTATAAAGAAAGTTGTCCATGTGGAGACAGGAGACGATACTGTGATTGAGATCAACAATTTAAACGTGGATTATTTCGGCAATCCGGTGCTGGAGAGCATAGATCTGAACATCCCTTTGGGTTATTCAGTCGGCATCATCGGGCCAAACGGCGCGGGTAAATCAACCTTTATCAAGGCGCTGCTGGAGGTTGTCAAAAAACGGAGCGGCTCCGTAAAGATAGAGGGGGCGGACATATCCGGCTGGAAAAGGCGTATTGCCTATGTCCCTCAAAAAAATGATATTGACCTGACCTTTCCGATCACGGTACGCAACACAGTGCTGACCGGAACTTATCCGGGCTTAAAGCTGTTCCGGCGTCCAGGCAAGAAAGAAATGGAGACCGCGGAACGTTGTATGGCTATGGTGGATATCAGTGATCTGGCGAACAGGCAGATCAGTAATCTGTCGGGGGGCCAGCTGCAGCGGGTCTTTATAGCCAGGGCGCTCGCCCAGCAGGCAGAGCTCTTTTTTCTGGATGAACCGTTCGTCGGGATTGATCTGGTCAGTGAGACCATCATCGTCAAGCTGCTGAAGCAGCTCCGTGAAGAAGGCAAGACAGTACTGGTTGTGCATCATGACCTTCATGAGGTCGAGGACTATTTTGACAAAATTATTATTCTCAACAAAAAACTGATTGCTTTTGGAGATGTGAAAGACACCTTTACAACTGAGAATATCCGCAGCGCGTATGGGGCTTCCCTTGGCAATGTCATTATCAAAGGGGCAGGTGACGGCCATGATTAATGCTCTATCGGGCTGGCTGGATATTCCGGTCTATGCTCTTAATGCCGGGTTGTCTGCGGTGATTCTGGGTATTGTGTCGGGGGTGCTGGGCAGCTTTATCGTACTCCGCAAAATGTCGCTGATGGGTGACGCCTTATCCCATGCTGTCCTTCCCGGAGTGGCACTGTCGTATATTCTGGGGATCAACATTCTGCTGGGCGCATCTCTGTTCGGCCTGCTGGCAGCCATTCTGATTCAATTTATAACCAGCCGCAGCAATATTAAAAGCGATACCTCAATCGGCATCATTCTCAGCTCCTTTTTTGCACTCGGCATTGTCCTGATTACCTTTGCAAGAAGCGGCCTGGACCTGACTCACATTCTGTTCGGCAATATTCTTGCAGTTCCGCAGTCGGAGCTGACCCAGTCCTTTATCATCATGCTGGTGGTTATCGCAATTATTACCCTGCTGTACAAAGAGCTGCTGATCAGCTCCTTTGACCCGGTGGTCGCCAAGGCCTATGGACTGAGAACAGGCTTTTATCATTATCTGCTGATGACACTCCTGTCGGTAGTGACGGTATCCTCCTTATCTCAGGTCGGGATTGTCCTGGTTATTGCGATGCTGGTCATACCGGCAGCCACCTCGTATTTATGGACGAAGACGCTGTTTCACATGATTGTGCTGGCTTCGGCAGCCGGGGCGGTATCCGGGATAGCGGGTGTAATCCTTAGCTTCCGTTATAACCTGCCTACTAGCGCCACAATTGTCCTGACCGGAATGGCACTGTTTGTGATCTCCTTTATTTTATCGCCTAAAAACAATTTCCTGGGGAAAGGATTGAAAACCAAATGAAAAAAATACTGCTGCTTCCGCTGTCCTTGCTGCTTCTGCTGCTTGCCGCCTGCTCTAATTCAAATACTAATACTGCCACTGGGGGAGGGGGGGAGGATAAGCTGCAGATTGTAGCGACTTATTCTATCATCGCGGATATGGCAAGAAATATTGCCGGTGATAAAGCGGAGGTTTACAGTCTTGTACCTGTCGGAACGGACCCTCATATGTATGATCCGCTGCCTGCTGACTCCGGCAAGGTTTCGGGAGCAGACCTGATCTTCTATAACGGCTTGAATCTGGAGACAGGCAAGGGCTGGTTCCAGGATCTGCTTGCTGTGACGAACAAAACAGAGGTTTCGTTTGCACTGACGGATGAGGTGGCACCAATCTATCTGACGGAAAAAGGCAAAGAAACGCAGGTTGATCCCCACGCCTGGCTCGATCTGCAGAACGGAGTCCGTTATGCCGAGGTCCTTACCACACGGCTGATCGCAGCCGACCCGGATAACGAAGAATACTATCTCAGCAATCAGGAGGCTTATGTACAAGAGCTGAATGAGCTGGATCAGTATGCAAAGGAGGCTGTACAGCAGATTCCGCAGGATAAGCGTATTCTGGTGACAAGTGAAGGGGCGTTTAAATATTTTTCAAAGGCATACGGGCTGGAATCCGCCTTCATCTGGGAGATCAATACCGACAGTCAGGGAACACCGGAGCAAATGAAGCGGATTATCGGAATTATTGAAGACAACAGTATTCCTGCACTGTTCCTGGAGACAAGTGTCAATCCGAAAACCATGGAGACGATTTCCGCCGAAACAGGAGTTCCTGTTCACTCCAAGATCTTTACGGATTCATTAGCCAAGGAAGGTGAAGAAGGAGATACCTACCTGGGTATGATGAAGTGGAATATCGATAAAGTGGTTGAAGGCTTATCAGGACAATAATCAGAAGATGATGCTATAACAGCCAAGAAGACCGTGCTGCCTGCTGTGCGGTCTTCTTGGCTGTGGGTATGTGCTCATGTAATTACAATGTTGGAGTAACCCGCAACAATATTTTGTGCACCGGTGCTGGTGTCTGTCCATACGCCGATGTAGCCGCCGGGCGGTACAGATATAATGTCGATATAATCTCCTATAACTGTTACAGGTGTCGGGCTGCCTGCATTAGGACTAAAAGAAGTATTGGTAATCCGTGTATTGGTAAAGTTCTGCCCGCCGTTAATGGAGCGGGCTACGTATACATCCAACAGGAAGCCGTCAATCTGATTGCTGTAATAAATAATATTGACTACGCCAAGCAGAGGATCTACATCTATTGCCGGGAAGAAATTCTGGGAACCTGCAGGTGCCCCCGTAATACTTAGCGGATCGGACCAGGTCGTTCCCGTATCGTCAGAAAAGGACATCAGGATATCGGAATATCCTTGGCGGAAATCCTGCCATACGGCATAAGCACGGCCGCTGAACTGCCCGCTGGAGCGGTCGGTGGATACGTTGGCAAAGGTCAGCACCCGAAAAGCGTAACCTGTAACAGGGAGCACAGTCGGTACGGGGGTAACCAGTGACACGAGCACTGCATTGCCGAAGGAAGAACCGCCATCTCTAGAAAGTCTGACCATGAACCGGGAGGGGAGATTCGTAGTAATCCATGCCCCGTACACATTGCCGGTCAAATCAAATGCGACATCAGGCCGCTCTACCTGATCGGCTATACTGGAAAGAACAATAGGCTGGTTCCAGGTGATCCCGCCATCCTGTGAGCGGCTAAAAAAGGCTGTAGAGCTTCCTCCATTATCTACATTAAACTGGTGATTATAGGATACATAGATATTGCCAAGATAGGGACTTGATTGGCCGACATCAATAATTACATTCGTTTCATCATTATTGATATAAGTACCATAGCCGCTGTTTACGATAACGGGGGACCCGAAGCTGGTACCGTTATCGACAGATTTGTAAATGACGGTAGTCCCATCTGTTTCACCCGGAAAGCAATGGGAGGTTACTACAAAGGTATTAGGAAAACCATAGGCGACTACCGGGGCTTCAGCACCGGTAAAGCCCGGGGGCAAAGGAAGCGATTGATTAGACCAATTTGCTCCTCCATCCAAAGACCGGTATAAGCCAATCAAAGGCACACCTGAAGTATTATCCACTGCGACTGCAATCATCACTTGGGGCAGCAGAAGATTTACGGCAATGGAGGGTTCGAATTTAGGAAAGACGCCGCTTGTAACTGCAAAATTAAAATTTGTCATACACACACTCCTTCCTTCGCTTTTTCATAGTTACATCCTATGTACTTAGCCGGATTCTGATTATAGGTTTGCAGACATTCATGATATTCCGCATATTCACCAAGTCTTCTGACTCAATCAGCCGGTGATAGCAGGAATAGAATGATAGAAAACAGGAAGGGAGTGAATGAAGATGCCATATTCATCGGGAATCATTACGAATACCCGTGTGACCGGAACAGCAGCCAGTTACATCGTGGTAAGTACACGTAATCTGAGCAGTGCGGCGGCAACCATACTGGTTGAGATTTTTGCAGTTCCTGTGACAACCTTTACGCTGACCCCGATTTATGTCTCCAGCTATAATGTGCCAGCATTGTCTTCCGATATCAGGGAATTTTATATTGCCGGTAATGTAGCCTACGAAGTTCAGATAGACAATACCGATTCCTTATCTGTGGTTGCCTTCTCATCCTACGGTCTGGACGAGTCAGGGAACCTGGTGATTGAACAGCGGGTACTGCAGTCAGAGTTTACAGAAATACCTGCTTTCTCGCTGCCGATCTAGCAAAGGCTTTAAGTTTCGCTTACAGCGGATACGGTCTTGCATTCGCAACGGTTGCCTTTTTTGCGGCATCCATGAGAGTCCTCCCTTTGCGGGGGATTTTTGGCATGCTCAAAGGGCTATTCACACAGGCAATCCGCCAATTCCGCAATAAACTAATAATAAAGCTGTTCAAAAAGGGGGCGGAAGGATTGGCGGATGTTGGAGTTGTAATGCCGGTGTATATCCAGAACCCGGATTTCCTGCGGCAGGCGCTGGATTCAGTGCTGAAACAGACCTTCAGCGGATTCCGGCTGGTCATTGTCATTGACGGGGCACCGGAGATGGAGGCGCTGGTTAGCCGTTGTTCTGCCGGCGACCCGCGGGTATTCATTATCTCTTATCCGGAAAATGCTGGAGTGGCACACGCGCTGAATACCGGGTTTGATGTTCTGCTTGGAGATAACGAAATTCGCTATTTGACCTGGGTATCCAGCGACAATGTCTATGATCCCGCCTTTCTGGAGGTGCTGCGTGCAGCACTCGTTAAGGGCCCGCCTGAGCTCGGTCTTGTCTATAGCTCGTTCAGAAGCATAGATAATGACGGAGTCCAGCTGGACAATGAGCATAAGCTGGCGGCATTGCGGCAGTATCAGGGACAGCCCAAGGCTAAACTGCTTGATTCTTCAATTATCGGTGTTTCATTCATGTATAAGACAGAGCCTGCACGACAAGCAGGCGGCTATCGTATGCAGCCCGTGGAGGATTATGATTACTGGCTGCGGCTGGAGGAGCACTGCGATATCCGGTTTCTGCCGATAGAGCTGATGGATTACCGGGTTCAGTCATCACACAGCGTCTCTGCCCAGTTAACCAGTAAGGAGAATCACCGCAGATGGCGGTATACCTTTCATCTTACCCGGCTGCAGGCCCGCGGCCGCCGCGGGATTCCGCCTGTCTTGACTATACTGTACGTCGTGCAGGCGCCTGATCCGCATCATGACTATGCACTCGAGAATATATATGAACAGACATTCAGCAATTATATATTCCGGATTATCGATGTGTCCGCTGATAATCAGGCCTCCGCAGCATTAGCCGGAATCAGCCATCCTATAACCGAATTTGCCTGGCTGCCGGGCGCTTCGGTTCAGCATGCGTTATACCGGATGCTGCTGGGAGTTAGCACGCCCTATACACTGCTGTTCGGCCCGGAGCTGTTTATTTCTTATATGGATATTGAGTACCTGATGGCAGGTCTTATAAAAAATGGTGAAACCTCCATCTCCAATTACTATACGCCGGACCATTCGAGAATCGGTTACCGCAGCAGGGGGGTCCCTTCAGTCAAACAGTCGCTGACCAATGAGCTGTTTAAAACGGACGCGCTGCAGGAGCTGTATCAGCTGAATATGCTGCATAATTCTGCGGGAAATGAGGGATAGCGATGAAGATATTATTCACATTCTACAATCCCAGCGGGGGAATGGAGACCTTAAACAGGGTACGCTGTGAAGCTCTGGCTGCGCGAGGTATTGAATGTCATCTGCTATACACCCATCCGGGTGAAGGGCAGAGGAACATCCGGAATATCCCCGTCCATATCATCCGCAGTGATGAAGCACTCGCTAATCTGCTGGCAGCCCATGCCTTCGATCTGATTATCGTATGCACAGACATTGAACTGGCCGTAAGAATCCGCGGGCATGGGTATTCCGGCCTGCTCGTATTTGAATTGCAGGGGCTTGGAAGGATTGAGGAAGCCCGGGCGGTTATCGCTGATTTCTCGGGAAGAATCAGGCAATATACCGATGCTCTTCTATACCCTGAGACGGCCCATTTGCGGCAGCTGCTCCGGGAGCATCTGCCGGATATGCCGCATTACTGCTTCGATGACCCTGTGGGGCTTGTTAACTTTGAGTACACTGCCTACCCGCCGCGGAAGTATCCCGTGCTTGCCTGGGTGGGCCGGCTGCAGCCGAATAAGAACTGGCGGGAATTTCTGCAGATCGGACTTGAGCTGTTGAAGGTCCGGCCAGAATTGTATTTGTGGATGTTCCAGGATGATACGCTGTTTGACCCTGATGAGAAAGCAGCCTTCGAGCAATTTGTAGCAGAGACGGGAATCGCTTCCCGGCTGATAATGTATTCTAACGTTGCGCATGAACATATGGCTGATTATTTAAGCATCATCGGAGACTCCGGAGGGCTGCTGTGCTCGACCTCGGTTCTGGAGGGCTTCGGTTATGCGGTAGCGGAAGCCATGCTGTGCCGCTGCCCGGTTCTGTCTACAGACTCTGACGGGATACGCAGGCTGGTTATGCATAATCAGACAGGTAAAATATACAGGCTGGGCTCAATCTCCGAAGCGGCTGCAGCCGCTGCCTCCCTGATGCTTGACCAGCCGCTGAGAGCTTCAATCCGCAGGAAGGGGGAGCAGCATATCCGCCGCAACCTGAACCCGGAGCTGTATGTGACCCGGTTTTTGCAGATGTATTCCACGCTGTCCAAGAGGAATAAACTGTAGGATTCCTGAATATAAAGACTGAAATTCCCCCTCCCTCCAGGCTGATGCTTAGAGCAGGGGGTTGTTTGGTTATTAATAGCTATCACATAATGTTATTGACCGGAGCCGCAAGGATATCTACAATTTAATATACCGGACAAGACAGGGCATCATATGCAGCAGAAAGGGGCTCTCAAGACAATGGACTGGAGCAGCATTATTACACTAATCGTTTCTATTATTACACTACTTAATATCCTGTTGGCCGGAGTTGTCGTTTTCATCGAGCGCAGGGATATCGGGTCCACCTGGGCCTGGCTGATGGTCCTGTTTTTCATCCCTGTAGGGGGATTTATCTTCTATGTGTTTTTCGGAAGACAGCTCAAGAAGCGGAACTTCTATGAGCTCAGCGCAGAAGAAAGGATCTACCTGCAATCGGCCATTGATGAGCAGGTGATGACCGTTGATTATCAGGGGGGGCTGACCGCCAAGTATGCGGATTTGCTTAAGATGAATTTGCGCTCCTCGAACGCGCTTATTACATCCGACAACGAAATTGAGATTTTCGATGACGGTGAAGCCAAATTCAATGCGATGTTTCAGGATATCCGTAATGCCAAGAAGGAAATCAATGTACAGTATTATATTATTCAGCCGGATGACCTTGGCCGCAGGCTGAGGGAAGAGCTGACTGCCAAAGCAAAAGCAGGAGTCAAGGTGAGACTGCTCTATGATGAGATCGGCTCGCGCCAGACCTCACGGGCTTTTTTCAAGGATCTGATAGATCACGGGGGCAAGGTGGAGGTGTTCTTCCCGTCCCTGTTCAGGCTGATTAATCTGCGGATTAATAACCGTAATCACCGCAAGCTGTGTATTATTGACGGCGAAATCGCCTATATCGGCGGGTTCAATGTCGGTGACGAATACCTTGGACTGGACAAGAAAATGGGCTACTGGCGCGATACGCATTTCCGGATGAAGGGCGGCGCGGTTAATCAGATTCTTGGCAGGTTCCTGCTGGACTGGAATAAGGCTGCGCCCCGGGGCGAAGAGGAGTCTGAGCAGCTCCCTCTCCCGATGGAGAAGCATACAGGCAGCAGTGTGGTGCAGATTATCTCCAGCGGGCCCAATTCCCAGACAGAGCACCTGAAGAATATGTATCTGAAGCTGATCGGCTCGGCCAAGAAAAGTGTTTATATTCAGACGCCGTACTTTATACCCGACGCCAGCTTTATGGATGCCTGCAAAATAGCGCTGCTCTCCGGGGTGGATGTGCGGATTATGATCCCGAACAAGCCTGACCATATGTTCGTCTATCCGGCTACACTGTCTCATGCCGGTGAGCTGCTGCCCTATGGAGTCAAAATCCTTCAGTATGAGAAGGGCTTCATGCATGCCAAAACCATAGTTGTAGACCAGGAAATCGCCTCAGTCGGCACTACGAACATTGATACCCGCAGCTTCCGCCTGAATTTCGAGGTCAATGCACTTGTATGCGATGAAGGCATTGCCGGCGAGCTTCACGAGCTGTTTCTGAAGGACAGCATGTCCTGTACCGAGCTTACACTGGAACGCTATGAAGCACGGCCGAGGATGATGAAGTTTAAAGAGGCGGTTGCGAGGCTGCTGTCTCCGATTCTATAAGCATAGCAAAAGGGTGTCCCGTCTTGGGACACCCTTTAAATTTGCGTACAGCTAACCCTTATGAGGCTTGTTCAAACTGGCTGTTGTAGAGCTCGGCATAGAAGCCGTTCTTCGCAAGCAGCTCATGATGATTGCCGCTTTCCAGTATGTCGCCGTCCTTCAGCACCAGAATGACATCGGCGTTCTTGATGGTTGAGAGCCTGTGGGCGATGACGAACGAGGTTCTGCCTTCCATCAGCTGGTCCATCGCCTGCTGGATCAGCAGCTCTGTACGGGTATCAACGGAGCTGGTTGCCTCATCGAGGATAAGCATCGGCGCATCCTTGAGCATTGCCCGGGCAATCGTCAGCTGCTGCTTCTGGCCAGCCGAGAGATTAACCTTGTCGTTCAATACCGTATCATAGCCCTTGCTCAAAGTCTGAATGAAATGATGCAGCCCGACAGAACGGCAGGCTTCTTCCATTTCAGCATCGGTCACGCCAGTTTTGTTATAGATGAGATTTTCTCTTACCGTGCCTTCAAACATCCAGGTATCCTGCAGCACCATACAGAAAAGATCGTGAAGGTTCTCTCTGGTCAAGCTGCTAATTGGAGTGCCGTCGATGTTAATCTCCCCGCCGGTCAGCTCATTGAAGCGGATCAGGAGGTTAATCAGTGTCGTTTTACCGGCACCGGTCGGGCCAACAATCGCAATCTTCTGGCCCGGATGCACCTCGGTGGAGAAGTCCTTAATCACCAGCTTATCGGTTTCCTCATAGGCGAACTGCACATGCTCAAAGACTACATGGCCTTCAGCAGCGGTCAGCCTGGTGTCCTTGTGCTCCTCATTATCCATTTCTGCGGCATCCAGAAATTCAAATACGCGTTTGCTGGCAGCAGAAGCTGCCTGCAGGTTCTGTGCGGCCTGGGCCATTTGCGCCAGCGGCTGGGTGAAGAACCGGACATATAGAATGAAGGCGACAATCACACCGAAGGAGATTGAGCCGTTGATCGCCAGGACAGCACCGACGACACAGACAGCCACATAACCGAGATTCCCGATAAAGGTCATCAGCGGCATCATCAGGCCGGAAAGGAACTGCGCTTTGAAGGCGCTCTGCTTCAGTGACTGGTTCAGAGAATCAAAGGCTCCGCGCATCTGCGCCTCACCGTTGTAGGCTTTTACTACAGTATGGCCGGTATAGACCTCCTCGACATGCCCGTTGATCTTCCCGAGGTATTCCTGCTGGCTCTGGAAGTATTTCTGTGATTTCTTCATGATTACCGCCATCAGGCCGAAGCCGATTGCAGTAGCAGCAATGGCGGTGAAGGTCATGAGCACATTCGTCTTGAACATCATGACCATCGAGCCGACGAACAGGGCTACAGCAGTAACCAGCGTGCCCACACTCTGGTTCAGCGCCTGTCCGATCGTATCCACGTCATTTGTAACCCGGGACAGAATATCACCTGTTGTCGATTTATTATAGTAGGAGATCGGCAGACGGTTCATTTTGTGTGACAGGTCTTTTCTCAGGCTTTTGGATACCTTTTGTGTAACCATTGACATGATAAGTCCTTGTCCCAGAGACAGAACCGCACTGAGTGCATAGATGAATATCAGGAAAAATCCGATTGAGGCTATAGCATCCAGATCGATGCCGGCCGCGATACCTGCAGTGATCAGATCTGTCAGCTCAGAGAGCTGGTCCGGCCCGAGCAATGTAAGAATCGTACCTGCGGCAGCGCTGATAACCGCGATAAGAATGACGGGAATATAAGACCGGCAATATTGGAGCAGCCGGCTCCAGGTGCTTGGCTGGTCTGATTTCTTGTTCATTAGGCAAGCTCCTCCTTCGACAGCTGTGAATAAGCAATTTCCTGATAAATGCTGCAGGATTCCATCAGTTCATCATGGGTTCCCATGCCGGCGATTTGTCCGGCCTCCAGGACGATGATCTTGTCCGCATCCTTTATCGTGCCAATCCGCTGAGCAACAATCAGCATTGTGGTGCCGCTTGATTCCTTCTTCAGCTCACTGCGCAGCTTGCGGTCTGTCTTGTAATCAAGCGCCGAGAAAGAGTCGTCAAAAATCAGAATTTCCGGACGGCGGGCAATGGCCCGTGCAATGGATAAACGCTGCTTCTGTCCGCCGGAGAGGTTGGTTCCGCCCTGGGCAATATGCGCATCGTAGCTGCCGTCCATTTTCTCAACAAAATCAGCAGCCTGCGAAGTATAAACGGCATCAACGACATCAGAATTCAGATCACGCCCGTTATCGCCGAAGGCAATATTGGAGGTTACGGTACCGCCGAACAGGACTGCTTTTTGTGAAACATAGCCCATTTTGTTACGCAGTGCACTCTGTTCATATTGATTGACATTAATGCCGCCGACGAGGACTTCTCCTGAGGTAGCATCAAAGAAGCGCGGAATCAGGTTGACGACGGTGCTCTTGCCGCAGCCTGTTGAACCGATAAACGCTACGGTTTCACCTTTGGCGGCTGTAAAGCTGATGTCCTTCAGCACATAATCCTCGGCATCCGGGTATTTAAAGCTGACATTACGGAATTCCACTTCACCGGCATGTCTGGAAGGGGAGGAGGTAAGCTGGCCGTCAGTCAGGCTCGGGCGTGTATCCAGCACCTCATTAATCCGCTTGGCTGAGACATGTGCACGCGGCATTAGGATAAAGATGATAATCAGCATCATGAAGGCCATGACGACCTGCATGGCATAGGAGGAGAAGACGATCATGTCGGAGAACAGTCCCATTTTGGCGCCGGGACCGGCATTCTGGATCATCACCGCACCGATCCAGTATATCGCCAGGCTCAGACCGCTCATGATCAGAGTAATGCTCGGCATCATTGCCGACAACACATTGTTCGCGAATAGATTGGTCCGTGTCAGCTCGTTGTTCGCCTCACCGAATTTGTCCTCCTGATATTTCTCGGCGTTGTAAGCGCGAATGACACGAAGTCCGGTCAGATTCTCTCTGGCTACCCGGTTCAGATTGTCTGTCAGCACCTGCAGCTTCTGGAATTTTGGCAGCACCAGCACTACACAAATACCGACGATGACGATCAGCACGCCGACAGCAGTGCCTGTAGCCAGCGACCACTCCCAGCTCTTGCCGGTAATCTTGAGAATCGCCCATACAGCAAGCAGCGGAGCCTTAATCAGCAGCTGCAGCCCGATGACAATCAGCATCTGTACCTGAGTGATGTCATTCGTTGAACGGGTTATTAGGCTTGCTGTGGAAAAGCTGTTGATTTCCTCCATGGAGAAGGACTGGACCTTGTTGAATAGTTTGGAACGGAGTCTGGCAGAGAAATTAGCGGCAATTTTGGCCGCGATTCCGGCAACAATAATGGAGGTGGCGAGACTGCCCAGCGCACAGAGCAGCATCCAGCCGCCGGTAGCCATTATTTCACTCATTTCACTTCCGGGCGTTTGGATCAGCCGGGTAATATCGCTCATATAATCGGGCAGCTCCAGATCGAGCCATACCTGGGTAACGATGAACAGGACACTGACGATGAACAGGCCCCATTCTTTCGCTTCCAGGTTCTTAAGCAGTTTAATCATAAGCGTTACTCCTTTATGTGATGTTGCTAGTAGCATAACGGAGGAAGATAAACTGAACATTAACTTTTCTGAATACAAGCAGAAACGGCTTAACCATATTTAGCTTAGAACATAATTATTCAAGAATAAGCCCTGAAGAACCGTAACGGTTCTTCAGGGCTTCAGTCAGGCTGCAGCAGGCAGGGTTACAGTAAATGCAGTGCCTTGGGATAATATGCTGTCACAGGTGATGGTGCCGCCATGCAGGTTGACGATTGTGCTGACAATCGTTAACCCGAGGCCGTTGCCGGCGGTAGAGTGGGACGTATCCTGCTGGTAGAATTTATCGAATACCTTCGGCAGGGCCTCCGCAGAGATTCCGGCTCCATTGTCCCGGAAGGTAACAATGATGCCTGAAGGCTGTTTTTTCATGTGAATCGAAATTTCTCCGCCCTCCGGAGTGAACTTAGTCGCATTGTCCAGCAGGTTGAGCCAGACCTGGTTCAGCAGCTCTTTATTGCCCTCCAGCTCATAATCATGAATATCCGCATTCAGGGTAAGCTGTTTTTTTTCAAACTTGGCGGCAAGCAGCAGGACGCACTGACGGATCTGCTCCCCGGCATTGAACCGCCTTTTGTCGGTCAGGATGCTCTGTGTCTCAATTTTGCTTAACTCCAGGACGTTCGAGGCAAGCGCTGCCAGCCGGGCTGATTCCTCAATGACGATATCGAGATATTCATCCCGCTCCTCCTTGGGAAGGTCGTCGTGCTTAAGCATTTCGGCAAAGCCCTTTATGGATACAATCGGGGTTTTGAATTCATGCGAGAAGTTATTCACAAAGTCAGTACGCAGAATTTCAATCCCGCCCAGCTCCTCAGCCATCCGGTTGAAGTTCTCGGACAGAATCCGGAATTCAGGCGGACTTGTAAGCTGGAGGCGCATGGAGAAGTCTCCGCTGGCCAGCCGGTCTGTAGCATCGATAAAGGTACGGATGGATCTGACCATTTTACGGCTGCTGAACGCAGATATGGCTGTGCCGATAATGATGCAGGAGATCAATATCAAAAGGGGCACAAGCGTCCCGTCCATAATAATCTGCTCATTGATCAGTCCAAACACATCGGCAAGGTAGAACAGAAGTCCAGTTACAATCACTGTGACCAGGAAGATGAGGAAGACCGCAAAGGAGAAGATAAGCGGCAGACTGAGCCTGCTGCCCAGGCGTTTGCCTATTTTACTGCCTAATTTGCTCAAAGCCTCTTCACCGCCTTGTATCCGAGACCGCGCACAGATATGAGCTCAAACTCGGGGTACGCTTCAAAACGCTTCCGCAGCCGGTTAATATGCACATTCACAGTCGTATCTGCACTCTCATTGTCCATGCCCCAGATTTCGTCCATCAGCTGGATGCGTGTGAAAATCCGGTCGGGATAGGACAGCAGCTTGTAGAGCAGGTAAAATTCCTTTTGCGGCAGGGTCTGCCGTTCGTCATCGCGGGTCACGGTAAGCGACTCATAATCCAGAATGACCTTACCGACCGTGAGCCTGCGGGCAGTGGCAATCTGAGAACGGCGCAGCAGTGCCTGAATCCGCAGCAGCATTTCCTCCGTATCGACCGGCTTGGTCATATAATCATCGGTGCCCAGCCGGAAACCTTTTTTCTTATCTTCAGGAAGATGCTTGGCAGTCGCCATCAGAATCGGGATCTGGCTGTCGGCTGCCCTGACCTCTGAGGCAAAGGCATAGCCGTCCATATTGGGCATCATAATATCCAGAATAATCAGATCAATGTGCTGCTGCTCCAGTACATCCAGTGCTTTCTGGCCATCCTCGGCTGTAAAGACGTTGTAGCCTTCTCGCTTCAATACTGCTTCAAGCAGTCTTCTGACATGCTTATCATCTTCCGCCACAAGTATGCTGATCATGTTCTCACTCCGCATCTAGGTTTGATTGCTTCAGTGAAATAGTATCATCTTTGAATCAGACCTAACAAGCTGCTGCATAAAAATCAGCAATGCGCCTAAACCTATAGGGGTCAAATACTAGGTTCAAAGGAGATGCGTGCATTATGGTTAAACAGACCAAGGCTACACCGGTAACGAAGGATAAGCCGGGAAAAAAAGATTCGGATGTCCTGCGGGCAGGCAAGCGTGAGCCGGAGTTTGCAGAAGAGCTTACAAGCAGTGATGTTGAATCTGCCTTCAAAAATCCGGTAACCGGCGAAGAACGTATGTACTAGGAATGTTAAAAAAACAGCTGCAGGCCAGGACGCTGCTACTTCGGGTCCGGGGCTGTAGCTGTTTTGTATAAACCGGAATCGGCAAAGGGTGTCACTGAATCTCTTCTGCACTCAGATGCTCAATCAACATCCCGGCAAAGCGGCGGGCCATCCGGATGTCCTTCAGACCGGCTTCCTCTTCCTTTCCGGCAGACCGGCATATTTTCTGCAGCAGGGCGATCATTGAGGTGAATATAAACTGGGCGATCTCCAGCGGAGCAGGGTCCTTCCGCAGCGAATGGTCATTCATCCCTGTCTCCAGCGCGTGCAATAGAAAATGCTGTTCCTTTTCACGGCTAATAAACGCTTCATACTTAGCTTTAAGAGCCGGGTCCGTTTCATAGGCCTCATAATGCAGATCAAACAGCAGAATGAACCGGATGTAACCCGGATAAGCAGCAGCATATTCAATCCATGCATTCAGCATTAAGATAAGCTGTTCTTTGCCGCTCATGCCGGCAGAAGACGCTTTATGAATAGATCCGGTCATATTCTCCAGAATTTCCACCTGTACCTCAAAGACCAGCTCATCCATTGTCTGAAAATGCTTATAAAAGGTCACCCTGCTTATCCCTGCAAGGCTGCATATATCTTTAACGTTAACTTTGAGAAAGCTTTCTTTGATAAAAAGCTCCTTTGCTGCTGCAATCAGGTCTTCACGGTTTTTGTTTTTGAGATTCATATGCCAGTTGTCAGTCATGGGCAGCCGTCCGTTCCTGTTTAATTATTGGTGCGCGAGCGGTTAAGAAGAGTGCAGACATCAGAATTATTGCTCCTAAAATGTAAGGCATATAGATGTGCCAGTCAAACAGCTGACCTGCAATAACCGGACCGAGAATACTTCCGATGCTTGTATATGTCGTGGTCAAGCCGGCCGCATAGCCCTGGCGGTCCCCGGCAGAGTTGGCGATAAGAGTACTTAATGTCGGCCTCATAAAAGCGTTAAAGGCAAAGAACAGGCCTGATACCAGCAGCAGGTACACCAGATTCACCTTAACAATCATAAGCAGCAGGGCGGCGGCTGTCATAACGAGTGAGATACGGATGAGCTTCATTTCGCCGAGCTTCTTGATGAACCGGTCAAGCAGCCACACCTGGACTACGATGCCAATCACAGCACCGACGGTGATAAGAATAGATATTTGTGCTGCATCATAGCCGTACTTCTGTTCTACAAACAGCGCATATACCGTTTCATAGTTCATCAAGCCAAAGGTGATGATCAGGATGAGCAGCAGGTACCCGAAATAAGAGGTTCGGAAGGAGCTCATAAGCATGCTGCGGATAGAATCCCGTGAGCCAGCCGGCTTAGCTTCTGTGCGCAAGGATTGGGGAAGTGTTTCAGGCATAAAGAAGCTGAGCAGCATCGCTATAAAGCCTAATCCTCCGGCAAAAAAATATGGAATCCGAATTCCGAGCTCTGCAATCAGCCCGCCTAGTCCCGGGCCAAGGACCATTCCCAGATTCATAGCAGCCCCCAGATACCCCATTCCTTTGGCACGGGTGTCCGGAGTGGTGATGTCGGCAACATAAGCCATATTAGCCGGAACCATAATACCGACTCCAATTCCGCCGATAAACCTGGCGATGTACAGAAGGGTCAGCGTGTCTCCGACAGCGAACATGAGATCGGACACAACAGTCAGCAGCAGCCCGGCAATCAGCATAGGCTTGCGGCCAAGACGGTCAGAAAGCTGGCCGCCAATTGGGGAGAATATAAATTGTGCCGCCCCAAAGGCGGCGATGAGATAGCCGGCAGCTGCTCCTGCAGCGTTGAACTGCTTCAGATATTCGGGAAGAATAGGGATGACCATACCTTGGCCCAGCAAAGCGATAAAGAGATTCAGCATTAAAATAAATAGCGGAAATTTGGCAGACTTGGATAAGCTGCTCATGTAGGAGCCTCCCTTGGTTTACACGGTGATACTATTAACATAGTGTAAACCATAGTAAAGTATAAACCGGGAATTTTCAAGATAGAAATTGGCGGTTAGGATGAATGGGGATTATAACAGGCCTGATCAGGGTAAACATTGTTAATTCATATGCAACCCAAAATACATGAACGGAGGCTGACAAATGACACAACCGAACAGTAACACCGGAGCAGCAATTCTCGGAATGGGTACGGCTCTGCCGCTGTATTCGATTGCACAGGCGGATGTAGCCGAGCTGATCGCCTCGTCACTGCAGGACAAGCCGGAGCTGGCCCGCTTCGCCAGGAGGGTATTCAGATCCTGTGGTGTGGAGAACCGGTATACCTGTGATGACAGCTATATCGGCACAGCGGAATCCTGCCGTTACTTGCCATCCGGAGACAGTACGGATATTCCTACAACGGAAGAGCGGATGATCAAATATCAGCAGGAAGCGCCTCCCTTGGCTCTTGAAGCTGCCAAAAGATCGCTGCAGGACGCGGATCAGTCTCCAGGAGATATCACCCATCTGATTACTGTCAGCTGTACAGGACAATACCTGCCGGGGCTTGATGTGATGCTGATTCAAGAGCTGGGCCTGTCTCCGCGTGTGAACCGCCTTCCGTTACTATTTCAGGGCTGTGCGGCCGGACTAAAGGCAATCCAGATGGCCCGTGATGTTGTACTTGGGGCTCCCGGCTCCAGAGTGCTTGTTGTCTGCGTTGAGCTGTGTACGCTTCATTTTCAGCCGGTGAAGGAACGGGAAGCATTGTTTGCCGCGTCATTCTTCGGTGATGCTTCTGCTGCCTGTGTAATAGGTGAGCCGGAGGCACGCCACAAGCATTGTCTCAGTCTGGGCAAAGGCTATTCCGTGCTTCTCCCGGATTCTACAGCGGATATGACCTGGGAGGTAGGCAATACCGGCTTCGACCTCTACTTATCCCCGCGGATTCCGAAGCTGCTGGGAACCCATCTGGAATCGGAGCTCGGTCTGCTCCTTGGAGGGAACCCGCTTCCGGATCTTTGGGCTATACATCCCGGCGGACGCGGGATCGTTGATTCTGTCCAGGGGGTTATGAGCCTTAGCGATGAACAGACCCGTTACAGCCGGGAGATCTTAAGAACAGCCGGTAATCTGTCTTCCGCCACCATTCTCTTTGTGCTTGAATCTATGCGCCGGGACATGCAGGCCCGGAATGAGACAGCGAAGGAAGGAGTTGCCATGGCCTTCGGACCGGGACTGACCGCTGAGCTTATGTCCTTCACCTATGTTCCTGCTTATACACCGTCTTATCAGGAGGCAGGCCATGCCATTTTTTAGAGCTTTATCTGTCAGGGCCAAGGAAGATGAACTGATGGATGATTTCTCCATGGGCGGGGAGGAGCTTCGTGAAGCCCTGAAGCACTTGCGGCGGCTAAACCGGATATTTGCAGCACCCGGTCCGACGAAGGACGGGGTGGAGAAGCTCTGGCAGGCCATCGGGCGTCCGGATAAGCTGACAATTCTGGATGTTGGCGCCGGCTCTGGTGATGTGAATGTGAAGCTGCTGCAATGGGCGGATAAGCTGGGAATTAACCTGAGGATTACGCTGGTCGATATGACAGAGGAGGCCTGCGAGGAAGCCAGAAAGCTATTCCTTGATGAGCCGCGGGTAAATGTGATGCGGGCAGATCTGCAGGAGCTTACCGATGCCTCAGCGGATATTGTAACTGGCTCGCAGTTCGTGCATCATTTTGACGGGGAGCAGCTGGTGGATATGGTGGCACACATGCGGAGAGCGTCCAGATACGGTGTAGTTATCAATGATATTCACCGGCATGCTGTATCCTATACGGCAGTGTGGGTGATGACCCGGATAATCTCGCGTAACCGGTACATCCGGCATGACGGGCCGCTGTCGGTTGCCAAGGGCTTCAAGAGCGAAGACTGGCAGGAGCTGAAGCATAAGCTTCAGGCAGATGCAATGACCTATACCTGGAAGCCGCTGTTCCGTTATTCAGTGGTAATTCCTAAGCAGGTGAGCAGCCAATGATACAGGAGATAGATGTTATTATAGCCGGAGCGGGTATTGCCGGCAGCAGCAGTGCCCTTCAGCTGGCGCGTCAGGGGCATCGTACCCTTCTGCTGGACCGCCAGGCATTTCCCCGGCACAAAACCTGCGGGGAGTTCATGTCCCCGGAGACAAAGGAAATGCTTGAGGTGCTGGGCATCAATCTTGGAAGCCGTACACCTGCCCCGGGTATTATGCATAACGCCTGCATCATTCTCCCCCACGGCGGGGAGATCAGTGCACCGCTGCCGGGAAATGCAACGGGAATCAGCCGTTATGAGCTGGACCGGATTCTACATGAGAAAGCACAATCGGCCGGGGCCGAAATTGTAACTAAAGCCGTAGTCACCGGTATCCGTAAGCTTGACAATTATCAGTACGAGGTAGATACACGGCAGGGGGAAGGTAAAGTTACCTACCGTGCCCGAGCTGTTATCGGAGCCTACGGAACCAAGAAGCCGCGAGGTGTGGCCTCCGCCGCACAAGGAACCAGAGGTGAGACGGTCTATATCGGAATCAAATCCCATTACAGCGGGATAACCATTCCTGAACAGGTAGAGCTGTACTTCTGTGAGGGCGGTTACATCGGATTATCGCCGATCGAGGAGGGGAAGGTGAATGTTGCGGCACTGCTGACCCTGGACTCCGTTCAGGGAAGCGGCAAATCGGTTCTGGAAATATTGCAGACTGCAGCCCGGTCGAACCGCCGGCTGCACGATAGGCTGGCAGAGGGAACCCCTGTACCGGAAACTCAGGTCTCTATCGCCCCGTTACACTTGTCGGACACACCTGAACCTTGGTCGGAATTTCCGCATGTCGGTGATGCTATGCTGATGATCCCGCCGCTCTGCGGTGACGGAATGTCGATCGCCTTACGCTCCTCCCTTATCTGCTCAGGCTGGACGGACCGGTATCTCAAAGGAAGGATCAGCTATGACGAATGGCAGACGGGGTATTCAGCAGAAGCGGATAAAGAGTTCACCCGGCTGCTTAAGCGGGCCCGGAGAATTCAAAAGCTGGCCTTTGCGAGAACCAACCGTCTCTATCCCGGACTGGCCCGGATGTTCCCGGGACTGGCCAGGTATGTTGTCACAGCGACACGGTTGTCTGAAACCGGGATGGTCCGGTAAAGAGTAGCCTTACAGCTTCATTAAGCCGCCCCAAAGGGCGGTTTTTGCATTGTATAGGAAATGATACAATGCAAAAAAAATGTGGATAACTCCGATGAAAAATAAAGGAGGAGTGGATGTGAAGAATCAGGAGACATGGAAGAAATGACCTGATACCAATCCCCAGTTTGCCCTCATGGTGGCCTAATGTATTCGTTTTTTCGCATACATTAGGCCAGTTTGCCCTCATGGTGGCCAAATGTATTCGTTTTTTCGCATACATTTGGCCAGTTTACCCTCATGGTGGCCAAATGTATTCGTTTTTTCGTATACATCTGGCCAGTTTACCCTCATGGTGGCAGAATGTATTCGTTTTTTCGTATACATTAGGACAGGGTATGTGCCTATATTCGCTATCTCAATACAGCTGCCAGAAGTCAGCAAATTAGGTTCTTAAGTACTCTATATATAGATCCACCCTTCGGGTGGATTTGTTCTTGTCTTTTATTCAACATACACAATAATAAATTATTATATATAAATACAAATATATTGAATAACGATAAAACACATGTTATTATACTGGCAACAGTAATGAAGTGAGGTGAACAGGCCGCAATGTTCAGACCAGACAGGAATTCATACATACAAGTGCTGCATTTCGGCTATCATCAGGCCATGAGCTGCATTTTCCCTGTGGCGATTTTCGGAACCCTGGCGCTTTCCGGCACGATGAATCTCCCGTTTATCCACCGCTATGATGCCATTCTGCTCGTCCTGCTTACCGTCCAGTACCTGATGTACCGCAGCGGACTGGAGACTGTTGACGAGATTAAGGTCATCTGTGTATTTCACATCATCGGTCTGCTGCTGGAAATATATAAGGTTAGGATGGGGTCCTGGGCTTACCCTGAGCCGGCCTTCAGCAAAATATTTGGTGTGCCGCTGTACAGCGGATTTATGTATGCGAGTGTCGCAAGCTTCATGTGCCAGATCTGGCGCAGGCTGAGAATGGATATGACCGGCTGGCCGGGACTGATTCCGGCAGGGCTATTAGGCGGAGCAATCTATCTGAACTTCTTTACCCACCATTACATAGCGGATTTCCGCTGGTGGCTGACCGGGCTTGTGCTGATCGTATTCTGGCGGACCTGGATCATTTACCGTGTACGCAGTGTTACCTACCGCATGCCGCTGACACTTGCTTTTGTAATCGTGGGCTTTTTTATCTGGCTGGCCGAGAATATTGCAACGTTCTTTAACGCGTGGAAGTACCCGGATCAGGATCAGGCCTGGCAGATGGTCGGCTTCGGCAAAATCAGCTCCTGGTTTCTGCTGGTTATCATCAGTGTGATTATCGTTGCCCAGCTAAAACATGTGAAAGAAGGCAGGAACAGTTAAAAGCCTGCACATTAAGTGCAGGCTGGTATAACCATGTTCCATTCATGTTAATTCAAAGTGACGTTCACATTAAGGCTCTCATCCCGGATATCACCGACGATTTCCTCCAGCAGATCTTCCATGGTAACAATTCCGGTAATGGCACCTGAAGGGTCTGTTACAGCTGCCATGTGAACCCGGGTCTGCTGCATCCGCAGAAGCACATCCCGCAGGTTCTTGCTGGCCGGAAACTTCGGAATATCGTGAATGTAGGACTGCCAGTTCGTTGCTCTTCCGGCAGCAACGCTGGTAAGCATTTCTTTGGTGTTCACATACCCTGTGAACCGCCCTGTTCCATCAGCAGCGACTACGGGATAACGGGTATAATCATGTTCGCCCAGAACCTGAATCAGCTGCTCTACAGACATTCCGGCCTGAAGTGTAATTACGTTAGATACCGGAACAATTATTTCGCCGAGCGTCCGTTCATCAAAGGCAAAGATGTTATTGAGATAGACCAGCTCCGTTTTGTTAATCTCGCCGCTTTCGTAGCTCTGGTCAACAATCCACTTCAGCTCCTCCTCGGAATGGACCGTTTCATGGCCGGCCGGCTTCACGCCGAAGATACGGAGCAGCAGCCGGGCGGAGCCATTGAGTGCTGTAATGAACGGGTACGTGATTTTACCGAACCAGAACAATGGCGGAGCCAGCAGCAGTGTCATTCTCTCGGCATACTGGATGGCAAGGGTCTTGGGTGCAAGCTCGCCGATAACCACATGCAGGAAGGTAATAATTGACAATGCGATCATATAAGAGAGCAGGGTGGATAATGCCGCCGGCACTCCCATCTGGTCAAACAGCGGATGAAGAATCCGTTCAACCGTCGGTTCACCCAATGCCCCGAGCACCAGCGCGGTGATTGTGATACCGAGCTGGCAGGCAGACAAGTAGTAGTCGAGATCATGTGCCACTTTTTTGGCGGTTATTGCTTTTTTGTTGCCTTCACTGATTAGTTGGTCAATACGTGACATGCGTACTTTTAGAATCGCAAACTCGGCTCCGACAAAAAAAGCGGTAAGGCCGATAAAGATCGCAACCATTATTAAATTTATCGTTATAACTCCGTCCAAAGTTTTCCCTCAGCGTGAGGGATTCACCTCCAAAGTAATAGATAAGTCCATTTATTCTTAATGCTGTACCTGAGGCTGTTTGTAGTGGAGAATGACCTGCTTGATCTGGAAATTATCCATTTCCATGATCGTCCAGCTTTGTCCTCCGGCTATGAATTCATAGCCAGCTTCAACAGATGTGCCTTCACGGAACTGAATCCAGCCTCCGATGGTGTCAATTTCCTCGCTGTCCTCAAACGTAAAGCCGAACTGCTCCTCAATATCCTCCAGCAGCACACGCCCGCTGATAACATAGGTCTGTTCATCGATCCGCTGAATTTCTGACACTTCATCTGCATCGAATTCATCGCGGATCTCTCCGACCAGCTCCTCCAGGATATCCTCCAGTGTAAGAATCCCGGCAGTACCGCCGTATTCGTCTATGACCAGGGCCATATGCATCTGCTCCTGTTGCATTTTCAGCATCGCTTCCTTGATTGGCGTTACTGAGGATACGGTAGGAAGGCTGCGGACGAATTCCTTAAGATGAGGCTCGCGGCCGGCAATAATGTGCGGAAGCATCTTTTTCACATTGACCACACCAAGCACTTTGTCTTTGTTCCCGGTCTCAATAACCGGATAACGGGTATAGTTATTGGTGTCGAGAATGCTGATAATATCTTCATTTGACATGTCATATTCAAGCGCCACCATTCCGGTTCTCGGAATCATGATATCTTTGGCTATACGCTCATCAAAAGAAAATACATTCTCCAGATACTCCAGCTTTTGTTCGTTAATTTCGCCGCCTTTGAAGCTCTGAGCCATAATGATCCGCAGCTCTTCCTCCGAATAATGCTCCTCATGGCCGGCAGGCTTAACACCGAACATACGCAGAATAACCCGGGAGGTTCCGTTCAGCGCGACGATAAACGGGTGCATAATTTTACCGAACCAGTAAAGCGGCGGGGAAAGCATCAGTGTAAGCTTTTCAGAAAACTGAATAGCCAGTGTCTTGGGCGCCATCTCTCCGACAACCACATGGAGGAAGGTTACAAATATAAAGGCAATTGCATAAGACGCTACAGAAGACGAAGCTTCAGAGACATTCAAATAATCAAATACAGGATAGAGTATACGCTCTACCGCCGGTTTACCGATTGCACCAAGCCCCAGGGCTGTTACAGTGATACCGAGCTGGCAGGCGGACAGATAGTAGTCCAGATCACCGACCACTTTTTTTGCGATAATTGCTTTTTTGTTGCCTTCATCAATCAGCTGCTCAATCCGTGACATCCGCATTTTAACGGCTGCAAATTCAGAAGCTACAAAAAAAGCCGTCATTACAATTAAAACTGCAAGGATAATTAGGTTAGTTAAGGTTATTAAATCCAATCCTTTCCCTCAAAAGAGGGATTCACCTCCAAGTTGAATTAAGGACGTATTTGTGAATCAAACGTAAGCGCCGGGTTACTCATACAGCCGTGGAAGCGGATCAATGTAGGAGTACAATCCATTTGCAATATCGCCTTCCCATTATTGTTCGCCCCCCTTCATAAGATATACGAATGAGTATAACATAATTCAACCCCAACCATCCAGTTGCACGTCATGGTTAGTAGATTCACCCTATTCAGGCTTTCCGGCCGGAATTATTCCAGAATAGATGAGGCGGATAGAATCAATACTAAACCGGGCTTTGAATAAGAGCCTGAATAGGGCAGTTAAATAATATAACCCATTGGAGGAGCAAACGATGCAGCTGCAAAATCGCTGGCCCAGCACAATCAGCTTCAGTAAAAATAAAACAGAGCAGAGATTCTTCCGCTTAAGGAGGAATTCTGCTCTGTTATTTCTTTTTAAATATCGTTAAATAAGAACATAGGTAGCTCTTAACGGACCGTGCACGCCGACTACGAGCTGCATTTCAATATCCGCGGAATTGGATGGGCCGGAGATAAAGTTGATGGAGGAGCCGACCGGCTCGCCTGCCTCAATGCGGCGGTTCAGGTCAGCGGCAGCCTGTGTAGATCGCAGTACAATGCGCTCCTTTTCAATAACGGCAATATAATGCTCAGGTAAAAAATGCAGGGAGCGCCCCTGATCAGGCCTGCTCTCAATAACGACGGTGCCTGACTCGGCAAGTACATAGTCGGCAAAAATAATAGCTGTATTCGCTGCTTCGGCGCGTCTGATATTGCCCTCACGTCCGGAGGCTTCAGTCCATACAGATGAATCCGGAATGCTGAGCTCATAGCGGTTAAACCGCGGGTCTCCCGAGGTCATTACCGGTCCGCCGCCGTTGGCTGCGATCAGATCATCAAGCGTCTTCTGCAGAAGCTCCGGTGTGGATTCAATAAGCTGGGTGTGGATGAAGAAGCACTGCTCCTTCAGAATATTAATCAGATCGTCACTGGTAAGCGTCCCATAGCTGTCGGGAATCATTCCCTTGATATCCGGACGCTTAACGTTATACGCGCGCTCCCGGCCGAGACTGGAAGCCACTCTGTTCAGAAAGGATTCCCTGTTGTTGTGTTTGCTTATGGCAGTCATTGTTGTGTACCTCCCTGACGTTCCTTCATCCAGGTGCGGAAGCTGTCCGCCTGCTTAACGGGCTGATTCAGATCACGTACGCCAACCCAGCCCTGGATCAGGCCTGGTCCCCGGACGATTCTGCCATGCTTACTCATCATCCGGCTGCCCGGATTAGCCAGACGCAGCACCTTGCCGAACATAGAGGGGGAGGAGAGCAGGCGTCCGGCTGCCTTCATCTGGAAGCGTTCGGCCGCCCCGGTCCGTTTCTCCTTGACGATATTTTGCCGGTGCATGATCAGCTGCTCGTGCAGAGGAATTTTGACCGGACAGACGTCGGTACAAGCTCCGCACAGACTGGAGGCAAAGGGCAGCTCCTTGTAATCATCATATCCGCCGAGCAGAGGTGTGATAACTGCGCCGATCGGGCCGGGATAGATGGAGCCGTATGCATGCCCCCCGATATGCCGGTAGATTGGGCAGACGTTCAGGCAGGCGCCGCAGCGGATACATTGCAGAGCTTCGTTGAATTCGCTTCCCAGAATCTCGGACCGGCCGTTATCGACGACAACCAGGTGGAACTCTTCCGGACCATCGCTTTCTCCGGCTGCCTTGGGGCCCATGACCGTGATGTAGCTGGTCAGCTTTTGCCCGACAGCACTCCGGCACAGCAGATTGTCCAGCACCTCCATTTCCTCCATGGTCGGAACAATCCGCTCCATCCCCATAACAGCGATCTGGGTCTTGGGAATAGCGGCTGTCAGATCCCCGTTGCCTTCATTGGTTACCAGATTGATTGCGCCCATATTGGCTACGGCAAAATTGCAGCCGGTGATCCCGACATCCGCCTCCAGAAACTTCTGGCGCAGCACTTCCCGGGCATGGCGGGCCAGCTTTTCCGGGCTTTCATCTCCTGTATATCCAAGCTTTTCTGTGAATACCCGCTTAATCTGGTTGCGGTCCTTATGAAGGGCAGGGGCGACAATATGTGAAGGCGGGTCCCAGTCATCAATCTGCAGTATATATTCGCCAAGGTCAGTCTCGATCAGGTCACAGCCGGCTTCGAGCAGCACCTTGTTCATTTCAATTTCCTCAGTCACCATGGATTTGGATTTGACAATTTTTCGGGCCTGCTTCGAGACAACAACATCCCGGATATAGCTGCTGGCCTCTTCCTTGGTTGCGGCAAAATAGATTTGCCCGCCTTTGGCCTCAATGTTATCTGCCAGCTGGTTCAGATAGAAATCCAAGTTCTGCAGTGTGTGCTGACGAATGGTCTGGCCGACAACCCGCCACGCTTCCCAGTCCCCGAGAGCGGTAGCAGCAGTAAGCCGCCTGGTCTTGAGGCTGTCCTGGGCGGAGCTTACGGCACTGCGCATAAAAGCGTTACCGATCCCGTCCGCCGTCCGCTCACCGAACTCCCGATTATCTGTTTTCAGGCTCATGAGGAGAGGCCTCCTTTGGCTGCGGCTGGTTCGCTGGTATGGTTCAGTACCTCAGCAATATGCATGATTTTGACAGGCAACCCTTTGCGGGACAGCCGTCCGCCGATGTTCAGCAGGCAGCCCATGTCTGCGCTAATGAGGATATCCGCCCCCGTTTCCATCACACTATCACATTTTTCATCCACCATTTGTCCGGATATCTCCGGCATTTTTACTGAAAAAGTCCCGCCAAAGCCGCAGCAGTTATCGCTGTTCTTCAGCGGCTCAAGCTGCAGTCCGCGGACCTGCTCAAGCAGCTGATACGGGGTTTCCTTTTCGCCAAGCAGTCTGGTCATATGGCAGGACCGGTGATAGGTTGCAGTGCCGTCAAGCCTTGCGCCGACATCCGTGATTCCCAGCACTCTGACGATGAATTGGGTGAATTCGTACGATTTTTCTTTTAAGGCAACCGCTTTCAATTCCCAGTCCGGATCACCTTTAAAAATCTTCGGGTACTCATGGAACATGGCAATGCAGGAGCCGGAGGGGCCGACGACATAATCTGAATGCTCAAAGGCGAGCATCATATTTTTCATAGCCAGCTTGGAATCCTCCAGATACCCGCTGTTATACGTGGGCTGGCCGCAGCAGACCTGCGAAGCCGGATAATCAAGCTCACAGCCAAGCCTTTCAAGGACTTCAACCATTGCTTTTCCCGCTGCGGGGGTCATTAGGTCTACTAAACAAGTCGAAAAGATGCTTACTTTCATTCCTGTTCCTCCAATCGCGACGTTGGTAGTTATAGCTTAACTCAAGAAGTCAATGAAAAACAACATAAAAACACATATAAAATGTGTATGTTGTTGACATAAAATGTTGTTAGCGTTTACACTGGAGAGGAAGTGATGGAATAATTTATCTTGAGGGGGAGTACAAGTGGAAAAGCATTTGATGTATATCAACGGCCAATTTACCGAATCAGAAACCCAAGAGTGGATGGATGTTACCAACCCGTCAACCGATGAAGTTATTTCACAGGTACCCAAAGCGACCAAAAATGACGTCGTACGTGCAATCGATGCTGCTGATGCAGCACAGTCAGCCTGGGAAGAAACCCCGGCAGTAGAAAGAGGAAGGTATCTGCACGCCATTGCGGACGGAATCCGGGCTGAGGCGGACAGCATTGCCAGACTTATATCCGAGGAAGTAGGCAAGACGCTGGAATTGTCCACAGTGGAAGTGAATTTTACGGCGGACTACCTGGATTATATGGCTGAGTGGGCACGCCGCTACGAGGGAGAGATTATCCAGAGCGACCGCGATAACGAGAACATTTTTGTGTTCAAACGGGCCATCGGGGTAACTACAGGGATACTGCCCTGGAACTTCCCGTTCTTCCTGATTGCCAGAAAAATGGCACCCGCGCTGATTACCGGTAATACGATTGTAGTTAAGCCGAGTGTGGAGTCACCTAATAATGCTATCGCTTTTACCAAAATTGTAGATAAAGCCGGTCTGCCAAAAGGTGTATATAACCTGGTGACAGGCAGAGGCGGCGAGGTCGGCAACGAGCTGGCCAGCAACCCGAAGGTGGGCATGGTCAGCCTGACTGGCAGCGTTCCGGCCGGGCAAAAGGTAATGGAGGCGGCAGCCGAGAACATTATCAAGGTTAGCCTTGAGCTTGGCGGTAAAGCGCCGGCCATTGTAATGGCTGATGCGGATCTGGATCTGGCAGTTAAAGCGATCGTGGATTCCCGCGTCATTAATACAGGACAGGTGTGTAACTGTGCAGAGCGTGTGTATGTGCATGAATCTATAAAGGATGAATTCACCGCCCGGCTGGTAGAAGCCATGAAGGCAGTGAAGTACGGTAATCCGCTGGTCGATACCGGCATCCATATGGGGCCGCTGATCAACAAGGCTGCCCAGGATTCTGTTCAGCAGAAGGTGGACCGGGCTGTCGAAGAAGGTGCGAAGATTCTGCTCGGCGGTAAAAAAGTCGAAGGCACAGGCAGCTTCTTTGAGCCGACGGTCATTGCTGATGCCACTAACAAGATGGAAATTGTGCAGGATGAGATTTTTGGTCCGGTCATTCCGATTGTTACGTTTGCGACACTGGATGAAGCGATTGAGCTGGCGAATGACAGCGAATTCGGCCTGACCTCCTCCCTGTATACGCAGAACCTGAACGTGGCGATGAAGGTAATCAAGCGGCTGAAGTACGGGGAAACCTACATCAACCGCGAGAACTTTGAAGCGATGCAGGGCTTCCACGCCGGCTGGCGTAAATCCGGCATCGGCGGCGCCGACGGTAAGCACGGCTTGAATGAGTATCTGCAGACTCAGGTTGTGTATCTGCAGTATGATAAGTCGGTTAACTGATGTACGGTGAATGAGGAATAGTAAGTGATGCACAGTTAGTGATGTAAAATCGTTAATGTGTGAGTAATGGATGATTTGTGCAGGATGGATACTGCAACAGAATGCTGTGCACTAATCCTATTTTAGCTACGGGTCCCCGGGTTTATCGGGGGCCTGTTTTCGTTCAGACATAGATAAGGGGATAGGAAGGGGGGATAGAGTAGATAGTGGGAATAGATAGTAGGGAGTAAATAGAAGATAGTAATAGAAGATAGTAATAGAAGATAGTTTGTGGTAAATAGTGGGAAGTGGGTAGTTTGTAGAATAGATGGAAGAGTAACTATCATCACTTGAACTACAGCAGGCGAATGGGTGAAACAATTAAAGGCAAAAAGGCCCTTGATTTCACTCGCAGCAGGCGAATCGGTGAAATCAAAGGCAAAAAGGCCCTTGATTCCGCTCATGGCAGCTCTCCTCCGAGAAGCAGCGAATCCCCTAAGAAACGGCGCTTAAAGCCGCTTCTTCAGGTAATACTTCGTATGCCCCTCATTCGGGCAATCCTTGATCTCGCCGAAAATCTCGTAGCCCTGCTTCTGATAGAAGTGCGGCGCCTGCCAGCTCATGGTGGTGAGCTCACTCACTTTGCAGCCGAGCTGCCGGGCACGGTTTTCAATTTCTGCGAGCAGGGCAGCCCCTAGACCGGTCCCTCTGCACGCCGGATCGACTGCCAGCAGGTGAACATTCAGGATGTTCCAGGCTACATCCCCTGTAACTCCGCCCACATAAATGTCATTCTCGTAAGCCGCAAGGGAGAGCATTGTCCGCTCATAGGCTGGAATGCTGCTATCCGCACCATGGCGGTGCTCTTCCAGTAGCCTCGTTATTTCCCGCTGATTGTGTACTGCATCCAATTCTACAATGTTCAAGTGTGCTCACTCCTTCTGCCTAACTATAACATAACTTGGAAGCGCTACAGACCGCTTAACACCGGCTGACCCAACTCAAAGCTACTCTTACAGCACCAAATACAAGGCACGATCCATATAACTAACTAGAAACATCATATATCAAACCAATCTGCAGTCCGGTTCTTCCTGATTGGGGCATTCGTTATAATTTGGGGCTGGTTAATCTCCGGCTTCTCTGCGATTATGTTCGGGCAATCAACGAAACTACTTAACAGAAAAGGCGGGGAAATCACGTTGAACGGTTCAACTGAGAGCAGAGATGAGCTTCAGGATCTGCTGAATAAAGCAGAGGCACTATTAGAAGCCAGAGGACAATTTTATACGGACGGCGCCAAGCTCGCATTAACCGATATGATGGAGGCAGCGTATCAGGCGCTCGATAACGGAGACAATGTACCCTTCAGGCGTAACCGGGAATTTTATACTCCGCGGACAGAAGAGGCAGTCCTTTTTGCGGCGAAAAGATTTACAATGGTCCCGCCCTTCGGCAAAACGGGCAGTGTACACACCTGCTACGGGCTCGGTCCCGCGCTGGAGTGGTTCGAGACCCAGGATGTGCTCCACGGCGGTAAAGAGCAGCTGTTAGCAAAGGCCGGTCTGGCACTGGAAAAAGCAGAGCAGCTGCGCACTGAAGCCGAAGCTTTTGCCGGGCTCCCAACCGGCTGCTACTCCCCCGACGCTGTCCGCAAGCTCGAAGCTACAGCAAAAGCACTGAAGCTGGCGGCAGGCAGCTTCGATCCGCAGACAACCGGCGAGGTGCTGGCCCTCGCCGTCGTAGATTGCTTCAACCGGCTCCGGGAATGCCGTCATTCCCGTGTACTGCGCACGGATTCCGATCCGGCAGCTTCATTGTATCTGACCAGCCGGGAGCTTGAGCAGCTTCAGCAGCGTGTCGCCGAAGACCCGCTGATCAAAGCGCAATACGGGCAGATTACCGCAATCTCCCGGCAATATAGTCTGGAGGAGCTTCAGTCAGCCGTATCCTTAATCGCGGAAAAAGATACGCTGTATGAAGAGCTGAACAATCATTTCTACCTGTGGAGCTCCACAGACAAAATCGCCAATTTCCGGGCACCGGAACATGCGGCCACAGCTTCTCTGTCCTTTGTTCTGCCCGCCGAAGACAATGAGGAGCAGGGACTCGGCCATGTATGGATCGATAATCTCGAAATCCTGTCTGCAAGCGGTGCAAGCTTGCCGATCCTTAATTCCGGCTTTGATGAAGGCCATTCCTCGCCTGATTACTGGACACCGGAAGCCCTTAAAGGCAATCCGGTTATGCAATGGGAGAGCCGGTATCCTTACTGCGGCGGCGGTGACCGCAAGCATCCCCGGGAGGCGAACCCGTCATCAGAGGTTGCCCCCCGTTACAAGGCAGGAATAGCACACCACTCCCTATATATCTGTAATCCCGGGATAGAAGATGAAGGGGCATGGACCTATAAAGAACAAATCCCGGTAGAGCCCGGGGGGCGTTATACCCTGACCTTCGATGCGAAGCTGGACGGCAAGCTGAAGAGCGGCCTGAAAGCAGTCATTACATTCCGGGATGAAGCCGGGCAGCCGGCAGGGGAATACGCCTACAGCTTCAACCGTAAATCATCGGTTCCGGGCGGCCGATACCAGCTGGCGATGCAGTGTGACGCTATCCAGTATGCGCTAACCGGAGAGATAAACTATGCCTTAAAAGTGAAGTATGCACTGTTATACATTCTGCATGACTTCTGCCAGGGAGCAGAGCACTGGATGGCGGTGAACCTCCGCCCGGAAGGAAGCGACAGCTACGGTGCGGTTCAAGGCGGCCGTCTCCTGAGCAGCGCAGCGGTAAGTTATTCCATGATTAAGCAGGCGGGAGTCTTTTCCGGTGAAGAAAAGAAACATTTCTACGCACGGGTAGAGTATTTGCTCCGCTACATGCTGGATCTGCGTGACCGGACAGAGTGGACAGACCAGGCTGCCCAGGAGGGCTGCAGCAACTGGCAGACCGATATGTGTGCGGGCACCGGACTCATGATGATGGTGCTAAGCGATTTTCCTAACCGGTATACCTGGCTGTATAACGCGGATACGATTCTGAAGGCTCAGCTACAGCTGAACGTGAACCCGGACAGCTCCTGGCCGGAGTCGATCCGCTATCACCATGCGGCACTGGAGCGCTTCGCAGGCTATGCCAAGGCAGCACGTAACGTCACAGGTGACAACTGGTTCAAGTCCACACCGCTCGCCCGGATGTTCGGTTATTCCATAGAGATGCAGACACCGGGCTATGAATACTTCGGCGGACGGATCGGCACGCCGCCTTTCGGTGATCATGCACTTGGCGGTGGAGCCGAATTCGGCAGCTTCGCTACCTACATAAGCGATGTCGCAGAGGTTGACCGTGAACTGGCAGACCGGATGTATCATACCTGGATCGCAGCCGGTAAACCGTTCAAGAAGCTGTGGGGGGAAGGAATCGTCCTCGAAAATCTGCTGGCGCAAGGCAGCCGTTATGTGCCCGAATCCCCGCTTAATTTAAGCTCGACTGCCTCATATCCGCATGCAGGCATCTATGTGTTCCGCAGCGGCTACGGCACACCTGAGCACAGCTATTGTGCAGTTATGTCAAGTCCTGATCCGGTTGCCCACGGTCATCTGGATCAGGGCTCGTTCATTCTGTATAAGAACGGAGTTCCGTTAGTGATGGACCCGGGCATTGAGGGGTACTTTGACAGCAGCACCAGCTGGTTTATCAGTTCGTATTCTCATGCCTGCCTGCAATTCGCAACCGCCAGGGCGGAAATACGCACGGATGACACAGGTGTTATTAATCTGTCCGCCGGAACGTTCAGCCTGGAACGGGGCTGGGCCGACGGGCCGCGGAGCAGCCGAGTGCTGGAGGTGCTGCTTGGGGCTGATATAGACAGTATCACAATCGAAATTACCAACTCTGAAGGAAAAGGCCGGCATATCCGGCATATCACCTGCCATAAGCAGGCCCAGCTCTATATTTTCCGTGACACCATAGAGGAATTTGAGGGTCTTGTACAATTCAGCCTTCCGGTCGCGGCGCAGCAAAGCACTGTCCAGGACAGCAGCGTGTATTCTCATGGGATGTATGGTATGGATCTGGAAACCGTTTTTCTGCACTCCCTGCAGTCAGTCGCGATCGAACAGGGACGGTCTACAGCATTCTTCGGCAGAACCGAAAGCGGCGTAACCCTGATGGATTACATCCGGGCAACCGCAGATGCCAAAGACGGATTTCTTACCCTCCTGTATCCGCAGGAGAGCAGCCAAGCACGTCTCAAGGTAATCAAAAATCCGGATGGAAAGTATACACTGCTGACAGATACGCATGAGTTCATCTTGGAGACGGTTCAGGGACAATACGGGGTGCGGCTGGAAACGGCCAAGCAGAAGGGGGCGGCAGACTAATGAAATTTCATGTTGATTTGCTTAATGAATGGAGAATAGCAGGAAGTTATCCGGAACATAGCTCTCCGGATACAGTGTACAATCTGCAGAATACACTTCTGCTGGAGTATCCCGCAGATCCTGCTCAGGATGACTGGTACCCGATCGGCTTTGAGCGGGGTCATCACGGCACCCTGGATGCGCTGGACTGGTTCGGCCTGATTCTGGAACTCCGCACCGGAGATGAGTCAGCCGCAATCACGATTCAAGCAGGCTTTGCAGGCCATGAGCCAGTAAAGGCAGAAGCTAAGCTTGCCGGAGCAGGCACTCATGAAATAAAGGTGCGCCTCCAGGATTTTGCCATTGAAACGGCCCAAGCAAACATCTGGCGTTTTCTCCGCAGCTTTGAGCTGACCGGCAATGCAGAACTGGTCTCCGCAAGGCTCGTTAAAGGCGAGAAGCTGTTTGTCCAGGCTGAGGTGAAGGGCAAGTCCGGGGAAGCCGGGGAGCAGGTTGCCTACACAATGACAGTATACAACTGTACGGACCGTCCGCAGCATGTAGCTGTGAAGCAGCATTTTGCCGGCTGGGAGTCACTGCAGGCGGTAATCGTGCCTGCTGGATTTGAACTGGCTCCGTACGCAGCACAGGAAGTGACCGCAACAGTACAGGTGCATGAACGGATGGTACCCGGCGGTCATGAGGTTACCATCCTGACCTTCACCGCTAACGGGGACGGCGGAAGCGCAGTACAGGTGGAGCTGAAAACGCTGCGGAAGCTGCAGCATCCTTATATTTACTGGAATAAGCAGCAGTGGGCGGAGCGCAGATCCTTAATTGACACGCATGAATGCTTCCAGCCCGGCTATAAGCAAATAATCGAGGACGCCGAAGCATGGACAGTAGTGCCGCCGGTGCCTGTAGATGAGCGGGACTATTGCTACGATACCCGGGAAGAGCATTACATCATGAGCGCAGCTTACGCTTATGCACTTACCGGAGAAATCCGTTATGCAGACAAAGTGGCACAATTCTTCCGTTATTTTATTGATAAAGACAACGGTTATCCCAAAAAGCTGAAGGGCTGCAGCCAGAGCTATGTTCAGGAGGGCCATTTTTTTCAGCATCTGGCCATTCCGTATGACATTATCCATGATGCCGGTGTGCTGACTGCGGAGGAGCACCGGGGAATCGAAGATTGCTTCCGCAGCTATATGGACATTCTGGATTACCATATCCGCAGCGGACACATTTCCAACTGGCTGCTGTCAGAGATTACGGGAGCGTTCTACTGTGCGCTGGCTATTCAGGATATGGAGCGGGCGCTGCGGTTCGTATTCGGTCCGGGCGGCTCGGTCGAGCAGCTGAAATACGGGCTGTTCAATGACGGCTGGTGGCATGAATGCTCTGTAAGCTATAACACCTGGGTATCCTCCATGTACCTCCATACGGCCCATGCGCTATTGCCGTTCGGAATTAATATTCTTCACACTCATTTCCCTGCTCCCTTTAATGATGAGGTGAACAGCACCTTCGGCGGGAAGGACGCCGCATTCCGGTTCGGAATGTACAATAGGCGCTGGGGCGGGAACAGAAAGAGTTATATCCGGATAAAAGATATGTTCGACGCGACGCTTCCATTTCTTGATTACAGGGGCGTGCTGTTCGGGATCAGCGATTCCGAGGAGAAAAAGCTGGAGGGAGTCCATTTCGGCTCAACCTATGATCTGGCTTACTCATACTATCAGGACCCTGAATATGTTCCGGTTATTAGAATGAATGCATCAGCCGATCCGGTATTCGGACACGCGGAGCTGCCGGACATTCAATCCTCTTATACCGGGAGCAATGCCTGCTCCGATAATGTAGGCGTTGCGATGCTGCGGAGCAGAGCTGCAGGAAGAGAGCAGCGGGAACAGCTTCAGGCGGTGCTGAGATATGGCTCACACGGCTACGCACACGGTCATTTTGACAAAACCGGCCTGCTGTCCGTAATGAGATACGGGCGCAGCATCTTCAATCCCGAGCATGTATGGTGGGGCTACGGCCACTTTATGTATAAATTTTATGTGCAGAATTCATTAGCCAAAAATATGGTGACCGTTGACGGCAAGCTGCAGGTACCGGCGGATGCCAGGAGAACGTTGTTCTACAGCGGACATGCGCTGCAAGCCGCAGCTGTGGAGGTTACCTCCCGCTGGGCATACCCGCCATACGGCGGCATGGTATATAATGACGGCGAAACGCTGGAGGAGCGCTGCACCATGAATGCCAGCTCCCTTCCGGAGGCCCCTCCGGGTGCGCAGTATGGGGAGCTGTCAGGCTACACGGAGCCGGTCCGCCAGAAGCGGATCATGGGGGTAACGGATGATTTCATCGTCCTGTTTGATTACCTGGAAGGAGAGCAGGAGCATCAGTTCGACTGCCTGTTCCAGATCAAAGGCTTCAAGGAGCTGCAGGCAGAAACACTGACCAGGCTCGGGCACACCGGACAATGGTGTGACAATCCGCTGTCGGACGGCCAGTTCATTACGGATTGCCGCTGGTATAAAGCGGAGGGTTCAAGCGTTGCCCGCTTTGAGACGGTATTCGGTGAAGGAGAAGATTTGCGGGGAACAAGAACAGCTTACAATACCCCCGGCCTGCTTAAGCTGGATGTTCATACGGTCTGGCCCAAGCAGAGTGTGCAGATGACCGGCCGGGCTGCCGAGTATCATGGCATTACCATCCCGCTGGACTATAAAGTGGAGGCTGACGGGGAGGTGCTTACAGAGGGAAGCTTCGGGGCCTGGCTGCTGGGTGAGGGCAGAGTAGACCTTGCTCTCACGGGGGAAATGAAGAATCTGACCCTGCGGGTCCGGAATCATCCGCTGTATACGGAACAGAATGATCCGGTTCGCTCGAAGCAGGGCCTGTTCTGGGGCGAAGCCCTAATCCATACGGCTGATGGGCAGGCGCTTAAATTAAGTGATTTATCCCCGGAAGTTGTAAATGTGGACTGCGGCTGCGGAATCGGAAAGGATTACGAGGGCGGGCGTGTAACCATTATCGGCACGGAATATCCGGATGCCGTTCCTGCCAGTCCGGCCGATCATGAACAGGAAGCGCTGATCCGGATCTCGCTTGACGGCCTGCAGGCGGTCCGTTTTACCGGTCTGATCGGGGCGGATGCCTTCCCGGGTGACGAAGCGCAGCGGCGGATTACCTACGGCATCCGGACACATGGCCGGTCAGCCCGTTATATTACCATCGTTGAGCCTTATGAATCGGAGCAGATGATCCGGTCCGTGTATGCGGAAGATGCGGATTGTGTACGTATAGAGCTTTTGGATGGCCGGATACAGGAAATCCGTGTGAACGATATAGAAACACAGCAGAATACAATGCAGCTTAAGGAATATAGAAACGGCAGTCTGATCCGTGAAGAGCTGGCCGCAAATGTATAAACGTTAAGGCATGGAACAGCCGTTTCATGCCTTTTCTTTTGACCCGGCAGCTGCCAGATCTTAAATTAACCGCACATGAAGCTTAAAAAAGCACATACCAGGCCATGTCAGCCTTTACCTATAATGAAGGGTACAAGAAAACAGAACAGGAGCGAAGCCATGAGCAGGATGCGTCATTTTTTATTGAAGAAAAGCTTGTTGATCCGGATTATTCTGTCCTATTTGTTTGTCGGAATGCTGGTTATCGCAGCATTGACCTTAGCGATTACCTCCAAAGTATCGGACAGCCTGAAGCAGGAGCTGACTGAATCTACGGACCGTTCGCTGGAGCAAACCTACAATACGGCGAATATATTGTTGAGCTCCGCCTACCAGCAATTTGCAAACGCTTACGCATCAACTGATATCCAGGCCGGCTTTTATGCCAACGAGTTTGACACCGGCTTAATGGGACGTATTGGCAACAGCTTGTCTGATCTAGTCAGCAGCAATCCGCTGGTGCATTCCGTCTATCTGGTCAATACCCGGCATCAGCTGGTCTTTTCCTCGCTGACCACAGCAAGGTCCTTCGCTGATTTCTATGACCGGCAGATTCTGGACCTGCTTAGTACTCCCGGGGCCATGCGAGGCAGCATTTTTATACCCAGAACGACTTCCTTCTCCTCGGATACGAAGCCGTTCAGCGGCAATCTGATCTCGGTGGCCTATATGAGCACCCGTGATGACCAGACGGCGAACGGAGCGATGATCCTGAATCTGGACCAGCAGGTGCTGCAGGAAATGATGATGAACGGTGCCGGAAGCAGCTCCTTCCAGTCGATGATTCTGAACCGGCAGGGCATCGTTATTTCACATTCTGAGCATTCCATGATCAGCTCAAGCCTGACCGGCTCAGAGGCGGTGAACCGCATTCTGCAGTCGGATACCGGCCGCGGTGTAATTGAAGCAGAGCTTGACGGGACCGCTCACCGCCTATTTTACATCAAATCCGGCAGCCTGGGCTGGGTATTTATCGGTGATGTGAATTACATGACTCTGCTTAGCCAGGTCAATGAGCTGAGAAGCTACATCCTGATCGTCACAGCGGTAATATTGGTGGTCGTTTTGCTGAGCGGCGCCTTTTTTACCCGTATGATTTACAGCCCGATCCACAGACTGGTCAAGAATATCCCGCTATTGCCGGCCTCAGCCGCTCAACCCACTCCTGCCAGTGAATATGCCGTGTTATCCGGAGCCTTTCAGTATCTGGAGGGCAGAGTTCAGGATTTACAGAACAGTATGGCCGGTTATCATCAGGCAGAGCGGAATGAGCTGCTTCATCAGCTGGTTACGGGGGGCTGGAGCCAGGAGGTGCAGATGAGAAATAAGCTGGAGAGGTCAGGCATCCCGTTTGCAGGTGACGGCTTCCAGATCTGCATGCTGCGCCTTGACGATTACAGTGAGCTGACAGAGGTCTATACACGCAACGACCTAATGCTGCTGAAATACGGAATCTGCAATATCGCGGGTGAGCTTGGTTTGGCCCATTTTCCGCTATATAGCTTTGACGGAGGGGAAGACCGGATCAACCTGCTGCTGATTAAGCCTGAGGGCGGGGATGCTCTGGTTGCCCGATTATTAACGGATATCCAGCACAACACGGAGCGTTTCCTTAAGCTGTCTGTTACAGCATCAACCGGCCGCCATGCCGCTGAGCTTCAGCAGATTCCGGCTTCATGGCAGAGTGCCTATAACGCTTCACGCTACCGGCTGCAGTCAGGCAGACGCTCTCTGATTCCTGCAGATATTGAGGACAGCCGTGAACCGGTTGCCGTTACCCTGTCCGCTGCGATGGAGAAGCAGGTGTCCGATAGCATGAAGCTCGGCGATTATAGTAGAACCGTACAAGCATTACAAGAATACTTTGCTATTCTGGGCAACGCGCCTTTTGACGAAACGATGATTCTGCTGAACCAGCTGCTGTTTACCGTTGCCCGGATTTCCAAAGCGATGGCGGGAGCGGACAGAAACGGGCTAAGCACCGACATTGGAGCACTCGGGCAGCAGCTGTACAAATGTGAAACGCTTGAACAGGCGGAGGAATGGTTCGCTGGACTTGCAGAATCGGCTATCAGCATGCGGGACAAGCAGTCCTCGGAGAAAAATGTGATGATTGTGGAAAAAATACGGCAGCATATCCGCCAGTCTTACATGGACCCGAATCTTTCCGTAGAGGTGCTGGCCGAGATTGCCGGACTGTCCGTCAATTATACGCGCAAGATTTTTAAGGACATCGCCTGTGTCTCCCTGAACCAGTACATCAGCGATTACCGGTTTGAGCAGGCGAAGGAGCTGCTGCTTACAACAGACCTCCCGGCTAACCGGATCGGCGAGATGGTGGGCATTAACAATACGAAATACTTCTACATCTCCTTCAAGAAATACAGCGGGAAAACGCCGGATCACTTCCGGAAAAGCAGAAATTAGGGGGAAAAGCGGATTTTAAACCCTGTTTATACGGTGAAAATAGGCTATTCTGCGGATTTTGAGGTATGCCGGATTGCTGAGTGAGGCTAAAGTGAAGCCAGGCCGGAAGAAATGGCAAAGAAACTTGAAGGAGGATTCACATTGCGCAACAACACAGTCAGCCTCACCGGACAGACTTATCCGCGGAACAAGCCGCAGGGGAGAATCAGGGGGTTCCTGGCGGAGCTGGTCAAAAACAAATTTCTGTACCTGCTGGCCCTGCCGGCGATGATCTGGTTCTTCGTCTTCGCTTACCTGCCCATGGGCGGGATTATCATCGCCTTCCAGGATTTCAAAGCGATGAAAGGGATCGCCGGCAGCGAATTCGTCGGACTGAAAAATTTCCAGTTCTTCTTCCAGTCCGGTGACTGGATCAAAATTGTGACGAACACCGTGTTCCTGAACGTGCTGTTCATTACCTTTAATACGCTCGCAGCCGTGCTGATCGCCATTATGATCACGGAGCTTGGGGGAAAATGGTTCAAAAAAATCGCCCAGTCGGTCATGATCTTTCCGCATTTTCTGTCCTGGACCGTCGTGGCCATGTTCGTGATGGCTTTTGTCGCAACAGACGGGGGCTTTGTGAACCAGATCCTGACGATGCTGGGGCTGCCTGCGGTTCAGCTGCTGTCCTCACCCGGCTACTGGCCGCTCATTCTTGTGCTGCTCAAAATCTGGCACGGTGCGGGCTTCGGATCAATTGTCTATATGGCTACGATCTCCGGCATCAACCCGGATATTTACGAATCGGCGTCGATTGACGGGGCAAGCCGGCTGCAAAAAATCCGCTACATCACACTGCCGCTGCTGAAGCCGACGGTGATCCTGCTGACGATTCTCGCGGTCGGAGGGATTTTTAACGGGGATTTCGGCATGATCTATGCGATTATCGGACGCAACCCGCTGCTGTATCCGACTACGGACGTTATCGATACGTATCTGTTCCGGGCCATGATGGATCTCGGGGATATGAGTATGTCGGCAGCCATCGGGTTTATGCAGTCGCTGGTCGGCTTCATCCTGGTGCTGACGGTCAATTCGATTGCCAAGAAGGTTGCGCCGGAGTCGGCTATTTTTTAGAAGGGGAAGTGAATTGATTACATGATTAAAGAAAGCAAAGCGGACCGGCTGCTGAAAACCATGTTCTATCTGTGCATCGGGTTGTTCTCGGTCTATTGTCTGGTGCCGTTCTGGTCCGTTATCGCCAGCTCGTTCACCTCAGAGGCATCACTTGTCAAAAACGGTTATATGTTCTGGCCGTCCGACTTCAGCCTCGAAGCCTACAAAATGATTTTTAAGGATAACACCATCTACCGGGCGTACGGGGTTACCACCTTTGTGACGGTTGTGGGCACGGTGCTGTCCATGATTTTTACAAGCGCAATGGCTTATACCCTGTCGGTAAAATCGGTCAAATACCGCAACCATCTGGCGTTCTACATTTACTTTACGATGCTGTTTCACGGCGGCCTGGTCGCTTCCTATCTGCTGATTTCGAAATACCTGGATATGAAGGATACGATCTGGGTGCTCATTATCCCCGGGATGATCAGCGCCTGGAATATGTTCCTGCTGCGTAACTTCTTCGCTTCAATTGATGATTCGATCGCTGAATCCGCCAAAATCGACGGGGCCAATGATGTCTACATCCTGTTCCGGATCATTCTGCCGATCTCGCTTCCGGCCTTGGCTACTATCGGGCTTTTCTATGCGCTGGGCTACTGGAACAAATGGTTCGACGCGGTGCTGTACATTAACGACAAGGATCTGTTTCCGCTTCAATACCTGATCCAGCGCATTATGAACAACCTCGATTACATTAACCAGATCTCGTCGGATATCAGCATCCCGAATTTCATTGCTCCGGCGATGACGGTCCGGCTGGCTACAACGGTAGTGACGATTGGCCCGATTATCTTTTTGTATCCGTTCCTGCAGAAATATTTCGTTAAAGGCTTGATGGTAGGCGCTGTAAAAGGCTAATGCTGCTTCACGGCAGTTTAGTATATGACCCTGCAAAGGGAAGAAAAGGGGATGTACGAGAAAGATGAAAACAAAACAATTAGTCCTCACCGCACTGTCTGTTACGATGGCTGCTGCTTTGACTGCCTGCGGTAACGGCAATGAAACAGTCTCGCCCGCTTCCGGTAACAATGCCGCTACAGCCGGTCAGCCGCCAAAAGCGGTTACGCTCAAGGGAATGTTGTTCGGCGATGCGCCTAAGGATCTGCCGCGCGTGCTGGAGGAGTTTGAGAAGCAGACCAAGGATACGCTGAATACCAAGCTTGAAATCCAGTGGAATCCGGTGTCCGATCATAAGCAGAAGGTGAAGCTGATGATGGCGGCGGGGGAAGAGGTTGACTTCGTCTTTGATGCCGACTTCCAGAATCTGCGGGAACTCATTCCGCAGGGGGCTTACGCGCAGCTGGACAAATACTTCAACAATGATGAATATCCGGGTCTCAAGGCGGCCTTTTCATCTGAATTTGTAGATATGAACAAACGATATGACGATCACCTGTACACCATTCCGTTTACGCAGTATTTCTATGATATTCCGGTCGTGTATATCCGCAAGGATCTCCGTGAAAAGCTGGGCTTCAGCGAGCCGATTGCCAGCTACGACGAGCTTCAGCAATTTTATGATAAGGTGCTTGAATCCGAGCAGGGTGTTACTCCGCTGGCTGTAAAGGGCAACGGCGGCTTCCAGGAAATGTTCGCACCTGACCGTAAAGAGCTCGATCATGTGCGTCCGCTGAATCTTGGCGGTATCATCTACTATGTTCATCTGTCGGATGATCTCAAGCAGGTGCAGGATGTTGTAGCCTTCGGTGACCCGGAAACAGAGTGGGCCAAGCTGCCTGAGCCGTTTAGCACGATGAAATCAGCTTTTACACAATATGATGAATGGGCGGAGTGGAGCAAATATCTGGAGAAGGATGTGCTCAGCCAAAAGGATCAGAAGGCGTACTTCATGTCCGGTAAAGCTGCGTCCTATTACGGAACCATGTCCTCCTATGCTGCTGATAAAAAAATGCTGCAGCAGACGCTTGCAGGTGCTGATCTTGAGTTCTTCGTCTTCAAGGAGCATATCCGTAACATGGAACCGGAAGCGATTTCAACCAACTATAAAGCGAATAACTCGATTGCCATTCCGGTATCCTCCAAAAATATCGACCGGACGATGAAGTTCTTTGACTGGATGTTCGCAAGCCGCGAGAATCACGATCTGTTCGAGTACGGTATTCCCGGCGTGCATTGGGAGGCAGTGGGTGATACCCAGTTCAAGCTGCTTGAGGGCTCCGAAAACTATGTATTCCCGGGCTATGAATTTACCTGGAATCCGACAATGATCCGCACGCCTGCCGATCTGGATGAAACAGCCAAGCAATATTTGGAGTATTCCGCCAAGCCGGATACGTATTATGCCGCTGTCCTCGCCAAATTCTCCTTTGATACCTCAACTGTCAAAGGCGAGTTCGCGAATGTCCAGTCCAAGGCAGATCCGTTCATTCAGACGCTGAAAGCCGGCCAGGTGAAGAACTGGGAGGCCGAAGCGGCTGCGCTTAACAAGGAGCTGAAGAACCTGGGGCTGGATACGATCCGGGGTGAAATCAAATCGCAGGTCCAGGCTTACCTGGATGCGGGCGGTCAATAAGCAATGGATCAGGAACAGCCTGCCGGGCCGGATGTCAGCCGGCAGGCTGTTTCTTTTCAAACCGGAAAAGTCCTTAAAAAAAAGCGGGAAAACCTGAAAAAGTCGCATACCAATCCCGGTACAGGTATCCTACAATGAAGTCAAATCCGCATACTAAACAGAGAAAGTAGGAAAAGAGACATGCTACAGAATAACGACCGCAATTGGGTGGATTCCGTAATCGGAAAAATTACAGCCAAGCTGGATACCGTCAGTGAAAAATCAAAACATAAAATTCCTTATACCACCGTTAACGGAACGCATGATGACAAGGCGACACAAAATGTAAGCGGCTTCGATGCCGATGGCATCTGCTGGTGGACGAACGGCTTCTGGGGCGGCATGCTGTGGCTGATGTATCATGAGACCGGCAACGGCAAATACAAGGAAATCGCCAATAGATCCGAGGAGCTGCTCGACAAGTGTTTTCAGGATTTCTACGGTCTGCATCATGACGTGGGCTTCATGTGGCTGCCTACCAGTGTTGCCAACTACAAGGTGACCAAGAATCCGGATTCCCGCAAAAGAGCGCTGCATGCCGCCAATCTGCTGGCCGGCCGGTTTAATCTGGCAGGGGGCTTCATCCGTGCCTGGAATGACCTGGACGAAGGCGATACCAGAGGCTGGGCCATCATCGACTGCATGTTCAACATTCCGCTGCTGTACTGGGCGACCGAGGAGACCGGAGACCCGCGGTTTAAACAAATTGCCATGCGGCATGCCGACACGGTCATGTCTAGCTTCGTGCGGCCGGACGGCTCCGTGCACCATATTGTCGAGTTCGATCCGTTTAACGGCGGTGTAGTCCGTACATTTGGCGGTCAGGGCTATGCGGACGGCTCCTCCTGGACCAGAGGACAGACCTGGGCGCTGTATGGCTTCATGATGAGCTATATCCATACCGGCAAAGAAGAATATCTCCAGACCGCGAAGCGGATTGCCCATTATTTCATGGCAAATATCCCGGAGGACGGTGTCATTCCGCTCGATTTCCGCCAGCCTGCTGAGCCTAAGCTTGAGGATGATACGGCTGCGGCCATTGCCGCCTGCGGATTAATTGAGATTGCGAAGGCTGTAGGAGAGCTGGAGCGTGAGCTGTACCTGAATGCTGCGCTTAAGCTGCTGCGGGCACTTGATGAACGTTCCGACTGGTCGGACGAGAATGACTGCATCATTCAAAGAGGATCTGAGGCTTATCACAAGCCGCGCAACCAGCATCATCATGCGATTATTTACGGGGACTATTATTTCATGGAAGCCATGTTCAAGCTGAAGGGGAATGACCTGTATTTGTGGTAGAAAAGCCAGACAAAGCGGGCAGACCCGACTCTAATGCAAAGTGAGGATATCTATACTATGAGCCACATGATCAAGAACCCGGTCCTGCGGGGCTTCAATCCCGATCCGTCCATCCTGCGGGTCGGGGATGATTATTATATCGCTACCTCCACCTTCGAATGGTTCCCGGGCGTGCAGATTCATCATTCCCGGGATCTGGTCCACTGGGAACTGATCACCCGTCCGCTTAACCGGGTCTCCCAGCTGGACCTGCGCGGCATCGGCGCTTCCCAGGGGATCTGGGCGCCATGCCTGACTTATGATAACGGCACGTTCTATCTCATTTACACTATAGTGAATTCCTTTTATGTCAAAATGTACGACACACCCAATTATCTGGTTACCGCGGCGGATATCCGCGGTGAGTGGTCTGAGCCGGTCTACCTGAACAGCTACGGGTTCGATCCGTCGCTGTTTCATGATGAAGACGGCCGTAAGTACATCGTAAGCATGGTAACCGATCACCGGGTAACGAAACGCTACAGAGGGCATCTTGTCATCCAGGAGTATTCTGCTGAGGAGCAGAAGATGATTGGTGAGCCTGTAACCATCTATGCGAGCCAGGATACCTATCTGGAGGGTCCGCATATTTATAAGCGGGGCGGCTATTATTACCTGTTCGCGGCGGATACCGGAACAGGGGAAGGCCACGGCCAGAGCATGCTGAGAGCCAGAGAGCTGTTCGGGCCTTACGAGGCTTACGAGGGCAATTCCCTGATGACCTCAAGGGACAATCCCGGGCTGCCGCTGCAGAAAGCGGGCCACGGTGATCTGGTCGAAACCCGGAACGGGGAGTGGTACATGGTGCATTTATGCGGCCGTCCCTTAGAGAACCGTACGGAAAAAGGAGAGCGGAAATATACACTCGGGCGTGAAACGGCGCTGCAAAAGGTAGAGTGGACCGAAGACGGCTGGCTGCGCCTGGCGAACGGCTCGGTGCTGCCTGATGCCGAGGTAGAAGCTCCTGACCTGCCGCTGCACCCGTTCCCGGTGAAGCCGGCAAGGGATGATTTTGACGGTGCTGAGCTGGATATCAGCTTTCAGTCCCTGCGGGTTCCGCTTGACGCCACCTTCTATTCCCTGAGTGAACGGCCCGGTTATCTGCGGCTGTACGGCCGCGAAGGGCTTGGCTCGAAGTTCCGGCAGAGCCTGATTGCGAGGCGCTGGGAGGAGCATCGCTTCACGGCAGCGGCAGCGCTTGAATTCGAGCCCTCCGGCTTCAAGCAGATGGCCGGCCTGATTCTGATCTATGATACCCAGAACTATTACTATCTCCATGTCACGCATCATGAGGACCTGGGACGGTGCATCAGCATTCTCTCCGCCGTTAACAACAGCTATTCGGAGCCTGCCGGGTATGTACCGCTGCCGGATAACGCAAAGCGGATTCTGCTGCGGGCTGAGGTCGATTATGACAAGCTTCAGTTCTCCTATTCTGTAGCTGGAGAAGACGGATATAAGGTTATCGGACCAGTGCTTGATGCAAGTTCTTTGTCTGACGAAGCCTGCCAGGAGGGCTGGTTCACCGGGTCCTTTGCCGGCATCTGCTGCCAGGATTTAACCGGCTTCCGCCAGCCGGCCGATTTTGATTATTTTGAGTATTATAACAGGGAGCAGGCGGGCTCTGCTAATGGCCATGACTGATATTTTTGATGTGAAGCGGTACGGCGCCGCTGGCGACGGGTTAACGGCGGATACCCGTGCAATCCAGCAGGCCATTGATGAATGCTATGGGTCCGGCGGCGGGACTGTCGTGCTAAGCGGCGGAACGTTTGTTTCGGGGACGATTGTCCTTAAATCGAATGTGAACCTGCACGTCAATCCTTCCGCAGTGCTGCTTGCCAGCCCGGATATCCGCGATTTTGCGGAGGACACACACTATAACCGCTATATTAATGAGAAGGATATGGACAGATGCTTCATCTATGCGGAGGATGCCGTCAATGTCAGCATTACCGGACAGGGCGAGATTAACGGCAACGCCGAGAAATTCCCTAATGAGGGCAGTATTTACCGGCCGATGATGATGCGTTTTCTGCGCTGCAGCAACATTCATGTCACCGGACTGAGACTTTATAACTCGACTGCCTGGACGACCGCCTTTCTGGATAGTGAGAACATCTGGTGTGAAAAGCTCGATATCAGGAACGATAAAAAATACAACGGTGACGGATTGGATTATGACGGCTGCAGGAATGTGTTCATTTCGGACTGTAAAATCCTCGGTACCGATGATAATCTCTGTCTTCAAGCCGGCAGTAAGGATTATCCGATGAAAAATGTGCATATCGTCAACTGTCATTTCACTTCAATCTGCGCCGGTATCCGGATCGGGCTGAAGTCCATCGGGGATATTTCGAATGTCACGATCCATAACTGCACCTTTGAAAATGTCTGGCGGGAAGGAATCAAAATCGAGTGCACAGAGGGCGGCAGCATCAGCGATATCGTGGCCTCCGGACTGGTCATGCGGAATGTATCCCGTCCCGTCTTTATTCTGCTGAATAATCGGCTTGAAAATATCGGCTCCTCCATCGGCCTGGAGCACATGCCGGAGATCGGCTCGCTTGAACGGATTGTGCTGTCAGATATCATCGCCACTGACGATGAAGAGATGTACAAGACCCATTACCGGTTCACAGATGACATTATGGGCAGCCCGTCCTTTAACGGTATCCGCATTGATGCGTGCAGGGAGCATCCGATCCGCGATCTGACCCTTAGAAATATCATATATACTTGCGCGGGCGGTGTACAAAAAACAGATATCCCTGCTGCTTACCCGCAGGTCCATGATATGCGGCTGGAGCATCCGGAGGCAGCTGCAGAGAATTACTATCCCGACTGGAGCCGGACCACCTTCATGGATATCCGGAATGTGGAGCGGCTTACCGTGGACGGAATCAGATTCCATGCGCTGCGGGAGGATACACGGGAATCCTATATAATAGAAGGAAGTAATACGCTTAAGCAGGATATTATGGAATATTAGCTGCGTCAAGACCGTGACCGGGCAGCATAGTGACAGCTGATAGAGGATGAGAATGGGAATGGATTATACAACGGATGCTTATATAAAAGCCTTGTATCAACGGACAGAAGCGGCGAGAAACAACCGGGATTTATGCCTGACACGGGACGAACAGCGGGATTGGCTGATGGGCAGACTGAAACAGGCACTGGGAGAGTTCCCGGAGGCTTCAGCTCCACTTAATCCTGTGCTGCTGGAGCGGGTTGAATACAAAGATTGTATTCTGGAGCGTATTTCTTATTCCACTGAGGAAACGCTTCATGTGCCCGTTATCGTGCTGGTTCCCAAGACTGGCAGCGGGCCGTGGCCGGCTGTAGTGGCCTGCCACGGACATGGCAACGGACAGCTGGATGCCGCCGGACTGAACTCGGATTACCGGGAATTAGAGGAGCCGGGTATACACAACCGGTTCGCAGTTCAGCTTGTCAGGCAGGGGATGATCGTCGTGATCCCTGAGATCCTGGGTTTTGGGGTGCGCCGGGTCGCAGAGGAGATGAAGAACAGTTCCAGCCCAAGCTCCTGCAGCACCCTGGTCTCACAGCTAATGTTATTCGGCAGGACGCTGGCCGGTATGAGAATCTATGAAGCGATGCGGGCAGTTGATTATCTCTCGATGCGGCCGGATTGTGATTCTTCCCGGACCGGGATATTCGGCTTCTCCGGAGGCAGTCTCATTGCGGCCTATGCCGCCGCGCTGGATGAACGGATCACAGCAGCTGTGCTGTGCGGCTGGACGAACACCTTTGGAGGCAGCATATTGGCTATGCATCATTGTATCGACAATTACCTGCCCGGGATCTTGCAGGCTGCCGAGCAGCCGGAGCTGGTTGGCTTAATCGCCCCCAGGGCACTGTTCATCGAATCGGGCGTCCATGATCCGATCTTCCCTGTGCAGCACGTGCATTCTGCCCTTTCCCGGTTGCAGCAGATATATTCGGCCCGGGCTGCCGAATCCCGGCTGTCCTATGATCTTCACCCTGGCAGCCATGAGATTTCCGGAAAGCTCTCCGTGCCGTGGCTGTACCGGATGCTGACCACAGAGGCTGTAAATCCGGGTTAATTATTGGACTTCTGCCAACGCTAAGTTCCATATGGAATCACAAAACAGACTCAGCTGACCCAAGGCTGAGTCTGTTTATTCTGCAATTAACCTTAACGCCTCACACCGTTCCTGTAATCTCAATAAACTTACTTGCTGCCGTAGTCAGCGGCATGTTGCGTCTGGTCATAATACCCACCTGGGCCGGAGGGAGCTGGACATCCAGCTTAATCTCGAACAGCGAGCCTTCCTCTAATTCCTTGGAGACAAACTCGCGGGTTACGAAGGAGATACCGAGTCCTTTGCGGGCAAATTCAATCAGCAGTCCGACACTGCCGACTTCAATTTCCGGCTTAAGCTCATAGCCGTAGCCCCGGAACAGGTCGCTTACTGCTGCACGGGCACGGCTTCTGCGGGAAAAGAGGATGATCGGGTAGCGCAGAAGCTCCCCGATGGTAAGCACCTTTTCGTTCAGCTCCGGATAATGGCTGCTGCCTGCCACGAAGCAGTCCTGCAGCTGCAGACCCTGCCATACTTCGAGCTGGGGATCGGCAATCGGAATGCGGACGACGCCCAGGTCGACCTGGCCCTCTTTTAGATAAGAGATGACTTCCGGGGTAGTTCCGTGGATCAGGTGCAGCCGGATGCCGGGGTAACGCTGGTGAAAGGTTTCAATAAAGGGCAGCAGGTAATGCTTGAACAGGGAGTCACTTCCGCCGATGCGCAGCTCTCCGTTATCGAGATTTTTGAGCTCGGCCATTTTTTTCTCCGCCTGGGTGATGAGGATATGCGACTGCTCAATGTAGGAGTAGAGCACGGCTCCCTCCGGGGTAAGGGTAACGCCTTTGGAATTGCGGTTAAACAGGGTAAGACCGAAGCTGTCCTCGAGCTGCTTGATGGCATGGCTGACGCTCGGCTGGGTGATAAACAGCACTTTGGCAGCCTGAGAGAGGCTTCCTGTTTTGGCAGCCCAATAAAAAACCTTATATAATTCGAAATTGTTCATAGACACAGTCTATAGCTCCTGTACAATATATTAATTACTTGTATAGCTCGTATTTGTATTATAGTGGAACAAGGAAAGATAAACCATAGCAGAAGGAGAATCGAGATGGAGGCGACCACATTTGTTTTATTCGGAGCAACAGGAGATCTGGCCCGCAGAAAAATATACCCTGCACTCTACAACCTGTTTCTCGACAACAAGCTTCATGAATCCTTCGCTGTAATTGGACTCGGCAGAAGAGAAGTTGCTGATGAAGCTTACCAGGCCATGGTGGAGCGCTCGCTCCGGGATTTCTCCCGGCGTGAGGTGAAGGACACAGCGTCCGTACGCAGCTTCCTGAAGGCCTTCCGATATAATGTGCTGGATGTCGGGCACACTGAAGATTATGTGAATTTGCTTGAACGGGTAGAGCAGCTGGAGACAGGCATGGGCAGTGCTCCTAACCGGATGTTCTACTTATCGGTAGGGCCGGAGTTCTTTGAGCCGATTGCCCTTAACATTGAAGCCAGCGGCCTCGGCGCAGCGAAAGGCTGGAAACGGCTTGTCATTGAGAAGCCGTTCGGGCATGATCTGCAGTCAGCGCAGGAGCTGAATCTGACGCTCAGCAAAGCTTTTACCGAAGAAGAGATTTACCGGATTGACCATTACCTGGGCAAGCCGATGGTGCAGGAGCTGGATGTGTTCCAGCAGACTAACCCGGTGCTGCACGCGCTCTGGAACAACCGCTATATTGCCAATGTTCAGATTACCGCTGCCGAAACGGTCGGAGTGGAGGAAAGAGCAGGTTATTATGATCATGTTGGCGCACTGCGGGACATGTTCCAGAACCATATGCTTCAGCTGCTGATGATGCTTGCGATCCGCCTGCCGAAGGACAGCTCTGCGGACGAGGTCCGCTTCAAGAAAAAAGAAGTGATGGAAGCCCTCGAACCGCTGGATGAGAGTAATATCGAAGCCAGTGTTATCCGCGCCCAATACACCGCTGGTGCAATTAAAGGCTTAGCTGTTCCAGGCTACCGTTCTGAAGCAGGTATTTCCGCAGGTTCGGTGAACGATACGTTTATTGCCGCCAGACTGCAGATTGATGATCCGTTCTGGAAGGGTGTTCCCTTCTATATCCGGACAGGCAAGCGCATGAAGGAGAAGTCTACACGGATTGTCATCGAATTCAAAGAGCCGCTGAAGCAGAGCTCAACTGTAGAAGAGGATGATATTCCTAATCTGCTGGTGTTCGAGATCAGCCCGAATGAAGGCATTACTTTGCAGCTGAAGGCCAGAGATCCGCGGAACAAAGGCAAGTTCAAGGCCGTTCATGTCGACTTCCATACCAGCTCCATTGAGGTGCCGGAGGCGTATGAGAACCTGATCTATGATGCGCTGCAAGGCGACCCGTCATTCTTTGCCCACTGGAATGAGGTTGAGCTGTCCTGGAAATGGGTGCAGCCGATCCTTAACGCTTTTGCAGGTAATTCTGTGCCGTTGTATTCTTATGCTGCAGGTTCACACGGACCGGCTGAGTCTGACCAGCTGCTGGCGCAGGACGGCCATCACTGGTGGCTGGATGCCCCGGTTGACGCGGAAAGCGAAATAGCTCTGCCGGATGCTTCAAATTTTTAAAACGAATATTGATAAAAATGAACTTGAAGTATACCAAATTAGGGAAGAATACTCCTTATAGATTGCCAAAAGTTCATTTCATATAGTTCAACTACAAACTGGAGGTTACCACAATGAAATTTTTTATCGACACAGCAAATGTAGAAGATATCAAAAAAGCATACAAGATCGGAGTCCTGTCCGGGGTTACCACCAATCCGTCGCTTGTTGCCAAAGAGGGCGTTAAATTTGAAGACCGCATTGCCGAAATTCTCCAGACTGTACCTGAAGTAGAATCCGTATCCGCTGAAGTAACACCTGACGCTGTAACTGCAGAGCAGATGATTGCCGAGGCCGATGAGCTGATCAAGATCAATAATTATGATAAAAATATTACGATCAAGCTGCCGATGACTCTCGCGGGTCTTGAAGCCTGCCGTTACCTGACCCAAAAAGGCGTAAAAACGAACGTAACGCTAATCTTCACCGTGAACCAGGCGCTGCTGGCTGCCCGTGCAGGTGCTACTTATGTATCGCCGTTCCTCGGACGTCTTGATGATATTTCTGAGGATGGCGTTCAGCTGATTGTAAAAGTTGCCGAGCTGTTCCGCATTCACAAGCTGGACGCTCAGATTATCGCTGCTTCCGTCCGTCATCCGGATCACGTTACCCGTGTAGCCATGGCTGGTGCGCATATTGCCACTATTCCGTTCAGCGTAATTGAGCAGATCTCCAAGCACCCGCTGACTGATCAGGGTATGGAGAAGTTCGCTGCCGACTGGAAGAAGGCTCCGCAGGTTTAATAATCCGGAATATGAAAGGAAGGTCTATCAAAGATGAGTAAACAGCAGATCGGAGTAGTCGGCTTAGCCGTTATGGGTAAGAACCTGGCTATGAATATGGAGAGCAAGGGCTTTTCGGTAGCCGTATATAACCGTTCGAGTGAGAAAACGAATGAGCTGCTGGCTGAAGCAGCAGGCAAAAACTTCGTCGGCGCCTACAGCGTTGAGGAATTCGTGCAATCGCTGGAGCTGCCGCGCAAAATCATGATTATGGTCAAAGCCGGCAAGCCGACGGATGATACGATTCAGCAGCTGGTACCGTTCCTTTCGCCGGGCGATATTCTGATTGACGGCGGCAACGCGTTCTTCCCTGACACACAGCGCCGTAACAAGGAGCTGCACGCTCAGGGCTTCCGCTTCATCGGTGCCGGGGTATCCGGCGGTGAAGAGGGCGCACTGAAAGGGCCGGCAATTATGCCGGGCGGACAGCAGGATGCCTATGAGCTGGTAGAACCGATTCTGACAGCTATTTCCGCAAAAGTGGACGGCGACCCGTGCTCGACCTACATCGGGCCGGACGGTGCGGGACACTATGTCAAAATGGTCCACAACGGCATCGAGTACGGCGATATGCAGCTGATCGGCGAAGCTTACCAGCTGCTGAAGGATGTGCTGGGGCTTGATACCGCTGAGCTGCATGAGATCTTTGCTGAATGGAACCGCGGCGAGCTGAGCAGCTATCTGATCGAGATCACAGCCGACATCTTCGCCAAGGCAGACCCTGAGACGGGCAAGCCGATGGTCGATGTTATCCTTGATTCCGCCGGCCAGAAGGGTACTGGTAAATGGACCAGCCAGAACGCGCTGGATCTAGGCGTGCCGCTGTCTATTATCACCGAATCCGTCTTTGCCCGCTTCCTGTCTGCGATGAAGGAAGAGCGCGTTGCAGCCAGCAAACGCCTGCAGGGTCCTGAAGTCAAGCGCTTTGACGGGGATGCCAAGGAATTCATTGAAGCTGTCCGCAAAGCACTGTATGCCAGCAAAATCGCCTCCTACGCCCAGGGCTTCGCCCAGATGCGCGTAGCCTCAGACGAATACAACTGGAGCCTGAATTACGGAAGCATCGCTATGATCTTCCGCGGCGGCTGCATCATCCGTGCAGGCTTCCTGCAGAATATCAAGGATGCCTATGACCGTGATCCTGAACTGAAGAACCTGTTCCTCGATGAATATTTCAGTAATGTTGTCCATAACTATCAGGACGCATGGAGAGACGTAGTAGCAATTGCCGTTAAACGCGGTATTCCGGTTCCGGCGTTTGCTTCCGGTCTTGCATACTATGACAGCTACCGTTCCGCAAGACTCCCGGCCAACCTGCTGCAGGCACAGCGTGATTACTTCGGTGCACATACCTTTGAACGTGTTGACAAGCCGGGCAGTTTCCACTTCCAGTGGATGAGCCAGGGCGAATAATCTGATAGATGTAAGAAGCCCGGGTCTCTCGACCCGGGCTTCTTCCTTTTGAACGGATCAAGACTTGATATGCGCTTTTATGCTATGATCTTGTTACCACAGGCAGGAGAGAGGTTATTATGAAGAACGCAAATGCCAATCTGATGAAGGAAATCAATCTGAATAATGTGCGCCAGGTGATGAAGCGTGCAGGGACTGCTACCAAGCCGCAGCTGGCTGCGCTGACGAAGCTAAGTGTGGTAACGGTTAACTCGCTGGTTAAGGAGCTGCTGGATTCTAACGAAATTGTAGAGGACCAGACGATAGCATCCGGCAGCGGCCGGCCGGCCCTGACTTACCGGTTCAATTATGATCACAGCCAGGCGCTGGTTATTTATCTAAAGGAGAATCAGGGGCAGCGTGTCGCTTCTGCAGCTGTTATCAATCTGGAGAACCGGACTGTCAGCCAGCAGGAATATGTGCTGCCTGTCTTTGAACAGCACTATTTAGCTGAGATCATCTCCAGCTTTCTTATTGCCTGCCCGCAGGTAAAAGTAATCGGGATGGGGATTCCGGGACAGATTGTCAACGGCAGAATTGTCGTGGCCAGCCATCAGGAGCTGCAGGGAGCTGCGCTGATTGAAGAGCTGGAGCAGCAGTTTCAGCTGCCGGTTATGGTAGAGAATGATGTCAACGCTGCAGTGTTCGGCTACCAGGCTTCCCGTGGAGAAGCAGACGGGCAATGTATAACGGGGATCTACTTCCCGAAGAAGTATCCGCCCGGAATGGGCATTTATCTGAACGGCAATATCATCAGAGGCAAAAACGGTATGGCTGGAGAGATTAAATTCCTGCCTCACCGGATTGACTGGTACGCTGAAAGGAGAGAGGAAGTGCTGCTTGGGGCGGCCAGCCGGATTATCCAGAGTGTGAACGCCGTTCTTGCCCCGGATCTAATCGTGATCTACCAGGAGATAACGGCTGCAGAACACTGGCTTCATTTCTGGAACGGCTATCAGGTCCGGGAACCGATGCCTCATGTTCCTAAAGTGATCCTAAGCAATACCTTTCAGGCGGATTATGAAGCGGGAATGCGCAGATTAACCTTGCAAAAGCTTGACCCGGAAGCCATTCAATTTTAGTAATGTATTGACAAAAGGCGGAGGGGAGTGCATATTAAATAAAGACACTTTATAAAATAGTTGTAATAACGAGTTGAGGCCTTTAATTCGGAATTCATAATGGAGGAACGCTGGATATGAGAATAGAACATGTTGCTATGTATGTAGAGGATCTGGAAGCTGCCAAACAGTTTTTTGTGACCTTCTTTCAGGCTATACCCGGGGATTTGTACCATAATCCTGTTACCGGCTTACGGACATATTTTTTAAGCTTCGAGGGCGGGGCACGTCTTGAAATAATGAACAGACCAGAGATGGAACAGGCAAAAGGGCTGAAGCGTACAGGGCTCATCCACCTGGCATTCAGCGTTGGCAGCAAAACCGGGGTTGACTCGTTAACAGAGCAGTTGAAGGAAGCCGGCTATACAATTGTGAGCAGTCCCCGCACAACAGGGGATGGCTATTATGAGAGCTGTGTTCTCGGATTTGAGGATAATCAGATCGAAATTACGGTATAACGGGCAGCAGCTGCCTTTATTCTAAATTTTTAAGTTGAAAGAGGGATGGTATGGCAACCTGGTTTCTTGTAATTATTTATCTGGCCTTTATCAGTCTGGGGCTTCCCGATTCTCTGCTAGGCTCAGCATGGCCGGTCATGCAGCCTGAATTGAACACTTCATTTGATTCTGCGGGTGTAATCGCCATGATTATCGCCGCCGGCACCATTGTGTCCAGTCTGGCCAGCGGGAAGATGATCGAATGGCTGGGAACCGGTAAAGTAACATTGATCAGCTGTTTAATGACGGCAGCAGCGCTGTTAGGTTTCTCGGCGGCTCCGTCGCTAATGTGGCTGCTGCTGCTGGCGATTCCCTTGGGTCTGGGAGCCGGGTCAGTTGATGCGGCGCTCAACAACTATGTAGCAGCCCACTACAAGGCGCATCACATGAACTGGCTGCACTGCTTCTGGGGAGTAGGGGCAACAATGGGACCTATCATTATGTCCTTCTATATGGCGGGACAGGGCTCCTGGCGAGGCGGTTATGCAGCGGTTGCTGTAATTCAGTTTGCGCTGGTTGTTATTTTACTCGTAACGCTGCCGTTATGGTCCAAGATCGCTGCTGTTCATGAACACAACAAGGCTGGCGGAGAGCCGGAAACGGAACATCACAGGGAAGACACTGGTACAGCCGGAGCATCTGCCAAGACCAGGGTATTTGGGATAAAAGGGGTAAAAACAACTCTGATCGCATTTCTGTTCTATTGCGGGGTAGAGATGACCGTCGGCTTATGGGGGGCCAGCTTCCTGGTAGGAGCCCATGAGCTGGATGCACAGACGGCGGCGGCATGGATCTCCATGTATTATGGAGGGATTACTGCCGGACGTCTGATCTCAGGCTTCATCACCCTGAAGGTGAGCAATAAGCTGCTGATCCGGTCGGGACAGCTTGTTGCCCTCGCGGGCGGAGTGATTATGCTGCTGCCGCTCCCGGATTATTGTCTGCTGGTCGGCCTGATTCTGATCGGTCTTGGGCTGGCTCCGATTTATCCGGGGCTGCTGCATGAGACGCCCGCACGCTTCGGCAAGGAAAATTCTACACGGCTCATGGGCTATCAGATGGCTGTAGCGTATACAGGAACTACTTTGCTGCCGCCGTTATTCGGTTTTATTGCAGCAAAGACTACCGTAGCCATTTTCCCGTTCACAGTCCTGCTGTTCCTGGGCCTGATGTTTATAAGTGCGGAAAATGTTAACCGGGTAATCCGTGCCAAGCGGACCGGAATTTAATAATATGATTGCAGCAGGGAACCCTTGCCGGGTCATCCGTGAAATTACGGAAGCTGACCGGAAATGTTATTTCAAGGACAGAGAGTTTGATGTCGGGGATTATTAGTAGGCCTGATGCTTTAGCCTGGCTTAGCTGGTATGGGATATGCTGTCCCGGCTGCCGGCGGCAGTCAAAGGGGCTGATTACACGCTGCTACACAGCTTGTGATCAGCCCCTTAATTTTTTTAACCGATATACGACCAAAGCGCTTTAAAGAATTCATAAGCAAAATAGAGCGAGAAACCGATTAGAAGAATGCCGGCAATTACCGAGACCAGTCTGATCATGCTGCGGCTCATTACTTTTCGTGTGACGGAGACGATTGAGAGCAGCCCGACATCATGAATCAGAATACCGCTTAATATCCCGCTTGCCGCGATAGCAAAGCTGCCTATATTGGCAGAGCTATAAGAATCAGAGAGAACAGCTCCGAACACGGATACCCAGAAAATCAGATTACCTGGCGATACAGCCACCAGCAGACCGTTGCGGTATGTACTCCAGAAGGATTTTGTGGTTTTTTCGTCTGCCGGCGTTATATCCTTATCCGCATTCCGGATGGAATCGTAGCCCAGATAAGCCAGAAAGCCTGCTCCTATAATCCACAGCGGAATCTGTATATAAGGAAGGGAGAGAACCGCACCAAAGCCGAGCACCATAGCGATGATTAGCGCAAAATCAATGGTCATCCCGCCCAGACCGACTGCCCAGCCGTGAATGAACCCGTTTTTCAGCCCCTGCTTAGTCATTTCTACAGTTATTGCTCCTACCGGCAAGGCAATGGCCAGGCCAATGAGGAAGTACTTCAGATAGATATCCACGACATTACCTCTCATTCTATGTAATATGTTAAAAGACATAAATATGAGTTTAAGCTAATTTTCATGCATTTACAAGCATTTTCCTGAAACAAGCAAGTTTATGTTGTAAATACAACATAAATAGTGTAACCTTGATAAAAACCGCAGTACAGCCAAAGAACAGGAGCTGCCGCCATGAAAGAGATTCTGCGTGAAATCGGGATGATAGCCAGAGCCCTGGATTCAATCAGCAATATAGAATTTAAAGAATTTGATCTGACGAAGGGGCAATACCTTTACCTTGTCCGCATCTGTGAGCATCCGGGTATCATCCAGGAGAAGGTAGCGGAGATGCTCAAGGTGGACCGTACAACGGCAGCCCGGGCAATTCAGAAGCTGGAGCGGAACGGACTTGTGGAGAAGAGGGATGATCCGCACAACAGGAAGATCAACCTGCTGTTTCCCACTGCCAAGGGTGAGCAGGTTTTTCCTTTTATCCTGAGGGAACACGCGCATTCGGACAACGTTGCTCTGGCGGGATTATCCGAAACGGAGACAGATGTCTTGTTTCAGCTGTTGCAGCGGGTCAGACATAATGTGGAAATGGACTGGGAGTCAGTAAAGAAGGGCAATAAACGCGAATATTGATTAGACAAAGCAAAGGGGCCGCTAACGAAATGAATATTACGATAAAAAAATGTATCCTGGACGATCTGCATTTACTTCAAGCCCTTAGTATTGAAACCTTCGATGAGACCTTCAAAGACCAGAATTCTCCGGAGGTTATGAAGGCATATCTGGATAAGGCCTTTTCTGTGGAAAAGCTGGAGCAGGAGCTGGCGTGTCCGGGCTCAGCATTCTTTTTCACTATGGTAAACGGAGAGCCTGCCGGCTATCTGAAGCTGAACATCAATGAAGCCCAGTCGGATGAAATGGGAGCGGATGCCCTCGAAATTGAGAGAATCTACATCAGCAGCAGGTATCATGGGCAAGGGCTGGGCAAGCACTTGATAAACCATGCACTGGTTAACGCAGCTCGGCATAACAAAGGCCGGGTATGGCTGGGAGTATGGGAGAATAACGGTCCGGCAATCGGCTTTTATGAAAAAATGGGCTTTGTCCGCACGGGAACGCATATCTTTCAGATGGGCGATGAAGCACAGACCGATCTGATTATGGAAAAAGTGCTGTAAAAGCCGGAATTACTGTAATGAAAGGGCTTGCGGAAAGGCAGATGATATGGTAAGTTTTAGGAGTAACAATAAATCTAAACGTTTAAATGGCTAAAGGACGATGGTTCGGAGGCTTAGACAGGAGAAGCCTATGAGGAAAACCAGCATCAAAGACATTGCACTTAAGGCCAATGTTTCCATTGCTACCGTCTCTTATGTGCTCAACGGAACCCGGAATGTGCGTCCTGAGACTCACAGAAGGGTAACTGAGGCCATAGAAGAACTGAATTATAAGCCCAATGATATTGCCAAGAGCCTGAAACGCAACCGGACGAATACAATTGGGGTAATTGCCGAGGATATCACGGTGTTCAATGCACCGGAGATTATCGACGGTATCAATGATTACGGAGACCGGCATGAACTGCAAATCCTGCTCGTCAATCTCCGGCTGGATAAACGGATTGGCCGCAATTTCGGCGATACGGACGTTTACCGCAAATATGCCGAGAATGCCGTCTCCGAGCTGCTCCGCAAGCAAGTGGACGGAATCATTTATATCGGTGTACACACCCGCGATTTGACCGGACTGATTGATGTTGAAGGCAAGCCTATTGTGTATACCTACGGCTATACGCAAGACAACTTATCCATCCAGTTTAATGATGAACAGGCTTCCTACGAAGCGATGGCTTATCTGGTCAGCAAGGGACACCGGCGGATCGCGATAATCAGCGGTCTGATGGACTCTATTCCTTCCAGACACCGGCTGAAGGGCTATTACCGGGCTGTCACTGAATTCGAGCTTCCGTTCGATCCCTTGCTGATCAAGATGGGGGACTGGGAGCGCGATTCAGGCTACCGGCTGACCGGAGAGCTGCTTGACCTGCCCGAGCCGCCTACGGCCATTTTGTCGATGAATGATGTTATGGTCGTTGGTGTACTGCAGATGGCGGGCGAACGCGGTGTCAGCATACCCGGTGAGCTGTCGGTCATCGGCTTTGATAACCGCGAATTCAGTGACTATCTGCAGCCGAGCATTACCACGATGGGCTTACCGCTGCACGAGATGGGCTTTCAGGCAATGGAATCGCTATATCAGCTGATCAATGGGAATCAGGTTCATGAGCTTAAGATGCCTGAATGCCGGCTGATTGAGCGCAGCTCCGTGAAAGACCTGCACAGATGATGTGAAACACAGACAGGAGCGGCTGTACCGTCCTGAACAGGGCGGTAACCGGCGCTGCGGGAAAGAGAGGAAGCAGGAGGTACGAGCTGCAATGTCCGTATCTTTTCAATAAAAGTGTGGATTCACATCTTTTTCTTTTTTCTTCGTTTAAACGTTTAAATTAATGTCAGGATACGAAAGAGGTGATGGCGTGACTGCTATACTGGACAACGACCAATATGTAATCTCCCTTAACAGACGGGGAGCAGTAGAATCTCTTGTCCTGAAGGATGACCCGTATGGTATGAACTGGGTTATTAATCCTCAATATCTGCAGCAGGCCGGATACGGGGATGACGAGGATAAGCTGTTCGGTGAGTGGGAGTTGAAGGTTGACGGGATGACGCTGCACAGCAGCAGCTATACGCCAAGCGTAAGTCAAGAAGGTTCCGGGCAGGCTGTTGTAGAATTTAATACGGGAAGCATTAAGCTTAGTATGGTATATACGCTGGAAGACGAGCAGCTGCACTGGGCGGTCCGGTTAAGTAATACCTCAGCCGTGACAGCACAAATGGGAGGGCTTCATATCTGGTTCTCACTGGCTTATGTCATGTTCCGGGATGATAATGTTCTGCGTAACATGCGTGAATCCTGCGCTGTCTATCCGCATTTGGGCGGAGATTTTGCCAAGTTCGCCGCGGTACGGCGCAGCAATGAGGGGCCGCATCTTGGAATATACAGTATGGACGGCAGAACGGTGGCGGCTGGTTCTTATTGCCGTTATAGTAACCGCTTTCTTGAGCAGGTGTCACCGTCTCTGGACGGATTGCTCTACCACCGGCTGTCACTTATTGAAGACGGAACCTCAATGAGCGGCTCTGCCGCAGCAGACTGGATCTATGGTGATGAATATAAGCAGCTCTGTCTCGCTCCGGGAGAGCTGAAGGAGTGGAAGTATATCTTCCAGCCGTTTAATGACATGGAGGATTTCTACCGCCGGGGTGCAGTTCTCGGACATCCGCACTGGAGCTACACGCCCGTGCTGCCAGCCGGAGGAGCATTTCAGGCTTCACTACATATACAGGCTGGTCTGGCTGTTAAGGAGCTCCGCCTTTACAGCGCACCGGGAGATTTAGAAGATATTGTGCTGGAGAATGTTACAGCAGAGCTGCAGCTGACAGCTTCCGGTAGTAATGGAACCCGTTATGAGTTATCCTTCAGACGCTATGTACCCGGCGAGCATAAGCTGGAGCTGGTGCTTGAGGACGGCCGCAGCGATTCTCTGATCTGGAACGTGCTCGAGCCGGTTAGCGCGCTGCTCGGGAAAAGGGCAGCGTGGCTGTGCGTGAACAGCTATGCAGGCGCAGACGCGGCAGAACGTCCCCACGCGTTCCGGCCGCTGTCCAATCAGGGGGAATCGCTGGGGAAGCTTGCCTTTCTGCTGATAAACAACGGAATGACAGAACCCGTGCCATTGCAGGTAGCTGCCGCTGAAAAAGCAGCAGCACTGGACATGCGCTTCCATTGGTTCGAGGAAGGGGATTTCTCGCAGCCGCGGGCGCTGTACGGAGACTTTTACCGGATCTATGACTTTGATTATATTGCACATGTCTTCTATCTGCTGTCGCAGATGGATGACAGCCTGCTTGAGCTGAATACTGCTGAGGTGTATCTCAGATGGGCTGCCGAGGTTATGTGCATGCGGCTCGATCCGGACGCTCATCCCGGCAGCCGTGAAAAGGATGAATCCCGGTTAAACGGCGTGTTTATCCTCTATATAGAGGATTTAATCTCCGCACTGCGGACAGCAGGGCTTACCGCCTGGTATTCCCGGCTCCAGCAGCTGTGGGAAGCCTTCGGACGCTTCATGAACGTGGGTGTGCGCCATTACAGCGGGGCGGTTACGGAGCATTTTTATGATAATGCGGGTTTTGGCCCGACCTGCCAGGCCTTATGCCGGCTGGGGAATACGGCCGAAGCTGCACGCTACGGCCAGCTGATTCTCGCCAATATCGGCTTCAGCAATGATTACCGGCTGCAGAATCCTGACCGGTGGTGGGAAGCCCTGTCTCCGATGATCCATTCCTTGTGGGGCGGGCTGGTAGCTTCGTCTGCACTGGTGACTTATGAGCATTTGGGTGATCCGGCCTATCTGGAGGCCGCTTACCGGGCTACGATGGCTGTGTTCAACTGCTACGACTGGAATGTGCGGTCAACACCTCGCCGCCTGGCACCCGGAGAAGCAGCCTCCACCTACAGCGTTGCTGCACCTAACCTGAATATGCCGGAGCTGTCGCGGAACCGCTTTGGACAGTCGGTGTTTGTAGGCGCAAATGATCCGTTGTTCGCTGCCTTATTCGCAGATGTGTCAGGTGACGACTGGGATATGGGGGAGGAGCTGGCGGCGTATCTGCTTGGCTTTGGAACCACCGCTTACCTGTACCGTGACAGCAGCGGCAGGCTGAAGTGCGTCAACGGGTTCATCACTGAGGAGCAGGGAGGCTTGTTGATTACAAGCTACGCGGCCTATCCTTCCAGATATATGATGCTGGAGGATAACCTGGAATTCCGTGCGCCTGAAGGCAAGCTGCAGCCGAGTATCCGGCTTATACAGGGACAATTCATGGTTTAGCATCCGAGTCAGCTGGCTGAATTGCAGCAGCGCAGAAGGGTCATGCTCTGCTGCCTAAATCCCGTTTTTAAGTTAAACGATTAAACTCGTTTTTCTTAAACTATATACCATCTAGCTCTATCAAAAGGAGGAACAATGATGAAGGTTGGCAAGCGTACACTGATGATGTCCATGGCAGTGACAATGGCGCTCACCGCGCTGACAGGCTGCACAGGTAATTCGGACAATCAGCAGGGCGGTACAAACAAAGCGGCGGAGGGCACCAAAGCACCGGCAAATGCCGGAGATAACAAGGACACCGAAGCAAAGGACATTACACTGGAGCTGCTGTATTGGGGGGATGATGTACAGAAGAAGCTGGTTGAAGCAGCGACAAAGAAATATACAGCCGATACCGGAATCAAGATCAATGCGCAGGTGCTGCCGGCGGACGGAACCTTTGATACCTTTATTCAGACCCGGCTGCAATCCGGCGAGCTGCCGGACATCAGCTACATGGGAGAAGGGGATATCCAGAAATATAATGAAATGGGCATTCTGGCCGATATTTCGGATCTTTTGACGGACGGAAGCATTCCTGAGAAGCTGTCTGCCATAACCATTCATTCTCCTGAGCAAAAGGTAATCGGTGTGGGCCTGTCCAATCAGCTGGAGCTGCTCTTCTACAGCAAGTCCAAGTTCGATGAAGCGGGAGTAGCTTATCCTCCAACTAAGGTGGAAGAGGCATGGGACTGGGATACCTTTGTGGCGAATGCCAAGCAGCTGACCAAAGATACCAAAGGCAAAACAGCAGCAGAGGAGGGCTTCAATGCGGACCTGACCGAGAATTACGGGCTGGGCTTCACGGCCGGTCGTGAATTCCATCATTTCTGGGCGGCAAATGCGAACGGCGGCGGTATTGTATCCCCGGACGGGAAGGAATTCCAGTGGGATTCCCCGGAAAGTGCTGAAGGCATTCAGATGCTGGCCGACCTGGTCAACAAAGATAAGGTAGCATCCCCGTTTACTTACACATGGAGCACAGGGATCGGTTCAGCGGTTGACGCCCTCAGCGGCGGATATGCAATGGCAGTCAGCGGCTCCTGGGATCTGGCGAACATCAAGGGAAATGAAGACATCGGGGTAGGTGTCCTGCCGAAAATGAAGAAAGCGGTAACAATGAATGCCGGCGCTCCGCTTGTCGTATACAACACCTCCAAGAACATAGAAGAAGCCAAAAAATTCTACGCGTATATGGTTAATCCGGAGAACAGCCTGGAGCTGCTGAAGAGCGGGGCTTGGCTGCCGAATCAGGCAGACTGGTATACCGATGCCGCACTGGTTGATAAATGGAGCTCTGAGCTTCCGGTAAGCGCCAAAGAAACCATTCTCAGCTACAGCACCACCAAAGATTCCATTGTACAATGGCCGGCTTATTACGTTCCAGCCTATCTCAAGATGAACACGGAATACGAGAAGTCAATCGACCAGGTCCTGTCCGGCAGCAAAAGCGTAAAGGAAATCTACGATTCCATCATGCCTGTTATCAAGTCTCTGTGGGAAAGCGGCAAAGTCTCCTAGCACTTATTATTCTCTTTATTTGAAAAGAGGGCTGTACAGATGAACCCAGAAAGCAAAACCAGTCCGGCACCCGTCCCTGTCCCCAAACAGGCCAAAGGTGCCGTCAAGGAAGCCGTTGCCGGTTATTTGTTCGCTGCGCCTGCCATCATCGGTTTCCTCGTATTGACCTTGTACCCGATGCTGGCCAGCTTCATTTACAGTTTTCATAAAATAACGATTATGAGCGGTAGTCAGATCATGGAGTGGATCGGGCTGGATAATTACATCTATATCTTTAGCAACCCCAGCTCTGAGTTTAAAAAATCCATAACGGTAACCCTCGTTTACGCTTTTGTGAATGTGGTGCTCGTTATTGTATTTTGCCTGATCATTGCGCTGCTGCTGAACCGCAGGTTCATCGGCAGAAACATGCTGCGGGCGGTATTCTTCCTGCCTTCCGTGGTGCCGATGCTGGCGACAACCATTGTCTGGCAGATGCTGCTGCAAAATCAGGCCAAAGGCGGACTTGTCAACTGGATTCTGCTGCAGCTGGGGATTGCACCCATTGAGTTTCTGACCGACCCTATCCAGATTTTTAGCACCTTGTTTATCATGAGCCTGTGGACCTGCGGCGGGACCATCGTGGTCTTCATCGCGACCTTGCAGGATGTTCCCGGCGAGCTGCTGGAAGCCATTGAAATGGACGGGGGCAATGCCTGGCATAAATTCCTGAAGGTTACTTATCCGACGATCAAGCCGGTGCTGTTCTTCCAGCTGATCATGTGCATGATGACCTCCATTCAGATTTATACCCAGAGTGTCGTGCTGTCCCGAAACGGAGCTCCTGACCGGATGACCTATTTCATTAACGTCATGATCTATGACCATTCCTTTGTGCAGGTCGGCATGCGCGGGCTGGCTTCAGCCGAAGCCTGGATCGTCTTCCTGATTACACTCGCTATTACCATTGTGCTGTTCTACTTCCAGGGTGCATTGAAGCGTGACGATTCCATGGGCAAAAGGAGGAAGGTGAGACCATGATAACGGCCCCAGCCTTGAAATATTCCAGCATCAAGCGGGCAAAAAGCAAGAGCAAAGCCATCCGCCTGGCTTTAATTGCGCTCTCCTGCCTGCTTGGCATAGTCTTTGCCTTTCCGCTCTATTGGCTGCTGCGCGGCGCTTTTGTCAGCCATACAGAGATTCTGGCCCGTCCGCCTGTGTTCTTCCCCAAAGAGCCCGGAATCAATAACTTCCGGCTGGGCCTTGAGCGGATTCAATTCCTGCGTCAGCTCTGGAACTCGGTATCCATTGTAGTTCCTTATGTCATCGGCACCGTGCTGACAACCAGCTTTGCCGGTTATGCATTTGCCAAGCTGAGATTTCCGCTGCGCGGGATGTGGTTCGTGCTGGTCATCAGCAGCATGATGCTGCCGAGCGCCGTTACACTGCTGCCGCAATTTTCACTTTACACCTCACTTGGACTGGCTGGTAAGCCTGCACTGATTATTCCTGCTTTTTTTTGCGCCGGCGGCAATGCCTACTTTGTATTCCTGCTGCGGCAATTTTTCATGACGATCCCTGTGGAATTAAGCGAAGCGGCCAAAATCGACGGAGCCGGCCATTTCCGCATTTACTCCAGAATTATGCTGCCGCTGATCCGTCCGGCGATGATCGTTGTTGCTTTGTTTAGCTTTATTAACTGCTGGAACGAGTTTTTCTACACGATGATTTATCTGAAGACGGAAGCCGATTATACGCTGCCTATGGGTCTTTACATTGTTAACGGTATGCGGATTCCGAACTATGAGCAGGTCATGGCCCTTGCATTGGTCGTCACCGCTCCCTGCCTGGTGTTTTTCCTGATTGGCAACAAATATTTTGTGGAAGGTATTACGTTGACAGGAATTAAAGGTTAGAGAGGAGACTAAGCAACTATGGCAAAGAAGAAGTGGTCACGCAAAATGTGGGTAGCAGCCTTATGTACAGCCGTTACTCTGAACGCTGGGATTGTCCCGGCATCGGCAAATTATACAACGGATTTTGTGCATGAAGGGGTAGGAACGGATTACGGTGAGGCGCAGTGGAAGCCGGGGAACAGCATCACAGCACAGCCGGTCGATTTCAGCCGGGAGACCATTGGGCAGATGATGCAGGCGATTGAGGATTTTGATTTTGCCAAGTTTGCACAAGACAACAAGGATTTGCCGTGGATTGATTCCTTACTGGTTAATACAGGTGTTATTCCGGACGATGGCGGTGACGACGGGGGAGCGAACACGCTTTACAGCCGCGGCAGTGCGCTATATATGAAGACCCAGGATAATTCGAAGCTGGGATTCGTCGGTACAGTGCATTATGCGGATACGCTGAACAAAGATACCATGTACAGCATTTCTCTCTCAACAGGCGGGTTATCCGAGGACAAAAGCAAGCGCAAAAATTACCCCAGCCACGGTGATCAGACCTACAGCAGCGGCGGGCTGGAGATCAACCAGCGTAAATTCATATCCGCATACAACAGCGCAGTAACCCTTCTGAAGCTGACCAATAAGGGCAGCCAGCCGATTACGTTCACAATGACGGTGAAATCCCCTTTTGTCACCAAAGCGGAAGGTAATGAATTAATTGGCAACCGGGTTGCTGCCCCTTTAATGGTTGGACGAGCCGGTGAGCAGTATGTGGAAGCCATGTCTTATGTCGATGTGCATCTCAGCGGGGATGGTATGAGCGCCGCCGGCAGCGAACTGGTTAAAGAGATTACCGTTCCGGCAGGCGGATCAGTGGATGAAAAGGTCGTAATGGGCTGGCTGGCCGAAGAGATTCCCGCCTCCAAAACACAGTATGCCGCGTTTAAGGAAGCCGGAAATGACCAGGCTTTTGCCGATCAGGTTACGCAGTACAATGAGTGGTGGGCCCAGAATATCCCTTATATCGACATACCGGATGAAAATGTGAAAAAGGTGCTCTACTACCGCTGGTGGTGTAACCGCTTTAATCTGCTTGAGGCCAACATTCCGGGGAATGACTGGCAGTTTCCGATGAACATGGAGGGAGTGCTCGGGTATAATAACGGCATCACAGTCAGCGTGCCTTGGGCGATGCAGGATCTGAAATGGCTGCGCGATCCGTCCTATGCCTACGGTACCTGGCTGGCGCAGGGCGAATATTCCGAGAACGCCAACTATAAGAATAACCCCGGACGGCCCAATATCTGGACCTGGGATATGATGCAGAACTCATCGCAGGTCGGCTGGGAGGCTTACAAAATCTACGGAGGCGGCGATAAGGTGCTGAAGAAGTTTGCTGATTTTTCGGCAAATGATGTGACCGGCACGCTGGCACATTTTAAAGGGAATGATCCGAATCTGGTTTATTACAACCATGGTCCGATTACCGGAAATGACGGTGATACCGTCTCCATGCACTGGAAGGGCGGCGGTAATTATGCCCGTCTGGACGGATCAGCTACTGCCTATGCCAATGCGGTGGCCGCGCAGCAGATGTACGAGCAGCTCGGTGATACCGCGAAGGCGACACAGATGAAGGAGATTGCCGGTAAAATCCAGCAGGCCGTGCTTACGGGCATGTGGTATGACGAGAGTGATTTTGACGGTGATGGTGTGGCTGATACGAACGGGGAGGGAAGCTTTTTACACAAGAAGGTTGAAGGCAGCAAGGATGTATTTAACCCGTGGCGTGACAACAATATGTTCGTCTTTAACTTCGGCGTTGTGCCAAAAGCAGGCGAAAGCGGCTATGATCCCAAATACCTGACCCAGCTCTACGATTATGCCGATCCTGATTACTATCCGATCTTCCCGTTCTTCACGGCTGACCAGAACAGCATCATGAAGCGTGTAGAAGCATTCAAAAACGGCGAGACCAGCGCCTTCGGTACAGACCAGTTCGCCTGGTGCAACTTCGGCAATTATATCAATACCATCCGCGCGTCCCTGCGCTATTATCCGGTCAATAATATTGACAGCAGCACTTATAAAACATTGTTTGACTGGGGCGCATGGCTGCATACCGTTGAACCGGGCAATACAGATCATCTGGATTCCAATGAGTTCTTCTGGCTGGAGGATTATTTCTTCGGCACACCTTGGACCAAGGACAACCCTCCTAACCCGAGCGGCAAAATGGTGCGTGCCTGGATTCACCACGATACGCTGGGCATGATGAACTACACCGTGCTGGAGGACATGGCCGGACTGCAGCCGCGTACCGATGATATTATTGAGCTGTGGCCAGTGAATGTGGATTATGACCACTTCGCTGTAGACAATGTGCGTTACCATGATGCTGACCTGACGGTTGTCTGGCAGGACCCGGCTAAATATAGCGACAGCAATCCTTATTACGCAGGGATCCCGGCCGGCTACTCCCTGTTCATTAACGGTGAGCGTGTGCTGACCACTAATGAGATGTCCCATATCCTGTTTGATACAGCTACCGGCAAAGTAACCAAACCGGCAGGGGATGTTGCAGGTGCAGTAGGGGATAACACGAATACACAGGTTCTGTTTGAAAAAGGCAGTGCGATCGCGCTGGCATCGGCTGACGAGACCACACTCGCCGGTAACGATAAAGCGGTAGACATGTTCAATAAAGCGGGCGTTGATGTCATTCATGACGGCACTAACCTTGCGCTTGCAGCAGACACGAAGATTGAAGCAAGCTATATCAGAAGCGGCTCTGATGTGAAAAAGCTCGCTGACGGCTCGACCATTGCGTCCATAACGCATACCTCCAATACGGCGCTGTTAGGCAGTTCACCCAATCCGTCAGACAGCGTAACCTTTGATCTGGGAAGCAGCAAGACCGTGGATAATGTTAAAGTCTACTTCTACAATGACCGCCGTCCGAACGGCTATAGTGCTCCGCAGACTTTTGGGGTGGAGTACTTGGATAAGGATGGGACGACTTGGAGACCTGTAGAGGGACAGTTCCGGTATCCGGATTATGTAGCAGACAATTACAATAACGTTGAGTTTAAAGCAGTGGAGACTTCTGCCCTCCGGGTAAGCTTCACTCATGCCTCCGGTTACTCGACCGGAATTAAAGAAATACAGATTTACAACAATAACCTGACTGTAACGCCTGCGGCCAACCGTGCTCCAAAGGTTATACTGGAGACCCCGGTCAAGGTAGAGCAGGATGCGCCGCTGACCCTTGTACCAGTCATTCAGGATGATGGTCTGCCAAGCGGCAAGCTCACTTATGAGTGGAAGCTGATCTCCGGTGAAGGCGTAGTTGAAGCACCGGTGTTGGATCAGGCAGTCTTGAAGGCAACTTTCAAGGCAACCGGAGAATACAAGTATGGACTGACTGTGAGTGACGGAGAGCTGGCGACTACTATTGAAGTACCGGTCACGGTATTTGTGGCGACAGCAGATCTGTCAGCAATGATCTCGCAATTTGCGTCCAAAAATACACCGCTCGGCCCGCTTGTACGCAATCAGGATGACTATACGCCTGAATCCTGGCCGCAGTTGCAGACCGTGCTGACCGATGCCAAAGCGCTGCTGGCCTCTGCAGAGTACAGCCTGCAGGATATTCAGGATATGACAGGCCGGCTGCGGACAGCTATTAATAATCTGCGCTATAGAAATGCCGCGCTGCTGGCAGTGCCAAGCGCATCCTATACTTCTGCCTGGGAGTCGGTCTATGGCGTTAATGACGGGTTTATTCCGCGCAACTCCAATAACTTGAATGATAAGGCTGTTGAAACCCAGTACGGGAACTGGGGCGGACCGGGTAACAGCCATTGGGTACAATACACCTGGCAGCGTCCGGTAACCCTGTCCGGCAGCTCGCTGTACTTCTTCGATGACGGAGGCGGTGTAATGGTTCCGTCCGACTACCGCTTCGAATATTGGGACAGCACCGCCGGAGCATTCATGCCGGTCAGCGGTCTGAGTGAGAAGAAAATGGCTAAAAATGCATTCAACGAAGTGACGTTTAACGAAATCACAACCGACAGGCTGCGTCTGACCATGGACAAGCAGGGCGGCTCGTACACGGGACTCAAGGAATGGAGAGCCATTTCAGCCAAAGCAGGCGGAGAGGAGCCGCTGCCAGCCGATCACGGAGCCATCACAGCTGTTGAACCGGTCTCTGTCAGCACCACGGTCAACGTTATGCCGGTTCTGCCAGGCAAAGTGACTGTAACCTATGCAGATAATACCAAAGGGCAGTCGGATGTGGTCTGGGATGAAATCCCGGAGAACAAGCTGACGATTGCGACGGATTTTGTGATCTTTGGCAAGCTTGAAGGCAGCGATGTGCGGGCAAGCTGCCGGATCTATGTCAAATACGACAAGTCCCGGCTGAAGACAGCCATTGATACAGCTGCCGACCCAGCGGTAAATGAAGAGCATTACGACGGGACTGCAGCGCAGTGGGAGGCTCTGGCAGCTGCTCTTACAGCGGCCCAAGCCGTATACGGTAATGATGCTTCGACCGAAGGGGATATCGACACCGCATACAAAACGCTTAAAAATGCGTTTGAAGCGCTGACGCCAATAGCTGATCACGGCGCAGCTATAAGCGGCATTACGGTTCCAGGAGGTACACTTGATCAGGTGGTCAAAGAAATTGTTGTGCCTGAAACGACGACCCTGGAACAGCTGAAAGAAGGATTAACCGTACGGGCAGGGGTTACCTTTGCGGTTTATGAAAGCGATCTGAGTACCTTAGCAACGGATCTAAAAACCGGCTATAAGGTAAAAGTAACAGGTACAGATCAGGTTTCAAAATCGATCTATTCGCTGGTGCTGACAGCCGTTCAGGCTCCGGTCAACACCGTGCAGCTTGAAGAACAGCTTACTGTGGTACAAGCATTGAAGCAGGAGCTGTATACGGAAGCAAGCTGGAAGCCGCTTGCAGCAGCTGTCAGCCATGCCGCAGAGCTGCTGGAGAGCGGGACTGCAGTCCAGACGGAGATCGATGATGCTCTTGGCAGGCTGAAGTCAGCTGTTGCGGGATTGCAGCTGATACCTTCTGCAACACCGACTCCATCTCCGACACCTTCACCAATGCCATCGCCATCGCCAACAGCTACACCGGCGGTAGCTATCCCTGGTGGTACGGCTTCTAGCACAGCCAGCCCTAAACCGTCACCGAGTGCAGAACCTGCGGTGAATCAGGGCACTATCAGGCTGCAGCCTTCTGCACAGGCGGATGGTAAGGTTGCTGTGAAGGTGACAGCAGGTGAGATCGAAGCTGCCGCGAAGGAGCTTCTGGAGGGCACGCTGACTGTGTTAGTGGAGTTTGATTCGGCTGCTGCGAAGCAAGTGGCTGTTGAGATACCTGTTAAGGCACTCGCAGGAGCTGCTTCGGTTACTAGAGTAAAGCTGGACACCGGTTCTGCTGTGTTAATCATCCCGCAGAGCTTCTGGAAAACATCCGCAGGCAGCAGTCTCACGCTGCTGGTTGAAGCTGGAGACAGCGGCGGGACTTCTACAACTGGAGCCGGGGTACTTAACATGATCACTGTGAGTATTGACGGTAAGGCTGTTCCGCCAGAAGTGATGCAGACCCAAGGTATCCGCTTGGCGCTACCGTATGCACTGAAAGCGGGGGATAAGGCACATCAGGTAGTCGCCTACAGCTTGCTGGAGGATGGAACAACCAGAGCGGTTGCCGGCGGCAAATATAATGCAGCTTCAGGACTGCTGGAATTCAGCATGAAGCAGAATGGAACCTATACTGTTCACAGCTCAAACATTAACTTTAATGATTTGGTAAATGCAGGCTGGGCTGCCGAGGGCATAGAAGCTCTTGCAGCGAGAGGGGCTATTGCCGGTACGGCTGAAGGTACCTTTAAACCTGGAGCCAATGTGACACGCGGGGAGTTTATCAAGATTCTGATGAACGCGTTTGATCTTCTGGATGAGACTGCAGTTTCTACATTCAAGGATGTTAGCCGGGATGCCTGGTACATTGAAGCTGTAGCCAGCGCACAGAAGCTGGGAATCGTGAACGGGAAAGGAGACGGCAGCTTCGGGGCAAGCGAGCAGATTACCCGTCAGGAAATGGCTGTAATGATCTACCGTCTCGCAAATTTGTTGAAGGTTCCGTTAACTGCTGATGCGGGTGCTCTTTCAGCTTCGTTTACCGATACAAGGCAGCTTCAGCCGGATGCTCTGCAGGCTGTGGAAGCAGTACGCAGCGCGGGCCTGATCAACGGCTTGCCGGACGGCCGCTTTGATCCGCAAGGGAAGGCTACGCGTGCACAGGCGGCAGCCGTGATTTACCGGCTGCTGGGGCAAACGGAATAACATAGTAAGCCAGAGTACGACAAGCAGCCAGTTGAGAGAATTTCAACTGGCTGCTTTTATAACTAAAAGGAGGTAAAGAGTGGGATTAGCACGAAAAAGAAAATTGAACAAAACGGAATGAAGCGAAAAATAAATTTGAGTATAGGGATGTACTAGAGGTAAAACAGGAACATTTATATAATTAACGGGCAGATGCATAGTCACTGACTAAAACAAATGGATGTGTTTTGATGCCAGAATATTCACAAATTCAAACATATCTCAAGTGCGATCAAAATAACTTTTATAGTATTATCAAGAATTTTTCTGTTACTTTAAATTCCCTGGGTCTTGATGCAAAATACTTCACAAATGAACTGGAATGGGAGTACACAGACGAAGAGAATAGTCATGTCGGCGGGGGAGATTACGCTCAGTTATTAGATAATAATGGGAATCCACTTCATATTCGTCCATATGTTATGTTGTGGACGCCACAAGTAATAAGTGAACTACAAGAATCATGGCTTGAAGTTAGCTTGTTATTTGGGTCAGAGGAAATTGTATTCAATAGCAGTACAGGGCAGTTGAAAGATGAGCACAAGTCCCTGTTATGGGCAATGATGAAACATTTCTCGGAACAATTTAAAGAGAGTGGAGTATATTTCACAAACGAAGCTACTGACGGAAGACCTTGGGAAGCATTAGTTTGTGGAGCGCAGGATAATATGTGGGCATTTGATGCAGCTATATTGCCTAAGCACTTGTTTGATGTATATAGGGATAGCCCAAAGGAAATGTACCTCAAAAAGAAGGGGAATATGTTGTGTTTCGCTAGAAAGTCTATCTGGACATCAGAGCCATGGCATAATAAGAATTAAGCAAGCGTGAAATGACAGCTCAATCATTACGGAGCGAAGACTTATGTGCAATACAAAATGAGCACTATTTCATTCAAGGATGTGTTGACCCATGGCATTTGAAGATTTACCAAACGTAGCTGTCCTTACCTTAGAGAAAATTATGAACAGAGAAAGTCCTGTTTTATATGTAACCCATGATGCAGAGGATGGTATGTGGCAATTTCTAGATGGTAACAAGATCAATGAAGAGGAAGCACGTTTGTTATCACTAATGGAGATGGTTAATATTGATTCGACATTAACTGAACTTTTTGATCTTCCCCAAGGTTGGATGGCGTGGAGAGAAAATGAAGAGAGTGAATGGTTCAGAGCACCCAATTTAGATTAGCCAATGAGTCAGGGAAACTTTAGTTTTACAATATTCTATAAGAGTAAGATAATATAAAACAGCATAAACTAACTTTTAACAAAAACAACGGCAGACAAGACTTTTAAAAAAAAGTCTTTGACTGCCGTTTTCATATATCACAATCCTTACAAACAGCTAAACACAATATTCTCGTGCTGGAGATGTCAGTCCGCCTTCCTTAACTACTTTTTGCTGATGGAATCCAGGTATGTAACGGCTTACAGAATCAAACAGATCCAGTTCTCCCCGCTCCAGAAGCAGCATAATGGCTGTAGCTGTTACCGGCTTGCTCATCGAGTACAGCCTGAAGATGGTATCCCGGGCAATAGAGCGTCCAATTTCTATATCTGCCAGGCCGTCCTCATGATAAAATACTTCTTTGCCGTTTTTAATAACCATAAAGTTAGCACCGGCAATCTCGTTGTTTGCAATACTGGTGCTGAGCGTTTTGGTCAGCTGTGCGGTTGTGCCAGAATCGAGCATAGTGGTCTGTCTCCTTTTTAGTAGTTTTCTATGAGCATATTAAGCGTTTAATGAAGCTTGAATAGTGATGGTACATGTGTTTGCAGACAGATGAGGGAAATAATAACTATTATACGACTCAAAAATCATTGTCACACAGGTAAGAAAAAAAATCTAGACATATAAACCGCGATTACCTTTATAACCTCACATTGAGACAATCTATTGCTTCCACAGCTAAAGTCCTTTATCAGCAGGGTTCCGGTTTGGGTTGTAAGGTGATAGAAAAACAAGCTGCACATGCGGATACTCCTTGGGAAACAGCTGTAACTTGGTAGCGAAATGAATTGGGCTGTTGTCCAACATCAAAGCTACTTTTCTGCTGGGGGAAGCAGAGAGAAGATCCAGTAAAACCAAATAAAGGCGGCAGCGTCCGCCTATCCTTCTTCTCGGTGATGCACTTGCCCTGTTTCGTAGGTAATTGCACGGCATCATGAATGATCCGGGTTGAAATAACTGTACTTTTTGCAACTAAACTAGGCTAAATAGCTTCGCTGCAGGTTTTAACTGCACTCTATACATTTATATTTGCCCAAAACGCCCTAAACCGACTTTTTAGCGAAAAATAGATGTATAAAATACAGTTATCTCCTTAAAATGACTGAATTCCCCTGTTTTAATTGCACAAACTACACTTAAAACTCATTTGATTCCGAACCGACTGACTAAGGTTAGCACTTTGGCAAGGGAGATCCATCCGCTGCTCAACGCCTTACCTAAGGCACGAACGGGAGACGGTTTGTTAGTCTTTTAATGACGCTCTATACAGTTTGAACTTGAAAATATCTTATAAGGGAAGAGGGGTAAATAAGAGGGTTGGAACTGGAGTAGCAACAGCGTCCGCCTTACGGCCGGAAGTCCAGACATTCTCTGGAGTTACGATAATATTGATTTAATAAGAAAAACGGCAATCTAGACTTTTTAAATAAAAGTCCGGACTGCCGTTTTCATATATCTCAATCCTTACAAACTGCTAAACACAATATTCCGCAGCTTGCGGGTGACAGGGAGGGTGCCGGCGTCTTTTTTCTGGACCATAAACAGTATCGTCAGCGCATCCTGCGGGCTGTTCATGAAGTAGGCGCCAAGCCAGCCGTCCCAGCCGTATTCGCCTTTGCTGCCGATATGTCCGGCCTGGCCGGGCTCGGTCATAATGCGCATCTGGTTGCCGTAGCTGTGTCCGCACAGGGATTGCCACAGGGCGAAGCCCTTCTGCTGCGGAGGTGTTAAACCAGCCGAGGTCATGTATTGTACGGTTCTTTCTTTAAGCAGCTGTACACCGTTAAGACTTCCGTTGTTCAGAAGCATGGTGGTGAACTTAGCCGAATCTTCGATTGTGGAGGCAAGTCCTGCTCCGCCGGATTCAAATGCCGGTTCACGGTCAAACTGGTGGTTAATGCCGAGGTGGCTGTCAGCGTAGAGTGTTAATCCGCCATTTTCGTCATCCTGATACGTTTTAGCCAGCCGGGTTCTTTGTTCTTCTTCAGTCAGCCAGAAGCCGGTATCCTTCATACCCAGCGGCCCGAAAATTTCCGTCTGCAGAAATTCCCCGTACCTCTTACCGCTTACAGCTTCTACAACCGCCCCGAGTATATCGCCCGAGGTTCCGTATTGCCAGGATGATCCCGGCTCGAAGGCGAGAGGACCCTGACCCAATCTGTCTGCGAATTCCAATGTCGTCATCGGATTCTCTCCATGGAGGCGGCTGCTTAACTCCTGAATCAGTGCTTCTGTATGTTGCCCGGCCAGTCCTGGGCCGCCGTACACCAGTCCCGATGTCATGTTGAGCAGGTCACGGATGTTAACTTCACGTTCAGGAGCTGCCAGTTCACCGTCTTTGTCAACCTTTTGATTGCGGAATCCGGGTATGTAACGGCTTACAGGATCGAACAGATCTATTTCTCCGCGTTCCAGCAGCAGCATAACCGCTGTAGCTGTTACCGGCTTGCTCATCGAGTATAGTCTGAAGAGGGAATCCCGGGCAATCGGGCGTCCCGTCTCCAGATCAGCCAGCCCGTCCTCGTGATAAAAGACTTCCTCACCGTTTTTAATCACCATAAAGTTAGCGCCTGCAATTTCTTTGTTTGCAATGCTGGCGCTAAGTGTTTTTGTTAGCTGTCCTGTTGTGCTTGAATCCAGCATGGTTGTCTGTCTCCTTTGTTATCGTTTTCTATCAGTATATTAAGCGCTTTTATGAAGCTTGTATAGTAGTTTTGCTGTGACAAGCCCCAATGAGACGCTGCCTATTTTTTAATTCGCATATGGTTCCGCCTGGAATATAATAAAAAATACCTCTGCCGCCAATGAAAAGATAACGATAAACCTGTGCGGCATGTTAATATATTATTTATGCTGTTAAGGATCAGAGAAAAAAGAGGGTAGATGAATGAAGAACATTTTTAGGCATAAGGCTTATTTTATTGGAGTACATGTTTTAATGTTTGTGTTTTTGTTTTCAGCATTGTATGCCTATTTTCCATGGATACGGGTGAAGGTTAAGGAGATCATCGATCCGGCGGATAAGGTTATAACGATTGCCCACCGCGGTGCTTCCGGATATGCCCCTGAGAATACCATCCCGGCTATAGAGCTGGCGATTGAAATGCAGGCCGATTACATTGAGCTCGACATCCATCTAACGAAGGACCAGATTCCGGTCGTGATTCATGATGAGACAGTGAACCGGACTACAGGCAGCAGGGGATTTGTGAAAAATATGACCCTGGAGCAGATCAAGCAGCTTGATGCGGGAACCTGGTTTAATGAAGCTTATCCGATGTTCGCCAGGGAACAATATGCCGGAATCACCATCCCGACGCTGGATGAGGTGTTTGAGACATTCGGGGACAAGACCCGTTACATGATCGAGATTAAGCAGCCGGCCGCGAACAGCCAGATTGAGACCTTGTTAAATGAAGCGGTTCTAAAATATAATCTGGAGGATGTTGTCTCCGTTCATTCCTTCAGCAGTGCAAGTCTGCGCAAGCTTCATGCGATCAACCCGGAAATCCCGCTGTACCAGCTTGTATGGAATGATTATAGCGCGGCGAGGGCTCCTGCATCCTATCTGGAGAATGTGAAGACGTATGCTGTCGGAATCAGTCCTAACTTCCAGGGAATCGGACCGTCTTATGTAGCTGAAGTGAAGAATGCCGGGCTTAAAGTGATGCCATATACGGTGAATTATCAGGTCAACATGGATAAAGCCTACCTGTGGGGCGTTGATGGAGTCTATACGAATTACCCGGACCGGTTCAAGGAGGTCATTGATACCAACAGGGAAAATGGACAATGGTAGGTTGATTCTTCTGGACCTATGATATATTGAGAGAAACATAGGCCTGAAGGGCTGCAGGGAGAAGCTGGGTATGGAGAAGCTGACGGAACTGATTACCGATGAATTAATGTTAAAAGCTGCTATTGAGAGTATTGATCCGCAGGAGCCTGTAAAAGTCAGCAATGTACCGCATCCCTGGAGGCTGCTGGGCTGCGGCAATTATGCCGCTGTTTTTTGCCATCCCGATTATGAAGCCTATGCGGTGAAAATCTATGCACCTGGTAGGCCAGGCCTGGAGGAGGAAGCGGAGGTTTACAAGCTTCTGGGACAGCATCCGGCATATGCACAGTGCTATTATATCGGAAATACCTTTCTTATTCTGGACCGGCTGCGCGGCGTTACCTTTTACGACTCTATGAAGCAGGCAATACTGATTACTGAGCAGGCGATCCGCGATATAGACATCGCGCTGGATTATGCCCGATCCCGCGGTCTTCATCCGCATGATGTCCACGCCAAAAATGTGATGGTCAAGGATGGCCGCGGCCTGATTGTCGACGTGTCTGATTTTTTGAAGCAGGAAGACTGCAGCATGTGGGAGGATTTCAAAAAGGCTTACTACCGGCTGTACAAGCCTATTGCCTCACGTTGGATCTTTCCGGTTCCCCAAGCACTATTAGAGCTTGTCCGCAAAGCCTACAAATGGCGTAAAAAGAAGAGCTGAATTCAATAGCAAGCAGGAAGCATGGAGCCTTAAGGGCTTCGTGCTTTTTTTTGTGTTTAAGCTGAAAGGCCAACAAAGCATGAGTGAACCGCCACATAAACCTTATCAAGACAACAAAATGCACATCTCAACACATGAAAAATTCACATCAGAAAAATCAAAAAAATATTCTCACCACCAAACTTCATTTCAACACCAAACAATAGCACTCCACACACCCCCAAATCAGGAAAAAGTATAGACTGCCTTCAAGCTGACGCGTTATGTCAGCAATAATCTAGTAATATCCTCCGCCTCCGCTTATAATAAACGACAATAAATAAGGGAGGTACAGCAATGAACAAACCAATGATAGGCGTCCTGCCATTATACGACTCCGGTAAAGAGAGCTACTGGATGCTCCCGGCTTACATGAAGGCAATCGAGAACGAAGGCGGAATCCCTGTGATGCTGCCGCTTACAACGGATGAGGATATTATTGCTGCTCTGGCCGGCCAATTTGATGGCTTTCTGTTTACCGGCGGACATGATATCAATCCAGAATGGTATGGGGAACAAGCAGAAGCGGTCTGCGGGGAATGGTGTGACGAACGCGACAGAATGGAGCAGCTGCTGTTTGACCGAATAGTCGGATTGGACAAGCCCGCCCTCGGAATCTGCCGCGGATTACAACTGTTCAATGTTCTGTGCGGCGGAACCTTGTATCAGGACATTCCCTCGCAGATGAATGCAGACATTACGGTCAGCCATAAGCAGAAGCCGCCTTATGCCGAGCCGTCCCATTCTGTACATATCCATACAGATACATTGCTTCACTACATATTGCAGACAGATCAAATAGACGTTAACAGCTATCATCACCAGGGGATCAAAGCACTGCCTGCGGGATTGACTGCTGCGGCAACAGCGGAGGACGGCCTGGTTGAAGCAGTATCTCTTCAGGACAAACGATTTATTCTTGCTGTGCAGTGGCATCCGGAGTTCAGTTACGGGACAGACAGCAGCAGCAGAAAGCTATTTTCGGCATTTATAAATGCTTGTATTCATACAACTTAGCCTTCATTCCTTCTTCGGCGGCTTGATCAGCAGAGTTCCGCCCAGTAAAAAGAAGCTGCTGGTATAGAAGACGGTAATGAGTCCCAGCGACGCACCGATCATCCCGAACAGCAGCGGAGCTGTGAACTGTGAGACCCTGTTTATTAATAGACGCAGCCCCAGTACCTCACCCGTTCTTGAAACAGGCGATGACTGATAAGCAACCGACATTGAAATAGGCTGCCCGCAGCCCAGGCCGAGTCCCATCAATACGCTCCAAACTCCAAGCCACACAGGATGTACAGTTAAGGCGACCAGCAAAAATGCTGTCCCGGATGCGGCAATAGAGCCTATCAGGATGGCATCATTAGAAAGCTTACGCTGCAGCCAGGGCATGAACAGGCGGACCAGCACCATGGACAATCCCTGAATGGAGAGAATCCAGCCGATTTCCGTTACTGAGATGCCTTTACTTACTGCATACAGCGGAAAATAGGCGGCAAAGATTTCTCTGGAGTACAGTGCGAGCGCATTGCCGATCAGCGCCCTGCGAAGGGCGGGGAGCTTAAGCAGACCCAGAGAGTCCGCCAGTCCGGTTTTTGCAGCGGCGGCAGCAGGCTTGCCGGAGGAGAGCTTCCATGCAAATACAAAAGTAAACAGAAAAACAAAGAAGGCTGCGGCAAAAACCGCCGGATAGGACAGGTGACTGATAAGATAGCCGGCGGTCACCGGACCGAGCAGGGCGCCGAGGGAATTAGCGGTGCTGAACCAGCCGTAATACTCGTTGCGCTTGCCTTCAGGAGCAGCATGCCCCAGTACATTTTGCAGGGAAATAGCAATGAAAATACTGGAGAAGCCTGTAATCAGCTGGGACGCATAAAGCGCCCAGAGGGAGGGGAAACACCAGGGGAGGGCCATAGATAAGCCTAATCCGGTCATCCCGGCCAGAACCGGGAGGCGGTCGCCGAACCGGTCGGCCATTTTGCCTGCGGAAATAGAGAAAAACATGGGGAGAAAAGCATAGCAGGCGGTCAAAACACCGATCTCGAGCGTGGACGCCCCCAAAGAGGAAGCGAACAAGGGCACTGCAGGTCTGGTTAAGTTAAGAATGAGCTGAAAAGCAATACCAAGAATCATGACATTAATAAACATACGCGGCTACCCTTCTGTCTGAGCTTTTTCTTCATTGTAGCTGCAGGTGCAGAAGCGGAAAAATCGTATTTTTCTATGGATTATCATAGAGTGAGGGTATGGAAGCCCGGTAATGCTGCTGTACAAACTGAACAAAGGCTGAAACTGCCGGTATGTCCAGCAGCTCCTCCCTGTATAATAACCAGGTGGACCAGGTAACGGCTTCGCTGTCTGCCCCGGTTAATGCTGTCCGGTACAGCTGATTGTCATCTTCTGTCAGGACGATGGACGGAACAATGGCGTAGCCCAGTCCGTTTTGTACCATCCGTTTGGCAATTTCTGCATTGTCCACATGCATAAGTACATTGGCGGGCTTGCTGAACTGCTGCTTCCACCAGCCATCGATGATCCTGCTTAAGGAAGGGTCCGTTGTAAAGGTAATCCGGCGTAGCTGCGGAAGCTCCTCCACATTAACCGGCACAGAAGAGAGGATGCATACCTGCTCCTGCTCAAGCATCTCCTTATGCTCCAGCCAGTGGGGAATACCCCGGATAATCCCGATCTGCTCCTTCTGGGTAGCTACTGAACCAAGCAATTCCTGGCTGATCGCAGTAGTAATATCATATTCAATCAGCGGGTAGGCCTCTGAAAATTGCCGCAGTACCGCCGGGAGGCGATACAACGCCACAGACCGGGAGACGCCAAGCCGGAGTGTGCCGCTTATATCTCCGCGCTGGCTGACCAGCCTGCTTTTGACCTCGGACAGCCTCTCCAGCATTTCCCGCGCATAGCCTACCATCGTCTCACCCTGCTCCGTGAACTCAATTCCGCGCCGCCCCCGGTAGACGAACAGGCTGATGCCGAGCTCTTTTTCCAGCTGCTGCAGGCGGTGGGTCAGCGTAGGCTGGGAGAGATAAATCTGCTCTGCGGTTCTTGTAATATTGCGTTCAGTGCCCAGTACGTCCAGTATGCGCCAATCCTTTTCATCCATCTACGATGACATCCTCTCAATCGCCCAGAAAAACAATGCTTCTGGCGGGATCATACATTTCCTTCAATTGCTTGACATCGGAGCGCGGCGGCGAGCCGAACATCCGGGAATATTCACGGCTGAACTGGGAAGCACTCTCGTAGCCTACCCGGAACGCAACCTCTGCAGCCTCAGCCGACTCCGATAACAGAATCCGGCGCGCTTCCTGCAGCCTGAGCTGCTTCTGAAACTGGATCGGACTCATGCCGGTTACCTCCTTAAAGTTACGGTGGAAGGTGGACAGGCTCATGCTTGCTGCTTCGGCAAGCTGTTCCACACGAAAGGACTGGTCATAACGGGCAGTAAGCTGATCAATCGCCTCTCTGATCCGGTAAGTATTGCTGCCCTCCATGGCGATTTGTCCGAGTGAGGCACCGTAGGGACCTTTTAGCAGGGTATACAGGATTTCTTTTATGAATAAAGGCGCAAGAAATTGGATATCATCCGGCCTGTCCAGTAATTCCATCAGTCTTAGGGTCGCGTTCATCAGGGAAGGCTCAGTCTGGCCGACAAATAAGGCACGTTTTGCGTTCTCGCTCGGCACAATCCGTACATTTGCCCCGCCCATGACCTCCAGAATCTGTTCATAGCTAAACTCCAGTTTGAAGCTGAGATAAGGCCTGTCCGCTGCTGCTCTGATCACCTGGCCGACGACGGGCAGATTCATTGAAGCAACCAGATAATCGGCTGATCCGTACTCAAACCGCTCCCCGGCCAGGAATACCTCCTTAACCCCTTGGGCAATCATACAAAAAGACGGCTTATACACCCTGTATGCAGGCTCAGAGACCTCTGAATAGCGGATAACAGATAGATCAGGAACCGCTGTCTCAAACACCCCGTCTCTCGGTGTAAAGCGCTGAATGAGCTCTGCAAGCTCCATTTGCTGCTTCATGCTGCCAGCTGGCATAACCATATTCCTCCCGTTCTTAGTACTCGATTCTAAACCTTATGAATTCCTATAGTAAGCTCCGTGACAGAAATAGGCAAGCATCCAGTACGATCGGGATAACGGTTTTGAATGAAAATCCGGCATAATAAGTAAGACGAATATGTGCTATATCACAATAGAATGGGAGGAACACAGTGTGGAATATGTAAAATTCGGTAATACCGGTCTGGATGTCTCACGGATCTGTCTGGGCTGCATGAGCTTTGGGGAGGCGCTGCCGGAATGGCACCAGTGGGTGCTGAATGAGGATCGCAGCCGTGAAATTATCAAGCGGGCATTGGAGCTGGGGATTAACTTTTTTGATACAGCCAACATCTATGCGAACGGCACCAGTGAGGAATTCACCGGCCGGGCGCTCAAGGATTACGCAGACCGGGATGAGATCGTGCTGGCTACCAAGGTCTGGGGACGTATGCACAAGGGTCCTAACGGCGGAGGCTTGTCCCGGAAGGCTATTTTGAGTGAAATTGACAAAAGCCTGAAGCGGCTCGGAACCGATTATGTCGATCTGTACATCATTCACCGCTGGGATTACGATACGCCAATCGAAGAGACCATGGGAGCACTGCATGATATAGTGAAGTCCGGAAAAGCCCGCTATATCGGCGCTTCCGCTATGTATGCCTGGCAGTTCCAGAAGGCGCAGCATACCGCAGAGAAGAATGGCTGGACCCGCTTTGTGTCCATGCAGAATCACCTGAATCTGATCTACCGGGAAGAGGAAAGGGAAATGCTGCCGCTCCTCAAGGATCAGCAAATAGCATCAACGCCATACAGTCCGCTGGCTTCCGGAAGACTGATCCGCGACTGGTCCGAAACCACGCTGCGCTCAGAAACGGATCACATCCAGAAATCCAAATACGATGCGTCTGCTGAAGCTGACAGGCTGATTGTCGAGCGGGTAGCTGCCCTTGCCGAACAACGCGGCGTACCGCGTATTCATATTGCCCTTGCCTGGCTGCTGCAGAAGGAAACGGTAGCTGCTCCGATTATCGGGGCAACCAAGCTGGCCCAGCTAGAAGATGCAGTCGGAGCGTTGTCCGTAACATTAACAGCAGAAGAGGTTGCTTTTCTCGAAGAATTATATGTGCCGCACCGCGTAGTCGGAGCCCAATAAGGAGGAATTAGAATGGAATATGTAACACTTAATAATGGCGTTCAAATGCCGGTGCTCGGATACGGGGTATATCAGATCCCTGATGCTGAGGAATGCGAAAGATGTGTATCGGATGCAATCAGCGCCGGTTACCGCTCGATAGATACTGCACAGGCATACCGTAACGAAGAGGCTGTCGGACACGCAATTAAGAAAAGCGGAGTAGCGAGGGAAGAACTCTTCATCACCACCAAGGTCTGGATCTCCAACGCCGGCTATGAACGTGCCAAAGCATCTATAGCGGAATCCATGCGCAAGCTGCAGCTCGACTACCTCGATCTGGTGCTGATCCATCAGCCGTTTAACGATTATTACGGAACCTACCGGGCGATGGATGAGCTCTACAAGGCCGGTAAAATCAGAGCTATCGGCGTAAGCAATTTCTATCCGGACAGATATATCGATCTGGTGAAATTCAGCGAAGTCGTTCCAGCTGTCAATCAGGTGGAGACTCATGTCTTCCATCAGCAGACTGCAGCCCATGAGATTATGAAAAAATACAACACTCAGATCGAGTCCTGGGGTCCGTTTGCCGAAGGCAGAAACAATTTCTTCACCAATGCCACCCTTCAGGAGGTCGGTGATCAATATAACAAATCCGTAGCCCAGGTGGCTCTGCGTTATCTGATCCAGCGCGGCGTGGTTGTCATTCCAAAGACCGTAAGCAAGGAACGGATGGAGCAGAATATCAGCGTGTTTGATTTTGAACTGACGGCAGCTGATCTGGATAGAATAGCGGCGCTAGATACAGGAGAAAGTGCGTTTTTCTCCCATGCAGACCCGCAGACAGTAGAATTTATGACGGATTACGCTAAAAAAGGCCTGGAATAAAGTAAGACCCGAAATAAAGCAATATAGGTAAAGAATCATAATCGACGGAAGAGCCTGCCAGGTGCAGGCTCTTTGTTTTTCTTGCTATAATGGTACCTGATCAGATAAGCAGAAGGCGGATTGGAGAGATTCAGCAGATGATGAAATTATACGGGGCAGAGCATCACCTGCTCGTCCTGTCCGATGCAATAGATGCAGATGAACATGCGCATTCTTTTGTGCAGGTAACCTTTGCACTTGGGGGCGAGATGGACATTGATCTGGACGGCAGCACTATTCACTGTAAAGGAATTGTGATGGATTCCAACGTCTTACATCGTTTGAATGGAACGGGAAAGCCGTTAATGCTGTTACTGATTGACGGGACATCGGATATAGCAGCCGGGTTCAGGCAGCAGATTGACGGACGTGGCTACAGTATCCTCCAGCCTGAGCTGGTGGATACAATAACTGCATTTGCTCTGGAGCAGAGTTCAGAGATCACGGACAGCAGCAGCTATAGCCTCTTTTTCCGGCAGCTTATGAAGCTGTTCCGGCTGGATCATGTACAGACAGGTGTAACAGACACCAGAATCCGGGATTTGATTACCCTCATTAGGGATTGCCGTGATTCTGAGCACTCTGTGGGTGAATACGCCAGCCAGTTGGGACTCTCCGGCAGCAGATTGTCTCATCTGTTCAAGGATAATACGGGAACCTCCCTGAGCGGATATATCGTGCTGCATAAGCTGCAAAAAGCAGTTTATTTGATTTTTAACGGAGCCCCAATTACGGAAGCGGCGATGGAAGCAGGCTTTGACAGCCCTTCACACTTTGCCGCTACAAGTAAACGGATGCTGGGAATGGCGGCGAGGGAAATCCGCAAGGATAGCGTTTTTTTGAAAGTTTCCACTCTGCAATGACCGTACAATAGGTACAGGAGGTGTTACACCATGACTGTACACTTGGCGGAGACAACATTATTGGATTACTCTCATCCTCACATTAAGCAGCTGATTCAAGAGCGAGGATGGATGCGGCTTCCGGTTAAGCAGCAAATCCTGCAAATTTACAACTATGTCCGTGACGACATTCAGTTTGGCTATAACCGTGCAGATGTCATTCCGGCTTCTGAGATTTTGAGGGACGGATACGGACAATGCAATACTAAAGGGATTCTCTTCATGACCCTGCTCAGAGCTGCAGGAATTCCGTGCCGGATGCATGGATTTACCATTCATAAGGAGCTGCAAAAAGGAGCGATGAAGGGCTGGTATTACAGGCTCTCCCCGCAGGAAATCGTCCATAGCTGGGTTGAAGTCCGTTATAAGGATAAGTGGCTTAATATCGAGGGCTTTATCCTTGATATTCCTTATTTAAGTAAGCTTCAGGAAAAATTTGCAGATTGCCCCAAAGGGTTTTGCGGTTACGGTGCTGCCACAGACAACCTTAGTAACCCTGCTGTATATTGGGATGAAAGCGATACGTATATTCAAAAGGAAGGTATTGTTCAGGATTTCGGAATATTTGACAGTCCTGATGAGTTCTTCGCGGTACACCGGCAGAATTTGGGCCCTTTGCGTGAGGCTGTATTTATACATATTGTCCGGCATCTCATGAACCGCAACGTCCGGAAGATAAGACAGGGAAGAGCCGGGTAACGGATGGCTCATCTCCATGACTGCACGATAGCCCCTCAATAATTGAGGGGCTTTTTTCTGTACGCTCCTTAAGCATGAGGTTGAACGTGCCGGATACCCGGAATAATCAGCAAAAACTTCAAATTTTAAGAGGTCTATCAGTGTTTTATCATTGAACACAGGTAAAATAAATCTATAAAATTCACTGCTAATCGTACATATTTGTTTGTTTCAGCTTCATATGTGAAAGTCATACATCCAGAAAGAGGGTATTACATGAATAACGCAAATAATGCAGCAGGCGGAGAAATTTCTTTTCCCGGAAGGACAGGGGAGAGGGGATCACTAGCAGAACGGATGCATTCCGGGCTCAGCTTGTGGAGGAATCTTTCAGTCAGGCTTAAGCTGTACCTTATGATCTCAATCAGCCTGATTTCTTTTGCCGTAGCGATGATTTATATGGTCGAGACCGGAAAACGGGATATAAACAATATAACTACCGTTCTGTACAGCGTAACCATCCGTTCAGCAACAGAATTATTTGATGCGGACAGAAACCTGCAGCACATTATGCTTGAGCATAAAAAGTATATTTATACCGGTGGTGACTCAGGAACGGAAGTAACATCCGCGGCAACAGCTGCAACTATCAATAAAATAGAGATTGCCAGGGCAGAGCTGGATCAGCTTGGCGTACTCGACAGCATTCTTTACAGGGATACAACCACAACGCTGAACCTGTTATTCACCGATCTGAATGCCAAGCTCAAGAAGTGGTCTGCGGACATCACACAGCCTGCGGGAGCTGCCCCGCAAGAAGATGCGCTGGATGCACAGCTGTCTGATATTGGCGCGGCTATTTCACGAATAACCTCCTCACTGGAGAATTACTCCAAGGTTAACATTGCGGCTGCCAAGAACGAGGCTCTGCGAAAAGAACGCTTCGGCTTCATCATGTTATTCCTGGTCGAGGCGGCTACGCTGATTCTGGCAGCTCTGACAATCCGCCATATCGCCAGCACACTGCACAGTGTCAATACCAGGCTGTCGAATCTTACCCAAGGAGATCTGACTGCAGCGCCTTCCGCAAGCTACCCGAAGGATGACCTCGGCCAGCTGTCCCGATCAGTAGACACTACCATCAGTGATTTGAGAAAGCTGATCGCTAACATTGCAGCAAGTGCATCTGTTACAGAGCAGGCTATGCAGGAGGTGCTGCTAGGATCACATACGGCATCGGCACAAACGGATAATGTGGTTGGAAATATGGAGGGAATGACCATTCATGTGACAAGCCAGCTAACCGGTATTATAGAAACCGGCCGCGCAGTTGAAGAAATGGCGCAGGGTGTCAACCGGATTGCCGCTACCGCTACACATATTGCTGATAGTTCCTCTGTCATGCAGTCTTCCGCCGCACATGGTCTGGTGTCGATCACTTCATTGACTGTTCAAATGTCTGATCTGGCAAGGATCATTTCTACATTAGAAGCCGTTATTGCCTCACTGGACAATAAGACCATACATATGAATCAAATTGTCACAAGCATATCGGGGTTTGCGCAGGACGCAAACATGCTGTCTCTTAACGCCTCTATCGAAGCCGCACGGGCAGGTGAGCACGGCCGCGGATTCCTGGTGGTTGCCACTGAAATGAGACGCTTATCCGACCACTCCAGACAAGCCGCAGAGGAGGTAAGCCTGATTTTGCAGGATACCGTCACGGATATTACACAGGCGTCCTTATTGATGAGCCAGACTACAGAAGAGATTAAGGCAGGAAAAGCTGGCGCGGGAGAGGTCCATGCCGTGTTCGGGGAGATCATCTCATCGATTGGCTCCATAACAAATCAGCTGCACGAGGCGTCCGCTGTAACCGAGCAGCTGTCTGCTTCCTCTGAAGAGGTTGCGGCGACCATGGGTGAGCTGACTGGTGCAGCAGAATCCGTATCGCAGATGGTGGGCTCGGTTAACGGCGAGGCTGCCGGGCAAAAGAACATCTTATCAGGCGTCGTCCATTCATCGGACAATTTGAAGCAGGTTGTAACGGAGCTTAGAGCATCGGTAGATTCCTTTAAGCTATAGCCCGGACATTCCCGTACATTCGACATGAAAGATCTAGGCATCTGATCAGACAGTTTGAAGTATAATGCCAGTTTCTGGTCACCGTTTAACTCTCCATCTATACGGGTAAGTAGAGACAAATACCTCCTAAGGAGAAAGGCGGTACCTCTTATGCTATGGGGCTTAATCGGACTAGTGGTTATTGCATGGCTGTTCGGCTTTATCTTTGATGTTGTCGGCAATCTTATTCACCTGTTACTTTTTGTGGCGGTGATCCTATTCCTCGTCAACCTGTTCCGCGGACGGTCACGGGGTTAGCGATTTCACATTATTGCGGGATAGAACCGCAGCAGAACCACAGTCTCCGGGTAAGCCGTGGCTGTGGTTTTTTGTATGCGATGCAGAGCTGCGTCAACGACTCCTTTCGCATCATTAATAGACGCTTACCGTATTTCCATTTGGATAATCTTCTAATCATTAATTGAAGATGTATACTGTCACCGGTTGTTTTTTCAAACGGCAGGATGATAAGATGCATAGTATTAAAACTGTCCTTACTGAAGAGGGAAGGGACCTGAATCCAACCATGAACAGCATGTTTTTAATCGGCGAAATGGCCAAGCTCTTTCAAATCGATATCCGGACGCTACGTTATTATGATCAAATCGGCTTGTTCACACCGGCATCAGTGGATGAGCAGACAGGATACCGTTATTACTCTACCGGGCAGTTTGAGAGCCTGAATACAATTCTGTATTTAAAAGCACTGAACATTCCGTTAAAGGAAATCGGGCAGTTTGTACATAACCGGAATCTGGATGATATTCTGTTCCTGTTAAAAGAGCAGAAGACCCGGACCGAAGAGAAAATCAGGGAATTCGAACAGATTCAGCGGAGATTAGAGCAGCGGATTCACCAGATTGAAGATGCGGCCCGGACAGAGGATCATTTTAGGATACGACTGGCTGATTTTCCTGAACGGACGATCATCATGCTGAAGCAGCGAATCCACCATAGTGATAATCTGGAACTTTGGATCAGACAGCTAGAGAACAGCAGCCCGCTCAAATCCAGTGTCTTCCTGGGGCAAGTCGGATTAATGCTTGCAGTCGCGAGTCTTGCCGAACACCGTTTCGATGAGTATGACGCCATATTCCTGTTCATCGATGCGGATAAGCCCTCCCTGCCAGATCAGATTGTAAAAACAATTCCCATGCAGACCTGCCTGACGCTCCGGTTTGTCGGTACCCATGCAGACGCAGCAGTCCATTATAAGAATTTGCTGAGCTACGCTGAGGAAGAGGGCTATACCCTGACTGACGATTCACTCGAAATTACGTATATCGATTATGGGCTTACACAGGATACCTCCAAATTCATCACCGAAATTCAATTGCCGGTAATCAAGCATTGACCCTCCAGTTACTGGAGGGTTTATTCTTGAAATATAAGGATTTAACGGTTACCGCCTTCTCTGAA
>NZ_CCDG010000079.1 GCF_000723885.1 Paenibacillus camerounensis
CTGCCCCCCCCCCCCCGCCCAAATAAGTCTACTCCGCCCGCAGCTGTTCCAGAATCATCGCCGCCAGCTCATCTCCCCGCCGCTCAAGCCCGGCTGTCTTATGCAGAAGCTCTGCCTGCTGTCTGCGTTCCTTCCGGTCCCAGAGCTGCTTGAGTCCGGGCTGTGTCTGCAGCGCTGCAGGAGGAGTCATATTACTGTAATGATGATCAAGCAGCTTATATATCTGATCATAGATAGCTGCCATCTCGGCCAGCAGCGCATACACCTGAGCATTCAGTATAAGCGGCAGAGAGGCTCTAAGATAAGCAGCAGCGCTTCTCCGGGCGTCTGTTAAGGCCGTCATGCAGAAGTGATTAACGCTATAACGGCGTGCGAACGTCTCTTTATCTGCTGCCGTGTACCAGACATCGTCCAGCAGCCCCTCCCGCCAGGCATCCAGGGCGCGGTAGCCCAGCAGATAGCCCTGCTGCTCTACGGCCTGCATCGAATCCAGCTTAATGCGCAGGGAGGCAAGGAGATTATCCAGTCCAGACGGCGGCGGATTATCACTCGACTTTTCCAGAAAAAGAAGTCTATACGGCCAATGGTCCACATACAGGTACCCGCTGCTGTCTTTCATCGTCTCCCGAAACTCAGGATCATCCTTCAGCTCCGTAAAGGTCTCATCGTCAAAATAGCTGCGGCACAGCAGTGTATTCCCGTTATCAAGATAACCTGTAATAACGCCCCACTCGGGAGCGACCCTCAGATTTATGGCAACCGGCAGGCGGTGATTATGGAGGCTTTCCATGACAGCAGACGATTCGAGCCTGCGTTCCTCTGCGCTAAGCCGCTCCGCCCAGCGGGCCTTAAGCCCGTAAGCGCTGAATGCCGGTGAAGCATAGTCATAGGCAGTGAGGGCGTCGGCTGCGCTGTAATCCCATACCGGAGTAAAAGCAGCCCTCCAGCATGCTCCCGAGATGCCCATAACCTCTTCGTAACTGGTAGCTGTGCCCATTGAGGTTAAGGCGGTATAAAGCGCTCCGGCCCACGAACAGTCCATTCCTTTGCCAAAACCGAGCTGCTGAACATTATCAATAATGTACCGCTGCCGGGACAATGCTGTCACAAACATCCGGGTCCGCTCGGCGTTGTAATGCATCTGCTCTCCCTCCGCGCAGCTTACCGCCTGAATTCCCTCTGCATTCCAATAGACAAGCAGCAGGTATTCCTTTCCCTCATGCCCCATTGTGCCCGGAAAAAGCTGCTGGTCTACCGTAAACTGCTGCCATCCAAAATAAGCATAGTGCTTCATCTTCTTCAGCATATCCCGGCTGGCAAGCTCATTGCCGTAAGCGGCATGCACAAGCGTAAGCCCAGGCACATCAAGGGAATAGCCTTTGGTATGCACATCTAATGCCAGCTGCTGTCCTGTTAACGCATAGGTTGAATATACACCTGAGGGTGTTTCGTATTTAATGATCAGCAGCTTGATCCGGCCGCTCTGCAGTAATCCGTCAAAAAGCTGATCGCTGACAGTCAGAACGAGCTGATCACGGTTAAGGAACCGGCTTACCAGAGAAGTAACGTCCTGCTGCTTGTTGCCGTCTGTGTAGACTGCTGACAGTAACGCAAGCTCCTGCGGCAGCAGAAGGCTGTCGATAGATTGGCCCAGAACAGCAGAGAGCAGCGGCAGGGTAGCCGTTTCAGGCAATGACCGGCCGGTCTCCCACTTGGATATAGCCTGGGCGCTGACATGCAGCTGTTCAGCCAGCTGCTCCTGGGACAGCTGCTTTTCTCTGCGGAGCAGGGCGATGCGCTTGCCTGTTTTTTCGATATTAATCATGGTCTCGTCTCCCGGATATAAATTCGACGTCGTAATTTCATTATAATTCCATCCGGTGTAATGAACAGCGATTGGAGCAGGAGATACGCAGCGGAAAAACAACTGCCGGTTGAACCGGTTTAGCCCTTACCCAGCTCAGTATGAAGCTGAACCAGGATAGAAGCATGCCAGGCATACAGCTCGCCGGGGGCAACGGACAGAAACCTATTTTTGTCGATAATAATCCGGTCTCCGTCAATTGAGGTGAAGCGGATGAAGGGTTCTGCCGGCAGCATGGATAAGCCTGCCCTGGCGGTCCATTCCGTTATAGGGAGGGTATTATGAGCGAGCAGAAGCTTAAGCAGATCATAAAAGGTTTTGTGCATCATATTGAGCGGATATTCCGGGCATTCACGGCTGATGAGGTAAACATCAATTTCGTTCCAGTAACGGGCGATGGCGGCCTGCCGGCTGCTCAGACTCTCCACGGAGAAGTCCCCGGTGCCCATGAGCTCCGGCAGGCTCTCCTCCCATCCGGCAGGTGTCCATGACAGCGTGCGGCTCAGATGAATCAGCCATTTTGAATGCGGCACGTACTCACGGTTGGCAGTGAACAATGCTTCGATTAATTGTACTGCGGCTGTATTCAGCATGGCGTGGCCCTGCACGGTGTCTCCCCGGTGCAGCCAGATATCGCCGGCCAGCCGGTAATGCCACCAGCAGTTGAACATCAGCCCTTCAGCCTGCAGCCGCCCCGGCCGCTCAGCCAGCTTCGTCCGGACCAGCCCGGCGATTTGCCCTTCGGGATCATACAGTATCCGGGCATAGGACAAATCCCACAAGGCTGTGCTATCCCAGGTCTTCTGCAGCTCTTCCTCCAGGCTTACGGCTTTGATGTCATAGAGATACCGGCCTATTCTGGTTATACCGAGCGGCAGCGGAGACTGACCGCCGGTCCACATTCTGTATTGTCCTTCCTCCACATAAAAGACCAGGTCAATCTCTGAATATTCATCGGCATATCCGCGTGAGCATCCGCCGTTCAGCGTGATGCCGCAGACTCCCTCCAGAGCGGCAAAACCGGGAAGCTGCTCCTTCAGCTCCTGCAGCATCTCTGGAAGCTGATTAGGACTGTTTACTGTTACATGGGGTCTATCTACAGGCATACGAGTATTAATATCCATATCAATCACCTCACTCCCAATATATAGCAGGATGAAGCAAGAAGCATTGGAGATTTTTTTTGAAATTTAAAAAATAGCTTGCGCCATTCCCGAATTCATGATATATTCATTCTTGTGCCGCGATAGACAATTTGCGGTCGTGGCGGAATTGGCAGACGCGCACGGTTCAGGTCCGTGTGGTAGCAATACCGTGGAGGTTCGAGTCCTCTCGACCGCATAACAGCAAAGAAGCTTCCGGATTGCCCTTGGGCAGTCCGGAAGCTTTTTTCATTATAGCAAGTAGTTTGACCGTTGAGTGCAGGTGCTGGTTGTTGATTACAGGTGCTGAGTGCGCCTCCGCCTAATAGGACAACTGGGCCGGGGTACCCCCCGGAAGGGCCTGTTGCTTGCGGAACGCGGAGGGCGACATGCCGCTCAGCTTATTAAAAATCCGGTTGAACTGCGAGAAGCTGGTGAAGCCGCATTGCTCGGCAATGCCGGAGATTCTCTGGCGGGTATGAACCAGCAGATGCTGGGCTTTACGGACCCGGGTCGTCTGAATATACCCGGTCAGAGTGGAGCCGGTGACGATCCGGAACTGGTGCGACAGGTAATACGGGCTGATGTAAAACGCCCTGGAGATTGAATCCAGAGACAGCTCGCTGCTGTAATTGCTGTGAATATAGGCGGTGATGGAATATATTTTTTGCGCGTTGGCGCTGCCGGCTTCCTCCAGCACATAGCTGTTCTTGTCCTGCTGCTGGGATAGAGCGCACAGAAACTGCTGAAACAGCGTGTGAACCAGTACCGGATTGAGCGCAGAGCTGTTGTGTGACTGGGTGAAAATAGCATTAAGCGGATCAAATACGGCACTCCGCGGCTCACCCGTCAGACGGTAAATCGGAATCTCCTCGGCAAAGGGAAGCAGCATATTTTTGTAAGCGTTCTCCAAACCGGGTATACTGGCCGGCATGGCAAAATTAATAATCAGCCGCTTATGCGGCGGCCCTTCCGGATACTGGGTCATATGCAGCAGGTAGGGACGGAGCAGAACGATGTCATACTGCCGGAGGGCATGGATTTTGCCGTCGATAACATGAGTGGCGCGGGAATCCATCAGAATATGAATCTCATAGAAATCATGGTCATGCTGGAACTCCATATTAATGTTGTGTGACCGCTCATCATAGTCGAAATAGTAAAAAAGCGGGTCACCGGGAGTATTAATGTTAATGCTGTATCCCTGCTCGTATAACAATCCGTTTTCAAGCATAGACGCTCGCCGCCTTATTCCTTGATTTTCTCTATTATAGGTTTCAAAAAGCAAAATATGCAATGAAATCTCCCCATTCCCGCAAATGAAGCGTAGTTTTTGAGCAGCGGGATTTGCTATATTGGCCCTATAGAAGCGGATACAATCGGATGGAAGAGGTGATACATTTGTTTTTGACAGAAGAAAAGCTGATCCGCCGTCAAGCGGAGGTTGGAAAGCACAGATATATCATGGTGACTGAGATTGCGGAGCTGGAGTCGGCGGAGGATGAGGACGGGAAAAACGGAGTATATCCGGGGAGTGTTGCCTTTGACGGGACAATCCGGCTGAGCGAGCGGTGGAGCGGGCGTGACCGTTATGTCTGGCTGCGTGTGGCAGTGGTGCTGCCTGAGAAGAAGGCGGGCTTTAAGCTGGCCGGCAGATTTGATTTCGGTAAATCCGGTGGCTTCAATAATTCCGGCTTTGAATCGCTGCTGTTTGTAAACGGTTCACCGTATCAGGGGGTGGATACGAATCATCAGGAGGTTATTTTTGGGGATGAATTAGGCGGCAGAGAAGTGGAGCTTGTGTTCCGGCTGTGGTCCGGTCTTGAGGGCGGGGGACCGCCAAGGGTGCAGGAGCATACGATCAGCGAGGCGATGATCGGCTATCTGGATGAACGTATTGACGATCTGTTCTACATGTCCCGGGCGGCGATTGATACCTTCCGGTACTTGAACCGGGACCAGCCGGAGAAGCAGTGGCTGAAGCAGGCGCTGGACGCCGCGTTCCGTAAGATTGACTGGACTGAGCCCGGCTCAGAGGAGCATATCAGCTCCATGTACCAGGCGGGAGCCAGCCTGAACGAAGCGGTGGAGGCAATGCCGAAGACCTTTGATGTGACACTTACGATGCTTGGACATACGCATATTGATGTCGCCTGGCTATGGCAGCTGAAGCATACCCGGGAAAAGGCGGCCCGTTCCTTCTCGACCGTTCTGCGGCTGATGCAGGAATATCCGGAATACCAGTTCATGCAGTCACAGCCGCAGCTGTATGCGTATCTGGAGCAGGATTATCCTGAGCTGTTCGGGCAGATCAAGGAGCGGATTAAGGATGGGCGCTGGGAGCCGGAGGGGGCTATGTGGCTGGAGTCGGATTGTAATATTCCATCCGGTGAATCACTGGTCCGTCAGATTCTGACCGGCAAACGTTACTTCCGGGAGCAGTTCGGTATCGAGAGCAAGTATCTGTGGCTGCCGGACGTGTTCGGTTACAGCTGGGCGCTGCCGCAGATTTTGCGTAAATCAGGCATTGATACCTTTATGACGACCAAAATCAGCTGGAACCAGTCCAACCGGATGCCCCACGATACGTTCTGGTGGCGCGGGATGGATGGTTCGGAAGTTTTGACACACTTCATCACTACTTCGGAAAAGGACGGCGATGCCTACACCTATAACGGACGGATGACAGCCGGGCTGCTGCGCGGGATCTGGAACTCGTATCAGGACAAAGAAATCAATGATCATCTGCTGTTTGCCTACGGCTGGGGTGACGGGGGCGGCGGCCCGACGCGGGATATGCTGGAGCTCCGCCGGCGCTTTGACAAGCTTCCGGGTATTCCTAAGCTTAAGCCCGGCAGCGCGGGCGAATATTTTGAAGGGCTGCATGAGCGGATTGAAAATACAGATGCATACGTGCATACCTGGAACGGCGAGCTGTACTTCGAATGCCACCGGGGAACCTATACCTCGCAGGCCCGCAATAAAAAATACAACCGCCGCCTGGAGCTGCTCCTGCGTGATGCGGAATGGCTGTATACGCTGGCCGGCGTAAGCCGCGGTAATCTGGCGTCGTCTTACCCTGCAGCTGAGCTGGGCGGCATCTGGGAGATTCTGCTGCGCAACCAGTTCCATGATATTATCCCGGGCTCCTCGATCAAGGAGGTCTATCAGGACAGCGATCTTGAATATGCGGAAGGCGAGGCCCGGGCGCTGACACTGCTGAGCGGGGCGGGAGCAGCCGAAGAGGACGATGCAGATGACAGCGACGGCACACCGGGATACTTTACGCTGCTGAGCAGCTCGTCCTGGGAGGGCCCGCAGCTGCTGGAGCTGCCGGGTGACGCCGCAGATACAGGCGTCATCTTAGATGCCGCCGGGCAGCTGCTGGAGCAGCAGCGGACTGCAGACGGCGGCCGGCTGGTGTATGTGCCCGCCGTACCGGCGTTCGGTACGGCGGTGCTGCAGTACGGGGCGGGCCCGGCGGGTGCTGGGCGGGCGATGATGACACCTCGCCGAGCCC
>NZ_CCDG010000080.1 GCF_000723885.1 Paenibacillus camerounensis
GGCTCGCGCTGTTTTTGATTGACTGCCTGACCTGAGTATTGCCTCTCTGTGACTGATGCTATACGGGCTGCCGTCTATACGTATACCGTATAATCGTTATGCTGCAGAAGCAGCTTGGCCCGCTCCATATCGTGCTCCTGGCGGAATGACAGGCGCATAATCCCGGGTACATCCTCACGGCTCTCAATGATCTGCACGTTGCTTAAGTTAATGCCCTGATCCCCCAGCTCGGTTGCGATCCGGCCGATAATTCCAGGATGATCGGGAACATCGATATGCAGATCAAACAGCGGAGCAATCATTCCTTTGCGCCGTTCCGGCAGCTGGCTGCGGAATCCGTTCGCTTCATGGAAGGCTTCCTCTATTCCGGTACCGTCCGAGCTCTCCAGCATCTGAATGAAGGAGGAGACCTCCTCATTCCAGTCCTTTAGAAGACGCAGCATCACTGAACGGTTATTCAGCAGGATGTCACGCCAGATAATCGGATCACTGGAGGCAATCCGGGTAATATCACGGAATCCGCCGGCAGCAAGTGTACTGTACAGCGAATCCTCTGAATCATAGGCATGAACCTGATTAACAAGAGCTACTGCGATAATATGCGGCAGATGGCTGATTGCTCCGACAATTTCATCATGACGCTCCGGATCAAGCCGGACAATCTGTGCTCTCGTATGTAATAACAGGGATTTCAGTGCCTCGTAAGCTTCCTCCGGCACTCCGGGCGGCGGAGTCAGCACGTAATAAGCATTCTCGAACAGCAGCGATGAGGCGGCTTCCACACCAGAACGCTCTGAACCCGCCATTGGATGGCCGCCGATGAAATGGACGCCGGGAATATCCAGGGATACCGCACAGGCTGCGATACTGGCCTTGGTGCTGCCTACATCCGTAATGATGCAGCCGGGCTTGAGCGGGAGCTTACTCAGTTGCTGCAGATAACCCTCCAGCATGCCTACCGGCACACAGAGGAAAATATAATCGGCGTCAAGCGCCGCTTCTTCAACAGACAGTGTCGCCTGATCGACCACGCCTCTGTTAACATATTTTACCGCGGATTCAGGACGGTGGGCATGGCCGACGACGGTCAGGCCCTCCTTGCCTTTGAAGCAAAGGGCCAGTGAGCCTCCAATCAGACCGACACCGAAGATTGCTATTTTTGTCGTCATGTCTAAGTACTACCTGCCTTCTATTGTTTCGTCTATGAACATATACGGTTACGCCCGTACCTCCTGCTCAGACAGCGTCTGCTCAAGTGCAGTAATAAATGCCTTGTTCTGCTCAGCTGAGCCTACCGTTACACGGATGTAGGTCGGGTACAGACGGTGGCCCGCACGAACAATAATGCCCAGACGCAGCAAGGCGTCGAATACCTCAAGAGCCGGCTTGCGTACATCCACCATGATGAAATTACCGTTAGCCGGGAATGCATGCAGGCCCAGGCGCCGGAACTCAGTCTGCAACTGTACAATACCTTCACTGTTAAGCCGGCGGCATTCAGCCACATAATCCTGATCCGCCAGCGCTGCAAGTGCACCTGCCTGTGCCAGACGGGACGTATTGAAAGGCTCACGCACCTTGTTGATCAGGTTAATGATCTGCGGACTGGCCACACCGTATCCGATGCGGAGGGCAGCCAGACCATAGATCTTGGAGAAGGTCCGCAGCACGACAAGATTCGGATACTGCTCCAGCAGCTTGATTCCATCCGAGTAGTCCGGGTCAGTCACATACTCAAAGTAGGCTTCGTCCAGTACAACCATAACCCCGGAAGGTACTGCATTCAGGAAGGTCACCAGTGCCTCATGCGCAACGATGGTACCGGTAGGGTTATTCGGGTTACAGATCCAGATGACCTTGGTCTTATCTGTAATTCGTGCAAGCATACCGTTCAGATCATGAGTTCCATCCGCCAGAGGTACTTCTATCGATACGGCACCTTCAATATCAGCATTGCTCTTGTATACGGAGAAGGTCTGATCGGCCATAATGGTCTCGTCCCCCGGCAGGAAAAAAGCACGGCAGATCAAGGCGATAATCTCGTCTGAGCCGCAGCCAAAGATGATGTTCTCGCTCTGCACACCGAGATGCCCGGCCAAAGCAGCTGTCAATTCGGCAGCTGAGCCGTCGGGATACAGGAACAAATTGTCCAGATCGGCGATGATTGCGGCTTTGGCGCTCGGTGAAGCCCCGTAAGGATTTTCATTGGATGCCAGCTTGATGACATCATCCAGTCCAAGCTCCTTTTTCACCTCTTCAATTGGTTTTCCCGGCTTGTAAACAGGAAGATTAACGATATTCGGTTTCGGATTCATCTGTATTCCTCGCTCTCCGTGCATTTTTATAGCATTTTTAAGGTCAGGCTGACCGTTATGATTTTAATTGTGCCACAAATTCACGAATTTGCAACAGCCCGTCACTTCTTGTGGCAGGGTCATCCAGCAGCGGAATAACCTCTTCCACTTTACGGACAATCGCACTGCCCACAACTACACCGTCACAGATCTGCGAGAAGCGCTCTACCTGCTCGCTGGTTGAAATCCCGAAGCCAACGGCTACCGGGAGATCCGTTACCCGGCGGACGGAGGCAATAAATTCATCTACACCGCTGTGAAAAGTGGATCGCTCTCCCGTTACTCCCAGCGAGGATACACAGTAGACAAAGCCGCTCGCACCCGATACGATCCGTTCAATCCGTTCACTGGAGGTCGGTGCTACCAGCGGTATGAGATTCACGCCTGCCTCACGGCTGCGAATACGCATCTCCTCAGACTCCTCTACAGGCAGGTCTGGAATAATCAGCCCGCTGATTTCATGGGCATCCAGCTCAGCAAAGAAGGTATCCAGACCCATCTGCAGCACAGGATTGTAGTATGTGAACAGGATGAACGGCAGCTTACTGCCGTTCTGCCGGGCCTTGAGTGCGGTTTCCATACAGGTCCGCAGATGGACCTTTCCGCGCAGCGCCCTTGACGAAGCCCGCTGAATGACCGGGCCGTCTGCCAGCGGATCGGAATAAGGAACCCCTAGTTCAAGAATATCCGCGCCGGCTGCTTCCAGCTCAGCAATAATATCAAGTGTAGTTGTAAGATCCGGGTCGCCTACGGTAAGGAAAGGAATCAGGGCAGTTGCGCCTTCAGCTTTGAGCTTACGGAAGGTCAGATCCATTCTGTTGGTCGTTTCCGTTGTCATTACAGCTCACTTCCTTCCGTATAGGCCATAATTGACTCGACATCCTTGTCCCCGCGCCCCGAGAGGCAGATGACCACAATATCATCTTTAGTGAGCCCGGGAGCAATCTTGACCACATGCGCGATGGCATGAGCCGATTCCAGTGCAGGAATAATTCCCTCCGTTACACACAGCAGCTTAAGGGCATCTAGCGCTTCCTTGTCCGTAACAGGGACATACTTGGCCCGCTCGATATCCTTCAGATAAGAGTGCTCAGGTCCTACTCCCGGATAATCCAGTCCGGCAGAGATGGAATGCGCTTCGATAACCTGGCCGTATTCATCCTGCAGCAGATAACTCATGGAGCCCTGGAATACACCATGGCTGCCTTTACTCATTGTTGCTGCGTGGAACGGGGTATCGACACCTTTGCCGGCAGCCTCAACGCCGATCATGCCGACACTCTCATCTTCCATGAACGGGTAGAACATGCCGATAGCATTGCTGCCGCCGCCGACAGCGGCAACCAGCAGATCCGGCAGCCGGCCTTCGGCCTCCAGAATCTGGCGCCGTGTCTCATCGCCGATGATCCGCTGGAAATTGCGGACCATCATCGGATAAGGGTGCGGGCCGACTGCCGAACCAAGAATATAGAAGGTATCCTCGACATTACTGACCCAGTAGCGCAGCGCTTCATTCCCGGCATCCTTGAGCGTCCGGGAACCGGAAGTCACCGGAATAACCTCTGCGCCGAGCAGCTTCATGCGGAATACATTAAGCGCCTGGCGGCGGGTATCCTCTTCGCCCATGAACACTTTGCATTCCAGACCCAGAAGTGCCGCTACTGTTGCGGTTGCCACACCATGCTGGCCGGCGCCTGTCTCGGCAATAACCTTGGTTTTGCCCATTCTTTTAGCCAGAATGCCCTGCCCGATAGCATTGTTGATCTTATGTGCCCCGGTATGGTTCAAATCCTCGCGCTTCAGATAGATTTTGGCCTCACCCAGCTGCTTACTAAGCCGTTCTGCATAATACAAAGGGGTCTCACGCCCGGAATACTGCTTCAGCAGATAGTCTATTTCCTCCTGAAAGGCCGGGTCCGCCGAATACTTCGCATAGGACTCCTCCAGCTCAATCAGTGCATTCATCAGGGTTTCAGGAACGAAGCGGCCTCCGAAAGAACCAAAACGCCCGTACTTGTCCGGTACTTGTATCATGATTGCTTCACCCTTTCCACAAAGGAAGTCATTTTGATAATATCTTTAACACCATTAGTCTCGACACCGCTGGAGATATCTACTCCGTCAGGCTGGTAGTCTGTAAGAAGTTCACCCACATTGTCGGGATGAAGTCCGCCGGCGATAAATAAAGGCAGTCCAAGCTTAGCCGCCGCCTGCCGGAACAGAGGAATCTGCCCCCAGTCAAACGTACGTCCGGAGCCTCCGCTGCTCTGGGGATCATAAGTGTCCAGCAGTAAGGCATCAACAGTTCCCGCATAGCTGTTCACAACGGTATGTGCCTCGGAACCGCCTACTGAAATAGCTTTCCAGACCTGAATGTGCGGAAAAGCCTGCTTGACCTCACGGCAAAACTCCGGTCCTTCCTGTCCGTGCAGCTGGATCACATCCAGCGGTACAGCTGCAAGCAGCTCCTGCAGCTCAACAAGCCCCGGATTTACGAAGACTCCGGCCGCGCCGGGAGCCTTGCCCGTCTCCCAGCCGGCCAGCTCTGCAACAAGCAGAGCAGCCTGGGCTGCAGTGACTCTGCGGCGGCTGGGCGCAAATACAAAGCCGATATAATCAATTGGTAATGACTTCATAGATTTTAGCACTTCAACGTCCTGAAGTCCACAGATTTTTACCTCCGCTTCAGCCATGCAGGGCACGATCCTTTCCGGCAGTGAGCGGTCCAAGCAGCCCGTGTACGGCTTCTTCCACGTTATCCTGCCGCATCAGATATTCCCCGACCAGCACGCCGATAGCGCCGCTTGTGCTTAAATAATCAATATCAGCAGGACCGGCTATTCCGCTTTCGCTAATCACAGGCACTCCGGTCGGAACCAGAGCCGCCAGCTCGGCAGTTGTAGCCAGCCGTGTCTCAAAGGTGCGCAGATTGCGGTTGTTGATGCCGAGCAGCACATTTGGGTGTTCTATTTGCCCTGTGCCAATCACCAGCTCCAGTTCACTCCGGTCATGCACCTCAATCAGCACATCCATTCCGAGTGAGGCTGCCAATTCAGTATAAGAAGCCAATTGCTCTGCAGTCAGAATGGCTGCAATCAGCAGGATGGCATCCGCTCCCAGAATCCTCGCCTCATAAATCTGGCGTTCATCAATGATAAAGTCCTTGCGCAGCAGCGGAAGATCCACCGCTTCTCTTACCTGCTGCAGGAATGCGTTACTGCCCTGGAAATAGTCCTGGTCAGTCAATACCGACAGGCAATCAGCCCCGCCTGCTTCATATCCGCGGGCGATAGCTTCCGGGTCAAAATCCGCGCGGATCAGCCCTTTGGAGGGTGAAGCCTTCTTTACTTCGGCAATCAGTCCCATATGACGGTTCCGGCGCTTTACCAGCGCTTCCCGGAAGCCTTTGGTGGCCGGAAGCCCGGCAATAACCTCTTCCGCTGTATCTGTAGAGAACATCCGGCTGAGCGCTTCAACCTCTTTTATTTTGGTGGCGACAATTTTATCAAGATACATAGTCAAGCTCCTTTGTCATAGCTTTGAGCTGCTCCAGCTTGAGCAGTGCTTTACCGGAATCGATCATCTGCCGCGCCTGCGCTACCCCTTCACCGAGGCTGTCTGCCAGACCGGCAACATAGATACAGGCACCGGCATTGGCAAGAACAATGTCACGGTACGGCGTGAGCGCTCCCTGCAGCACCGCAGTAATTATAGCTGCATTATCAGCTGCGTCACCGCCCAGCACAGCCTCCAGCGGGTGCCGGCTCAGGCCGAGCGCCTCTGGAGTAATCTCATAGGTTGTTACAATGCCATTCTTAAGTTCAGAGACCTGGGTAGGCGCCGATATGCTGATTTCATCCAGGCCGTCGAGGCTGCTGACGATCATCGCCCGCTTTGAGCCCAGCTCCTTCAGCACGTTAGCTACAATCTCCGTCTTATTCCGGTCGTAGATGCCCATCAGCTGCCGGTCAGCGCCTGCCGGGTTAGTCAGCGGACCCAGCATATTGAATACAGTCCGCACACCAAGCTCACGGCGCGGTGCGGCTGCGTATTTCATGGAAGGATGGTAAATCTGGGCAAACAGAAAGCAGATGCCGATACGGTCCAGGCACCGGCGGGCCTGCTCCGCATTCAGATGGATGTTCACGCCAAGCGCCTCCAGCACATCCGCACTGCCTGCTCTGCCTGAAGCCGAACGGTTGCCGTGCTTGGCAACACGCACAGAAGCTGCTGATGAGATAATCGCCGAGGCAGTGGAGATGTTGAACTTGTGAATACCTGAGCCGCCTGTTCCGCAGGTGTCCAGCAGCCGGGTACGTTCTGTAAGCACCGGGGTTCCGAATCCGCGCATCGCTTCCGCGAAGCCGGTAATTTCCTCTACGGTCTCGCCCTTGATACGCAGCGCAGTCAACAGAGCGCCAATCTGTGCCGCCGTCGCGGTTCCTTCCATTATGGTCCCCATAATTTCACGGGCCTGCGTCCGGCTGAGGTTACGCCCCTCAATTAATCCCGCAATTCCTGATTGTATTAACTGGCTCGCTTCCATAGTCTTTGTCCTCCTAAAAGTTTTGTAGGCATATCCTTCTCACGATCCCGCATCGGCAAAACTCGCTTCGGAAGCATATGCTAAAAGTTTTATGGAGCATTCTCTGCTCGGCTCTTCTTCGTAATAAAACTACCTTCGAAAGCATCCGCTTAGGTATGGAGCATTCTCTGCTCGGCTCATCTATTCTTCATTGCTTCTCTCGCTTACGGGGTATACTCGTACATGTAATCCTGGTTGATTACCTGCGGCTCTCTGATCTCTGCCGGGAACATGGCCTCTGCCATCCGGATTGCTTTTAGCATCGCCTTTGCTTTGTTAAGGGTCTCTTCATATTCCTTCTCAGGCACCGAATCCCAGACAATTCCCGCTCCGGCCTGTACGTAAGCACGGCCTTTGCGGAAGATGATGGTACGGATCGTGATGCAGGAATCCATATTGCCGGAGAATCCGAGGTAGCCGATAGCTCCGGCATAAGCGCCTCTCGCTTCCCGTTCAAGCTCGGAGATAATCTCCATCGCCCGCAGCTTCGGTGCCCCTGAGACGGTGCCTGCTGGCAGGCATGACAGGAATGCGTCGAAGAAATCCTTGTTCTCGTCCAGTGTTCCCGTTACATTCGATACCATGTGCATAACATGGGAGTATTTCTCTATCTCCATAAAGGAGTCACATTTCACCGTGCCGAACTTGGATACCCGGCCCAGATCATTGCGGCCCAGATCAACGAGCATCAGATGCTCCGCCCGCTCCTTTTCGTCCTCCAGCAGCTCCTGGGCCAGCGCCCGGTCCTCCGCTTCATCCGCTCCCCGCGGCCTGGTTCCGGCAATCGGCCGGGTCGCTACCCGGCTGCCGTCCACCTTCACCAGCGCTTCCGGAGAGGTGCCTACGATAATTTCCTCATCCATCTTGAGATAGTACATATATGGCGACGGGTTCAGGGTACGCAGCATCCGGTAGACATGCAGCGGGGATACCTCAGTCTCAATATGCAGCCTCTGCGACAGCACTACCTGGAAGATATCACCGGCCCGGATGTACTCCTTGGCCTGCTCAACATTCGCGATATATTGCTCTTTGGTCAGGTTCGAATGAATCTGGCCCAGCTCAATATCCTCAGGAATACTGCGGCGGTTGACGTTCTCCTTCGGCCCTTCCTTCTGCAGCTCCTCGGCGAAGTCCTCCAGCCTGTTGTTCAGGGCTTCATAGGCGGCCCGGATATCGGAATCCGTATCGCCTTCTTTGATATGCAGGTTGCCTATCAGCAGAATCTGCTGCTTCACATGATCGAATACGATGATGCGGTCACAGAACATGAACCGGATATCATCCGTCCCCAGATCATCCACTGCGTGCGGGGACAGCTTCTCGTAATATTGCAGCAGGTCGTATCCGAAGAATCCGATCGCACCGCCGGTAAATGGAGGCATCCCTTCCAGCTTCGGACTGCGGTACGAGCGGAGCAGGGCTTTTAGCTCCTCGATCGGTTTGCCGGTGAGCCGCTTCTGCTCTCCCCCCACTTTTACATGGATAACGTTCTTTTTACCCGAAATGGTCAGAAACGGGTCACTCCCGATAAACGAATAACGCGCCCACTGGATGCCGCCCTCTACACTTTCCAGCAGGAAAGCATGGGATTCTCCGGCAAACCGCTGAAACAGCCGGATCGGCGTCTCCATATCAGCCAGCAGTCTTTTTACTACAGGAATCAGGTTATACTCCCGCGACAGCTTTACCGCTTCTTCAACGCTAGGGTTCGTCATTTGGGATACCTCCTTGGAATGGTTGGATCTATAGTCCGGAATACAAAAAAACCTCTACCGGAGTAGAGGTTGTGTAGGCAAGTATATGATAAAGCGCACTGGATCAGGACATTGCTCCGTAATAACATGGTTGCCCATTAGAGGATAGACGGGTAGTACAAATACTACCAGAATATAATCCGTACGGACATATGTAAATAAACGGAATGCCTCGGATAAACATCCTGCACTCATCTCTGCTATACTCAACTAGGCTCTAACTAAACTCTACTTCTCTCGGCTAACTACACTATACATGATGACGGTGTTCATTGACAACCCGCTGCGGTAAATTAATTACTTGCTTTGTGAGAGATCTGGACGAAGCTTCTTCGCTTCATTCAGATAGATGTGACGGATATCCCGCTGGGACTTGTCTGTATTAACCTGTACCATCAGGCGGATACACTTCGGCAGCCCGCCCTTTACGGGAATCTCAACAGAGCACATGAGCGGTACCAGCTCCCAGCCTTCGATCTCACGGATAGCCCGTGCCGGAAACGTAGCATCCAGATCACCCGTAACAGTAATCCAGACACTGCAGATATCCTCGGCAATGACATCATTACGCTCAACAATTTCCCTGAGCAGCACTACGGTCTCACGCAAAATTTCAGTTTCCTCATTATTGACTACGGTTGTTGCACCGCGAATCCCCCGGTTTACCATGGGCTCCCCTCCTTCTTAAGCTGTGCGATAACCTCACGCACGTCACTCTGCTGCACATCATTAATGATGCTTACTGCCCCGATTGAATCAGGCACGATGAAGGTCATTTTGCCTTCCTTGAACTTCTTGTCATGCATCATCGCGTCCATCAGCTCATCCCCGCTGTACTCCGCCGGAAGTCTTACGGGCAGAGAGAGTGCGGACAGCATGGATACGGTATCCTCGTAGATTCCGCGGTCCCTGCCCAGCTTGGCCGCCAGCAGCGCCGAACCGGCCATACCGACGGCAATCGCTTCTCCATGCAGGAATACGCCGTATCCGCCGACAGCTTCAATGGCGTGGCCGATCGTATGACCCAGGTTGAGAATCGCCCGCAGGCCGTTCTCACGCTCATCCGAACCGACCACCCGGGCCTTGATCGCGCATCCGCGTTCCAGCGCATAACCCAGCGCCCCAGCATCCAGGGCCAGCAGCTCTGAAGCGTGCTCGCGGCACCAGTAAGCAAACTCTTTATCAAGGATAAGGCCGTGCTTCACCACTTCAGCTAATCCGGAGGCCACCTCACGGGGCGGCAGCGTACGCAGCGTATCCAAATCATACAGAACCATGGACGGCTGATAAAAAGCACCGATCATATTCTTAGCCAGCGGATGGTTAACAGCCACCTTGCCGCCGACGCTGCTGTCATGGGCAAGTATGGTCGTTGGAATCTGAACAAAGCCGATCCCCCGCATATAAGTGGCGGCAACATATCCGGCCAGATCTCCGACAACACCGCCGCCAAGCGCAAGAACAGCAGAGCTGCGGTCCAGTCCGGCCTGAATGGCCGTAGTAATTACTTCTTCATATACCGCCAGCGATTTGGATGCTTCACCGGACGGTATTACATGACTAACAACAGTATAGCCCTGTCCGCGCAGGGAGGCTTCGACCACATCCAGATACCGCGGGGCTACCTCGCTGTCACTGACCACCAGCAGCGGGCTGCGTACGGGATACCCGGCTTCCCGGCAACGCGCACCAATAGACTCCAGCAATCCGCTGCCGATCAGAATCGGATAAGAGCGTTCCCCCAAATCCACAGTAATGCTGCGCATAATCAGTAGCTCTCCAGCTGCGCCAGGTAGCTGTTGTAGTTGGCTCTGATTTCTTCAATAGAGTCCCCGCCGAATTTATCAAGGAATGCTTTGGCAAGCTCCCAGGCTACAACGTTCTCCAGTACAACGCAGGCTGCAGGAACCGCACAGGCATCCGAACGCTCCACCTGCGCCGTGAACGGCTCCTTGGTGTCAATGTCAACGCTTTGCAGCGGCTTGTATAATGTCGGAATCGGCTTCATAACGCCGCGGACAACAACCGGCATTCCATTGGTCATCCCGCCTTCAAATCCGCCCAGCCGGTTGCTGGCCCGGTAATATCCGCGTGACGGATCGTACATGATTTCATCATGCACCTGCGAGCCGCGAAGAACACCCGCTTCAAACCCGATACCGATCTCCACACCCTTGAACGCGTTAATCGACATAACCGCTCCGGCAATTGCCGCATCCAGCTTGCGGTCATATTGTACATAGCTGCCGAGACCGATAGGCAGGCCTTCCACGACGCATTCCACAATACCGCCGATGGAGTCGCCTTCCTCCTTGATCTTGTCTATGTATGCCTCCATCTTAAGCTCCGTCTCTTTATCAACGACTCTGACGGATGATTCTTCCGTCTTCACAATCAGTTCATCGATAGGGAGATTGTTCGCAGGCGCTTCGATCTCGCCGATCCGGATGACCTGTCCGGCAATCTTCACACCGAACTCAGCCAGCAGCTGGCGGGCAACAGCCCCAACTGCAACTCTTGCAGCTGTCTCGCGGGCGCTGGAGCGCTCCAGAACGTTACGCAGATCCGTATGGTTGTACTTGAGCCCGCCGTTAAGGTCGGCATGTCCGGGACGCGGGCGGTTTACGCGCCGCTTCTCTTCATCACTGCCCGGAATCGGCTCGATATTCATAATATTCTTCCAGTGTGTCCAGTCTTTGTTCTCGACTATAAGGGCTACGGGAGCACCTGTTGTATACCCGTGGCGTACTCCGCCGGCGATCTGTGCCGTATCCTTCTCGATCTGCATGCGGCGTCCGCGGCCGTAGCCCTTCTGTCTGCGGTGCAGCTGAAAATTAAGCTCTTCAAAATTAAGTGTCAGATTGCTGGGCAATCCCTCGATAATGGCTGTAAGCTGGGGGCCGTGCGTTTCCCCCGCTGTTAAGTAGCGTAAACTCATGCTGCGTTCCCCTTTCACACTTTTAAACTGTAAACCGCTAAATTATAAAAACTCTTGACTCATTATAGTATAGCCTACACGCTTTGACAAGAAAGGATAAAGGCCAAACCACAGGTGGCCTCCCATACAAGAACAGCGCCGCCCTACTCTTTCGAGCTTAGGCGGCGCTGCCTGCGCGTCACAGTTCAGAGCCTGCTAATCTAGCTTCCGATTCTCTGCTGCGCCTGTGAAACGTTCTGCTTGCCTTCCTCCTGCCTAAGCAGGCTCTGCAGCTGAAGCTCCTCGAGACCAAGAATTTGCCCGCACTCGCGGACGGTCAGAAACCCGCGTCTGTACGCGGCAATGACCTTGCTTTTGTCCATCTGGATTAACGACCTTTCGCATAGCATACGGTATCTACTTTCCATTATCACTGAAAAGCGGGTAATGTATACCTTGCTCCGGGAAGAATGCTCAGACCGTGCATACAACTATTTTTTACGGTAAAAGAAGGTCTCCGTTGATTCAAAGCCGAATTGTGCCGGTGTAAAAATCTGCTCCGTGCTGCCTACGAACAAATATCCTCCAGGACGCAGGCTTGCCGAAAATTTGTGATACAGCTTGTTCTTCGCTTCTTCTGTGAAATAGATCATCACATTTCGGCAGATGATCAGATCAAAGCCGTCATCGAATTTGTCCAGCAGCAGGTTCTGCTTGCGGAATTCAATATTTTTTTTGAGTGTTTCACTCACCTTGAATACCGGACCTTCCGGTGAAAAATAGCGGTTTGCCACATCCTTCGGCACATCCTTAAGCGAACGCTCCAGATAGAGCCCCTGCTTCGCTTTGGCCAGCGCCCCGTCATCAATATCTGTAGCGAGAATGCCGGTCTGGGCCAGCAGATTCTTGTCTGATAGAATCATGGCGAGCGTGTACGGCTCTTCTCCTGTAGAACAGGCTGCACTCCACAGCTTCATCCGGCGGCCGGATTGCTGCAGTTCAGGTAAAATAACGTCCCGCAGCACTTCCCAGCGGTTCGGATTGCGCCAGAACTCAGACACGTTAATCGTCATCCGGTCCAAAAATTCATAGAATAAGGCCTTGTCCTTCATCATTGCAGCAAAAAAGTCCGTGAACGAATGATACCCGTTCTTCATCCGCAGTGTTGTCAGACGGCGCTTCATCTGTGCTTCCTTATATTGGGCAAGGTCGATTCCTGTGCTCTGCTTAATGTTTTGAATGAACCCGCTGTAATCCGGGTCCGGTGCTGTAATTTCTTCACGATCAGCCATTAATAATCCCCTGCCTCCTGCCCGGATCTACATCCAGACCGCGATGTCTTTATTGTAGTCATTCAGTTCATCGGGAGCAAAGAAGTTGGCGATTTCCCGCTCTGCACTTTCCGGAGAATCCGAACCGTGAATCAGGTTAAGCGGAGTATGGCTGGCAAAGTCACCGCGGATTGTCCCCGGCAGCGCTTCCCCCACCTTGGTTTTGCCGATCAGCAGGCGGGACAGGGCAATTACATCATCGCCTTCCCAGACCATCGCAAATACCGGACCCGAAGTGATGAAGCCTACCAGCTCCGCAAAAAAGTCCTTGCCTTCGTGCTCTGCATAATGCTTCTTGGCTTGCTCTTCTGTAACTGTAATCAGCTTAGCAGCAGCCAGCTTGAAGCCCTTGTCCTCCAGACGGGCGACAATACGTCCGATTAATCCGCGCTGTACACCATCCGGTTTGATCATCAGGTACGTCTTTTCCATAGAGCCACTCTCCATTTTCGCATATTATTTTCTGATATTATCAGAAAGCTTGCCATCTGTGAACGCTTATTATTCCCGCTAGCTGGAGTCTAGTAAGCCCGTCCGGTCACAAAATAGGCAATATCGCGCAAATTACGTCTGGTTTTACTGCTTGGAAGCTGCTCCAGTGCGGCCAGCGCCTTGTCGATGTAGCGGGAGGCCAGCTCCTCTGCCCTGGATATGCCGTCGCCGGAAAGAATCAAATCGACGGCACGGCCGACTCCGGCCTGTCCGCTGCGGATCAGCGCAAGCTCCTCCAGCAGCGGTGAGCGCAAGCGGCTGTCCTCCAGGCTGTAAATAACCGGCAGTGTGATATTCCCCTGCCTCATATCACTGCCCGGAGGCTTGCCGATCTGCTTCTCTGTGCCTGACAGATCCAGCAGGTCATCACGGATCTGAAAGGCCATCCCGACATTGTATCCGTAATTGTACAGCAGGCGGGCTGTTTCAGGCTCGCTGTCGGCTGCCAGTGCCCCAAGCTCACAGCTGATTGCTATCAGCAGCGCGGTTTTGCGGCGGATGCGGCGCAGGTAATGCCGTACGCTCTGCCCGCTGTTGAAGAAATCGCGGATCTGCTCCATCTCCCCGACCGACATCTCCACCATTGCTTTGGACAGGATATGATGAATACGCGGATTCTTGAGCTCTGAAGCCATAACAAGTGCCTTCGCATAAATATAATCACCGGTGTACATAGCGATTTTGTTGCCCCACTTGGCCTTCACTGTGAGTTCTCCGCGCCGCAGCTCAGCATCGTCAATCACGTCATCGTGCACCAGCGAAGCGCTATGTATAAGCTCAAGCGGAATAGCAACCCGCTTCAGCTTCTCCAGATCATATTTTCCGAATTTGCCGCCCATTAGCACAAACACCGGACGCAGCCGTTTGCCGCCGGCCTTCAGCAGATGAAGCGATGTTTCCGTAAGGAGCTCATCGTCGCCCTGCACACTGCGGTACAGATCCTTTTCAATCTGATCCATGTCCTTACTCAGCATTCCAAATATTTGCATTCGCTTCATTCGTTCACCCGTGTCAGCAGATTGCGGTCCCATAGCTCCATTGTGACTGCCTGCGGCAGCAGGCCCATCTCATAGGCATAGCGGAAATAGAGATTCAGACCTTCCTGCTGCCTTTCTCCAAAGTCATAACATAGATTACTGAAATAGCCGTCCCAGTATTCCGCTGTGCCGCCGACCCGCGAGCAGGCTTCACGGATGATCGGCCCAAGATTGTTAACTCCCAGCTGCTTGCTCTCCACAAGAGCCGCTGCAATCTCTGCCACCGCCTCCGGCTTGTCTCTTGCAGCCTCACGGTTGACCGCCCAGACGGCAAAGGTCATGCTGTGTCCGGTCCAGTCCTTCCATACCTGCCCCAGATCAGTGACCAGATAGCCCTGATCCTGCCAGGCGGCCTTGATGGCATGGTCGCCGATCAGCAGACAGGCATCCGCCTGGTCCATCATACTGTCCAGATCCGGATCAGCCGTGACATACTCAGGACTGCCGCCGATTGCCTTCTCCATCAGAATTTTGAGCAGATTAACCGAAGTCGCCGAAGTGTTGGTTACCGCAATCCGTCCGTTACCTATCTGCTCAGCCGGCACTCTCGAGAAGAGCAGAATCGACTTCACCGGACCGTCTGCACTTACAGACAGGTCAGGCAGCAGCAGCAGACGGCCGCTCGCCTCCGCATAAGCAAAGGAGGACAGAGCACCAACATGAATCGTACCGCCGGACATCCCCTGATTAAGAATGGCAGGCACTTCACTCACCATCTCTGCAGGATGCTTCAGGGCAGAGGGGTTAAAATTGTGAAATACCGGCCATGAGTTGGTATAACTGATTTTTCCGATTACGGTACACCGGCGGTCTTTCATTCCTCTTCCCCCCATCTGCGGAATAGACTGTGTTCAATGCCAAGGCTGTCAAGCACCTTACCGACCATGAAGTCCACCAGATCATCCATGCTGCGCGGACCGAAATAAAAGGCCGGCATCGCCGGAATCAGCTTCACTCCAAGGCGTGACAGCTTCAGCATGTTCTCCAGATGGATCGCATGCAGCGGGGTCTCGCGGGGCACCAGCACAAGCGGCCGCCCTTCCTTCAGCATCACATCAGCAGCCCGTGTCATCAGATTATCCGAGCCTCCATGCGCTACCGCGGACAGTGTGCCCATGGAGCAAGGCATAATAATCATTCCCTCCGTCCGGAAGGAGCCGCTGGCTATGGAGGCCCCGATATCAGCAACCGGGTGATAATGCAGAGAACCGGGATAGCCGCTGAACTGTCCGTTCAGAAAGCCCTCCCGGTCAGAGGCCGCAAATCCCAATTCTTCCTTAAAGACCCGCCAGCCCGCATTGCTGACTACAAGATGAACGGTGTATCCCATAGACAATAGGGTTTCTGTCAGGCGGATACCGTATATCCCGCCGCTTGCCCCGGTAATGCCAACAACGAAATGTTTCGGTTTCAGTCCGGTCATCTGAACTGCACCACCAGGTCAATCAGGGTAAAAGAAAACACAACGATGCTGAGCACACCGTTCATTGTGAAGAAGGCTGTCTGAAGACGGCTCAAATCACTTGGAGAAACGATATGATGCTCATAAAACAGAATAATATAGGCAATAACCATTCCCGCCACATACCACCAGCTGAGATCAGTCATAAAGAGCAGTGAAACGAACCCGATGCCTGTTAAAATATGAAGCCCTTTGGCAATATCCAGCGCACGGGCAACTCCAAAGCGCACCGGGATCGAATAAAGCCCCTCCTGCTTGTCAAACTCGACATCCTGGCAGGAATAGATAATATCAAATCCTGCGGTCCAGAACACGATTGTGAAATAAAAGATCATCGCGGTCCAGTCCACGTTTCCCGTAACCGCTACCCAGCCGCCCAGCGGGGCAAGCGCGATGGTAAGCCCGAGAATCAGATGGCAGGTCCAGGTGAAGCGCTTGGTGAAGGAATAGAACACAAGCAGAAAAACAGCAACCGGCAGCAGTTTGGCCGACAGGGGATTCAGCTTAAAGGCAGCCCAGAATAATAAGAAGAAGGAAATAGCAATAAAGACCGATACTTCTCCGACCTTCAGCAGGCCGGCAGGAATAGCTCTCCCGGATGTCCGCGGATTCTTCGCATCACTGATCCGGTCAATCAGCCGGTTCAGCCCCATGGCCGCGCTCCGGGCGCCGAACATGGCGACAACAATCCAGCCGATCTTCGGCCAGGACGGCAGCTCGCCGAACATGACGACCGATCCGAGCAAGGCGCCCATAAAAGCGAACGGTAAAGCAAAAACAGTGTGTTCAAACTTGATCATTTGCAGAAAAACGCCAACTTTTTTAAACATTACAGTTCTCCTTGAACCCAATATGTAGTGCTGCGATGCCTCCGGTCAAGGGGAAGGATTCCACTTTCGTCAGTCCGGTCTCACGGAAAATCACCGCAAGCTGCTCTCTGTCCGGGAAGAGGGCCAGTGATTCGGGTAGCCATTTATACTGCTCATACCGCTTGGCAAATAATTTGCCGAGGAGCGGAAGCACCCGCTGGAAATAAAAATAATAAATGCCCTTAAAGGGCTGCTTCATCGGCTTGGACAGCTCCAGACAGACAACCATCCCTCCGGGTTTCACCACACGCTTCATTTCATTCAGCACTTGAACGAGATCAGGCACATTGCGAAGCCCGAAGCCTATTGTTGCGTAATCAAAGGAATTGTCGCCGAAGGGCAGGTCCATTGCATTGCCCTGTATAAGAGAAATCCGGTCCTGAAGCCCTTGAGCCTCCACCTTGCCGCGCCCGACTTCAAGCATCCCCGCACTGAAGTCAAGGCCGACGACAGAGCCGGTCCGGCTTGCTTCGGCCAGGGCAATGCTCCAGTCACAGGTTCCGCAGCACAGATCCACTGCAGAATCCCCGCGCTTCATCGCCATCTTGCGCATTGTGAACTTGCGCCAGGCCTTGTGGCGGCGGAAGCTCAGAATATCGTTCATCAGATCATATTTGCCGGCAATACTCTCAAAAACAGAGTGCACAAATTGCTCTTTCGGCTTAACGTTCGTATCTCCCAGTGCGGAAGTTTTCTCTGTAGTCATCCTTTACCCCTCCACGGCTGCTTGTCCGGATATTTTCATCTGCAGGAGAAAGCGGTCAAGAAGGGTGCTGAGCTCACTGATCAGATGCTCGTCTTTAATACCCTGTAGGAGTCCTTGAATGGACTGAACTGACTGATGCAGCTTGTCGGTCAGCAGGGTATCACATTTATATTTCATTTTGAGCTTTTTCCAGTCCTTCAGGTCCAGCTCCTGATCCCGCAGCAATACCGACTCTTCTTCTAAAGCGTTCTCCATTATTCTCCAGTAGCAATACCCCTCAGATGCCGATGCCGGATCATTGCCCCGCCGCAGTTCGGCGCATACGGTTTCGCATTGGCTGAATTCGGCCAGCAGCTTTTCCCATAAGCCGGTGAGACTCCCCTCAATAAGCGGTGTAAAAGAAAGGAACAGCCGCATATTGAGCTGTACCGTATGCCGCAGGTATTGTTCCGAGGAGAGCAGCTGCTCCTTCATCTTGCTGTACAGGCGGGCCTTGAGCACATTGAAATCGGCGATGGCAGAGCTTAAGCTGCCCACCATCTCAATCTGGCCGCTCTTGGCCAGCAGGTGATAGAACCAGCTGCTGAAGTAATCACCGGCCAGCACTTTGAGCTGCCGGGAACGCATCGGGTCCCCTCCCGGATCATCACTTACATGATCTATGCTCTCATGCGTATCGAGAGCAAGCTGTACAAGTCCGGTAACCAGTGTATAAAGCTCCTTGTTACGGTCTTCGCCCGCATTCCCGTAACTCAGAAAAATATATAACAAATGACTGCGCCCGTCTGAAAACGGCGGCAATTCCGTATGCCGCTGAATCATGTCGTAGTCTGTGTAGGGTTTAGCTAATTGCGGTATGCGGTACGGTTTCATTTCAGCCTCCGGAGCCATTGACGTTATTACAATATCTTTGTTCACAATCTTGTCTATTATATCACATGTTTTTTTGCGGCGCACTTGGACGTCCTAGTTTCTTTTACCCACATCAGGGATAAATGAACTGCTTGCGCCAGAGCTCGCTTTCACTTATACGGAACCCTTTCTTCAGAACATCAGGCAACGGCTTATTACCTGTCTTCTGCAGCAGCTGCTGCAGCTGAAGCGACCATTCCCCGCGGCGGATATCGCCGGCCAGCAGCAGACGGCGGCTGTCCAGCCACTTGTCCTCAGCGACAATCCGCAGCAGCAGCTGATTCACATTATCCGTATCCTCGAAGGCAAAGGAAATAGCCAGCGCCATGTTCCGGTATAGCTCTTCCGGCTCATGGTCATTACCGGTTACCTTCAGATCCAGAGACAGTACACCGTTTTTCCAGCCTACGCTCCCGATAACCAGGCTGAAGGGCAGGCTGCTTACCAAATCTACGATATTCTCCTCTGCAAGCGAAGCTCCGCCTCCGCCAAGCGTCTGCGCGGCGTACCGCGGCAGCGCAGGCTCCAGGTCGGCCAGCTGCGGCAGCACAACAGGAATTGCAACGGTCACCAGCAATACTGTTCCGATCAGCCAGCCCCGGTTCATAGCCTGCCCCCTTATCCATAGTGTCCGCCAAGCCGTGACATTATACGAGCATGCCCATTAGCCTATATCTAGTTATATTTTGAAAAAAAGCAGGCTATGCCTGCTTTTCAGCTTTCGCTTTCAAGTTGTCCGTGCTTGCTCCAGATTTCTGCTTTGCCGCGGATTTTCATCGCTGAGGTGTGGTCGGTAAATTGGGCAATGAGGACCTCGCCCTTATCCAGCTTCTCCGTATGGTGAAACCGCGTGTCCAGCCCACGGGTAAGGCCGATTACCTGAACACCGTTTTCTTTGGCTTTGACCACAATGTATTCACTGCCCGAAGGTGCGGGGTTCCCGCTGCTATTCTTCTCAGTCATGTCTGATCCTCCTAAAAGTATGATGACTCCGGTGAATCCTCTTCGGAAAAACAAATGCCGCCTTGAAGGGCGGCATCGTAATGACTCGGAAAAACTATAGGATCGATATGTAGAAATCTCTATTTGATTCCGTCTTTGAGCGCTTTACCTGGTTTGAAAGCAGGTACTTTGCTGGAAGGAATTTCGATTTCTTCACCAGTCTGCGGGTTGCGGCCTTTACGTGCGGAACGTTCGCGCACTTCAAAGTTACCGAAGCCAACCAGCTGAACTTTGTCACCGCTCTGCAGGGCATTAGTGATTGCTTCGAAAACGGCGTCTACCGCTTTAGTAGCATCCTTCTTGGGAAGTTCAGTTGCTTCTGTAACCACGTTGATCAAATCTGATTTATTCATGTCTTCTCACCTCCCTGGATAAATTTCCGGTATCATACACTCTTTCCGTTTCAACGCAAAATATACGTGATAATCCCGTTAATTACTAGATACTGGCGCCTCTTTCCTAGAAGCGCAACAAACTTATAGTAATACAGCCCACCCATAATTTCAAGGCGTTACTTAAAAAAGGAGCAGAAAGTAGCATTTCAATAGGTCCGCCACCCTGAAATGATAGACTAATAATGTTAGATTCTTCTACCAGAGTACAAAAAAGAGAGCGGAATGTCCGCTCTCCTGACTGAACAAAATTTTAATATATATTTACTCTTTAAACTGTGCGTTTTAATTATATTTATTCTATAAAATGATGGCGATAAGTCCGCCCGAGCCCTCGTTGATGATCCGGCCAAGCGTCTCCTGCAGCTTATAGCGGGCATTGTCCGGCATCATGGCAATCTTGCCCTGGATGCCTTCGCGTACGATGGAGTGCAGCGAGCGGCCGAAAATATCGGACTCCCAGATTTTAATCGGGTCATTCTCGAAATCCTGCATCAGGTAGCGCACCAGTTCTTCACTCTGCTTCTCCGTACCGATGATCGGCGAGAACTCCGATTCCACATCTACACGGATCATATGAATGGACGGTGCTGTCGCCTTCAGGCGGACTCCGAAGCGGGAGCCCTGACGGATCAGCTCCGGCTCATCCAGGGCCATTTCAGCCAGTGACGGGGCGGCTATGCCGTAGCCGGTCGTTTTAACCATTTCCAGCGCTTCCGAGAAGCGGTCATATTCACGCTTGGCATGTGAGAAATCCTGCATCAGCTGCAGCAAATGATCTTTGCCGCGAATTTCCACGCCGACCACTTCCATCAGTACCTGATCATACAGCTCCTCCGGTGCATACAGGTCAATCTCTGCCACACCCTGGCCCATGTTCATGCCGCTGAGGCCTGCACGGTCGATGAAGTCATATTCAGTAAACTGCTCCACCAGACGGTCCACATCCCGCAGACGGCGGATATCTTTTACCGTATCACGGACAGAATTTTCATATGCGCTGCGCAGCCAGTGATTCTCGCCAAGCACCATGACCCAGCTCGGGAGATTAACATTGACTTCGTGAACAGGGAATTCATACAGTACCTCCCGCAGCACACCAGTCACATCATCCTCGGACATATTAGCGGCGCTAAGCGTCATGACCGGAATGTCGTATTTGGCAGCCAGCTCACCTCGGAGCTGCTGGGTCTCCTCACTGCGCGGCCGGGTAGAGTTGATCACAAGCACAAAAGGCTTGCCGACCTCCTTCAGCTCAGCGATTACCCGCTCTTCCGAGTCAATGTACGAGTGCCGCGGAATTTCAGCAATAGTGCCGTCAGTTGTGACAACTACACCCAGTGTGGAATGCTCCTGAATGACCTTTCGGGTGCCAATTTCTGCCGCTTCCTGGAAAGGAATCGGCTCCTCAAACCAAGGGGTAGAAATCATCCGCGGGCCGTTTTCATCCTCATAACCCTTGGCTCCCTCAACAGCGTATCCAACACAGTCAACCAGCCTTACATTTACTTCAAGGCCTTCCGCAACCTTGATCTGCACCGCGTTGTTCGGCACAAATTTCGGCTCGGTTGTCATGATTGTTTTGCCGGCTGCGCTCTGAGGCAGTTCATCCACAGCTCTTACCCGGTCTGCTTCGCTCGTAATGTTCGGCAGAACAATCGTCTCCATGAAGCGTTTAATGAATGTCGATTTTCCCGTGCGAACCGCGCCGACGACGCCAAGATAAATGTCTCCGCCGGTACGCTCGGCAATGTCCTTGAAAATATCCACTTTTTCCAAAAGAGATCCCCTCCTCATATTACTCCGAAGAAAAAATGCCTGAAGAGCATCGACTTCGCGTTCCGCCGGTAAACGGACCCTTGCAGGACATCCACCGGACTTTGGCATTGCCCGCCAGGGAGCCTAGCCTGCCTTAGCGGAACATTCTTGCCCCGCGCTAAACTCCGAATGCTCGGACATGCATTTGGACTAGTATCATCATATGTATCCGGAACGGATTTATGACCCGCAGCTGCGCATTTTATGCAGAAATTTCAGCAGTAGCAGCATTCATGTACGCAAAGGGCGCCAGGATGCCCGGAAACCTTCTCATCCAGCATATGAACAGGAAATAACAGATAGAACTTGCCAGGCTGCTTATATCTATCCAACCCATTTGGAAGATAAAAGCCCCCTGATGAAGGGGGCCGGATATCACATTTATTGATGTTCGAAGGGCTGGGGAACGGGCTGTCTGCCGATCCAACGGTAGGCCAGCGACTTTACAGGCACATAATAGGAAGCTGCTTCAAGCAAAGTCCGCAGATCCTCTTCTGTATCGGGACTGGAGCCGCTCTGCCGGACAGCAGTCATAATATCAGCTGCATAATCGGCAAACACATTGCCTTGCCCGTCCATGATGAATTCCAGCAGATCACCGGAATATACGCTGTTTAGTGTAACTGAAGTCGTCCCGGCGGCTTTGGAATCGACGGCAAAAAGCCCGGGATACAGCTCTTCGCCTGCCGGAAGACGGCCGCTGTGAGCAGACTTATAGCGGTTCACCTGCCGCTGGACATCGTTGACCTTCTGTACAGTGACCAGATCCATCAGCTTCACTGCGGGCGATGTTTCTTCATCCAGAAGGAGAAAATAGAAATTCCCGCCCTGTTCGAATGCAGCAGACGGAATTTCATCCAGATACCCCTGCCGCTCTAGCTTTGACAAGTCGACCACAAATTTCTCATAACGCGGAGTATCCGCGGTGCTGTTAAGAATGGGCAGCAGTCCTTCCTGCCGCTGATAATCATCAACAGCAGCCTGCACCCGCCTGACGCTCTCCCTGCTTGCGTTCTCAGGCTGTTGCTGCTTCTCCGGATACATACAGCCGGCCAGGGCACACAACAGCAATATAGCCGCCATCTGCCGCAGGCCGGAAGATAACATACTGGCCTTACGTCCGTAATTGTCCACAGCCATCGCCTCCCTGTGCTTTCAACAGGCGGTACATTCTTTGCTCAGGCCGTACGGATTAGATCCGCCAGCCCTCTACCACAGCTCGTCCATTTCGCCGCGCCGTGCAGCTTCCAATCTGCGCCTCACGGCGGCCTTAAGCGGATCTTCCGGCACAGTGACACTCAGATCATCCCATACCGCAGTCTGGCAGCCAAGACGTATGCCCTGCTCCAGCAGGCTGCCGAGCTTGCGCCTCTCTGCCTCCTCCGGCGGGCGTACAGCTCCGGCATAATCCGCTCCTACAGTCACCTTGCACATTAGACAGGCTAATTTGCCGCCGCAGCGCGTCGGCAGCACTACACCAGCCTTGCGCGCAGCCTCCAGAAGTGATGTACCTTGCTTAACAACAGCCCTGCGGTCACCCGGCTGAAACGTAACGGTAATTCCATTTTGCGGCTTCATCGTGCAGTTTCCTTCCTGAATTCAGTTTCCGGCGGCTGCCTCAGCAATCCATGCAGCTCTGCTAGGCAGGAGGGGGCAAGCCCGTTCTGACCGGCCAGCTTATCCAGCAGCAAAGTGTGCAGCTGCCGGCTGCTGCGCATCCTTCCGGCAATAGCGAGGCAGCGTTCCATTCTACCGCGCAGCATGTTATACAAAAGCTCATGTGCAAGCGGCATCAGCCGGACCGGGGGACGAGTGTTAATCCGGCTGACAGGGGCATAGTGGAGCAGCGTATGTACATCCACCGTATAACCAAAGGGCGGCACACCGATCCGAAAGCCGCAGATCAGTTCAACCTTCACCCCGCAGACCAAATAACGGCTGCGCCTTGAGTAGCAGTTGCCGCTGTAGTCCTCCTCAGGCCCTTCATCTGCCATATAACAGCTTAACGCCTGGTGCAGGAGCACTGCATCCTCCAGATCAGCGTACAGGTCTATATCAGCAGGCGGCTTGCCAAGCGCCACGTTATGCAGCAGCAGCGCATAGCTCCCTCCCAGCAGCCAGACCGGAGGCTGCTCCATCCGGCTTAAATCCAGTGCTTCCGCAATCCTCATGAGTGCTGTCTCGTGTATATGCCGCATCCCTGTCCCCGTCATCCGTGCACGCCCCATTCCTGAGTAATCGGTAACCGATTGTTCCAGAAAACACATCTGACTGAGCCCGGTTGTAAATGCTTACATAATTGAAGCCGCTCCGCTGAGAAGGCCTACCAGCATAATGATAAACGCGATGATGGACAAAATAGCTCTGAGCAGGCCCCTCGTCCTGCTGCGCGCAAATGTGATCAGAAATACGGATACGCCCATAATCAGTATCGCAGTCAGCGACAACCACATCTTCGCCATCGGATCCATAGCCGCCCCACCTCCTGCCGCTTATATTGAATTGCAAATATTATAGCATGAACATCCGGCGGCGAAACCTGCAAAGTGCTATCCGCAGCAAAAAAAGAGCCAAAAACCGGAATCAGTTAGACTCCGGCCTTTGCTCTTTTGAAAGGCACAAAAAGAAGGTGCTATTTTTTCATCAGCATTTTCATCAATGACTCCATCGTACCGGAACCAGTGCCGCCTTTTTTGACCGCATTGACAATTTCCTGCACTGTAGCCTCAGTGACCGGCACTTTTGCCATTGCTGACACCTGCTTGATCAATTGGCGAAGCTGGGCTTCATTTTGCGTGGTTCCCGGCTTCACCGTGCTTGCGAGCTTTTTAACAGCACCCGGTGTTATATTCTTGCCCGTTTTTTTGTTGATGGCGTTCAGGGCATCCTTGGAAAAATCTCTGTTCACTCTTCTTCCCTCCTCCGTCAATCCCCACTACAACATATGAGAATATCCGGCAAAAGGTGAACAATCTCAGGAATGCCACTGTTCCCAGGTTTCCTGCGAAATAGCCTCCATCTCCGTTTTGCGGTCACGGCCCATTAGGGCTTCCACCGCGCTGCGCGGTGTTCTGCCCTTAAACAGCACATGATAGATCTGATCCGTTATCGGCATCTGTACACCCAAGTTAACAGCAATAGCGTAGGCGGCTTCCGTCGTCCGGATTCCCTCCACAACCATTCCCATGGACTCAAGTACCTCGGCAAGCGGCTTGCCCTGCCCCAGCATCGACCCAGCACGCCAATTCCGGCTGTGCTGGCTGGTTGCCGTCACCACAAGGTCGCCGAGTCCCGCAAGCCCGGAGAAGGTCAGCGGGTTCGCACCAAGCTCAACACCGACACGGGAAATCTCGGCAAGCCCGCGGGTTAGCAGTGCTGCCTTGGCGTTATCCCCGAAGCCGAGACCATCGGATAAGCCGGCTCCAAGGGCGATGATATTCTTCAGCGCTCCCGCCAGCTCTACACCAAGCTGATCCCGGTTAGTATATACACGGAAATCATTATTGATGAACAGACCCTGTGCAGCGACAGCGCGTTCCTCATCTGCCGATGCGACAACTACCGTAGTCGGGCAGAGGCGCACAACCTCCTCGGCATGGCTCGGTCCCGAAAGGACAACGACCTCACCTTCCTTGCAGCCCAGCTCCTCGGAAATAACCGTGGACATCCGTTTCATGGTTTCTGTCTCAAAACCTTTGGTGGCATGAATACAGAGCATATCTTCCTTCCAGAACGGCTTCAGGCTGCGTGCCACCTGACGCATACCGGAGGAAGGCGAGACAATAACCACCGCTTTGGTGCCGGCAGCAGCCAGCTCCATATCTGTGGTGGCAATGATGTTCTCCGGCAGGCGAATCCCCGGCAAAAAGTGTTCATTCGTGTGGTGCTCATTGATTTCGGCAGCTTGTTCGGGCCTGCGTGTCCAAAGATAAACTTCCTTGTGGTTAGCCGCCAGAACAGATGCCAGTGCAGTTCCCCAGCTGCCTGCAACTAGCACAGTTACTTTATCAGACAACACGATTCCCCTCCTTGGCTTTGGAGCCGATTTTATTTTCTTTTCCCTGCGAGAGCTTTATGATATTGCTGCGGTGGCGCCAAAAAGCAAAGGCTGCGATTATCAGACTGCCCCATAGCTCCGGTGTTGTGTATTCGGCAAACAAAAGAAATACCGGAGTGAGCGCTACAAAAATCAGGGAACCGAGGGATACATAACGGGTAATTACAATAGACAGAATGGCCAGGATGCCCGCAGCCAGTGCGGGCCAGAAGAACAGTGTCGCCATGACGCCGATCGCCGTAGCAACACCCTTGCCCCCGCGGAAGTGGAAATACAGCGGCCAGTTATGTCCAATAATAGCTGCGATCCCGCAGCCGACCGCAACCCAGCCTCCCCAGCCGCCGGCCCATGTTCCAAGCCAGACTGCGGCAACTCCCTTCAGCACGTCCAGAACCAGCACCAGAATAGCCGGTCCTTTCCCCAGCACCCTCAGCGTATTAGTTGCACCGGCATTGCCGCTTCCGTACTGGCGGATATCAATCCCCTTAAGCAGCCGGGCAAGCAATACGCTGAAGCTGACAGAGCCAAGCAAATAGCTTACAACGATAACCAGAAGTTCAAACGCCACTACTCTTCTCCCCTAACTTTCGTTATCAGATTTACGCCGTGTAAACAGGCGGATTGGTGTGCCTTCGAAATTGAATGCAGCGCGGATTTTATTCTCCAGATAACGTTCATAGGAGAAATGCATCAGCGACGGATCATTTACGAATACCACAATCGTCGGCGGCTTCACGGCAACCTGGGTTACGTAGTTAATGCGCAGGCGGCGTCCTTTGTCTGTTGGCGGCGGGTTGATTGCAACGGCATCAGATACCACATCGTTGACCAGGTGGGTTGTAATCCGCAGGGCATGCTGCTGTGCAACATGCTGGACTACCGGCAGCAGTTTCTGCAGGCGCTGCTTCGTTAATGCAGACAGGAACACAACCGGAGCATACGACATGAACAGGAAATGATCACGGATCGTATTTTCAAAATGCTGCATGGTCTTGTCATCCTTCTCAACGACATCCCATTTGTTCACAACAAAAATAGAAGCTTTACCAGCATCATGGGCATAACCGGCAATATGCTTATCCTGATCGATGATGCCTTCCTCGCCGTTGATGACAACCAGTACTACATCTGCCCGTTCTATAGCACGCATGGCACGCATAACGCTGTATTTCTCCGTGCTTTCATAGACCTTTCCGCGCTTACGCATACCCGCTGTATCAATCAGAACATATTTCTGTCCGTCCCGTTCAAAAGGAGTATCGATTGCATCGCGTGTAGTGCCCGCCACATCACTGACAATAACGCGCTCTTCTCCGAGAATAGCGTTAACCAGTGAGGACTTGCCTACGTTAGGCCGTCCGATCAGGGCAACACGAATTACATCATCGTCGTATTCCTCATCAGTCTTGTCCGGAAGCTTCTCAACAACAGCATCCAGCAGATCGCCGACACCTGTACCATGGCTGCCGGAAATACCAATCGGATCGCCGATGCCCAGCCCGTAGAATTCATAGATATCATCCGCACGCTTCATATTGTCCACTTTATTAATGGCCAGAACAATCGGCTTGCCTGACCGGAACAGAATCTGCGCTACCTCTTCATCCGCATTTGTCAGTCCGCTCTTGGCCTCACACATAAAGACAATTACATCCGCTTCCTCGATCGCCAGCTCGGCCTGGACGCGGATGGACTTCAGGATGAAATCCTCGCCGTCTACCTCAATCCCCCCGGTATCAATAACACTGAAGGATTTGCCGTTCCAATCAGAAATTCCATAAATCCGGTCACGGGTAATACCCGGTTTATCTTCTACAATGGCCAGTTTATCACCAATCAGCCTGTTAAATATCGTCGACTTGCCGACGTTAGGCCTCCCTACAATGGCCACAACGGGTCTTGCCATATTCCATTCCTCCTGTCTTACTTACGTCTCTCATCATAGCAAAAAACAATTCAATTGGCTAACACCGTTAAAACACAATCGGCGAACCCCCAAGTGAGGGCTCGCCGATTACTTTACCCGGTATGACACCGCATATAAGAGCGCATAAGTCGCCCTATGCAGCATTCTTATGCTACGATGCAAAGCTTAATGTAAGGGATTAGTTGTTACCCTTGAATTTATCCAGCTTGTCGCCGAAACGCTCAGCCAGAGTAAAGCTGAGGCCTTCGTTGCTAAGCGATACGTTAGGATTGTTCAGAACTTCTTTTGGAGCTCTGTCCTGTTTTTCTCTGCGTTCAGGTCTAGCCGTAGGAGCCGGAGCTTCTTCGGTTTCCTTAATGCTGAGGCTTACGCGCTTCTCGGACGGATTGAAATCCAGAACCTTAACCTGAACTTCTTGCCCTTCTTTAAGTACTTCATGCGGAGTTCCGATGTGCTTGTGGGAAATCTGCGAGATGTGCACAAGACCTTCAACACCTGGAAGCAGCTCAACAAATGCGCCGAAGTTTACAAGGCGTTTTACTTCGCCTGTTACTACATCGCCAATGTTGATCTTGCCTGCAGCGGAATCCCAAGGACCTGGAGCAGCAGCCTTGATGCTCAGGCTGATTTTACCCTTTTCAGGATCTACTTTAAGTACTTTAACAGTAACCTTGTCGCCTTCGGACACAACGTCAGACGGCTTCTCAACGTGGTTCCAAGCGATCTCGGATACGTGAACCAGACCGTCAACGCCGCCCACATCAACAAATGCGCCGAACTGGGTCAGACGTTGTACTGTTCCTTCGATAACCTGTCCTTCAGTCAGCTCGGACATGATCTTCTGTTTGTTAGCTTCGAATTCTTCTTCCAGCACTTCCTTGGCAGAAAGAATAACCTTGCTGTTCTCGCGGTCCAGTTCTTTCACTTTAACGCGAAGTGTACGGCCTTTGTAGTCGCTGAAATCTTCTACAAAGTGACGTTCAACCATGGAAGCCGGAATAAATCCGCGCGCGCCGACATCAGCTACGAGGCCGCCTTTGACAACGTCAGCCACAGTAACTTCGATCACTTCCTGGGAAGCAAAGTACTTCTCAAGATCTTCCCATGATTTCTCGCTGTCAATAGCACGCTTGGAGAGCACAAGGCTTTCCTTGTTGTCGTTGACGCTTACTACTTTGCATTCCACTTCTTGTCCAACTTCAACCGCTGCAGCTGCGTTGTCCAGCTGTACGGAAGAAAGTTCGCGAATCGGAATCACACCGTCGTATTTATATCCAATGCTTACATAAGCTTGGTTATCTTCGATTTTGACGATTGTTCCTTTCACGGTATCGCCTTTTTTCACAGAAATGATTTCCAAACCTTCTTGGCTAGTCACTTCTTCTTCGTTGCTGGCAACAGGTGCAGCGGTTTCCACAGCTTCTGTCGCTTCTGCAGCTTCGTTGTTCTCAACATTAGCCGCAGCTTCCTGATTTTTAATTTCTTCAGACATGTGATTACCCTCCTCGATTCAAAACCCCATTTATTTAAACCCGCGTAAGAGCAGGGTTCAAAACAATCAATACCTGTATAACATTTACAGTATTAAGATAGTATGTGCCAAAAAATAGCGGTTATGCCGTTATCCCTAAGCAACTGTAAAAACCTTAAGTAACCGGATTTAATTGGCGCTGGGCTTACCGGTCTTGATCATCTCATGAATCCGTCCCATGATAACATCGGTAACTTCTTCAAGCGAATCACTTCCCGCTCCGTCAAAGGCGCTCAGGTCAATGGGCTTTCCGTAAATAACCGTCATCCGGCGGAAAGGTTTGTAAGAGCCGATAATAGCGGCCGGGACAACTGCTGCCCCGCTGCGGAGCGCAAAGCTGGCCGCACCCTTCTTCGCCACCCCGGTATCAGAGTTGCGCGTTCCTTCCGGGAAGATACCCATAACATTTCCGCCGCGAAGCGTATTAAGGGCCGTTTTTATGGATTCTTTGCTTACGCCGCCACGTTTGACAGGAAAAGCGCCCAGCTTCCTGATAAGCCAGCCCAGCACAGGAACTGCAAACAGCTCAGCCTTGGCCATATACTTGACCTGACGTTCCAGCTTAATCCCGATCGTCATCGGATCGAGCAGGCTGATGTGGTTAGCGCAGAGCAGTACCCCGCCCTCCTTTGGCACATTTTCTTTTCCCACAATTCTAAGCGGGAACAGGATGGCATAAATCAAGCGAAGCAATCCACGGCAAATGACATAAATCATGAATGATTTCTCTCCCCGTCAACATGAGATCTGCAGTGGGAGACAATGGCTTCCACGGCTTGATTGATATCCATAAAGGTCGTGTCCAGAAGAATGGCATCCTCTGCACGGCGCAGCGGTGATATTTCCCGCCCTTCGTCAAGACGGTCACGTGCTGCAATATCGTGTTCAAGCTGCTCGAGAGTCACTGTTTCCGTATCCTTCAGCTCTTTATAACGCCGGAGAGCCCGCTCCTCCACGCTTGCCGTCATGAAAATCTTCACTTCGGCATCAGGCAGCACGGTCGTACCGATGTCGCGGCCGTCCATGACTACCCCCTTGCGGAGTGCCATCTGACGCTGCAGATGACTAAGTCTGGAACGCACTCCCTCAAGCTTCGAGTACTGCGACACTTGGCCGCTGACCTGAAGACTGCGGATATGCGGTGTTACGTCTTCCCCGCCCAGCAGCACCTTCTGCACATCTTCCTCGGGAATGAGCTCAATGACCATGTCCCGGACAATCCGGTCCACTTGACTCTCATCTTCCGGCGGTATGCCTTCACGGAGCATATACCAGGTAATTGCACGGTACATGGCACCCGTATCAACATAAATGTAAGAAAGCTTACGTGCTACCAATCGGGCAACAGTGCTCTTGCCTGCCCCGGCAGGACCGTCGATGGCGACGTTAATTCTGTCGTAAGTATGTGTACCCTGCCTGTCCAACGGGGCATTCCTCCTCAAACACTCTTTCAGCCGGAGTTCCGGCTGGCTGCAGATTCCCGAGGAATCTGCTGATATTATCAAGAAAAAAGCAGGCATTGCCTGCGACTTATAAAATTATACCACAGTTTGGAACACAGTGCAAAACCGCTTAAAGGGAAAAACGTGCAAAAATATACAAAAAAAACGTCAGCGGTTGCGGAAATCGAACTGCCGTTCGAAGCAGTAACGGATAATTTTTTGCCGCTCCGCATCAGTAATCGCCGAGAATTTCAGCATGACAAGATTGCGCCCGTTATCCAGCTCTTTCATCCGCACAATCTCTCCTTCAAAATTCGCATGCTCAATACTGCCGTTACGGTATGGCAGGAGTATCCAGCAGTTCAGCTTGTCAGCCAGCGCAAATTTCACCTTTCCGTCACTGAGAAAAGAGGTTCCGCCACCCCCGATATCGTCGGTGCGGACCAGTATCCGGCTGCCCAGCGTATCCTTTACGGCCAGCTCCAGCTCCGCGTTTACCCGCAGAAAGCTGCGGCGCTGAATCTTGAAGATATGCTCTGCCTCCGGCTTGCGGATCCGGATCATCCGGATTACATCTTCTTTGAATCCGATAACATGAGTGTTGAAATAATTTTTGATGCCGCCCTCAGTCAGAAAATAAACAGAGAGCTCGTCGCCCATAAACAGCTTTTTTAGGCGGGCTTTGCCGATCTGCATTGGAATTTCAATCAGTATGGCTTCATCCTCGATATCCGCAATTCTGGATCTGTATTCAATCTCTGCTTCTGCCCCGTCACTGGAGGCAACCTGTATGTAAAGATGTTCATTAATTTTGGGATACAATCCGGTCACCGCCACAAGTTAGTAATTAAGCATATTACTGATTATAGCACGGGCTTTTGATAGCAGGTTAGTAAAAATTGCCGGGCGGCCGGCCTGACTGCAAACAAAAGAAAAAGGAGCATTCCCGTTGGAACCGCTCCTCCTTCATTCTGTATGCTTTATTGCTTATCCTGAGCCCCTGAAGAGGTACGCACTTCTTCGACCGCTTCCTCATTGCCGTCAGCCGCGTTCAGGTATATCCGGTACTGTGAGCCGTTGATTTTGCCTCCGAATTCATAGGTCAGCAGTTCTACAGCATCCTCATTTTCGATCCAGGCCAGCCGGTGGTACAGCTCCCTGAATTCCGGGTTCAGATTCTTTCTCACACTCTCAAGCGATAGACCGGGCTTTGGAATCTGCCGTTTTTCCTGATGCTCCTTGGCATAATCGCTGGCCTGGAAGCCCGTAGGCTGTCCCGTATCCAGCCCGACGCGCACGGTTATTTTCTCCGGATAGATCAGTACACCGTCCTGGCTGCTTACAAAGGTCATATTCCCCATATTATCATACCTGTCCGCGCTGACCGGTTTCATACCAGGGTACCCTTTATTTGCAAGGAACTCGCCGGCTTTCACCACCGCCTGCTCCAGTGAGACTGTGGCTTCCCCAACTTCCCGGTTATCATTATAGCCGATTAGAAGCCCGCCTTCTTTGGTGAAGTTCATGGTAACCGGCTTCTTATGCTCCGGACTGGTGACCTTAGCAGTGTATGAAGCCCACTCGGTATCCTTCCCGTTCTCGCTGATATCCACCTTCGCATTTCCGCCCGCACCGGCAAGCTTCACAGCCTTGGTTCTGATGTCCTCAGCTGTGACCGGCTTACCGCCTAACTTCTTCACCGACCGTTTATCGTATATACTCGCCACAGACGGTCCCCAGTCCAGCTCCGGGTAAGCGGCAACGCGTTTATCCACCGTTTTGAACCCGTCGATAATCGTGTTGTCCTCAGCCTTCTCCTCGGTCGCAAGCGCAGACTCCACATCCATCCACCGCAGCTTTTTGCCGATAACCTTTTCCTGAACCTCCTGAAGATCCTTGGAGATTTCACCTGAGTTTTTGTAGAGCGCCATCAGATTAGCCATCTCACCTTCGGTCAGCGGCTTCTTGGTGAAATCACGGACAGCGGCCTTGTAAGAGAAATTGGATATTTTGGACAGAAACTCTTCCGTCTCACTAAACGGCAGCAGTGTAAGCGGCAGCTGGTTGATCTCGTTCTGTGCTTCACTGGTCAGACGCCACACGTTAACCAGACCTTTGCGGTGCATCCCGTTAGAGGCGGAATTCACAGCAAGCGTATTGCCGAGCTCACCATGAAGCCGCTCCACATGATAGGACAGATCATGAAAAGCACGCTGATACTGGTTCTCCGCTTTAATGAGAATCGAATTTTTCTCCTGGTTCTCCTGATATCCCCAGACGAGCGCTCCAACCAGCAGCAATGTGGTGAGCGGGAACATTATGGCACTTAATCTTTTGTACATAGGGCTGCAAGACTCCTTTCAGTAGCTTATTGCCGTTAGTTTGACAATAACTGTGAAGAGTTATGCACCCCGCAGGCCTGCAATAAAAAGAGATTTCTTCCAAATGCGGCTTCGTTTAGGCCCGTTCCTCAATATCAAAGCCGGTGCTGCTGCTGCAAAGACATTGCTTAAAGCCGGTCTGAATGACCCCCTGCTCCCTGCTGCCTCTTAATATGTAGGATTCTCCACACTGTCTGCATACAATCCGAACCTTTACACGCAAAAAAAAGACACCTCCTCTCTTCTCAGGAATTCCAGCTTCTGCGGAACTTTCCGGGTAAGAATAAGTGTGTCCATCTCTATTAAAGGTTAACCTCTTCCTCACGCTTCAAAAAACGGAACGGTGAACGGCTGTTGGCCCGTGCCACCTTTCCCATGCCGCCATACCATAATACCGCCATCAGCGGCACGATGAACCAGATCCAGTAGTTCGACATTGTAGCGAGGATAAAATCATATATTCCGTGCCACAGCCAGGGCAGCAGCAAGGATACCAGCAGTATCCCTCTTGGTTTCTTGCCCTTGGTGAACTTGGCCCGGCCCATATGATAGCCCATAATGACCCCGAACATCGCATGGCCGGATACCGGAAGCAGCGCCCTTATAAACATGGAGCCCAGCGAAGCATGGCTGTACCACGCATACATTACATTCTCAATTGTTGCAAAGCCGAGCGAGATTGCTACAGCGTATAGTATTCCATCATAAGGCTCGTCAAATTCGGTATGGTTATAAATCATATGGTACAGCATAAACCACTTGAGGCATTCTTCAACTCCTGCGGAGATCAGGAACGAATCAACATAAGCACCGCCGCCCAGCCCGAGCACCAGACCACGCTGGATGATCATGACAGGGAAAACGATTAGCAGGCCAAGCAGAAATACCTTAAGAACCATATGCAGCGGCTCCTGGTCGTACTTGTCTTTCAGATAGAAAAAAGTCAGCAGCGCGAGTCCCGGTGCAACTGCCGACGTAATAACCGATAACAAAAGCACCGAGCTTTCCTCCCCCAAACTTTCACCTGTAATTCTGCTTCCTGTCAATCTGCAGAAAAAGGCCTGGCAGCTGCCCAGGCCCGTTAATCCCGCTTATTCCTGGCGTTTGAAATGCGTGCATAGCAGCTGAACGGCATTCTCAGCCATTACTGTCTTGCCGTATTCGTCCAGCACAGCTTCAGTTACCGGGGAAGAATCCCCGAATTCCGACAATACTGCAACCAGTCCTGTAAGCACAGCTTCCTCGTATTCCTTAGGATCGAAGTAGAGATACCATTTATTATTATAAGAATACAGCTTTCCTTGGGAAGTAATATTGCCGATGAGTACATGAGCCGCTTCAACCAGAATCTCAAAATCGCGGAATGCATACACAATGGAGTCGCTTTGTTCGAGAGTAACTTCCATTTCGTAAATCTCTTCAGGCATTTCTTCTTCCCCGGCTCCACCGTACTGATGGTGATCATATTTCCCCCGGGTCACTATAACGACCATACCTTGCGCGGGCAATGCGAACACTTCCACGGCAAGCGGACCTGTTGCGTCAAAACCAAGTTCACTGTACGCCTGATCCATCATTTCCGTGAAAAGGTCATGCACCTTGGGAACTTCCTGCCACATATCTTCCTTCTGGATGCCCCGCTCGCTCAGGTCGTCAAAAGTGAGGAAAATCCGTATCTTATCTTGACCTAATCGCTCTATTCTCATGACAGGATCCTCCTTTTGCAAGCTCATTTAATATTAATGTATGATGAGTCCCGAGTAATGAGCCAAAAATGGTTACTATGTAAGTATGTTATCATTTTGGCGGAGTAAATGCACGCAAATAAATATATTTAATCATTCATTACCACGCTGCTGCTTGTCTGAATACAAAAAAGAATCATTCTGAAGATGGAATCATCTCCAAAATGATTCTGAGCTGCTTTCTTGCGGTTACAAACCGGGTATGACTGTATGCGTATCCTTGAGGATCTGCTCCACTTCATGTTTTACATCGGGATTTGTACGGATGAAATCCTTCAGCATATTCAGGTTGGATTCTTTGGACTTCAGGACATCTTCATCTTTATGTCCTGCGGTATTATGCTCTGCTTTGTGTTCTTTGTCATGCGGTCCCTCCGCAGCTGTGCTGCCGAATCCGGTCATCGCCATGCCCATAATTTTGTCCCGCGCCTTTTCACCGGCCCCCTGATGCTGGCCTCCTGAATGCATGAACGAAGACATCATGGCGCTGCGTTTTTTGGACATAATCATACTGGCGGCGGCACCAAGCACTACTCCGCATAGAAATGACGAAGTATTCATATCTCTAACCTCCTTGTATGGTAAAATCATGCTTAGTGTTCGCGGAAAGATTCCGGCTCATACAGCCAAACAACAAGAAAGCGAGATGAAAAAAGTGGGTAAAGCAATTTCAGTACTGCTCCTGGCAACACTGCTGCTGTCTGCCTGCAGCAGCGGGAATAACAACGGGGAACTTACACAGGGCAGCGCTACCCAGGCTCCAGCCGGCACACAGACGGCTGCACCAGCCGCAACCGCACAGGCAACGGCCGGCAGCACAGCGGCGCCGGATATGTCCCCAGCACCGTCACCTTCCGCAACCGTTGCACCAGCTCCTACAGAGATTCCTCTGCTGTACCATATGAACAAAAATTACGATATTGTGCCTAATGAGGAAGGTACGGACAAAAAGGTTGTCCTCCTAAGCTTTGATGACGGTCCCAAGGATGCTGAAATGATTAATGCGCTGATGGATACACTGGACAAGCACCAGGCAAAAGCCATCTTCTTTGTCAATGGCTACCGGGTAAAGGAGCATCCAGAGCTGCTGGAGCTTCTGCATGACCGCGGCGGCATCATCGGCAATCACAGCTGGGACCATATCGTACTTAAGGATAAGGGTTACGCAGAAGTGAAAAAACAGATCGAGGATGTTCAAAGCATCGTTAAAGAGATTACCGGGGAAGCACCGGATTTCTTCCGTCCGCCGCACGGCGCGGGCGGGGATGTAGGCAAGCAGGTTGCTGCCGAAAACGGGATGCTCTATATGACCTGGTCCGTAGGATCACTAGACTGGGAAATGAAAGAAAAGGATACGGGCAAGACAGAGACACTGGTCAAAAACGTGACGGATCAGCTGCATTCCGGCAGCAATATCCTAATGCACGAGCTTCCGTGGACGGTCGAGGCGCTGGATACGCTGCTGACCACCCTTGAAGGCAAAGGCTACAGCTTTGTCGATCCGCGCAGCATTGAGCTCAAGATGCGCTAAGCACAAAGTACTTAGCCGATTCCAGAAAAAGGGATCCCTGGCACTATTGCCGGGGGTCCCTTTTCTGCGTTTACAATAATACTATACATAAAATCAAATGTTTGATTCTTTACGAAGCGTGAGCACGTGCATCTCTGCAGGACTGCGCCAGCGGAGCGGAAGATGCGCGGTGCCGAAGCCCCGGCTGATCAGCAGACTGGCTTCTGCTCCGCTGCCATCATTTCTGGGAATACTGTACATGCCTGCATTGTATGTACGGTAGAACGGATCGGCATGCATCTGCAGGCCGAAAGGCAGTACAACCTGGCCGCCATGTGTATGACCGGCAAGGATAAGATCCGCAGCGACAGCCTCCTGTCCGGAGAGCCAGAGCGGATCATGCACCAGAATGATCCGGCAATACGGGGTTCCCCTGGAGGGGGCCGCAGGTAATGGAGCGTATCCTTTCTTCCCTCCCTGCTTCGGGAAATCCATACCGGTCAACACCAGTCTTTGGCTGTTATGTTCTATAAAGACATTCTCGTTCATGAGCAGCCTTATTCCGCTCCCGCGGACAATGTTATCAGCCAAAGCAGTATTAGCCTTGTAGTCATGATTGCCGTGAACCGCGTATGCAGGAGCCAGGGAAGCAGCAAGCTTCATATTCTCTGCCAGTCTGGCCGGAGCATTGCCCTTCTCTGTGAGATCACCGCCCAGAAATACGGCATCCACCTTTCCTGCCAGGGGGGCCAGAAGAGCCCGGGGAAGGCGCCGCCGGTGAATATCGGTAATAAAAAGGATGCGGAAGCCGTCAAATCCGGCAGGCAGTGTGCTGAGAAATATTTCCTCGGCAATAATCCTCTTCCTGAACGCGTTCACGATCATCACAGCAGCCAGGGTAACCGTAGCCAGCAGCATGGCTGCGACGGCAATCCACACGGCTACCATAACGTCCTCAGCGCAGGTGCCCCGTTGATTCCCCACCAAATGAGGAATCCAAGCAGCAGAATAAACAGGACATACAGCGAGTTGACGAATATTTTGCTGAGCCTTAAGCGCTCTGACGGATAGCTTTGGGAACGGGATGGAGTATCTTCTGACTCCTGAGTTGCTGTCTGCTTTGGTCTATCCCGCTTTACAGAGGAAGCGGCTGCCCCGTGTCGTGCTTTTCTGGAAAGGCCGGCAGGCTGTGCGGCAGTTTCCTGCCGGACCTCAGGGGATACAGCAGTTGTCTGTTTTTGATTCTTTCCGGCTGCAGAACGTTTTTTGCGGTCTGACAACTTGTCGTCTGCTGATTTGCGTCGGGATTTAACACGGCTAAGTTCCTCGCTCATGACTCCCTCCTGTAGCGGATCACAAGACCTGAGAACAAGTCGATTAAGAAGTGGCATAGTATAGGTGCCCATAAGGTTCCTGTGTGAATGTAAATGTAACCCAGACCATAGCTGCTCAGAAACACCCAGCCTGTCGGAAGCCAATGACGGAGATAGCGGACATGGATTACAGCAAACAGAATGCTCGTCCAGTAAGGGCCGAAGGCGTGCTGAATGGCTCCCCGGAACAGCAGTTCCTCACACACTGCGACCATTGCCGCAATAATGATGATATGCCAGACCGGACGGTTTCCGAACAGGAGCTCGTTAATCCCTCCGTCATCCATGCTGTCCTGGGGTGCAATATAAGTTAACAAAAAATCCACAACCAGCATAATTCCTGCTAAACCAAGGCCCCAGAGCACAAATTGCGCACTGTCAGGAAAATTTAATATGTCAATGGGATTTCTTTTCTGCAATAATATCCATATCAGACCGATAAATAAAGTAAGGCCCTGTGTAATATACAGATTAAGCAGAAGCAGCTTGTCAGTCAGCTGCTGTGGATCAGCTTTTTTAATTTTGATGTTGCCTAATTTGAATTTTTTCATTGTAACCTGCCTGTTCTATATTGTTTTTACATAAGATCATTTTTCCAGAAGAAGGAGCACTAAATTATGAATAGCAGTAACTCCCGCACTCAAATGTTATACACACTAGGTTTTCTATTTTTCCTGATCTGCGCATTTGCCGCATTTTTTACGGGAGTGAAGGTTGGAGCTGACAAGACGGAGGCTAAATATGCCCACCTGACCGGTACTGAAGGGGCTGTGGAGGAATTCTCCGGTTCATACCAGCAGCAGGATCTTGTTGCTTTCTATCATAACGTATTTTTGCCTTATCGGGAATTCAAGCGGAATTGGAACAGCGAAGTGGATAATCTGGCCCGCAGCTCAGATGCGCGCACCAATGCGGCAACGCTCAAGAACCTCGGTCTTCTGGCTGACAAACAGTACGAAAAAGTCAGTAAAGACTCCCTGTTTGCCAACTCGCCTCTGCTGTCCCAGGCTCAGCTTAATATTCTCAAGAGTCTGACGCTCTTCTCTCAGGCTTCTAGCAAGGTGACCGCCGGCAGCTCCGGTTCTGAAACCGCCAAGGCGCTTAAGAATGACAATTTCACAGCAAGTGCCATCAAGTTCGGGCTGCTTGGACAGAAAGACTTCTATGATTCCATGCTTAAATGGGGCTCCAAAACCAGCAGCACAATTCCAGCGGCAACTGGCGAACTCAAAACACTATCCTTTGTAGCATGGAAAAAGATGCCGCTGCTGCTCAAAAATGCGACAGTCGCTAACATCATGCTGAACCGCAAAATATACGGCGCTTATGATCCGCAGGATATTTCGGCCAAGATTGATGATATGATCTATTCCGGCACGGCCAGCTCGCTCGGCTTGAAGGATGTTCAATCTTCTATCACGCTGCTTATCTCTACAGGCGCCGTTCAGGAGCAGGACTTTATGAAGTGGCGTGAGCAATATTACGGCAAGGAAATCGTACCGCAGCTGCCGTTCTTTTATGAGTAGAACCAGCTATTGCATCATAACGAAAAATAAAGCTCACTTCAAGACAACCTGAGCAGAATAAGCCTATTGACACAGTTGGCATCACCATGTTACATTATGAAAAATTAATCACGCAAAACCGATGAAGGAACAAAGATTCTGAAGGTCTTCAGAGAGCCGGTGGTTGGTGCAAACCGGTGGCGGACAGTGTTCTTTAGCGCTCCTGAGATATTGTATCGAACGAACAGTAGATGCAATCGGATCAACTCCGTTATCAGTGTGGCCTTTTGACGGCCAATGAGGCTGCTTCTGAACAGTTGCAGTGAATTAGGGTGGTACCACGACAACTCTCGTCCCTTACTACGGCAGTAGTATGGGGTTGGGAGTTTTTTTGTTACCCAAATTCATAGTAATTGGTCTAAAAGGCCCATGCTCTGTTTTCCCGGTATATCTGCACGCTCTTTCTTTTATGCGACAGCGCGTTACCCCGTTATTTCGGCATTGTTTTCCAATTGGTCTCACTGATTCTGGTACTGTGGACTGCCTCATACGGGCATCCTTAGGCATATTAGCTTTTTACTTTTAAGGGGGATAAGAAACCATGTTTAAAGTATTAGTGTCGGATCCGATCAGCGATTTGGGTATTCAGCAATTGATGGACGCAAGCGATGTAATTGTGGATAAGAAAACAGGACTGAGCGAAGACGAACTGGTCGCTATCATCGGCGAATATGACGGTCTGCTTGTCCGCAGCCAGACAACGGTTACCGAGAAAATAATCGCTGCCGGCACCAACCTGAAGGTTATCGGCCGTGCCGGAGTCGGAGTTGACAACATTAAGCTGGAGGCGGCCACCCAGCGCGGTGTCGTAGTTATCAACGCTCCAGACGGAAATACCATCACAACCTGTGAGCATGCATTTGCCATGATGATGGCGCTGGCCCGCCATATTCCGCAGGCTTATGCCAAGACGATTAACGGGGTCTGGGACAGAAAGACCTTCCTCGGCGTTGAGCTGCGCGGTAAAACTCTGGGTGTACTCGGAATGGGCCGGATCGGCAGCGAAGTTGCCAAACGTGCCAAAGCGTTCGGCATGAGCATTCTGGCTTATGACCCGTTCCTGACCGCCGACCGTGCCGAGAAGCTGGAAGTGAAGCTTGCTTCGGTTGACGACATTGTGCGCGGCGCTGATTTTATTACTGTACACACACCGCTGACTCCTGAAACACGCCATATGATTTCCCGTCCGCAGTTCGAAGTAATGAAAAAAGGCATGCGCATCATCAACTGTGCCCGCGGCGGTGTTATTGATGAAATGGCACTGGTTGAAGCCATTGACAGCGGCATTGTAGCCGGAGCAGCGTTTGATGTATTTGAGAAGGAGCCGCCTCAGGCTGATCATCCGTTCCTGTCGCATCCAAAGGTCATCGTCACCCCGCATCTGGGAGCTTCGACCGTTGAAGCCCAGGAGAATGTAGCCATCGACGTTTCCGAGCAGGTCCTGCACATTCTGCGCAATGAGCCGTTCATCAACGCCGTCAACATCCCGCCGGTTGCTCCAAGCGTGATGAACAAGCTTCAGCCGTATTTCACGCTCGGCGAGAAGCTGGGAAGCTTCGCAACGCAGCTTACACACGGTGCGATCAGAGAGATCAGTGTGGAATATGCCGGAGACCTCTCCGATGTGGATACCCAGCCTCTGACCCGCTATATTGTCAAAGGCGTGCTGTCCCGCCATTTTGCCGGCGATGTCAATATCGTTAACTCCATGCACCTGGCCAAAACCAGAGATGTAAATGTAGTTGTAACGAAATCGCCTAAGACTAAAGGCTTTACAAACCTGATTACCGTTACACTGAAGGCTGATCCTGATGAAGTACGCCTGGTTGCCGGCACGCTGCTGCAGGGCTATGGAGAACGCATTGTCCAGGTGAACAACTTCCCGGTTGATATCGCGCCGGAAGGCCACCAGATTCTGATCTCCCACAATGATAAACCTGGTATTATCGGTCTCGTCGGCACCCTGCTGGGTGAAAATGACGTCAACATCGCATCGATGCAGGTCGGCCGTAAAATCGTCGGCGGAGCAGCGATCATGCTGCTGACTGTAGACAAAGCAGTGCCGCAGCAGGTTCTTGTGAAGCTCGCCGGACTGCCGGAAATTAATACTGCCGAAGAAGTCATTCTGCTCTAGCAGAAGCACCTCGCTTAAAGAAATAACGCCCGTCCGGAATGCGCGCTTATCAGCCGCAATTCCAGACGGGCGTTTCGTTTATGGCAGGCTTGTTCCGCCTACTCCATCCGGAAGACCGGGACTTTTCGCCCGTCCGAATCTGTGAAGCCATATCGTTCAGCCAATGCACCAACCTGCTGAGGAATGCCCGAAAAGGGCAATCTATCCGGTTCTTCTGCCAGAGCGACAACAGCACGGCCAATATAAGCAGTAGACTCCGTGTTCTTCAGCGCCTCTACCTCCTGCCAATGATCCTCATCCGTCCCGAATTCCTCTAGCACATGCTCAGTCCGCATCCAGCCGGGTGAGAGCGGAATAACTGCAATGCCGTCTGCGGCAAGCTCAACTGACAATCCGTAGGCCATACGGGTCAGCGCATTTTTAGCCAGATCATAATAGAAATTGCCGGTATATTTATCCCTGTCCCAGAAGGTGGTATGAATAATCAGCCTGCCGTTTTTTCCGGTCCTGCGCATAAGGGGAACCGCGTAATAATTCGTCATCAGCTGTGCTCTGACTCCTGCCTCAAACATATTGTTCCAGTGGGCCGGCGGCTGTTTCCAGAACGGTTCGAGGCCGATCGGAAGCCGGTTGCCGCCCCACACATTATTGACCAGAATATCAAGCCTGCCCTGTTCATTGGCAATCTGACGGATAGCTGCCTCTGTCTCCTGATCACGGGTATGATCACAGCGGATAGCGGAGCCTTCACCGCCGTTCTCCACAATTTCACTGCAGACCGAATCTATCGTTCCTCTTAGCTGTCCAGCCTGCTTTATTCCTGTGCTTCTGCCGGTAACATAGACAAAAGCTCCTGCCCTTGCCAATTCCAGTGCGATTCCCCGCCCTGCCCCTCTGCTTCCTCCGGTAACTAAAGCAACTTTTCCTTTAAGTGTTGTCATTCTTGTATCCTGCTCCTCCCAAATGTAAAGTGGTGCATTGCCTGTGCTTCTCAGCTTTCTATTCATATTATATCCTTTATATATG
>NZ_CCDG010000081.1 GCF_000723885.1 Paenibacillus camerounensis
CTCCAATAAGGTTTTTCCGGGCGGCTACTTCACTCGAATAAATCCGAGGGAATAACCATCCAAAAACTATCGAAAAGAGCGATTGCTCATTTTGAAACATCTGACGAGAATTTGCATTCTCTATTTTGGATCTCACCAAAGTGATTTCCAGATACTCACTCGTTGTTCAGTTTTCAAAGATCAAGCTCGTTGTCGCTTCCGATGTTCTCGTCAGCAGCAACTCTTATAATATATCACGTTTGTTTCAGAAACGCAAGCTTTATTTTGAAATTTCTTTTTCAATCAATTTCTGATAAACTTTGACGCGCTCTAACAACGCTTACCTATAATACCCCACATCCATGACAAAAAGCAACCCCTTGAGCAAAAAAAGACACATCGCTTAAGAACTTAAGCAATGTGTCTTGATAAGACTATATTTCTTCCGTTATTAGTAGAACTTTGCAGGGCTATACTTGCTTGCAACTTTTGTCAGACCAACATCTTTGCTATTCTTAGCCAGTCCGGCATCCACTGTAGTATCAATTGTTACCCATTTGCCGTTAAGCAAAACTTCATTCCAGGCATGGTAGGTCGATACATAGCTGGTGTTGCCCATAACCAGTTTGGTCGGGATACCTTCACTGCGCAGCATTGTTGCGAACAGTGATGCATAATCATAGCAGATCCCTTTCTTAGTAAGCAAAGTGTTGTCATTGCTAGGGATATAGTCCGGTGTTACTGTAGCAGCCAAAGTGTTGTCATACTTAACGTTTGTTACGATGTAGTTATAGATTGCTTTAACTTTAGCTTCATCAGTAGTCAGACCCTGTGTAAGCTGTTTCGCTTTCAGTACGGCTTTATCGGAAGAGGTCCATTTAACATTCTGTACGGAACTCAGGTATACGGCGCTAGCATTGCTGAGGTTAAGCTCTACATTCTCGGAAGATACTACTTTGTATTTGTTGCCGGTTGTGTTCTCAAGAACGGATACTTTGTAAGTGCCGTTGCCTTGTTGCAGCGGGAAGGATTCAGTAGATTGGGAAGCATACAGGTTGTAAGTGTAGCTGTTGCTGTCTTTGGTGATCATAACCTTGATGCGCTTGTCAGCAGGTACATCATAGGATACTGCAACAACACCCTGGTCCAGCTTCGATGTATTCAACCAGCTTGAGTCTGCAGTTGCAGCAGAAGCTGTGCTTGTCTGAACGGAAGTAACAACTACGAATAGTGTTAACAGCATGAAATAAAATTTTTTCATGGATAAAACTCCTTTCGGTAGCTGGCTGCCATCCTTACGGGAAGGCCCTTTAGCTTTGCGTCCCTACCTTTCGATAGGTTTGCCGTTATCGTGTGCAGCTTTATCTCATCTCTCAATCTACCATATATACTAGATTCTGGATTAGATAGCCAACAAAAAAAGCCCTTCATTCGGTAGCTGGCTGCCATCCTCGCGGGAAGGCCCTTTAGCTTTGCGTCCCTACCTTTCGATAGGTTTGCCGTTATCGTGTGTGCTTTTATAGTTATATACTACCATATCTTTGCTCAGATACAAGACCTAAATTACTAGATTCCGAGCATTTTTTGTTAAAATTTTTTCTATTCTGCGCAAAATCTCTTCTTATATCTGTTTTTATGTCATTTTAGCATGAATAATCATCCGGTGAGTCGGGTTAACAAGCGGGTCGCAGGTAATCAGCGTTAGGATTTTGTCCTTATCATTTCCGTTAAGCACCGACACATCCGTCGGCTCTACAATAGAAATATCATAGACTTCGTACTCATATTCCTCAGCGCTCGTCTTAATCCGGATCGTGTCCCCGATCTTTATTTCATCCAGCCTGTTAAACAGTCTGCCTGCCGTTCTGGATCTATGTGCAGCAATAGCCGCATTTCCCGTTTCACCCAGCGGGGCTGTCTCCTTCATATGGGCGGCAGCGTGCTTCATGTTTGACTTGGTCGCACCTTCAAGAACAGGAAGCTTAAGGTCAATCCGGTCGATCTCGATAATTCCGGTGATTTTGCCGCCTACTGCAATCTCATCTGACGGCTCTGCTGACGGTGGTGCTTCTTCCTCCTGTGCCGATTCTTCAGCCAGCAGCTGGGTAACCTCGGCATAGGGCTTCTGCAAATCCGGTTCCGTTACCGGAGCAAGCTCTGTATAAGCCTGTTCTGCTTCCTCCAGCAGTTTCGCCTGCTGCCGGTCGTTATACCATTCGTTTGCTTTTGGATACAGCATGAAAAGAACGCCTGCCAATATAATTAAATAGGATAGCTTCCGCATGAATATCCCCCCGTTTGTCCCGGACAAGGTAACCCCCGCCCTGTAATTACTTAGAATACCCACATCCGGCTTCCAATAAAATTAATAATGACCGTAATTCCTGTAACCAGCACCTTAGCAATCAGCACCTGAATACCGAAGCTGCCTGTCAGCAGGTGCATCAGCAGCACTGAGATGCCCAGCACCGTCAGATTGAGGATGATAAATCTCACCAGCTGCATCTGGTCAGAGCCGTTTTTGCCAGCGTCCCGGTCACGGAAGGTCACTTTTTTGTTCCAGAAAAAGCTGTTGGCTGTACCTGCACTGTATGAAATCACCTGCGCAGGCGCATTCATCATGCCCAGTGAATGCAGCAGAGTAAATAGTGCAAAATCAATCAATGTATTAAGCAGGCCTACCGCATTGAATTTCAGAAACTGGATAAAGCCCTCATTCCGTTTTTTACCGCTCATTCCGTATACCTTCCCGTTTGTTAATGTACTCCCCGTCCTCATACCCCCGGGTCTCACGCACAATATACAGCGGCCGGTCCTTGGATTCATCGTAGATCCGGCCGATATATTCACCGATTACCCCGAGCAGCATCAGCACAATCCCGTTAAAGAGCAGATTCACACCCACAATGGAGGTCCAGCCGGGAACAGCCCAGGTTGTGAACAGCTTTTGGAACAGGATGAAGAACAGATATAAGAAACTTGAAAAGGCCAGAAAGAAGCCGACATAGGATGCAATTTTGAGCGGTTTATGGGAGAAGGAGGTGATGCCGTCCAGGGCAAACCGGACCATTTTCTTCAGCGGATACTTGGTTTCTCCGGCAAAGCGCTCCTCACGCACATATTCAACCATCGTCTGGCGGAAGCCTACCCAGCTTACCAGTCCCCGGACATAACGGTTTTTCTCCTTCAGGCCGCGCAGCACGTCGCATACCTTGCGGTCAATCAGCCGGAAATCGCCTGTGTCGGTAGGAATCTCCACGCTTGTCATACTGCTCAAGAGACGGTAAAAGAGCTTGGCGGTCACTTTTTTGAACAGCGTCTCTCCGTGGCGCTTAAGCCGCTTGGCGTAGACAACCTCATAGCCCTCTTTCCACTTTGCAATCATCTGCAGGATAACCTCAGGCGGGTCCTGAAGATCCGCATCAATAACAACTACCGCCTGCCCTTCAGCATAGTCCATCCCGGCAGTGATCGCGACCTGATGGCCGAAATTGCGGGAGAAGTCAACCAGCTTGACATTCGCGTCACGGCTGCTGATCCCGCGTATAATCTCAGCTGTGCGGTCACGGCTGCCATCATTGACGAAGACCAGCTCGTAGGAATCCCCACATTCGTCCATAACCTTTTTGAGACGCTCATACGTATGCTGAATGACTTCCTCCTCATTGTACATCGGGACAACTACACTGTATCTGGCTTTCACCTTTGTTCCTCCTAAAAGTTTTGTGAGCATGAGCTTCCCTGTGTTACTTCGTACAAAACTCGCTTCGAAAGCATACGCTTTGTTTTATGGAGCTTTGTTTTATGGAGCTTTACTTCATTGAGATGCTTCGCAATAAAACTCGCTTCGGAAGCATACGCCTAGTTTGTGAGCATGAGCTTCCCTGTGTTACTTCGTACAAAACTCGCTTCGAAAGCATACGCCTAGTTTTATGAAGCTTCACTTCATTGGAGCTGGCTGGCCCCGCTTAGAATACCCAGGACGGGAACCAGCGCAGCATGATATTTACGTAATCGGCACTAACCTGCATTCCTGATAATACCGGATAGAACATAATGAAGAGCACGGCGGCTGCCGCTACATAAGCATAACGGATTTTGGAGGCTCCGGGAACCTTGCTGTCCAGCAGCTTCATTACATAGACAATAGCCAGAATCATAAACGGTACCATTGCAAAATAGTGATACAGGAACGTCTCGCGCGGAACGAGCATCCATGGCACGTATTGCGAGAAGAAAGCGATCCATAGCATATAGAGGCTCTTCTCTTTGCTTCTGATGGTAAGCCAGACCGCACCCAGCATAGCGAAAATCCCGGTCCACCAGATCAGCGGATTACCCATAGTAACAATACTGCTCACCTGGCCTTCCGGCAGGCCTTCACCGCCGCTGAAGAACCAGACCGGACGTTTCATAAACGGCCATTCCCACCAGGAGGAGGAGAACGGATGCGTAGCTACGAGCTGGCTGTGATAGTTATACATGTTCTTCTGCGCATCAATCAGCCCTTTAATAGTATAACCCTCTGCCGTTACGGACAGCACCGGTATAAAGGATAAGGCGTACACTACAGCAGGAATAATTACAAAAAAACCGACGCAGCTTGCCAGCGTAATAATGGTGTTCTTCCAGAAAGACTGGTCGGCTGTACGGCATGCTGTCTTAATCTCCTGGTCACCCAGCTTGCCTTCGGCAAGCATACGCCCCGCCGCCTTATATTCCTTGTATCGTTCAAACAGCGATAACGCGAGCATAATCGCAAGGCCGGCCCCGCCGTATAACACAATCCACTTGGAGGCGACACCTATGCCGAAGAAGAGGCCTGACCAGAACAGCGGAACCAGCGTCCGCCACAACGGAACACGGTAGAAATTCATTGTAAAATAACGCTGCATGAAATAGAACATCAGCATAATAAAGAACACGCCGTACACATCAATAGTAGAGATACGCGTCTGGGTAAAATGCATGAAATCCATCGCGAATAATCCAGCGGACAGGGCCGCGTAACGGGTCGTGCCAAACAGCCGCAGCCCTATCATATAAATCAGCGGCAGCATCGCTGCCCCGAACAGGGTGCCGACAATCCGCCAGCCGAACGGATTGACGCCGAACAGCTCCATTCCGGCTCCGATCAGGATTTTGCCGAGCGGCGGGTGCGTATTCTCGTAAGCTACAATGCCGTGGAAATGTTCATACGCGGTACGGGCATGATAGATCTCGTCAAAATAGGTGCTGTTCATAAAATTAGAGTGTTCAGGAACAAGCGACTGCTCATCGAACAGATTGGCAGGCTCGCCTCTCTTGGCAGCCGCTCCGGCATCCGGTGTTACACCGGCTACGGGAAGCGGAGTTTTGCTTCCCCCCTGCTCATAGAACGCGATCTCATTCAGGGTGAAGCCGGGCGAAGTTACAGTAAGCTTCACATATCTTGCGGCTACGTTCAGCGGCTGGCTTTTCCAGATGAATACATTGCCGACATCCTCACTCACATCCAGCGGGCTTCCCCATACGTTCGGTGTTTCGCTGAATTCGAGCTTGAATTTGCCGGTGCCTACACCGCCGAATATCTTTACATTCTCAAGCTGTCTGCTCTGGCCAAGATCAACATAGAAGCTCTCGCCGCTGGCTGCCGGCTCCCATAAGGTTTCCGGCGCCTTGGTGGAACCAAGATTAACAAGGGCAATGACTGTATAGACTGCTGTAATGGCAAGCATCCAGATCCAGTCCTTACGCTGCAGCCTGAACTTGGACTTGCCTGCGGATTCAAGCGGCCGGATGCCTTCGGCTAGCGCCAGATCGGCTGCATAATGCTCAGCAGCTGTAACCGGAGGTGCAAGCGGCTTGATGTGTCTGCGGATATATACCATATACCCGGTATACAGCGTATAGGCCAGCAACCCGAGATTGGCAATGGAGGTTACAATAACAATTCCGTCTGTCGGCGGATTGCCGCCGGCATTGAGATGAGCCAGGGTGTAGCCGACATTGATGTACTGAGTAAGCGTAAAGCCCAGGAACATCGTCAGGAACCGGCGGTCCCTGCTCTCCATATAGCTGAACAGGCAGAGAATAAGGGCCGGATAAATATAACGCTCATGCATTTTGGTGCCCAGTACGAAGACAACAGCAATCAGGACGATTGCAATAAAATAAGACTTGGACAGATCCTTACGGTCTTTGCGGAATGAATAATAGGCTGCGGCTGCAACTGCGGCCAGAATAAAAATAAAGCCCCAGACACGGTAGGTTATACCCAGCCAGGTCACATCCATAGCCGACCACATCGGCCCGGTGAGAGCATACAGGTTGAACGCATTGACTGTCGAATACGGATAGGACGACAAAGTGCTCTTGTAAAGATCGATCAGCCCGATGAAGCCGCCGTTATTCCAGAAGAAAGGGGCTGCCAGCAGGATAAAGCTCCCGAGGCCGTAAAGTGCGCCGTAGGCCAGCTGCTTCCAGGCCTTGTGATGATAGAACGCGAACATCAGCACAGGTGTAAAGATTAGTGCCTGAGGCTTAACAAGCACTGCGATAGCGAAGAAGATCGCCGAACGGACAAAGGTTTTATCAGCCGCCCCCATAATGCTCAGCAGCAGGAAGATCATGAAGAAGGAATCAGCCTGTCCCCAGGCGGAGGAATCCATTAATACAGCCGGATTGAACAAATACAGCAGCATCAGGCCCATAGCCATTCCGCCGCCCAGCTTCTTGCGGCCAATCTTGTAAATAAGCCCGGCGAGAACAAGGTCAGACAGGATTGCCGGCATTTTAAACAGCAGCATCTCTCCCGCCGAACCATGGGTCAGGCCGAACAGGCCGCGAATCGCGCTCAGCAGGTATAGTATATATAGGTAGCCCGGCGGATAGTCCGCAAAATAGCCTTCCTCATAGAATCCGCCCGGCCCCCTGTCAACAAGACGCTGGCCCCAGGCAATAAAGGTATTCATATCATTCTCATAGCCTTGTGCAGTAACGCCAATCCAGATACGCAAAATGAAAGCACCCGCGAACGCTACATACAGCCATCTTGTATACACAATATCCGGCTGTCCCAGCAGCTTGTTGCTGCGCAGCCCTCTATTATAGATAAGTGCAAAAAACACGCTGAACACTGCTGAAATCAGCAGGATTTTGGCAGGTGAGACCTTATGGGGTACAGTTTCAGTACCACTGTTATCGGCAGGAGCCGCTGCCCCGGTGTCCAGAGAGATGAAGCCCGCTCCTTCCGGCAGCGTCTCCAGCTGCTCTACTGCCAGGTCATCAAAATAGGCTTTCCCTTGAATAAGGTTGGCATAGCCGCCCAGGGCCGCCCCAACGGCAAGCTCAGTCTGCTCACTTCCCGTCTGGCCGATGAACTCAAGATATTGCCATTCCCCTCCGGTATCTGTCGTAGCCGGGTAACCGCCGCCGATGCCGACCGGGAATATATTGGCCCCGAAGCCTTCACCTGCTATGCTGGCAACCTTGATATATCCGGAAATCTTGTAGTAGCTTCCCGGTGTGACGGTAAGGGTCTGAATCCATTTCAGATGATTGGGTTCAAAATTCTCAATAACAGCTGCTTTGCTGCCGGAATGAACCTCTTCAGACTGAACGGACAGAATCCCGGAGCCGTCCCCGGCAATCCAAGCATCCTTCGTCCAGACGGCCGGCGCCCCCTCTTCCCCGTCCTCGAAGCCGGGATTCTGCAGCAGATTCCCTTCTGCATAAATACTGGTTACCGGAAGTACGAACATCAGCAGCATGAACATAAAGACTGCGGCCGTGCGCAGGTTTTTCATCGTTTCAACCTCACCTCATCAATGTTAATCCAGCCGTTACCGCCGGTTATAATAATCTCTGCCTGATCTCCCTGATTAAGGGTTACAGCAGGAAGCCTTATCTCATGGTACGAATCTCCCGCAGTCAACTCTGCTTCTGCCTGCACGGTGCCGTTCACAAGCAGACTGATCTTCCCTCCGCTGCCGCCGGCGCTTGCCATGGCGGATAACGTATACTCACCCGGCACCAACTGACCCCTAAGGATCTGGCTGACGGTTTTGTCCGCCCCTGCATCCAGATAAGCCAGCGCCGTTCCCGAATAAGGGTTATTGCCGGCAATTCCCGTTCCCGCTGAGAATTCCCAGCCGGCATGACCTTCCTCAAAGCCTCCGTTAATCAGCCCGCTCCCCTCCGGCACAGCCTGAGAGGATTCAGTACCTTCATAATGACCGGTAGTGAGGACAACGTAATTGGCAAACTCCCGCACAGTATACTCTCCATTGAATGCTGCCGGAAGCCCCGACCGGCTGCTAAGCACATAGGCGGAGTTCTCTTCCAATACTGCCGGTTTGCCAAATCTGTATCTGCCGAATTCCGTGACCTGCTGAAACGCACCGCCGGGATTACTGTAGACGACCGTATCCAGGTAATCATTCGGATTAATCTGCTCATAGAACAGCACATAAATATAGGGCATGTTGATATCATCAGTTACGTATACATTCCCTCCGGTATTCCGGGAAGCATACCGGATCGCCTCCCCGGCAGACTCATGGAAGGACGGGCCGATCTGTCCGGGATAATCACGGAAATATACGGTGGTAAAGGAGCCGAACATAACGGCAAAGGCAGCCGCAGCGAGAATGCCTGCCGGCTTTATTTTGGAATAGAGCCAAATGAAGCCTGCTGCCGAGAGCATAATCAGCGGGTAGAACACAATGTTGATCCGGTTAATATTTACTGTTGTAATAAAGGCCATAAGCATCGCTGACAGCAGCCAGAGCAGCAGGATTACCCTGCCCGCTTCCTTCCGCCGGTGCTTCCGGACGTCCTGCAGCATGACAACCAGCCCAAGAAGCGCAAAAGGCAGGGCAAGCGGGTAAGCATAACCGTACCAGGATATAGAGTTCCACGGCAGACCGTCGCTTCCGCTCCATAGAACAGTTAGGAATTCACGGAAATTGCCTGCCGCTGTCTGAAGCAGCTGTCCGCCGAATACAGAGGAGATTTGCTCCACCCGCGGCGTCGTAAGCTTAGGAACCGTGAACAGCGGTGTGGTTACCGCCTGCAGAGCATTATAATGATTAATTACTATAAATAATAATATGGGCAGGGACAGCAATACAAACAGCAGGGCATTCCAGAGCAGTGTCCGGACCTTGAGCACCTTGCAATATAATAGAAGAATTGCTGTTGCCGCAGCAAACACAGGGACAAAGAAATACGCTGTACCGTATGCATATAACGATATAGCCAGCACTGCGGTGTAGGCGTAGGTCCAGCGGGAATCCGCAGACTGGACAGACCGCAGCAGGCAATAAACCGCGATCAGAATCAAGGTTGGAAGCAGATTGGATTCCAGTGCCCACCTCGACATCATGATATGCCACGGGTTAACGGCAATAAAGAACATGGCAGCGATGCCTGCCGCTTTTGCCGGAAATAAACGTTTCATAATTATATAGAAGAAAAACATTCCCGCCAGTCCCATAAAAACACTAAGTGCCCTTACAGACAGCGGCGTCAGACCGAACAGCAGAATAAAAGGCATGGAGAGATACGCATAAAGCGCATTTTGTCCGCTGCCCCAGGCTATAAGATGAACCGGTAGATGAACGCCGTTACGGTCTATCCCGTAATGCAGAATAGCATAGGCATCATAACCGATGGAAGCTTCATCCTGATTCAAGCCGGGCGGAACCGAACCTATGTACACAATCCGTACAATGGCCCCAAGCACGAACAGCAGCAGCGGCCAGGGGTTGTTTTTGCAGGAGTTAAATATCCTGGATAAGATGCCGGACAACTTACATCACCTCTTCAACAATATAATCTAAATACCGGATGATGGAAAGACTAAGCTCGGCTCTTTATTGAGGAAACAAGGTAATCATGAGCCGTTGGTCCGGAAAATAAAAAAAGGCAGCCCCCTCATCTCTGAAGGAGCCGCCGTGTTGTACTATAGAAGTTTAGCCTGCACTGCCGAAAAATACATAACGCGCAATAATCAGAACGGCCAGCACCCACATCATCCAGTGGATATCATATTTCTTTTTGCCGGCAATATTGGCTACACAAGCCAGAATAACATAAGTAACGATACCGAACGAGATTCCGTTGGCGATGTTGTAAGTGAACGGCATAATCGCGAAGGTCAGGAAGGCCGGAATAGCGTAAACCATATCCTGAAAGTCAATTTCGCGGATCGACTGGGCCATAAGCACACCGACAACGATCAGTGCTGCGGCAGTAGCCGAGCCTGGGATCAATGCAACAACAGGAGCCAGGAACAATGCAAGCAGGAAGCAGACACCGGTAGTTACAGCTGTCAGACCTGTACGTCCGCCTTCTGCTACGCCGGCAGCACTTTCTACATAGGCAGTAGTTGTGGAAGTACCGAGCATCGCACCGCCTGTTACAGCAATTGCGTCTACGAACATTGCATTACCCACACGTCTCTTGCCCTCTTCTTTGTTCTTCATAATACCTGCACGTTCAGCAGTACCTACCAGTGTGCCGAAAGTATCAAACAGCTCTACAAAGGTAAATGTGGCAATCGCGGATACGATACCGGTGTGCATGATGCCGTCCCAGTCAAATTCCATGAAGTTCAGCTGTGTGAAATCCGGAATCCAAGGCGTCTGCGGGCTGCTCAGTGAGCTGAAGTCAACAGCACCCATAAGAATAGCTACAAGTGTTGTACCCAGAATACCGAACAGGATTGCGCCGCGGACCTGCAGCACCATCAGGATGGCGATCAGCAGGAGGCCGATAATAACGAGCTGGACACTGGTGTTCTCCAGACTGCCCATATGAATGACTGTCTCGAAGGACAGAACGTCTGTGAATTTGTTAGCAGGAATGTCGCTGCCGGCTTCAACACCGATTGTCATCAGTCCGCTGTTTTTGAGACCGATAATGGTGATGAACATCCCGATACCGACTGTAATGGCATGCTTGAGACTGTCCGGAATTGCAGTAAGTAATATCTGCCGGACCCTGGTGACCGTTAAGAGAATGAAGATCAGACCGGAAATGAATACAGCGGTCAAACCCATCTGCCAGGTGAACTCATGCTCTGTTGTCTGCGAAGCCAATACTACGGAAGCAAAATATGCGTTAAGGCCCATACCAGGTGCCAGAGCTACCGGGAAGTTAATGAACAACCCCATGGCGATTGTGAAAATACCTGCTGCCAGCGCTGTTGCCAGGAATACGGAATACCAGCCCATATCAATCCGTCCGAAGGCAGTAAGCGTACCTGGGTTAACCGACAGAATGTAGGCCATTGCCATAAAGGTAGTAATACCGGCCATGATCTCTGTACGTACGGTAGTGCCGTTTTCTTTCAATTTGAAAAAGCGGTTCAAATGTTTCTCCCCCTAAGGTATATGTTTGTGTATGAGCGCACAGAAAGGCCGGTATCTGATCGACACCGGCCCGAAAAAAGAGAAGCTCCCTCATCTCCTTCTGCCTTGCGGGCGGGAAGGTTTCCATGGAATCGCTCTTTTTAATCGTAGCCAGGCCATTACGGTGACCCTGTAGAGACTTCCAGGCCAATCCCCGGAATTATACGAATAATTTTGCTGCTCAACGCTTTTTTATTTTAGGTGTAACTTACATGACTTGTCAATGGTAAATACGAACATTGTGCGTGATGTTTTCGTTATTGTTCGTAAATGAGGCGTTTTTATGAATGTGGTACAAGGAAAAAATTCACCCTTGCAGGTATCCTGTGGGGCTTTACCATGTTAATCCTAATGGAGTTCCTGTTTCCGGCTTTGGCCGGTGAAGAGCTCGAAATCAATTGGTTCTCCCCTCTCATCTGGTTTATCGGCGGATTACGGATAGAGAATATTTATCTGCCGTCAGGAGCAAATTAGCCAATTACTTAAAGGACACTAAGCCAACAATGACACTGGTTGTGGTTTCAGGTCTAATTAATACCCTATTCAAGGTAGAAATTGATGCTGCTGTGTCGTTATAAATCTTCAAGTAAACTTAAAAAAAGCTGAAAACCCAATGAATACTGGGCTTTCAGCTTTTTTTGATCTATTCCCACTCGATAGTCGCTGGCGGTTTCGAAGTAATGTCATACACGATGCGGTTCACGTTATCGACTTCGTTGACGATGCGGACGGAGATCTTCTCAAGCACATCCCATGGGATACGCGCCCAGTCGGCTGTCATGCCGTCGATGGAAGTAACGGCGCGGATACCTACGGTGTAGGAATACGTACGCTCATCCCCCATTACGCCCACGCTCTTCATGTTCGGAAGTGCGGTAAAGTACTGCCAGATTTCGCGGTCCAGACCGGCTTTGGCGATTTCTTCGCGCAAAATGTAGTCGGAATCACGAACGATCTGCAGCTTCTCTTCCGTAACTTCACCCAGTACACGGATAGCAAGACCCGGACCCGGGAACGGCTGACGCCATACGATTGCATGCGGCATACCCAGCTCTTCGCCCAGCTTGCGGACTTCGTCCTTGAACAATGTATTCAGCGGCTCGATCAGGCTGAATTTCATGTCTTCCGGCAGGCCGCCGACATTGTGATGTGATTTGATTGTCTGTGCTGTTGCTGTTCCGCTCTCTACGATATCGGTGTACAGTGTACCCTGAGCCAGGAAGGCGAAGTCGCCCAGCTTGGCCGATTCTTCGTCGAAGCAGTAGATGAATTCGTTGCCGATGATCTTACGCTTCTGCTCAGGATCGGATACGCCGGCCAGCTTGCCGAGGAAACGGTCCCGCGCATCAATTTTGATCACATTAATATCGAATTTGCCGACAAACGTCTCCATTACGCTCTCAGCTTCACCTTTACGGAGCAGGCCGTGGTCGATAAACATACATGTCAACTGGTCGCCGATTGCACGGTGAATCAGCATGGCTACTACGGAGGAGTCTACGCCGCCGCTCAGTGCGCACAGGACATTTTTGTCGCCGACCTTATCACGGATATCCTTGATTGCATCCTCAATGAACGATTCCATTGTCCAATTGCCTTCGCAGCCGCATACCTCGTACAGGAAGTTCGAAATCATCTCATTACCGTTCACAGAGTGGCGCACTTCCGGATGGAACTGCACCGCGTAGAATTTCTTCTCGTCATTGCTCATTGCCGCAATCGGAGCACTCTCGGTGCCGGCATCCAGCTTAAAGCCGCCCGGAAGCATGGCTACGTGGTCCCCGTGGCTCATCCATACGGTCTGTCTGCCGTCAAGACCTGCTGCAAGCACAGAGCCCGGCTGGAAATCTACATCCGCTTTGCCGTATTCGCGCTTGGCTGCGCGCTCCACCTTGCCGCCCTGCTGCTGGGCCATAAGCTGCATCCCGTAGCATATCCCGAAAATCGGCAGTCCCAGCTCATACACAGCCGGATCTACATGCGGAGCATCCTCGGCATACACACTGCTTGGACCGCCGGAGAAAACAATCCCCTTTGGTGAAAGTTCCTTAATCTTCTCTACTGGCGTATTGTACGGCAGAAGCTCGCTGTATACCCCCAGGTCCCGAATTCTGCGCGCGATAAGTTGGTTATACTGTCCTCCGAAATCGAGAACGACGATCATTTCATTTGGCTTATTCATTACGTGCCTCCCTTGATTATTGGATTCATTATACTCATGGTTAATTCTTACCGTCAAGGAAAGGCGGACAGGCAATTTATAAGCCTTTGGACCGGAAAAGCCCGGCCCTTTAAGGAAACCGGACTACAGCGCATATCCCTGAAAACCTGTTGGAAAAGCTGACCATTTCGCTCTCGGGCAGCTGATAACAGCTCAGGCCAGCCGGAAGGAAATCTTCAGGCATAGGCTGATAAAGGCGGCCGGGCCCGGCGGCAGAGCGACGGGCGCGGTTCTGGCGGCATTCTCCGGCGGGGCGGTGTCAGCAGAAACAGCGGGGGCCGGCGGCGGAGCGGATGTGCCGTACGCCAGGGCTTCCCACTGGCGTACAAACTGCCGGACCGCGGCGCGCAGCCGCGCGTCCCCGATAGCCAGGGAGGCTGCGGACTCCCTGGCCCGCACGCCCCGCGGGCG
>NZ_CCDG010000082.1 GCF_000723885.1 Paenibacillus camerounensis
TCAAAGGCACTTTTGCCTTTCATTCTCACTCTTACACACATGCAGGCTTTACACGTTATCTTTTCCTGCAAGGTAATCATTATCGAGCAGAGCATTCCGATTGATTACATAGGTTCCGGCCATGCTATCATGAAGTGCCCGGTTACGCATGCTAAATACAAGAAACCAGGCAGCTTGGAAAGAGTACCGTTTCCGGCGGTAACAATAACCGCCAGCAGTGAGTTTACCAGAAGAAAAATATACCGGACAACCGCCTGCTTCAGACTGGGATACTTGCCCTCCTCGTTCACAATCCGCGTCCGCAGAAGCAGCCTGGCCGGGGTTCCGCCGAATTTTACAACCATCAGGATGTTGAACAGCGAGAGCAGAATCCACTGCAGCCACAGCGGAATCCCCGACTGGTACTGCTCAGCCGCCGAAACGGCCCATCCGTTAATGAAATACATGGGGAGTGCCAAAATCAGAGTGTCCAGGATGCTGATCAGTAATCTTTTCCAAAAGCCTACAAAGTCATCCTCTGCCAGCCGATCCGTAAGACTGTTCTCCATGATAATTCCCCTTGCTGTGTGGTGTCTCACTACAGGCTATTTCCGGTCCCATTGTTCCGTTACTCCAGGCTGATAATATCCCGTGCCACCTGCTGCGCCTCCTCCAGCGTACCCGTCTGACCTGCTTCATCCATATAAATCACACGGCTATATTCCCTTTCAAAAGGCTTCGGGCGAAGCCACATAAACATCAATGCAATAACTGCCGGGATCACGATAATTGCTGCTATACGCCGTTTTTATTCATCGTCCCTCCTGAGGACCGGCAGATCATCATCTGCCCTTACTGCTTCTGCACCTTAAAAGTAAACTTCCAGGTCGCCGTATTGCCCGAATAGCGCCCGCGGTTTTCCGTCACCGTAACCTTTACCGCTTTAGTGACTGGCTTAGTTACATCGGATACTTTGATTGAGCTGGTAGCCTCGCCTTTATCAGGGATTTTGTCCTGCTCTTCCGCATAGCCCTTCAGCTTAATGCTTTCCGTTGCCTTCAAATCCAGGACGACCGAAGAGCCTTCTTTTATTTCCTTGTCGTTGATGTAACCTGCTGTGTACCATTCGTTGCCGACATGATTGTTTTCAGTGAGCTCCATACTGACCAGTGTTACCTTTACCTTTACGTTTTTTGCTGCCGCTGAGGTGTACGCTGACGGGACCGCCAGACTGGTCAAAAGCAGCAGTGCAGCCGCCAGCCTCATTCCTTTATTCCGCATTTGAGAGTGCTTCCCCCAATCATTTCATGTATTTACCTTATATTTACTTCTCTGCCGATGTCAGATTTCCTTTAACCTTGTGCTGATTGCCCCGCGTACCGCCATAATCTCCTGCATCAGCTCCCGGTTTCCGCTTTCTGTAGCAAGCGCTTCTCTGCTCATCAGCCCTGCTAACTGCAGCTCCAGCAGCTGCAGCTCACCTTCACGGGCCTGCTCCTCCGGAGTCAGCACCCGGCTGCGCTCCTTAGCATAATACTCCTCAAAAGTCCCGGAAAAGAACTGCGGGCTCTGCCCCCGGCCCAGCAGCAGCAGGCGGTTGGCGACTCTCGAATGGAGATAACGGTCATGCGAGACGATCACCAGACCGCCGGGATAGGCGGAAAGCGCTTCTTCCACCCGCTCCCGGGTGTCGATATCCAGATAGTTGGTCGGTTCGTCGAGCACCAGCAGATTGGCCTTGCCGAAATACAGCCGGAGAAAAGCGACCCGGCATTTCTCGCCGAGGCTAAGGTCGCCGATGCGTTTAAACACATCCTCGCGCGGGAACAGGAAGCAGCCGAGAATGGTCCGGGCCTCCGTCTGCGTCATGCCCGGCAGCTCCAGCAGGCTGTCAAGGATGGTCAGCTCCGGATTCAGATGCTCCAGCTCCTGGGCGAAATAGGCAATCCTCGTGCGGGGATGCAGCCGCAGCCTGCCGCTGGCGGGCTTGACAGCACCTGTAATCAGCTTCAGCAGCGTCGATTTGCCGGCGCCGTTCGGACCGAGCACGGACAGCCGGTCCCCCCGGCGTACAGTAAGCGAGAAATGCTCCAGCAGCAGCGGCCCGCCCGGGTAGCCCAGGCTAATGTCCTCCACCGCCAGCAGCGCATCTCCCTGAAAATCCTCACCTTCCAGCTTCATGCTCAGCTGGGGCGTTGCCTTCGGCAGCTCTACCCGGTTCTTCTCCAGCCGTTCCAGGCTGGCTTCCTTCGCGTGCAGGCGTGAGACGTTCTTCTTCGACTTGGACCGCAGAAAATCATTCTGCCCGGCGGCAGTGTGTGCCTGCTGGAACCACAGGGCATAGCGGCGGATGCTTTCCAGCAGCTTTTCCTTTTCCAGCTCCTGCTTTTTGTGCCGTCCTTCCAGCGTCTTTAGCTCCAGCTCCTTCTGCTCCCTGTACTGTGTATAAGCGCCGGGATAGCGGCGGCAGCCTGCCGGGCTCAGCTCCAGGACACCCGTCGCCGTCCGGTCGATAAACGTGCGGTCATGCGACACATACAGCACCGTGCCGGGATAGGTCCGCACCCACTCCTCCAGCCATACCATCGTCTCCCCGTCGAGATGATTGGTCGGCTCATCCAGTATCAGCAGCTTCGGCTGCCGGGCGAGCAGCGCAGCCAGCTGTACGCGCGTCTTCTGGCCTCCGCTGAGCCGCCGGTAAGAATGATTCCATAGGGACGGGTCCAGCTTCAGCTGCCGGAGACATTTCTCCGCCTTAGCTTCCCAGCCGTATCCGTCCAGCAGCATGTAGCTGTCACAGGCTTCTCCGTACTCTGCCACTGCCGCCTCATCGGTGCCGCCTGTCTCTTCCAGCCTGCGGGCAAGCTGCTCCATCCGTTGCTTAAGGGCGGCCAGCTGCTCTGATGCTGACAACACAAATTCAAGGACGCTGACACCGGAATCCGTCTCCAGCTGCTGATCCAGTACGCCCCATTCCTCCCGCTCCAGGCCGCAATAGACGGTGCCTTCCTCAAAGGCAAGCCTGCCCAGCAGGCCCTGCAGCAGAGTTGTTTTGCCGGTGCCGTTCCGGCCGAACAGCAGGACACGCTCGCCTTCTGTGATTTCAAAGGATACCCCTTCGAACAAGGGGATGCCATCCCATTCTTTTTTTAAATTCTTCGCTTTCAATATAGTCATTGCAGTCATATACATTCCTCCGCTTCCGTATTAGCTCCAAGGCTGACTGCTGCATCCGTAACAGAAACAGCAGCAAAAAACCGCAGCCAGCAGGCTGCGGTACAGGAAACGTATGATGGGAGCCGCGTACAGGAAATAAGCGGCAGAATAACGGTACACCTGAAAATAGCTCCAAGCGGATCGTTAATCTTTTGCCAGCCAAATTTCCATATCGCATGAGTCCCGGCAGACACACGTATCCCTGACCGTACACCCTAAGCAGGTGTCCCGTGGCATGTGCTTATGCACATCACAAGTAATCTGGTCATCTTTCAGGAAACGTGTTAGTTATTCATCAGCCGGTGTCCTCCGTATTGTCCGAAATCAGTAACACTTATAATATAAACAATCTGGACGGCGATGATAAGGGTCAGAACGGTTATAATTGTTTTTGCCCGGCGGGTGTACAATAAAATCATTGGTATTTCTTAACTATCTCAAGTACATAATTCCGGAATGCTTCGACATATGATTCAGGTTCAACAATTTGCAGCCTTGTACCGAATCCTGCCAGAAAATCAAACCCTGCACTGGCATGAGGAACAAGAAATGTTGCCATGAACCGTTCAGGGCTGTAGTATTCGACACTCTTTTGTCCGTATCTTTCAATAAACTGATCCTTTATACCAGGCGAAATCAACGCCTTAACGGTGACCAGTTCCGGTTGATAGCCTGCTTCCTGCGCTTGTTCCGCAAAATCATCTCTCGGGTTAAATGATTGCCCCTGCATGCAAGGGTTATTGGTCCGGGATAATTTGAATGTCCTGTATCCCATACGCTGTAAGCAGAAGCCTTTGAGGTACCAGCTTGATTCGCTGAACTGAAGCTGATAGGGCTCGGCAGTCCTTTTCGTCGCAATACCATTTTTATCTGTATAATCAAAGGAAACGAGTCTGCCCTTCAGTATGGATTCTTGAAATACCGCCAGGGTTTGACTGAGCTCAGACCGGCCCTCCCAATTATAAAAAGAAAGCCGGATGGAGCTTTTCGGGGTGAGCGGACCTACCATCCCTTCTATTTTTTTGATTGTTTTTTCAACTTCCCCGCTGATTAAAATTTGTTCCAGGCCGCCCAGTGCAGTCAGGATATTCTCTAAGTCCGAGCTGGTTAAAAGTCGTTTATCAACCTTGTATTCATTCAAAATACCGTAGCCCCCGTTAACCCCATTGACCGAATAGACCGGGATGCCGGATAAACTCAAGGTTTCCATATCGCGAAGAATCGTTCTTTTGGAAACATTAAATAACTGTGCGAACTCTGTGCTGGAGACAACCTCCTTCCTCAGCAGAATCATAATAATAGAGATTAGTCTCTCAACCTTTTCCATCGGCTCACCTCTTTTTCTCATCTCCAACAAACAGTGACAATAAGATGTCACCTATTATCCATTATACTTCCTTTATAACAAGAAGGAGGTTGTATTTATGGCAGCTATTGCATATCTGAACTTTGATGGAACTACAGAACAAGCGATCGATTTTTATTCGGCGGCTTTAAACGCAAATGAAGTAAAAAAAGCGAAATTTGGGGATATTCCTCAAAATCCGAGCTACCCGATGCCGGAAAACGAGCTGAATCTAATCATGGAATCTTCCATAACATTCACAGGCGGGAAGATCATGATGTCGGACATTCTGCCTTCAATGAAGGCGGTAACAGGCGAGCTAATGACAGGGAATAATATACTGATCAGCCTGGTTATTGATGATAAGCAAAAGCTGGCGGAATACTTTGAAGGTTTATCTCAGGGCGGAAAGGTCATTATGCCGTTATCCGATACTCCCTGGTCTTCATGCTTTGGGATGCTGGTCGATAAATTCGGGGTGAGCTGGAAATTCAATAGCGATGCAGATCTGTTTTTGGATAACGTAACAGCCAGTATACAGTAGCTGGAAAAAAGACGGCTTCCCGTAAGAATCACGGGAACCGTCTTTTATTTATTGCTTGGCAGCACATTGTACTCCGTGCTTATATTTACAATCTAAGCAAGCTCTGCACTCACCAGGCCGCGGATAAAGCTCTCCATATTCTTGGCCAAATATGTAACCTTACGGCTATTCGCCAGATCAACATAAACGACTTCCGGCTCCCCGTCATTACCGGCAGGCCGGTAGTCAAGCATTACAACCCCTTGATCCGCCGATGGTGCATCGCAGATGACCACGCCAAATTCAGGATAATTCCATTCGTCAATGACTGCCAGGCTGCCCTGCTCACCGCAAAGTGAATATTTCGCCTCCCGGCCGATGCCGCGGATTCCCGAGATCACAATGTGATCCTTGCCGGCTTCGGCTGCCTGGTTCCCCAGCGGATATTTGGTGTTGCGGGGAACGCCGCCGTTCTGCTGCTTCGTCATGGCAATGTAGAAGTCCGGCAGCTTGAACACGAGCTGCTCCTGCACGGATTCGACCAGCTCGTCCGTAAGCGGCTCAGACACATAGTCCTCTTGCTCCTCTGTGCTGTCTGCCCAGAAATTAGCGCCATCAAACTTCGGCAGCGGCCGTGTTCCTGATGTTTTTTTGGAGGAGGCTCCTGCTGCTGCCGCTCTGGCTGCTTTTTTGGCGGCCTTGCGCCGGCTCAGCGCCAGAAACTCCAGCGTATCCTCATCCTCAGGATCAAGCCGGTCAGCGTTTTCAAATGCAACGACAGCTTTGTCATACTGCTTCAGATAGTAGTAAGAAAACCCGGTGCGGTAATGCCAGAGCGGATCTTCCCCGCCTTCCTCCTCAACGGACATAAGCTGCTCCAGCGCATCTTCGTAACGCTCAAGGTTAAGCAGTGCTCTTCCTAAATGGCTGACCAGCACATAATCCCGGTCCTCCTCTGAAATCTCCATCACAGCATCCACAATTTCCTCGAAGTCGTCCTCTTCATGCCATAATTCCAGTTGTTCCACAAGCTGTTCGCTCATCGTTTCAGGCCTCCCAGTTTCATAACGTTCATACTGGTGAAAATTATACCATTTCTGCCGGGTGCTTCTCCACCTGTGGCATCACAGCTGTTATGCCTTCCGTATCCTATTCATTAGTATTGCCTAATATAGTATGCTGTAAAAAAGAGGAGAGATGTCCAGTGCAGCAAAAGGATGTTGTGATTGGAATAGACGGCGGCGGAACAAATACCCGGGCCATCGCCGCTGATATTCACGGCAATATACTTGCCTACAGCATTAAAGGTAGCGCTTCCATCTACCGGGAATCTTCGGTTCAAGCTAATGTGCAATCGGCTATAACGGAGGTTATAGGCCGGGGTGGTATTATAGAGAGCCGTGTTATAGGTATCGCAGCAGGCATCGCAGGCTTTGATTCGCCCGAGGATCTGGAATGGGTTGCCCCGCTCACAGCGGTTCCTGGTCTGGCTTGTCCCAGATGGCATGTTAACGATGCGTTAATTGCCCATTACGGCGCACATCTAGCCCGGCCGGGCATTATTGCGATCGCGGGCACCGGCTCTATTCTGATTGCGATAAATGAAGAAGGACGGTATTTGCGCAATTATGATTTTCATCATTATGCGGCCAGTGCGGCCAGGCTGCTTGGCTACGAGGCGGTATTTGAGGTGCTGGCCGGGCATACGGATTCCAGCGATGAGAAGCTTGTTGCCAGGATGCTGGCACATTGGGAGGTACAATCTTTGAACGAGCTGTACAGCCAAGCCTCCGGCGGCTTCGACGCTGACCGCAAAGCACGCGACCGGCGCTTCGGCCGGTTTGCACCGGCAGTCACCGAAGAGGCAGCGCTCGGAAGCGCTGCCTCGATCCGGGTATGCGACCGGGCTATTGGTCAGATGAAGACCGGCATTGAGCTGCTTGGCGCTGCCTTTAAGCAGAACCATGTACCGGTCGCTTTTATTGGAAGTGTAGCGTGCAGCAGCTATTTTCAGGCCAGACTGCAGGAGGAGCTGCAGATTGCCACTAACAAGCAATATACAGTGGTACAACCCCAGCTCCCCCCTGCAGCAGGAGCCATACTGTATGCGCTGGAGCAAGCCGGCCTGCCGGTTACGGACGGGATCATACACCGCCTGCAGCCTAGCGGCTTGCTGCTCCGGCAGGCGCTTGAGCCAAGCTCTTTTACAGCTTCACGGTTCCGTCCTTAGGGTTCCAAGTAAAGGTTATACCAAACAGCGGGGTCAGGCTGCTGAGCGGAATGTACAGACGGCCGTTAATATTTTGCGAAGTGAGGATCGTTACCTCTTTGCCGTTGACCTTCGCTGTTCCGCTTAGCGGTTTATGGACTGCTGTATAATCGCCTATCCGGATGACGAGCGAACCGGTACCCGGCTCCTTCGTCAGGCTCCCACCAAGCAGCGCAACCGTCTCCCTCAAGGGGACATATACCCGGGAATTGTCCAGCACAAAAGCATCCTTCGCCTTAACGGTCTCGCCATCCACGATAAAAGCGCCTGCCAGCATTGTCGGCCCGGCAGAATAGCCGTGCTTCGCCGCGATACTTTTCAGATCGAGGCTGGACGTTGTAATGATTACCGGAGTGTTCTTAGCCACCTTGGGATAGAGCCAGTGGATGTCGTCATTATGCATCCGGATGCAGCCTGCGCTGACATATTTGCCGATTGAAGCCTCATTATTATTGCCGTGAATGGCATAGGTGGTTCCGTAAGTGCCATTCACCTCCAGCCCCAGCCAGCGGTCACCAAGCGGATTAGCCGGATCGCCGCCGGGGATATTATCTTTGTAATAAGGCCTGTTTTTGGCTTTAAGCACCATCCGGAACGTCCCTTCCGGCGTCAGATTCTTGGTTTTGCCTGTAGCAACCGGGAATACCTTTTCGAGCCTGCCGCCGCTAAAAAAGCCCAGTGTGTTCGTTTTTTTGTTGACTACAATCAGGTCCGAGGACGTTGCAGCCCCTGCTGCAGCTGATGCCATCCCGGGAAAACAGGCCGTAAACAACAGTAAAAATACCAGCGGCAGCTTGATACCCAGCAGCTTGCCGGTTCTGTTAAATCCGGCGGTTCCTTGCTCTTTCATGTTGCCCCACCTCCACCTTATGGGTTAATCTGGAAAACTCTTTTATACATAGACGGCATTGGAACGCGGAAGTTGCAGCATGGCTTGTACCTATTTGCTCCGGCCTGTCCCCTCAGCGATTGCTCATGCATATTCGACTCAGCCTCCAGAGATAATAAACCCGCATGACCAAACCAAACATGCCAAGGAGGCAATGACTTTGAATTCAAATCTTTCCAGCCAAATCAGCCAGTGTGAGACCATTATCCAGCAGCTTGTCGCCCAGACTCAGCAGGCCAGCCAGAACTACCAGCAGCTTCTCCAGCAGGAGCAGCAAAACGCGGCAAAGCTGGAGGAATTGGCACAGCGTGAGCATAAGGCCAGCCAGGTTATCCAGCAGGCGCTGCAGGGTCACAACACTGCTGTCCAGCAGCTGCAGCAGGTGACTCAAACCCTGAGACAGCTGGAGCAGAGCTCACAAGCGGTTAGCTACAATACAAATCCAAGCTACAATACACACATAAGCCCAAGCTATAATACAAATTCAGGCTATAATACCGGCATCCCGCATTTTAATACCGGGGCTGCCAGCTACAATTCCAGTCCAATGAGCCACAGTACCGGAGCGGACAGCTATAATGCCGGATCATCCGGCTACAATACCGGTACTCAGGGGTATGCTTCTTATAATCAGCAGCCTATGCATACCATGCATACACCGGCTGATTCAGGCAGCACGATGAGCCCGTCCGGCTCTATCAGCCGGATCGGAACCCTGGGCGCCATCGGCTCCATGGGCAGCCAGAACCAGGGCTACGGCTCGTCCATGAACCAGGGCCGCAGCTTCCAGTAAGTAAGACGCCCTGAATAGGGAGCGGTTATATTGGAATAAGACGGCTTTAAAAAAAGACTGCTCCCGGCGTAATGTCCGGGAGCAGTCTTTCGCTTGTTCTTTCAGCCTGCTGCCGGTGCCATTAGTGGGAATTTTCCCTTTAAATTAGCTTTACGGCCAGTTTCCCTGTGTCATGTGGATTGCTCTGTCGTTAACAGTATGTCGGTCAGACCACCAGCCTGCCCCGCTTCTCAGCCAGTCCGATTACCGCTTCTACGCCGGAGTTGAACGCCAGGAAGTCACTCTCCACGCCGTCGCTGAAGATTACGCCATCCTCCGGCATCTGTGAGGTTATCCGCAGGGGCTCATTGCCGCTGACCCGGCCAAACACTACACCGGCAGAAGTCGTTCGGCTCGGAAAAGGCTCCCTAACCGTAAAATACAGATTAGGGTCATCCCAGGCGAGCCTGCTCTCCATGCCGGCTCCTGCTGCAGGCTCCCGCCCGGCAGCGCCGCCAGACATCCCCTCCGCCGCGGCCAGGCCCAGACCGGCTGCGCTGCGGGTCACGCCTGCCGCTCCGGCCAGCACGCTGCGCAGCCAGCCGGTGGAGCCAAGGCCGGTGGAGACGATGATGCCGCTGGAGGACTGCTGCTCGGCGGCGGCGCCATGCTGCAGCAGATAGCGCGCCGACACATGCGTCCTGCGGCCGATGAACAGATCGTTGACGCCGTACAGGCTCTGGCCGTCGTTCAGCTCGGCCTTAGCCAGCGTCACCTCACGCACCTGACGGCGGCTGCGGAAGACCTCCGGCAGCAGCAGGCGCAGATCCTTGACGGTGAACGGCAGCAGCACGCCGTCCCAGCGCTGCGGATCGGGATTCACGCCGATCAGCGGCTGCTCCTGCAGATACTTCAGCGTATTGGCTACAAGGCCGTCCTGCCCCAGGACGACTACTGTATCCTCAGCGCCAAAAATAAAATTCGGCACATGCTGCCGCTCCAGCACCTGTACCCGGCCCAGGGCGCTCAGCTCGATAACCGTCGTCTCCACCGCCTGGCGGTAGGTGAGGTCCTCGCTGATATAATCGCTGAAATCTGCGCCCAGCCGCTCAATATAGAACTGGGCCTGCTGCACTGTGTTATAGCGGACAACCAGTTCCTCAAGCCGTGTCTTGCGTTTGACCAGCACAATTTTATTCTCCGACACCCGTCCCCCGCTGCTCATCTCCAGCTCCCCTCTCTGTTACTATCGCGTTGCCCATCCTCCGCCACCTCATCCGCCGCACCTGCTCCGCCGCGCTTCGTACCCTCTTCCCCTCTCAATCCTGACTCCATATTCCTGATGCTCTACTCACAGGCCGCCGCTCCAATACACCCACCTGTCGTGTGCTCATCGTCTCTCCGTTCCTCTGGCAGCACCTGCACCGTCTGCCGATCCGGCCATAATGCCCTGAAGCAGATCCGGCGTTATGTTCAGCTGCCCGATCTTGCCGGCATTCTCGGCCAGCTCCTGGAAGGCGATGGCGATCAGCTTATCCGGCTTCATGCCGACATTGGTCAGGGCCTGAAGCACATTCGGCGATACGCCCTGCAACGAGTTCATCACCGCCGACAGCTCGTAGGCTTTGGCATCTGCTTCAGCCTTCTGGTTGGCAACGGCCAGGCCGATCAGCTCCTGCTTCTTCTCCTCCAGTGCCGTGTCGAAGCTAAGCTGCTCTTCCTTCATCTCGTTCTGCTTCTGCTTCACGAACCGCTCGGAATCCAGCTGAGTCTGGCGGATCTGCTTCTTCTTGGTCTCTACCGCGATTTCCGTATTCAGCTCATTCTCCTTCACCCGGCGTTCCTGCTCAATCGACGCATTCCGGCGCTCATAGAGCGCATTATCGGCACTGCGGAGAATCTCCTCCCGGGCCTGCGCCTCCAATGCACGGAGCGTTTCCTTATTCGGTACAATCGCCAGAATCGAGAGCCCCATCAGCTCAATACCCAGCTTTTCAATTTCCGCATTCCGCTCAATCTCCTGGGTAATTGTCTTGGCCAGCCGTTCACTCGACTGGATGGCCTGGCGCAGCGGCAGCTGCTCCAGCTGCTTTTTGGTCAGCACCTTAGCCACGTTAATGACCCGCTGGGCCAGCTTGCCCGGATCGTCAGACAGGTAGGTGTTCTTTTTCAAATTGTAGGTATAGTTGAGGATTTGCGTCGTTTTGCTGTAATCGACAATTCTGTAGGTCAGCTGGCCCTGCACCGTTACCGTCTGGTAATCCGCTGTAATCTCTTCGAACATGAACGGGACATCAATCGATGAGACAGGAACTACAATCACAGAGGTTGTAGGCACATAATAGTAAAAGGACAGCCCTACTCCCTCACGCACCACCTTGCCGTTCTTCACTTTAAGCACGTACTCGCTGGGCTGGAATTTCACGAATCTGAATCCGAACATGGTCATTACCTCCCGCTTAGTTGTTATTAACAATTTGTTATTAACATCATATTAGCATGATCTTATGATATTATCAATATGTTAATATCATTTTTCTTCAAAAAAATACCGCACCCTCCAATGCGGAGAATGCGGCTGTCCAAAAAGATATTGCGCAGGCTGCTTTTGTAATGCACGAAAACGTAATGAGAAGGAGCTCCGTTATTTTACAACAACCTTAACCTTGACCGTTTTGCCTCCGTATTTCACTGAAAGGTACGCAGTGCCTTTACTGTTGGCCTTTACAAGCCCGTTCTTGCCTGTGGCTACCAGCTCCTTGGTTGAGGTCCAGACCGCAGTCTTCGATACATCCGCTTCGCTGCCGTCTTCAAAGGTGGCCGTAGCAATCAGCTGCACTGACTGCCCGGCACTCAGGCTCAGATTCATCTGGCTGATCTCCAGATATTTGAGCACATCAACCGTCACCGGTACCTTGACCGTCTTTCCGCCGTATTTTGCAGTGACATAGGATTTTCCGTAAGCTACAGCCTTCACAGTTCCGCCGGTAACCGTCGCCACCTTGTAGCTCCCGCTTTTCCACTCAGCTGCACCGGTAACATCCTTCGTTTTGCCGTCGCTGAAGGTGACCTTTACGCTCACTTTGGCTGACTCCCCGGATTTCAGCGCCAGATTGCTGGCCGATGCTTCAATAGTGGAGATCTGATCGACCTCGATATTAATCGTCACCTTTTGTCCGCCGTAGGAAGCGGTGAGCGTTGTTTTGCCTTTGGCTACGGCGGTAACCAGCCCTTTTTTCACCGTAGCTGTTGCCGGCTTGGCAGATGTCCAGTCAGCAGCCGCTGTAACATCCGCCTCTACACCATCCGAACCGGTCGCCGTCAGTGTAATCTGCTCCTTATCGGCAGGCGACAGCGTAATCAGCGTCACACTTGCCGCCAGCTCATCCACCAGGCCTACATTTACAGTAACTGCTGCAGATACTTCGCCGATCTTGGCAGTAATGACCGCAGTTCCGGTATCAACAGCGGTGATCAGCCCGTCCTCAACCTCAGCCACCTGCCCGTCACTGGTGCTCCATTCCGCCTCGTCCGTCACAACCAGATCACTGCCGTCGCTGTACTTCCCTGTAGCAATCAGCTGATAGGTTTCATCTGCTTCAAGCTTTACTGCTTTGGCCTGCAGGGTCAGCTTGCCCGGGGTTCCTGCCGTTACCTTAATTGTAGCCTTCTTGCCTCCGTAGGACGCCGTAATAACAGCACTTCCTGTGGAATAAGCAGTAATGGTGCCGCTAGCTGCATCAGCAATGTCCTCATGATCCGAGCTCCACACCGCATCCTCCGTTACATCCTGTGTGGTGCCGTCCTCATAGCTGGCCATCACCGTCACCTCTTTACTCTGGTCAAGGCCAAGATTCAGCTTGCTGAGGGTCAGATTCAGCCGGGAGGCGGTCTCCACGTTCACTGTGACCGTGACGGTTTTGCCGCCGTATACTGCAGTTACTGTTGTCATACCTGATTTGTAGCCGGTGATTAGACCCTTGGTCACAGTTGCAGTATTATCATCAGCCGTTGTCCAGACTGCGCTGTCCGTTACCACACTGGAGACGCCGTTTGCATCAATCGCGGTCAGCACCAGCTGCTGCGTCTTATTGAGCCGTAAAAATACACTGTCATCGTCCACACTAAGTTTATTACTTTTGCCTACAGCAGCGGTTAGTGTCACTGTTTTGGAGCCATAGCTTGCAGTGACCGCCGCATTCCCTTCAGCGTAAGCCGTAATGATCCCTTTATCCGCATAAGCAACGGCTTCATCACTGGAGCTCCAGGCCGCCTGACCCGTCACATCAGCAGTTGTCCCATCGGCAAAAGTCGCTGTAAGCACGATCTGCCTGGTCGCCTTCACCGCCAGATTCACGGCTGTCTCACTGAGCGCCAGATGTCTGGCTGTCCCTACATCCACTGTAACCGTAGCTGTTGTGCCATTGTACGTGCCCGTAATTGTAGCCGTGCCTACTGAATATCCGGTAATCAGCCCTTTGCTGATAGCGGCAACATTTTTATCGCCGGAGGTCCAGGCGGCGTTCGGGGTTACATCAGACGAGGAGCCGTCCGGGGCAACAGCCGTCAGGCTGAGCTGCTTCGTTCCGCTGGTCTGCAGAAATACATTTTCACTGCTTGCAATCAGCCTGCTTACAGAGCCGACCTCCGCCTCAAGCGTAGCTTCCAGAGTACCGTAAGTGGCGCCAATTGTAGCGGTTCCCGCTAATTTATAAGTGGTAATAGCTCCTTTATTTACATAAGCTACCAGTTCATTGCTTGAGCTCCAGACCGCCGCACCGGTTACATCCTCTGTACTGCCGTCTGCATACGTAGCAGTGAGCGTCAGCTTGTGGCTGGAACTGTTCTTCAGGCTAAGCTGCTCCTCGCTCAGATCCAGATATCGCGCTACCGCAACATCCACATCCACCTGCACCGTTTTATCGCCGTATGTGCCTGTGATGGCTGCTGTTCCGGCTGTGTAGCCGTATACCTTGCCTTTATAGACATAAGCCACCCCGGAGTCACTGGAGCTCCAGACTGCCGTGCTTGTCACATCTTTGGCCGAGCCATCGGGATATACGGCTGTCAGCTTAAGCTGGCGGGCTTCATCCGGTTTAAGAAACAGGCTCTGATAATCCACTGTAAGCTTGCTGGTCTGATCAACCGTTACCTGGACTGTGGCGGTTTTGGTGCCGTATTTGGCCGTAATCACTGCCGAGCCCTGCTTGTAGCCGGTAATAACACCCTTCAGCACATCAGCGACGGATTCATCACTGGTCGACCAGGCGGCGAGCGTACTTACATTCTCAGTGGTCCCGTCCGCAAAAGTAGCCGTCAGCACCACCGCAGCGCTGTCATTCAAAAGTAACGCCAGCTCCGGCTGATCCACCGTTACCCGCTTCGCCACCTCAACATTTACGGAGACGGTGATTGTTTTTTTGCCGTATACTCCTGTGATTGTGGCTGTACCGGAGGCAATTCCCTTCACTTTGCCGTTCACTACTGTAGCAATTGCTGCATCGCTGGTCGTCCAGACTGCATGATCAGCTGCCGTAGCATCCGTCGTATTATCCGAATAGGTTGCCGTCAAAATGATGCTGCCCGCTTCCCCTTTGCGCAGATCAAGCGATTGTACATTCTGGGTCAGCGCTTTAACTTTTTTGGTCACGGTAACGGTAGCCGCCTGGGAGTGCTTCGTTCCGTCAGAGTATGTATAGACCGCAACAATTGTCGCTGTGCCCTCTGCCTTCGCGGTTACGATTCCGTTATAGACCGAGGCAACAGCGGGCTTATCGCTCGACCAGTCGGCATTGACTGTAACATCGCCTGATGTGCTGTCGGAGTATACCGCCGTAGCTGTGAGCACATATGTATCTTCAATGGACAGGGACAGCTCACTTGTGTTCAGCACAATTTTGGAGACAGTGACCGCTGTGGCAGCAAGTGCCAGCCCCCCGTTCCCAAACACCAGGATGAACGACATGGCTATCAGCAAAAACCGGTTATAGCTATTTCCTCTCAATCTAATACCCTCCCGAAAGCTAATTTTCTTCATGTAACAACGTATACATTACAATTCAGCACACTTCTGAGTGTACCCCAGCCGGCACACTGCCTGCATCATAACAGCCTTGTCTGAATTTAATCTGAAAGTAACGCAGCACACTTTTACATTCGGTTCAGGTGCATTTTGTACAAATTCAAGTCCGCTTCCGGAGTTTGTCCATTGAGCCGCAGAACACTTTACTTTATGATGGTGCAAGCGAGAATGATTCTCAGTACACAAGACCGTAATTCATTAGGGAGGCACTATTATGTTAAAAAAAGCGAGACAACCCCTGGCTGTTCTCTGCGTCATCTTCCTGATGAGCGCACTTCTGCTTGCCTGCGGAAGCAACACCGGACAGACCGAAGCCGGCGGTAACACAGCCGCAGATACTACAAGCAATGCCGCTGCCAGCACAGCACCCTCTCCGGAGGCTTCTGCAGACGCTGATACCTCAGCTGCAGCCGGGACACAGTCCTATACCGATTACAAAGGCCATACGGTAGAGATTCCGGTATCGCCGGAGCGCATCATCTATTCGGGAGAAACCTACGGCGATCTCGTCGCACTGGGCGTTCAGGCTGTTGGATATCCGCTGTCGATGGGGGAAGGGCAGATTTTTGAGGACAAGCTTGCGGGAGTGGAGGATGTCGGATTCCCGATTAATCTGGAGAAGACACTTGAGCTGCAGCCTGACCTGATTATCTATGCCGGAACAGACGAAGCAGACTTTGAAGCGTTGTCCAAAATCGCGCCGACGGTTATTTTCAACACCTTTGGCCCGCTGGAGAAACGGATGACCGAGCTTGGCCTGCTGCTGGGTAAAAAGCAGGAAGCGGAAAACTGGCTGGCGCAGTACAAAACCAGTGAAACTGCCATGTGGGAGCAGCTGAAGGCTGCGGGCATGAAGGAAGGCGAAACTGCCTCGGTCTTCACCTATTATCCCGGCGACAGACTGTTCGTAATGGCTGCAACCGGGCTGTCGCAGGTGCTCTACGGCGAAGGCGGCTTCAAGGCACCGGCTCCTATTCAGACTCTGCTGGATGAAGGCACCGGCTTCCTGGAAATCTCTATGGAGGTTATCAGCCAGTATGCAGGCGACCGGATCTTCATTCTGACCCCAGTAGCTGATGAGGCCAAGCAATCCACCGATGCTCTGATTCAGAGCGAGATCTGGAAGAGCCTGCCTGCCGTCAAAAACGGTAATGTCTACACACAGGACATCATGAAAACCTCTGCCGATGCCTCGACCAGAGAATGGCTGCTTACCGAATTACCGCGCCTGCTGGGCGGCAAATAAGCATAGATCAGTCAGGCCCGGCTCATTCCCGGCCTCATAAATGTGAAGAAGCTTGTCAACATCCGTTGATAAGCTTCTTTGTTTTGGATACAATGGGTTTACTTGATAATCATTCTCACTTATAAGAGGAGGCCTGCGCATGCTGCCATCATCTACGCCGACAGTCCCGCTGCACACGCTGCTGTTTCAGCTGACAGGCGCCGGCCTGAGCGTTCAGCCCGCTATGTCCTGCACCGAGCCGCGGACAGCGCAGTCCCATCTCCTGCTGATCTGCACCGGCGGTACCGGACAGCTTATCATACATAACGAGACCGTTGCGCTCAGTGCTGACAGATGCTTCCTCCTGTCCCCCGGAACAGCATTTACTGCAGATAATCCGGAAACGACACTGTATTATTATCAGATCTCGTTCAATGTCTACCAGACCGCCCGGGGACCGGAGCCTTATCTAGAGGAGCTGCTTCCGGGCAGGCAGGAGCTGCTTGTCCATCCGTTTACCCGGATCATCCGGCTTGCCGAAGAATTAACGGCAAGCCCGGCTGAGCGCAGTGAAGTCCGGCTGTATAAGCAGCAGCTGAAATTCCAGGAGCTGCTGCTCCTCCTGCTGGAGCATAATTATCCGTCGGAGGAGGCGCCAAGCCCGGCTGAGTCTGTGGAAGGCACCCTTACTTATATGCAGGAGCATTATATGGAGAGTATCACGGTCAAGCATCTGGCTGAACAGGCCGGGGTTTCGCTGTGGCAGTTCACTCCGTTATTCCAAAAGCTGACCGGCAGGAAGCCGCTCGACTATCTGACCGAGCTGCGCATCAGCCGCTCCAAACAGCTGCTGCTGGAATCGGCTGAGCCGCTGCGGGAAATCGCCCGGCTGTCCGGCTTCTCCGACGAGTATTATTTCAGCCGCCGGTTCCGCCAGAAGACCGGCGTTACCCCTGGGCATTACGCCCAGCTGCAGCGCGGGAAGGTTACCGTCCGCGACTGGACCGGCCATACTGTGTCCATCCCGGAGCGGCCAAGGCGGATCGTCTACCACGGTGAGACGATCGGCGATCTGCTTGCCCTCGGCGTGAAGCCGGTCGGCGGCGACGAGGAATTCGCCCGGAACAGCGTCTATAAGCACCGGCTGAAAAGGCTGGCCAATGTCGGATTCCCGCTGAATCCGCAGCTGACGGCCTCGCTGGACCCGGACCTGATTATCATCGCCAATTCCGATGAGAAGGTGTACAAGCGGGTCGCGGGCATCGCCCCCGCCCTCACCTTCGATTCCTTCGCTCCGCTGGAGCACCGCATGCGGACGCTCGGCAGCTGGCTGGGCAAGCAGCGCGAAGCCGAAGCCTGGCTGGCCGGCTTCGCGGCCAGGAACGCCGCCATGTGGCAGCGGCTGTACGGCAGCGGCGTGCTCACCCCCGGGGAAACCGCCTCCGCGCTGTTCTTCGACCATGGCAATCACCTGTTTGCCATGGGGCTGAGCGGCCTGTCCAGCGCGCTGTATGCTCCGGGCGGCCTGATGCCGACTGCGGAGATCCAGGCGGCGCTGGACGCTGAGCTCGGCTTCGCTGAGGTCGATCCGCAGCGGCTGCCTGCTTACGCGGGGGACCGGATCTTCATGCTCATTCCAGAGCGTGAAGATTCCCGCGCAGCGATGGATGCGCTGCTGCTGAGCCCGGCCTGGCTCAGCCTGCCGGCCGTGCAGCAGGGCCATGCCTATTTGCTGGACAACAGCAAATGGAACTTCAGCGACGCGCTGACACGCGAGCGGCTGCTGACGCTGCTGCCGAGAGTGCTGAGCGGGCCCGGCACCGCCCAGTAACAAGCAAAGCCCCGCCACTTGATGGCGGGGCCTTGCTTGGTTTGGGGCTGCGCGCCGGGATGGCGCGGGTGCC
>NZ_CCDG010000083.1 GCF_000723885.1 Paenibacillus camerounensis
CTCCAATAAGGTTTTTCCGGACGTCCACTTCACCCGAATGACTTCGAGGAAATAACCTTCCGAAAACTATCGAAAAGAGCGATTGCTCATTTTGAAACATCTGACGAGAATTTGCATTCTCTACTTTTGGATCTCACCGAAGTGATCTCCAGATACTCACTCGTTGTTCAGTTTTCAAAGATCAAGCTCGTCATTGCCTTCGATGTTCTCGTCAGCAGCGACTCTTATACTATATCACATCCGGTCGTTCGTTGCAAGCTCTTTTTTAATTTCTTTTTTCGAGCTTAGCTTCGACGCTTTTAAGCGTTTCGCGGCCAGATATAGAATATATCATGTACAGATATTTAATGCAAGCATTATTTTAAAATAACTGATGCTAATTGAAAATACCGCTAAGCCTTATAAACTGAAGGGGCTGCTGACGCAGCCCCTTCTCAACATTATTAGATTAGTCTTTGTTCCGCATATGCGGGAACAGCAGTACATCACGGATAGAGGCCGCATTAGTAAGCAGCATAATCAGACGGTCTACGCCGATTCCAAGCCCGCCTGTTGGCGGCATGCCGTATTCAAGCGCACGGATGAAGTCATCATCCATCTCATGAGCCTCATCGTTACCCTGCTCTTTCTCGTGAATCTGTGCTTCAAAACGCTGACGCTGGTCAATCGGGTCATTAAGCTCACTGAACGCGTTGGCATGTTCACGGGCTACAATAAACAGCTCAAAACGGTCTGTGAACCGCGGATCAAGATCATTTTTCTTCGCCAGCGGCGAGATTTCAACCGGATGCCCCATAACAAATGTAGGCTGGATAAGTGTTTCTTCTACAAACTGCTCGAAGAAGGCATTCAGAATGTGGCCGAATGTCATGTGCTTTTCAACCGGAACGCGGTGCTCCTTAGCCAGACGCTGAGCTTCCTCATCAGACATATGAACGCCAAAGTCAACGCCGGTCACTTCTTTGACGGCATCAACCATAGTAACCCGACGCCATCCCGGTGACAGATCAACTTCCTGGCCCTGATAGTTAATTTTCTGGCTGCCAAGCACCTCTTGAGCAATATGGGCAATCATATTCTCAGTCAGCTGCATGATGTCTTTGTAGTCAGCATAAGCCTCGTACAGCTCAATCATCGTAAACTCAGGGTTGTGGCGTGTGGAGATTCCTTCATTACGGTAAACACGGCCGATTTCGTAGACCTTCTCCAGACCGCCGACAATCAGGCGCTTCAAGTGAAGCTCGATAGCGATCCGCATATACAGCTGCATGTCCAATGTATTGTGGTGAGTGATGAATGGACGGGCAGCAGCGCCCCCAGCAATTGCATGCAGTGTAGGCGTTTCAACCTCAAGATAGCCAAGGGAGTCCAGATAACGGCGCATCGACTGGATAATCCGCGAGCGTGCAATGAACGTCTGCTGTACCTCAGGGTTAATGATCAGATCAACATAGCGCTGACGGTAGCGCAGCTCGACATCCTTGAGCCCGTGATATTTCTCAGGCAGCGGAAGCAGGGATTTGGACAGCACCTCCAGATTGCTTGCTTTGATCGAGGTCTCCCCTGTCTTCGTCTTGAACACGGTTCCGCGTACTCCGATGATATCTCCCAGATCAAGCACGTTAAAGGCAGCATACTGTTCTTCAGGAATGCTGTCCTGACGCACATAAATCTGAATTTTTCCGCTCAGGTCCTGGATGTGGGCGAAGCTCGCTTTTCCCATAACCCGCTTAGCCATAATACGTCCGGCAATGCTTACATCCAGATTAAGCTCGTCCAGCTCTTCTTTGGTTTGTCCGTCGTATTTGGCCAGAAGATCCCCGGCTCCTGCTGTACGCTCATATTTCTTGCCGAACGGATCAATTCCCAGCGCACGCAGCTCGTCCAATTTGGCCCGGCGGATCCGCAGCAGCTCACTAAGCTCTTTCTCCGAAGTCTCAACCGTATTTAATTCCTCAGTCATGTTCATTCATCCTCTCTAAAACCATCATGTCATATACATAAGAAGAAACGGAGCCCCCTCATGGAGCAGGGCAGTCCGTTTCAGTAGAAATCCGAAAAAAGCTTCCCTAAGGAAGCTTTCAGGGGTGTAACGGTTAGTTACTTCATTGTGATATCAAGAATTTTATATTGAATGACGCCTGCAGGAACACTGACATCGACGACAGTGCCGATTTTTTTACCCATAATGGCTCTGCCTACCGGACTTTCGTTGGAGATTTTATTGTTAAGCGGATCGGATTCAGCTGTCCCAACGATCGTATATTCCATTACGTCACCATATTCCAGATCTTCAACACTGACGGTTACTCCGACACTTACCACATCAGTAACAATTTCGTCGCTGTTGATAATCCGGGCGTTGCGGAGCATTTTCTCCAAAGTGATAATACGGCCTTCAATAAAAGCCTGCTCGTTCTTTGCATCCTCATACTCCGAGTTCTCGCTAATATCTCCGTATCCGATTGCCACTTTAATCCGTTCAGCCACTTCACGGCGCTTAACAGATTTGAGGGTCTCCAGTTCTTCTTCCAGACGTTTAAGTCCGTCCGGCGTAAGGATGACTTCTTTCTCGCTCATCTTAACCGATTCTCCTGTCGTATACATTTATTGAAAACACCATACTATATGCGAATCCAGAGGGATCAGAACCCTCCATGCTGCATTAACGCTGCTGTAACGGCGATTTTATACTGTGAAATTATATTGGAACCGTTACTAAATGTCAATGACGTACAGGAAACACTGTTAATTCGGGCATTTCCTCTGTAAAAGTACCTTAATCGCCAAAGCATCGGGAGCGGGAATCTCCGCAGGAAAGGGCAGACTGACGGAAAGGCCCCCGGTTAGTGACAATTGAATACCCCATTGAGATTTCTGCTCCTGGAAAAAAGGGACCGATGCTAAGCCTGCATCCGTCCCTCTTATTCATATGACATTACAACGCCATAAGCGCAGCTCCGGTGTCCTGATCCTCTTCGTCTCTAAGCTGGTCGACAAAATCATGCAATATCCGCACCATCTCATCCCGCTCGGTTCCCTCCATAATGTGATCCTTTACCCGTGCCGCAGCCCTGAAGCCTTTGAGGTACCAGGCCAGGTGCTTACGCATTTCGCGGACAGCCACCGCTTCTCCCTTGAGGGCGATCAGACGGTCCATATGCAGAATAGCTACCTTAATCTTCTCTTCTGCTCCAGGTTCGGGCATCAGCTCGCCTGTACTCAAATACTGCACGGTCCGGTATAGCATCCATGGGTTGCCCAATGCGCCGCGGCCGATCATTACGCCGTCACAGCCGGTCTGGTCGAGCATCGCCCGCGCATCCTCAGGGGTATTAACATCACCATTGCCTATAACCGGAATGGAAACAGCCTCTTTTGCCATCTTGATATACTTCCAGTCGGCACGCCCGGTGTAGAGCTGCTCACGGGTACGGCCGTGTACACTGACCGCCTGTCCTCCGGCACGTTCAACTGCGCGAGCATTCTCCTCGACAAAGATATGCTCGCTGTCCCAGCCGATCCGCATTTTCACGGTAACCGGCTTATCAACCGCTTCTACAACAGCCGATACCATCTCGTAAATCTTGTCAGGGTTCAAAAGCCAGCGGGCGCCGGCATCACATTTCGTCACCTTGGGTACAGGACAGCCCATGTTAATATCAATAATATCCGCATTGGTCTCCTTATCGACAACCTTAGCCGCTTCAACCAGTGACGCCCGGTCACCGCCAAAAATTTGCAGGCTAAGCGGCTTCTCCCGCTCATCGACAAACAGCATCTCGCGCGTACGCTTGTTACCGTGCAGGATCGCCTTATCACTAACCATTTCGGCACAGACCAGGCCTGTGCCGAATTCTTTGGCAATCAGGCGGAATGCCGGATTACATACGCCGGCCATCGGTGCCAAAACGACCTGGTTCTTCATTTCAATACCGCCGATTTTCAGCATGCAATTCACTTCCTCAAAATATTGTTGTATATAAATGCCATCCGCATCAAGGAGCTCTGTCTTAAAGAGCGGGATCGGCCAGTTCTTCGGCTGAAATACCGAGAACGTCCGCAATTTTATTTAAAATTTTATCCTCTAAACGTCGGTTTCCCCTCTCCACCGCACCCAGCACGGCAAGAGAAATTCCGACAGAATCCGCCAGCTGCTGTTGGGTGAAGCCTTTTAGCTTCCGGAATGCTCTGACCCGTCTTCCCATTCTTTTGATGTCCACAAGCGCATTCCTTCCTTTCCGTCCAAATCTTGAAGCGCCGCTGTCAGCTTTCCATGGAGGAGCGACTGTGAATCATCCTGCGGGACTATGTCACTCAGGGGAACCAATACAAATGCCCGCTCCATCATCCGCGGATGCGGCAGTGTTAACTCAGGTGTGTCTAAGGTCTGGCCGTCTACCCATAATAAATCCAGATCAACCGTCCGCGGACCGTAACGGATATCACGTACACGGCCGAGCTGGTTCTCAATCTCCAGCATCGCCTGAAGCAGCGCTTCCGGTGCAAGCGTAGTACGGAGTGCAGCTGCCATATTCAAAAACTGCGGCTGATCGAGGTACCCGACCGGCTCTGTCTCATATATGCTGGAACAGCGGACAACTTCGATTGCCTCATGCCGGTCGAGCCTCTGTAAAGCTTCCTTCAGCGTACCCTCACGGTTACCCAAATTCGCCCCTAAAGCAATATAAGCCTCTGATGCCTCAGAGGTGGAATGTATGTTCATGGACCTGTCTCACTTTCTCGTTCTGCGCAGCTCTACGGTCACACCCTGAAAATGAATGTCGAACGGCGGGTGCGGCTTGGTCACCTTAACCGTTACCGCATTGATAATAGTATAAGTGTCCAGTAACGCGGATGCAATATGTTCCGCCAAAGCTTCAATTAACTTAAAGGACATTGTTTCGACAATATTTTTCACGGTGTAATGCACTTCGGCGTAATTCACAGTCTGGGTCAGATCATCATTCTGCCCTGCCGCCTGAAGGTCAAGCTCAAGCTCCAGATCAACGTAGTAACGCTGCCCAAGCTTACGCTCCTCTTCAAACACGCCATGATATCCGTAGTATTCCATGCGGTGCAGCTTCATTTTATCCATATAGAGTACCTGCCTTTTAGTTAAAATAATCCTTCTCTTGCACCGGGACTATTCCCGCACCTGCAGGGAGGAGGAGTACAGCATCGCATCGCACATCTGCACAGTACGTTTAATTCTGGCTACATCGTGCACCCGCACGATCTGACAGCCCTGGGCGATTCCAAAGGCCACTGTTGCAGCAGTTCCCTCGATTACATCATCTGCCGGAAGCTCCAGAACAGTGCGGATGAATTTTTTGCGTGAGGTGGCCAGTAATACAGGATAGCCCATAGCAGACAGACTGTCCAGCGCCATCATTGCCTGCAGATTCTCTGTATAATCCTTGGCAAAGCCGATTCCCGGATCAAGAATAATATTGCCCGGATCGACGCCTGCCGCTAATGCCAGCTCGATGCTTTCCTGCAGATCAGCCGCCATATCGGCCTTCAGATTCTGATAGTTACGGTCATGGCGGTTATGCATCAGAATAATCGGACAGCCCGCTTCCGCAGCTGCCTGTGCCATATCCGGGTCCGCTTTTGCCCCCCATACATCATTGATGATATGTGCTCCCGCCTGAATAGCCTGACGGGCAACCTCCGCCTTATACGTATCTATAGAAAGGATCAGTCGGGGGGCTGCGCGGTGAATGCTTTTAATAACCGGCAGTATCCGGTCCAGCTCCTCCTGCATACTCACCGGCTCATGCCCCGGCCGCGTAGATTCTCCGCCTATATCAATAATATCTGCTCCTTCTGCAGCCATCTGCAGCGCATGCTCCACCGCCCGGTCAGGATCGGCCCACAATCCTCCGTCCGAAAAGGAATCCGGTGTCACATTCAGGATACCCATAATCAATGTCCGGCTGCCCAAGGTGAGGGTGCTGTCTGGAAAATGATAGGTCCGCTTATAAATAACAGGTTTCATCTCAGGCCTCCGTCCTTTCTCTGTACAATCTGATCAGCCCGGCTGTGTATCTTCCACAAAAACCTTTACCTGCTTGAAAAGGCTCGTTGCCCTGCCACAGCATAGTTACCGGAACAATCTCCTGTATGGAGTTCGTCACAAATATCTCATCAGCCTCCAGCAGCTGCTCCCAGCGGTAGAAGCCTTGTTCTGCCTGTAGACCAGCTTCCGGAGCCAGCGCGAGCACCATTTCCCGGGTAATTCCCGGAAGAATTCCTGCCCTGATATCAGGGGTATACAGCACGTCATCTTTAACGTAAAAGATGTTGCTGACTATTCCCTCGGCAATATAGCCTTGTCCGGTCAGCATTAGCCCTTCTGCTCCGCCGGCGGCTGAGACGTATCCGGCAAGCTCACGCTTAGCCAGAATGTTATTCATGTAGTGCAGTGATTTCAGCCTCACCGGCCCTTCCGGCGTATTGCGCGGTGTGCTCAGTAATTGCAGCCCCTTGCCTTCCAGGTACAGTGCCGGGTCCAGCTTTGGCAGCTCCTTAATATACAGCAGGTGGTTAGGCTGGCGGTACTCTCCCGCCGGAAGACCCAATATATCTTCTCCTGCGGTAACAGTATAGCGGATATATGCTTCCTGCAGGCCGTTCGCCTCCATTACCTGCTTAATCCATTTACCGAGAGCGGCTTCATCTGCATCCAATGGAATGCCAAGCTGTCTGCAGCCGGCAGATAGTCTTTCTAAATGCCGATGCAGCAGAAAAGGAGTACCGCCATAGGTACGGAAGGTCTCAAACAGGCCCATCCCGTACAAAAAGCCGTGATCCAGAGCGGACACCACGGCGTCTTTGGCTTCAACTGCTTGATGGTTCAATCCTATATATTTCATACCGGCTCTCCGGCTCTCCGTTTCAGGAAGTTGCGGAGCATTGTATGGCCATGATCGGTAATGATGGATTCCGGATGGAACTGCACACCTTCAATCGGGTATTCTTTATGGCGCAGCGCCATAATCTCACCTTCGGCTGTCTCCGCAGTAATCTCCAGGCAGTCCGGCAGGCTCTCCCGTTCAACAATCAGCGAGTGATATCTTGTAGCCGTGAACGGCGATTCCATGCCCTCGAAGACAGAGGTGCCGTTATGGTGGATCGGCGATGTTTTGCCGTGCATCAGACGCTCCGCACGAATCACATTTCCGCCAAAGGCCTGTCCGATTGCCTGGTGTCCCAGACATACGCCAAAAATCGGAATTACGCCCTTAAAGTGCTGCAGCAGCTCAAGGCTGATCCCCGCTTCATTCGGCGTACACGGTCCCGGTGAAATCAGGATATGATCGGGCGCCATAGCCTCAATCCCCCCGATTGTAATCTCATCATTGCGGTGCACCTTTACGTCTTCCCCAAGCTCTCCCAAGTACTGCACCAGGTTATACGTAAAGGAATCATAGTTATCGATGACCAAGATCATAATGCTGCTCCCCCTTTGGCTCTGCTAGCGGCCTGGGATTCATGCTGCAGCTCACTGCAGAGAACCGCCTTGACCACTGCTTTGGCTTTGTTATGGCACTCCCGGTATTCACGGTACGGCTCAGAATCAATCACAATTCCCGCACCTGTCTGAATATAGCCTGTCCCGTCTTTCACTGCCAGTGTCCTTATTATAATATTTAATTCCATATTGCCGTTATAGTCAATCCAGCCCATAGAGCCTGTATACGGCCCCCTGCGTACCGGCTCCAGCTCTTCGATGATCTCCATCGTGCGCACCTTGGGCGCGCCGGTAATCGTGCCGCCGGGGAACAAGGCGGCCATCACATTATAAGCATCCTTGCCGGAGGCGATGCGCCCCTCCACCTGCGAGACGAGATGCATCACATGCGAGTATCGCTCCACGGTCAGCAGCTCAGGCACGCTGACCGACCCGTACGCAGCGACACGTCCGATGTCGTTGCGCTCCAGATCGACAAGCATAATATGCTCGGCGATCTCCTTCTCGCTCCCGCGCAGCTCCGCCTCCATGGCGGCGTCTTCCGCGGGAGTCAGCCCCCGGCGCCGGGTGCCGGCAATGGGGCGTGCCGAGACCTTGTCCCCGTGCAGCTTGACAAGCAGCTCCGGCGATGCGCTGGAGAGCGCGAATCCGGGCGAGCGGAGCAGCCCCATGTACGGGGATGGGTTGAGCCTGCGCAGCCATTCATAAACATCCTCCGGCGGGGATTTCAGCTGCGCCTCCTGGCGCAGGGAGAGGTTCACCTGGAATACATCGCCCTGGCGGATGTATTCCTGAACATCCAGCACAGCCTGCTGGAATTGTTCAGAAGAGAAGGCTGACCGCATACCGGGCCATTGTCCCGACAGGCTCACGTTCTCTTCGATTGCAGCGATGATGCGTCCGCTTTCCTTCTGCGAGTACTCTTCAGGCACCGGCGCGCTGCAAAGCTGCTTCCACTCCTCTAGCATCTCTTCTGCACGTGCCGCTGCTGCTGCATATTGAGCCTTCAGGGCAGGCGGATAACGTCTGGAATTATCAGCCACCGGAACATGGACCGTGCAATAAAGGCTGTTGTCCTCGTGATCGTAGATCCAGAGCTCTTCAAAACGCATAAACAAATAATCAGGGAATCCAGGATTGTCCGCAGCCAGTGAAGGCAGCTCCTCAAGAGAGCGGACTACATCATAGCCGAGAAATCCGATGCAGCCTCCGGCAAACGGCGGCAGCTCCGGCAGCTCCATACGCGGCGATGAATAGGGCTTCATCCAGCTATGCAGCACATCAAGCGGTTTGCCCTGCAGCTCCGAAGGCACCGGTTGAGCTGGAGCATTGTCTGCTGCCATCCGCGGTAACGTAAGCACTTCAGCCCGCCCGGCCTTTCCTTCCAGTACAGAAACAGGCTGCAGTCCTAAATAGGTATACCGGCCTCCCTTTCCGCTCTCCAGTACCACCGAATAAGGTGAAGCCTGCTTCCAGGCGCTTATCCATGTTGCCGGAAGACCAGACTGATTCCCGGCCGTTCGTATAATTAAGGGCAGAAGGCTCCAGCTCCCGTCAGCCCATTGTTCCCAATCCTGATACGCTGTTAAGATCTCCAAAGCCATCCTCCTAAAAGTTTTGTGAAGCTGATGCTTCTTTGTCCTACTTCGCAGCAAAACTTGCCTCGAAAGCATATGCTTAAGTTTTGTGAAGCTGATGCTTCTTTGTTCTACTCCGCAGCAAAACTCGCTTCGTTCATCGTATATTGCCTGTCAGTATACTGTACTTCGCGCGGCTTTGAAAGCCCCGGATGATGATTTCCTGCAAAAATGGACCGGATTCTTCACAAAATCATTTTTACGGTATGCATCGCTGTATCCTTATCTACAGCATATACCAAAAAGAACCTTCACTATCCCTGTGCAAGCGGATAGGAAGGCTCCCGTTAATATCTGTCTGTTATTAAACTTCGAAGTTGTAAAGCGGTGTGCTCAGGTAACGCTCACCGTTACTTGGAATAACTACAACCACTTTTTTGCCCGCACCCAGCTCCTTTGCAACCTTCAGAGCTGCGAAGACAGCAGCGCCGGAGGAAATACCGGACAATACGCCTTCTTCTTTAGCTACACGGCGTGCTGTTTCAAATGCTTCATCATTCTCAACATGAATAATCTCGTCATAGACGTTCTGGTTGAGAATCTCAGGGATGAAGTTAGCACCGATCCCCTGGATTTTGTGCGGACCCGGCTTACCGCCGGCCAGAATCGGGGATGCTGCAGGCTCTACAGCATAAACCTTCACTCCAGGATATTGCTTCTTCAGCACTTCGCCTGCACCGGAGATCGTTCCGCCTGTACCGATACCGGCAACAAAGGCATCCAGAGGTCCGCCGATGGATTCGATTGCTTCCACGATCTCAGGACCCGTAGTTTCAAGGTGAATCTTAAGATTGGCTTTATTCTTAAACTGATCTGCAAGGAAGTAATCCGGATTCTCAGCCAGGATCTGCTCGGCTTTCTTAACCGCACCGTTCATTCCTTCGGAGCCCGGAGTCAGTACAAGTTCTGCACCATAGGCACGAAGCAGGTTACGGCGCTCAAGGCTCATCGTTTCAGGCATAACAATGATCGCTTTGTAGCCTTTGGCAGCCGCAACCAGCGCAAGCCCGATACCGGTATTGCCGCTTGTAGCTTCCACAATCGTTCCGCCCGGCTTAAGCAGACCTTCCTTCTCAGCCTCTTCAACGATGCTGAGGGCAATACGGTCTTTAACGCTGGAGCCCGGGTTCTGATATTCCAGCTTCAAATAAATCTCTGCTGAACCTTCCGGGGCAAGGCGGTTCAGACGGACGAGCGGGGTGCCACCGATCAGATCTGTTACACTGTTAACGACTTTAGCCATGAGCAAAAAACCTCCTTGGAATAGTAAATGATATATGAGTACGTAACTTGTGACAATTGTCTTCAGTATGGAATACCTTCACCAGGATATCCGTACCGCAGCACCAAGTCATAACGCTGTATAGCGGCTGTCTTGTGTCTTCTGCCGCCGATCATTCCCGACTAAATAAGTAGGTTTTACATTTATCCTCATATTATCAATCTTGCAGGCCATTGTCAATATATATCGCTGTATCATATTTCTTGCGCAGGTCGCTTTCCACCTGCTGCAGCGGAGCGGCCTGCTCCAGTGCCAGCTGTTGCCTTACCTGTTCCCGGACTTCTGTCATATCCGTCCCGGGAGGCTCAACAATCCGCTCTACCCGGATTACAGCATAGTCCTCGCCGGCAGGCAGCGGGCCTGCAATGTCACCGGCTTCAAGCCCGGCTGCTGTCCTCAGCAGCTCGGACGGCCAGAACGGATCATCTTCCTCCACCGTCCCGATGCTCCCGCCGTGTTCTCTGCTTTCAGCATCCGTCGAGACTTCCCCAGCCACAGCAGCGAAATCCTCGCCCTCCTCCAGACGGTCCATTACAAGACCTGCCTCTTCGTAAGTATCCACCCTGATTATGGATAGCTGCAGCTGTTTCTTGGGCGTAAAACGTTCTGCATTCTCCAGCAGATATTGATTAATTGCCGCATCGCTTATTGTTATGCCTGCCGTTGCCACTGCCCGAAGCGTAAGCCGGTAAACCGTCTCTTCGCGCACCTCATGACGGGACAATCCGAGCTCTGACAGCATTTGTGCGTAATACTGCTCCTCAGAACCGTATCCGGCCATGCTGCGCAGAAGCTCTTCTTCAATATCATCAACCGTTACAGTGATGCCAAGCGCTTCGGCTTCCTTACCGACCACAATGTGATTGAGCATGGACAGCAGCACTTCATCTCCATGTTTTTTGGTCAGCTCATCCATCCACTCACGGTCTGTTACCGGCTGTCCGCCAGCAGTGGCAATGTCTGCCGGTTCTCCCTCCGCAGCATCTCCCTTGAGAACAGCCACAGCCCGCAGGCTCCAGAAGAGCAGTCCGCCAAGTACCATAGTGCCAATTGCAAGGATAACAACGACATTTCGCAGCACACGCTCCTGTCTAGTCATCATCGCATGGCCCTACGATCTTGCTTGATCTAGGATCGCCTGCATTTCGTCCTTCTTAAATAAATAGGCTTCGTTGCAAAAATGGCATACAACCTCCGCCTCATCATCCTCTTCAATTAACCGCTCCAGCTCGGCCTCACCCAGACTGATCAGAGTCTGCTCAACCCGCTCACGCGAGCATTGACACTTAAACGCAATATCAAGCCCGTCAAGAATAACCGCATCCGGCAAAAGATAGGCCAGCATCTCCTCAGGCTCCAGTCCCTGATCCAGCAGTGCCGTAACAGAAGGCATCGTGCTCAGTGTCTGCTCAATTTCGCTGATTTCAGCATCCGTAAGACCCGGAAGCAGCTGAATAATGAAGCCGCCTGCTACACGGACTGAGTTATCAGTCTCAACGAGTACGCCAAGCCCTACCGCTGCCGGTGTCTGTTCAGAAATGGCAAAGTAGTAAGTAAAATCATCGCCCAGCTCGCCGGAAACAATGGGTACACTGCCGCGGTACGGCTCTTTAAGCCCCAAATCCTTGCTTACATCAATGAACCCTTCCGTTCCCACAGCGCCTGCAACGTCCAGCTTCCCAAGGCTGTTACTTGGCAAGTGAACATGCGGATTGCTTACATAACCCCGCACTCCCCCGCGGGCATTAGACTCAGCGGTAATCTGTCCAATCGGCCCGTTGCCTTTAACCATTACCGTTAGCTTCTCTTCTCCCTTAAGCATGGCGCCCATCATAGCTGCAGCGGTTGCTGTACGGCCCAGCGCAGCCGTGGCTGTCGGGTACGTGTCATGTCTGCGCCGCAGCTCATCAACAAGCTCTGTCGTGCGGACAGCAAATGCTCTCACTCTGCCATGGAGTGCAGTTCCCCGTACCAGCCGGTCCTTTTTATTATCCATTGGGTCATACCCTCCCTGTCTCTGAGCCTGATTCAGGCTTCTTTATCTTTATTGGTTACGGTCATAAATAATACGCAGACCTTCAAGTGTAAGCATCGGGTTCACTTCATCTATGCAATCCGTCTCTCCGGCAATAAGTGTAGCCAGCCCTCCGGTTGCGATAACCTTCAGCACGGGTGCGTTCATCTCCTGCTTGATTCTCCGTACAATTCCCTCAACCTGCCCGGCATAGCCAAAAATAATTCCGGCCTGCATAGCATGTACGGTATTACGCCCGATCACCTTCTTGGGCTTCTCCAGCTCAATGCGCGGCAGCTTGGATGCCCGCTGGTACAAGGCCTCGGTCGAAATTCCAAGCCCCGGAACAATGGCCCCGCCCAGATAGTTAGCGCCGGCATCGATACAGTCGAATGTAGTCGCTGTCCCGAAGTCTACTACCACAAGCGGACATTTATATTGCTCAATAGCAGCTACTGCATTTACAATCCGGTCTGCCCCCACCTCGCGCGGGTTCTCATACCGCAGGTTAAGACCGGTCTTAATACCGGGACCAACAAGCAGCGGATCTTTACCGATATATTTTACACACATCTCCACAATAACTTGAACGAGCGGAGGCACGACAGACGAGATAATGACACCTTCGACGTCCTTGAACGAAATATTCGACATTTGGAACAGATTATGAATCAGTACGCCGTATTCATCAACTGTAGACTGGCGGGCCGTACTGAGCCGGAAATGATGCAGCAGTTCACGCTTCCGGTATATGCCGAGTACGATGTTAGTATTGCCGATATCGACTGCAAGCATCATGAGAGCGTTCCCTCCTTCCGGGCGTTCAGATCCAGGCTGATATCCAGGCTGTTAAAGGAATACGTCAGCCGGCCTACAGAAATCACATCCACACCAGATTCAGCAATAGCGCGTATGGTATCAAGCGACACGTTGCCTGAAGCTTCTGTTTTGACATGCGGGGCTTTGATCTTAATTCTCCGGACTGCTTCCTTCATCAGATCAGGCGCCATATTGTCCAGCATAATAATATCTGCACCGGCTGCAAGCGCCTCTTCCACCTGCTCAAGGCTCTCTGTCTCCACTTCAATGGTCATTGTATGCGGAATATTTGCCCGGGCCCGGCTGACTGCCTGAAGAATGCCGCCGGCTCCCTTGATATGGTTGTCCTTAATCATTACAGCATCATATAGACCGAACCGGTGATTCGCTCCACCCCCGACACGGACAGCGTACTTCTCCAGCATGCGGTGACCCGGCGTCGTCTTGCGTGTATCCACCAGCCTTGTCTTTAGACCGTTAAGCTCCTCTACAAAAGCGGCAGTCCGGGTAGCAACACCCGATAACCGCTGCATTAAGTTAAGCGCAAGCCGCTCACCGGTGAGAATGGCATGCGTACTTCCTTCCACCTCGGCAATTACCGTTCCTTTAGATACATTCTGGCCTTCCTGAACCAGAGTCGTAAATCTGAGTGACGGGTCGACCACCTCAAATACCAGCTCGGCAACAGGCAGACCGCAGATTACTCCGGCTTCCTTCACATGGATAATACCCTTGGATTCATGTCCTGCCGGTATCGTTGTCCGGGTTGTAATATCACCGGAGCCTACATCCTCCTGGAGCCAGCTCTTGATCAATTGCACCAGCTCTTCATTATAACCGTTAAACATCATCGCTAAATTCCTCCACTATGCCCAGATCACGGATCTGGAGTAAATGTTTCTGCCAGTTTGCATCATCCCGCAGCGGATAATCCTCCCGGTAATGGGCTCCGCGGCTCTCCTGCCGTGCCAAAGCAGATTCTGTAATCAGCAGGCAGCAGGTGAGCATATTGGCGAACTCATATTCCTCACGTCTGGTGAGTGCAGCACTGAAAATCGGCAGCTGCCGCTTCAGCTCATCCAGCCCTTTATTAAGCATTCCCTCATTACGCCGAAGACCGGCATAACGTACCATCACCTTCTGCAGCTTCAGCCGGCGCTCTACAATAGCCTGGGTCGGCTGTTCTGTACGGTCCTCATTGCAGCCGGCAGAGAGACTGGTCCAGTCGGCCGGAGCAAGCCCGCGGATGCGTTCTGTTATCCTCCGTCCGAATACAATAGCTTCTGACAAAGAGTTGCTGGCCAGCCGGTTAGCTCCCTGTACTCCCGTTGATGAAACCTCTCCACAGGCAAACAGCCGGGCGATATTGCTTTCCCCGTTCAGATCGGTTTTAATGCCTCCCATCATATAATGCGCAGCAGGAGCCACCGGAATCCAGTCACTTGTAATATCAAGCCCGTAACCCATACAGGTCTCATAAATGGTCGGAAAACGATGCTTCACCATATCGGCCGGTTCGTGAGTGATATCAAGGTATACAAAGGTTGATTTGGTCAGCTCCATCTCACTGACAATAGCCCGGGCCACAATATCCCGCGGCGCAAGCTCAAGCAGTTCATGATACCGCTCCATAAAGCGTTCTCCGTGAATGTTGCGCAGTACTGCCCCCTCTCCGCGCAATGCCTCCGAGATCAGAAAGCGCGGTGCTCCGGGATAGCTCAGTGCTGTCGGATGGAACTGGATAAATTCCATATCGCGCACATGGGCTCCTGCCCGGTAAGCAATTGCAACCCCGTCACCGGTGGCTACTTCAGGGTTGGTGGTATAGCGGTACAACTGGCCTGCCCCTCCAGAGCAGAGCACAGTGGCGTCCGCCTGCAGGAACAGCCGCTCCCCGTTAGGCCGCAGCACCAGTGCACCTGCACATTCGCTGTTCTCCGTAATCAGATCGATGACAAAATGATCATCCCAGACCTCTATATTCTCTTCCTGCTTCACCTGCTCTATAAGTGCACGTACAATTTCGTATCCGGTAGCATCTCCGTTGGCATGTAAAATACGGCGGTGGCTATGCGCGCCTTCCTGGGTTAAAGCCAATACACCGTTCTCCTCATCAAATATAGTGCCCAGCCGGATTAGCTCGTGCACACCTGCAGGCCCTTCATGAACCAAGACATCGACTGCCGATGAGGAGTTAAGCCCGGCGCCAGCCAGCAGAGTATCCTGCCGGTGGTATGCCGGCGAATCCTCTTTGGAGAATACCGCAGCAATCCCGCCCTGTGCATACCGGGTATTGCTCTCCATCAGCGACTTCTTGGTAATCACGATAACCTTCCGGTCCTCAGCGGCCTTAATCGCAGTGAACAAACCCGCTATACCTGATCCGATAACAATAACATCGGTTTTAACTGTAGGCAGCCCGTGAACATCGAAATCTACTAAATATTGTGGAATCATGACCGCTATTCACCTGTTTCAACGAAAGAGTAGCGCATGCTACCGGACTTGTAGCATGCGCTCTAAGGAGGTTCTGGCTTTGTCGGCGACAGCAGGCGGTACGTAAATCTGCGGCTTCATCGTCTCCAGGCATTTCACCAGTTTTTTTAGATTATTTACTTTCATATTAGGGCAGACAAGGAATTTTGTCGCAAAGTGGAATTCCTTATCCGGACTGTCCAAACGCAGCTGGTAGCCAGTTCCGTCCTCTGTTCCAACGATGAACTGCCGGCGGTCCGATTTCCGGCAATAATCGATGATTGAGGTGGTGCTGCCTACATAGTCTCCCATTGCAACAACTTCAGGACGGCACTCCGGATGAACTACAAATTCAGCCTCCGGATATTTAGCCTTCATCTCAATAACATCTTTCACCGTAAGCATATCATGGGTGTTACAGTAGCCTTCCCAGATAATCAGCTTCTTGCCGGTTTTCTCCTGAACGTAATGGCCCAGATTTTTGTCAGGTACCCAGATAATCTCTTCCGCATCCAGTGACTCGATGACTCTGACCGCATTAGCAGAGGTACAGCAAATATCTGTCTCTGCCTTGATCTCAGCTGACGAGTTAATATAGGTTACGACTTTAGCGTTAGGATGCTGAGCCTTGAGCCTGCGGAGTCCATCTACATTAACCATATCAGCCATAGGACAGCCGGCGCGTTCGTCAGGAATAATGACCGTTTTGTTCGGAGCAAGAATTTTAGCGCTTTCTCCCATGAAATGAACGCCGCAGAATACGATGACTTCTGCATCTGTCTGCGCTGCCTTTTGGGCCAGTAAAAAAGAATCCCCACGGAAATCTGCCACTTCCTGTATTTCATCACGCTGATAATAATGAGCTAAAATAATGGCATTGCGTTCCTTCTTAAGCTGTTCGAGGCGCCCACGAAGTTCACGATTCTGTTCCTGCTTGCGCTCAAGCGCCAGAGCTTCCACGGTTAATTCTCCCCCTTAATTCTGATGGCTTCTATGCCTGCTTTATGAATTTACAATAATTTAATAGTTAATCACTAATGTACACAACGTATTCCCCACTGTCAATGTAACGGTTCTGATTCAGTATACCCGCGGGATAATAAAAAGTCAGAATGACAATTAATGAAAAAGCATGCCCCCAGCCTATTACTCCATAAAAAAAACCGGAGAACCAATTGGTTCTCCGGTGGCCGATCTTTCAGGCTTACTTTACATTAGGTTAGACGAGGTTGCCGCCTCCGTCTTTATTGTTGCCGTCCGGATCATTTCCGTCTCCGGAGTCCGGCTTGTTCGGAATGTCTTTAGTCAAATCAGGCAAAGTGGAAGGTGTTTCATCGGTCTTGCCCTGAATGCGGACACGAACGTCGCCGATAGAATCAATAACAGGTTCTCCTGCCTCATGAGTTACACCTGAATCCTCTGATGGTTCTCCGTCTTCAGTAAGGAAGCCCTGCTCAATCAGTTCTCTGATCTGATCAAGTTCCAGTGTTTCTTTCTCAAGAAGAGTGTTCGCAATCAGATGCATTTCCTTGGAATGCTTAGTCAGAAGCTCACGGCAGCGCTCATAGCAGCTGCGGATAAAGTTCTGCATTTCCTGATCGATTTCATAAGCGATGGAATCACTGTAGTTCTGCTCGTGCCCGATATCGCGGCCCAGGAATACCTGACCCTGCGATGTGCCGAACTGCATGGGTCCCAGCTTATCACTCATACCGTACTGCATAATCATGCTGCGCACGATACTTGTTGCCTGCTGGAAGTCACTGTATGCACCCGTTCCGATTTCACCGATGAACATCTCTTCGGCAACACGTCCGCCGAGGAGTCCGGTTACCTTATCAAGCAGTTCCTGCTTGGTAACCAGCATCCGGTCTTCCTTCGGAAGCATAATGACATATCCGCCTGCACGTCCGCGCGGGATAATAGTAACCTTGTGAACCATATCCGCATGCTCCAGGAAGTAACCGGCAATCGTGTGGCCTGCTTCGTGGTAAGCCACGATGCGCTTCTCGCGGTCGCTGATAATACGGCTGCGTTTCTCGGTACCGACGATTACACGGTCAATCGCTTCATCTACTTCGCGCATGCCGATATCCTTACGGTTACGGCGGGCGGCGAGCAGGGCTGCTTCATTAAGCAGGTTCTCCAGGTCCGCACCGGTAAATCCGGTAGTGCGCTTCGCGATGACATCCAGCCTAACATCCTTGGTCAGCGGTTTGTTGCGGGAATGAACCTTCAGTACAGCTTCACGGCCCTTCACGTCAGGGCGGTCAACTGTAATCTGACGGTCAAAACGTCCCGGACGCAGCAACGCCGGATCCAGTATGTCTGCGCGGTTGGTTGCCGCGACGATAATAATGCCCTCGTTACCGCCAAAGCCGTCCATTTCAACGAGCAATTGGTTGAGCGTCTGTTCGCGTTCATCATGTCCGCCGCCGAGTCCGGCGCCGCGTTGACGGCCCACTGCATCAATTTCATCAATGAAGATGATACATGGAGCATTCTTCTTGGCGTTCTCGAACAGGTCACGTACACGGGAAGCACCGACACCGACAAACATTTCTACAAAGTCGGAACCGGAAATACTGAAGAATGGAACGCCTGCTTCACCGGCTACTGCACGGGCCAAGAGCGTTTTACCTGTACCCGGAGGGCCAACGAGCAGCACACCTTTAGGGATACGGGCACCCACTGCAGCGAACTTGCGCGGGTCCTTAAGGAATTCAACAACTTCGACAAGCTCCTGCTTCTCTTCATCCGCACCGGCAACATCTTCGAAGCTGATCTTCTTCTTTTCTTCATTGTACAGGCGGGCTTTGCTCTTACCAAAGTTCATCACTTTGCCGCCGCCGCCCTGTGCATTGTTGAACAGGAAGAAGAACAGGATGAACATAATAACCAGCGGGATAATGGAAGAAAGGAATGTCAGCCAGATGCTGTCACCTTCCATTTTCTTCTGGGTCAGCTCAACGCCATTGGAATCACTGGCGGCAATGAGCTCATTGATCGCTGCATCTGTAGGAGGAACATATGTGGAGAAGTTTTTCGATTTGGTATCAGCCGGTAAATTTTTGTATTCACCGGTAACCAGGAAGGCGTTGCCTTCAAACTGAATCGTCATGCTCTTCACATTGTTAGTCTTGATCTCCTGCCGCAACTCATCGTATCTAGGGAAATCGGCGGATTCATTTCCATTGCTTACAAACTGGACAATGCCCACCACGACTAAAAATAAAATCAAATAAAAACCAGAATTCCGGATGAACCGATTCATCCCCTACCTCCTCTCACAACGCTCAAGTTATTGTACCATAGCCTGCCCGGGGTCCTCAAATAACGTCAGGTCCGGGAATCTGATCCTTAGATCTAAGGCTGTCGAATCGATTATTTAGTGTAAACTTCAGGCTTCAGCACACCGACATAAGGGAGGTTCCGGTATAGCTCGGCATAGTCCAGACCGTAGCCTACCAGGAAGGCATCAGGAATCACAAAGCCGGTATATTCGGCTTCTAGGGTAACTGCGCGGCCTGAAGGCTTGTCGAACAGGGTCACTACTTTAATGGAAGCGGCGTTCCGTCCCTGCAGCATGTCAATCAAGTAGCTGAGCGTGAGGCCACTGTCGATAATGTCCTCTACAATCAGAACATCGCGTCCTTCTACCGAAGTATCCAAATCCTTAATGATTTTGACGATGCCGGACGACTTAGTCGTACCACCGTAGCTGGATACCGCCATAAAGTCCATTTCAACAGGTACTGTAATGACTTTAACCAGATCTGCCATAAAGATAAACGCGCCTTTGAGTACACAAATCACTAAAGGCGTGCGTCCTGCGTATTCTTCGCTCAGCTGGGCGCCAAGCTCCCTGATTCTTTGTTGAATTTCCTCTTCGCTGATCAAGATTTCCTGAATATCATTCTGCAACTTGCGAACCTCCTAAGTTATACTATGAAAGACTTACTTCGACCATTACGCTTCTTCACTTTTCTCCAGTTCTTCCAGAGTCAAGAGCAGAACCGAGGCCGTGTGCCGCCCTACTGCGGCATGCATCGAGCGCCTAACGCCCGGAATCCAGACGATATTGCCTGCAGCATCACAAACAAGGGGAATCACAGAGCGTTCGGAAGAAGGTATTTTATCATCAATGTAAATATCTTTTACCTTTTTGCTTCCGTTTAATCCCATAACCCTTATGGTATCTCCAGGCAATCGGGAACGGACGGTCAGCGGCATGGCCAGCTCATCACTGTCAAACCAGGCTGATGTCTTCCCGGAATCCTCCCCCTGTAAAGCAAAGCTTTCCCTCTCCAGCACCGTCATCGTCATTGCTTTTCCAATCTCCTCAATGTTAAGGCGGGAATACGGCAAAGACAACCGATATGTATAGCTAACCTTCCGAGGCTGAGGCTTGGACGAGAATAAAATTGTATCATACTGCCGCACACAGATCAGTCCCCCGCCCAAATCCAGATTCCATCCGGTGGGTTGTTCCTGCAGCGTTCCCCGGCGTACTGCTTCGATCTTGGAAAAATCGGGTGATAATGCATCCGCCGACAGATAATTTAATATTAGTTTAATCAAACGCCGTTGTAAAGCGGACGGCAGCGCTGCAAATGAAGCTCTTTTCAAGGTGTATTTTCCATGCTCCGCCAAAACAAGCTCCTGGAAGCATTTTAGCGCATTCGCCTCCATGTACTCATCTTCCGCCCCGGTAATTTCGGACAGCTGCAGCAGGGACTGCTTCACCCTAGGATTGTATTTCTCCAGCATGGGCAGCAGATCCAGCCGTACTGCATTACGCGTGTAATGCGTCAGCAGATTACTGGCATCCAGAACGTAGTTATACCCCTGCTCTTGGCATAGGCCGGTAAGAGCTGTTTTGTTAATACGAAGAAAGGGCCGGATGAGTTCCACCTTTTTTTCGGTCCGTTTCCAGCGCATTCCGGCAAGCCCCCCGGAACCGCTTCCCCGCAGCAGCCGCATAAGCACCGTCTCCGCCTGGTCATCCGCATGATGGGCCAGTGCGACTGCTCGCGCACCGTAACGAAGTGCCGTTTCGATCAGAAAAGCATACCGCTTCTCCCTTGCGGTTCCCTCCGGTCCGAGACCGCTGTCCTTTGCCATAGCTGGAATATCGAACTCTGCCAGCTCGAACGGCAATCCCAGCTCCTCGGCAATGCTGCGGACAAATTCAGCTTCTCCGGCAGACTCCTCCCTGAAGCCGTGGTTAACATGGGCACATACCAGCTTTAGCGGTGTCCATTTCCGCGAAATTTCATACAGGATACGCAAAAGAGCCACAGAGTCCGGTCCTCCGGAAACTGCGACTACTAAGGTGTCATGGGGCGCCCACAGCTCATGCTCGGCCGCGGACTCCATTACGGACTGCACCAGTTCTTTCATCTGCTCCATCTGCGGATTCCTTTCCTGCCTGTTGATCTTATGTATAATGTCAAAACCGGATTACCCAGTAAATCGTAAAGACCAGTACAAATAACGATAATGCAAAAGCATTCTTAAGCCAGCGCGGTGTGACTGCAGCCTGTCTCTCCGGCTTGTGCTGCCCATAAATATGCTGTTTCCAGACCGCCGACGCTTGTGCCGATCCGGGAAATCCGCCCTTTAGCGCCAGGCAAAGCCAGGAGGAGAGCTTCTTATCCGGAAGATTTCGGGCCAGCTTCATGAGATCATCCACGCTCCGCGTCTGAGGCAGCTGCTGGGCACAGACTTTCAGTCCGCCCTCATTTAAAAGGCGCAGGCATAATACAGCAAAAGAAAACAGGTCATAGTTCTCATCCCCCGTGCGGCTGCCGGCATTCCAGAAGCCGCGGTCATGCCATTCGGTAAACTGCTTGACGCTTCGGCCGATGGGACTTGCCCCTCCGTAATCAATCAGCTCAGCTTCACCATAATCAGACACCATCACATTCTCCGGCTTCAAATCGCCAAAGACAAAGCCGCATTCATGCAGCGTCTCCAGCTTCTCCAGTACCCGGAGACCGACCAGTCCAAGCCAGGATGCGCCGTGCCTGGAGAGAAAATGATGCAGCGGCCTTCCCTCAACATAACGCATAACATAGAAGGGCTCATTCACGCCATCTTTGAAATCATCGGATTCCAGTAAATATGAGGATAGCGGAGATTCACGGCGTGCCCGGTGCTCACTGCGTTTGCGGCAGGATTGAAGGGTGGTCAGCACATTGATCTCCGACTGCAGCTCAAGCGTATCGTTACCTACCTTTAGCGCATACTTCTCCCGTCGGCCTTCCCGCTGCACGAGATATACGGTTCCGTTCGCCCCTTTTCCCAGCATCCGTTCGACGACATAGCGGTTGCCCCGCCATTTGCCTGTAATTACTGTGCCTACTGGATAGGGTGGATTAGACGACATACCCACCAATCATCCCTTCTCGTTCATCGCGTTCCCCGCGCTCAAGGCGGTCACGGTGTTCATCCAGTTTATCATATCGGTAATGCTCAAGCACCCTGAAAATTGCCGGTCCTGTCGGAGTAGCCCCCCTCATCTTCATTCTGCTGAAGAGTGAGCGTACCGCCGATACATCACTGCTCCAGTCCATATCCAGCGCCGCATCCTCGCTGCTGCTGCGCCCGGGAAAATGGAACACGGCAATTTCGCTTTGCCCTTCGCGCGCTTCCAGGCTGAGCGCCAAATCGCGGATGGCTTCCTCCACTGCCGGAAGCTTGGGCTTCATGCTGGCACTGGCATCGATTAGCAGCGCAATGCGCAGAGACGTAGTCTCCGTAAGCTCATCCACTACATTAACCACCTGGGAACGTTTGGCCGGAGGCAAATCCTCGAGCGAGCCTTCACCCAGTATTTTTTTTACCTCTTTATTAACCGCCTGCTGAATGGTCTGAACCACGGTTTTGCGCGTCATCATCTGCATCGTCTGCGCCAGCTGCGGCGTCCCGACAATCCGGCTTAGGCCTCCGCCTGCCTTGGCAATGTCAGCAATTTCCCTGCTGCCCAGCTCTCCGATTGTCCCATAATCGATAACGCCGACAACATTAACGGTGATTCCCTCCTGCCGGGCATGCGCCGCAGCCATCACCGGACTTTCCCCCACGTTCGAACAGCCGTCAGTAATGAGCAGAATTTGTCTCATAACCCGTTCACTCCCCTTTGCCTTGTCTCTATTTCTAGCATATCCAAGGTTGAGAGATTTCAAACGCGCTTTGGCTGCAAAATAAAAGGTCTAGTGAATGGCCCCGCCGAAGAGGAGGCTGAAAACCTGCCGCAGAACGGCCGCACTACCGTTTTAATAGAGAGCGACTCCATTAGTTATGATGAACGAAAGG
>NZ_CCDG010000084.1 GCF_000723885.1 Paenibacillus camerounensis
CCCCCCCCACTACCCCCGCCTGTAATATGCTCCTCGGACTCCGCCGCCGCTTGTCTTAGGAATTAGCAAAATCCCGTCCCCGCCGTCACATGAAATTCACACAACTCCGGCTGCACCGGGTATCCGGTGCTTTATTACTTTTGCACTCTTTGTATGCGGTTACATTATTTTGGTGCAGCCAAGCCTTCGGCAGAGCTTTTCGTTCATGACAGGTGATAGGCGCTGCATACAATACAATGAGGCTGTGTGTCCCTTAGACTTGCAGGGATGACGGCAACCCAGAGAGTCTGAGAGGATGAGACCTATGCAGCAATATATTGCCCGCAAGGGAGATACCGTCAGCCGGATCGCGGCGAGATATGGACTTACACCAGAGCATGTTATTCAGGGGAACCCGTGGGCGGGCAGGCAGCCATATCTTTATCCGGGGCAGATTCTGTTCCTGCCCTCTGCTCCGCGTAAGCGTTACGCCGTGCAGGAGGGGGAGGATGCAGCAGCCATCGCCGGTCTGTTCGGGGTGGATATAGGTGAACTGGAGCTGCTGAACCCGGGTATCGCCGCCGGCCGCTGCTGCACTCCGGGCAAAGTGCTGGTCATTCCCAACGCTGCCCCAAGCAGTATAGTAACCATAGAAGGCGAATACGGCCCGGCGGAGCTAGAGGAGGATACCAGGCTGCTTACACAAAAGTATCCTTTTATTGATGCGAGCAGTATAGGAATGAGCGTTATGGGCAAGCCGCTGCAGTTGCTGCGGATCGGCAGCGGCCCCTGCCATCTGCATGTGAATGCCGCCCTGCATGCCAACGAATGGCTGACCTCCCCGTGCCTGATGTCTTTCATAGAGCAGTATGCGGAAACTTATGCAGCCGGCGGTGACTGGCACGGGCATGATCCGGCACGATGGTTCCGGGATTGGACGCTATGGGCTGTGCCGATGGCTAATCCCGATGGTGTGGAACTGGTGCAGGAAGGGGTGCTGCCGGGTCATCCCTATTACACTGAGGTGCTGAAATGGAACAGCAGACGGCGCAGCTTCCGCCACTGGAAGGCCAATATCCGCGGCGTTGATCTCGGCGACCAGTTCCCGGCTCACTGGGAGGAGGAGCGTAAGCGGCGGCAGATTTCCGGGCCTGCACCGCGTGATTACAGCGGCCAGGCACCGCTGAGCGAGCCTGAAGCAGCTGCGCTTGCCGCACTTGCGGAGCAGTATCCCGGTGAAGCGGCAGTTTCACTGCACAGCCAGGGTGCTGAAATCTATTGGAATTACCGCGGATATGAACCGCCTTCGAGCAGGCAGCTGGCGGCAAGCTTGGCTGCAGTAAGCGGCTACAGGGCGGTAGAGCTGGCCGGCAGCGATGCCGGTTATAAGGACTGGTTCATCCAGCGGTTCCGCAAGCCGGGCTTCACAGTCGAGCTTGGGAACGGCAAAAACCCGCTGCCGCTGGCAGACTTTGAAGACATGGCCTTGGAGACCGGTCTTATTATCGCGGAAATCCTTACGAATTTGCATAAAAATTGAAACAAAAGCTGCAAATTTGCGTAAGATAGCAGCAAAGGGTACGGCCGCAATCCTGATTATCGGTGCTTAGCGGCTGTATCCTTTTTATATTTTTTATTAAAAATGAAACAATAACTGCTGATTTGCGTAATGAACAGCAAAGAGTACGGCCGTAATCCTTTTACAGGTACTATAGCGGCGGTACCCTTTTCATTTGAGGCAAAAAAGCAGGAGGAATGTAATCTATGAAACTAAGAAAACTGCTGTCCCTGAAACAGTGGTCCTATATATTCAAAAGCACCTGGAAATTCGTAATGTCGCCTTCCGTCTCGCTGGGGGATAAGCTGCTTTTTACCATACCGGCACTGCTCTACTGGATTTTGCCTGATGTAATGCCATTCATGCCGATTGATGATATAGGGGTAACCATGCTGCTGATGGGCTGGTTCGTGTCACGGATGGACCGCAAATATCCGGGTCTGGGAAGCGTAAGATGAAAGTTTAAAGAATTTTGTACGTATTTTGTCATAAGACGTCCTTCTATTTGTCCGGGAAGGTTGCTTTTGCAGACTACTTTCCTTAAAATGAATTATTGAGGTTTTAAAGTAGATGCTGAGGAGATGGATGATGATGAACGTCAAAATTACCCGCAATGCGGCTAAAGTGATAAAGAAAACCATGGAACTCGAAGGCAACAGCGAGCTTAAGCTGCGCGTAGCCATTACACATGCCCACGGCGACCATGCTCATTACGGTCTGGATCTGGACACGCCTAAGGAAAATGACATCGTGGTCTCCACCGACAAAGATATCGATGTTATTCTTGATCCGAACCAGCCGCTGCTGGACGGTGTGAAGATCGATTACTTGTATCTGCCGGAAGAAGGCTTTGTCATTACTAATCCGTCCAAAGGCAATCACGGCGACCACTAAACCGCCGCTGTAAATAAGGACATAAAGAAGGGTTGCTCCATGGCTAACGAAATACAGATCTGTGATCAATGCAATCACACCAGAATGAAGACGATCATGCCCAAGCTGCGTAAGATGGCGCCTGACGCCGAGATCAAAGTCGGCTGCAAGTCCTACTGCGGACCTTGCGGAAAACGGGCCTTTATCTATATTAACGGACGTTATGTAAGTGCTCCTACCGAGGATGAGGTGCTGGCTAAGGCAGAAGCTTTTGTTAAGAAGCCGGCGGCTGTTAAGGAATAAATTCAAATAATGGGTATGCCGGATGGACTGGCGTTCCCGGACAGAAGTCCCTGCTCTCCGGCGGGGGCTTTTGTGTTATGCAGAGGAATTGCACTGATTTGGGGCAGATTGCTTGACGTGTTATAATATACAGGTTGTTGATTGATCTATTACATAGGCGGCAGCCGCCAAAACTTAGGAGGGAATGAGACGGTATGAAGCATCTTAATGGCAGCACGGTTCTGAATAACGGGGTTCATATGCCCTGGTTTGGTCTTGGTACGTTCAGAGCAGAGGGAGCCGAGGTGGCTAATGCGGTAACAACCGCACTGGAGCTGGGCTACAGAAGTATTGATACTGCTGCGGTATACGGCAATGAAGAAGAAGTCGGACAATCGATTGCATCAAGCGGTGTAGCACGGGACAGCCTGTTTGTGACGACTAAAGTCTGGAATTCCGATCAAGGCTATGATACGACGCTGCAAGCTTTTGACTCCAGCTGCAGGAAGCTTGGTCTTGATATGATCGACCTGTATCTGATTCACTGGCCGGGCAAGGATAAATATAAGGATACCTGGCGTGCACTTGAACGCCTCTATCAAGAAGGCCGGGTGCGGGCGATCGGGGTCAGTAATTTCCAGATCCATCATCTGGAGGAGCTGCGCAAGGATAGCGGCATTGTACCTGCCGTTAACCAGGTGGAGCTGCATCCGCGTTTTATCCAGAAAGAGCTGCATGACTACTGTGCTCAGCATCAGATTCAGATCGAGGCGTGGGCGCCGCTGATGAAGGGCAGACTGCAGGATAACGGGCTGCTGCAGGGCATCGCCGGTAAGCACGGCAAGACCGTGTCCCAGGTGATCCTGCGTTGGGGCCTGCAGAACCGGATCGTTATTATACCGAAGTCGGTTACCCCGTCCCGCATTAAGGAGAACAGCGAAATCTTTGATTTTGAGCTGACTTCTGAAGAAGTTAGTGCTATTAGCGGACTGGATGCCGGTGAACGGATCGGGACAGATCCGGATAAACTGATGTTCTAGCTATGAAAAGCATCATCTGAGCTTAGAAGTACAATCGGTATTACGCAATAAGAAGAGCCTTAGACCACAGCCAGTGATGCTGTTGTGGTCTAAGGCTCTTCTGTAAGCTCTTATTGCGGCTGACGAGGCGGGAGCGGTCCCAGATACTGATAATACTGGCACTCAATCCGGCCGTTGTACAGCTTGCGGCGCTTGTCCGCTTTGCGGCCGTAATATTGCTCGAATTCCTTATATGGACTGATTGCGAAGAAGGACCAGGTCGGCAGATACAGCATCATCTCGCCAAACTGGCGGGTGAGCTTCTCTACTTCCTTATCATTACTGATCCGCTCACCGTAAGGAGGGTTCGTGATGATGCAGCCGTATTCGCCTTCCGGACGGGCTTTGGCGGCGGCCATATGCTTGAATGTGATCTCGCCGGCGAGACCTGCGCTCTTGGCAGCGGCTTCGGCAATTTCAATAGCCGCCGGGTCAATATCGGTACCGGTCAGCTGCAGCGGGTAATCATCGCGCACAGCATCAAAGGCCTCGTCGCGGGCTTCCTCCCACAGGCGCTTCGGAATTTCCGGCCAGTGTTCGGACGGGAACGAACGCCGCAGTCCGGGCGCGATGTTCCAGGCGATCATCGCCGCCTCAATCAGAAGAGTACCAGAGCCGCAGCAAGGATCGTATAGCGGACGGTGTCCATTCCAGCGGCTGAGCTGAATAAGGGCGGCGGCCATCGTTTCCTTCAGCGGGGCTTCGGTTGCCTGGCGGCGGTAACCGCGCTTATGCAGCGCAGGACCGGTGGTATCCAGCGTAATCAGAGCAATGTCATTCAGCAGAATGACTTCAACCACATAACGCGGGCCGTTCTCCGTGAACCACTCGGTGTGATATGACTGCTTCAGCTTCTCAACAATCGCCTTCTTGACAATCCCCTGGCAGGCAGGTACGCTGGTAAGCTGGGATTTGTGGGACCTTCCCTCAACCGGGAACTCCCCGTTCTCAGGAATCCAGTCCTCCCAGCTGATGGCCTTGACGCCTTCAAACAGCTCATCGAAGGTCCGGGCCGGGAACTGGCCCATTTTGATCAGGACCCGGTCAGAGGTGCGCAGCCAGAGGTTGCAGCGGCAGATATCGATAAGATCCCCGCTGAATAACACCCGGCCGTTCTCAACAGTGGTCTCATAACCCAGTTCATTTAATTCACGTGCGACTACAGCCTCCAGACCCATAGGGGCGGTGGCGATCAGTTGTAATTTACCCAATTGTGCTCAACTCCGTTTAGCTTGTAGATGGTGGCTCCCAGCCAGTACAATAAGGAAAGCAGACAGTCAAAGCGGGTTCTTATACCTTCTTCATTCCGTGCATGCCTACGCTTAGTAAGGCCTGGCCTAGCCAATCCTTTTAAGTATAGGGGAACGCGCGTGACTTCACAACAGGATAAGGAGAATACATATGCTCAATCAGGAAGAATACAGTGAAATGTTGTACACAGAAGACGAATTATTGCTTGAGGTAAAAAAAGCGATCCTTGCTAACGGCATGCCGGAGGTCTCCGTCGCTCCGGGATACGGGCGGCTGCTGTCGATGCTGGTCAGGCTGTCCCGCTCCACGCGCATTCTGGAGATCGGCGCACTTGGCGGCTACAGCGGTATTTGCCTGTGCCGCGGATTTGCCTCCGGCGGACAGCTGACCTCCCTTGAGCTGAAGGCGGAATATGCGGAGCTGGCGCAGAGCCATCTAACCAAAGCCGGCTTCGGAGAAGCAGTGGAATATAGAATCGGCCCTGCACTGGACAGCCTGAAGGAGCTGGAAGCGGAGGGCCGGACCTTTGATTTCTATTTTATCGATGCGGATAAGCTGAACTATCCGGACTATCTGGAGTATGCGATCCGGCTTGCGGCGCCCGGGGCGATTATCGCCGGAGATAATATTTTTCTGCGCGGCCGCACGCTGAATCTGGAGCGTAACGGCCCTGCGATTCAGGCGGTGCGGAGCTTCAATGAAAGGATCGCAAGTGATGAACGGCTGATCAGCACCCTGCTGCCGGCTTATGACGGACTGGCGCTGGCGATGGTGAAATAAGTATCCGGCACATCATTAGCGGAACAGCTGGTGACGGGTCGGCTTGTACAGCTTGAAGCGTACCCAGACGGTATTGATCAGCAGGAACCCGCCGGAGATGATGAACAAGCCCTCGATACCGATATAGCCGGACAAAAACCCGCCGATTACCGCCCCCAGCATATTGCCCAGGGCCAGCGTGCTGCTGTTGAAGCCGAAGGCCCTGCTCTCCTTGCCGTCAGGGGTGTAGGAACGGATTAGTGCGTTCACACTCGGCAGCAGCCCGCCCATAAAGACTCCCATCAGGAAGCGTACAATAATTAATTGCCATACACTTGTCACAAAAGCCTGAGGAATCAGAAACAGCGCAGCCCCGATTAGCGCATACGTCAGAATCCGGTGGGCACCGACCTTATCGCTCAGCTTACCGAGCAGCGGTGAGGCAAGCATATTGGAAATACCGGTCACCGCGCTGACCATTCCCGCCCAGAAGGCGATATTGACAGCCGATCCGTGCAGCTTTTCGACGTAGATCGGCAGCAGTGACATCGGGCTGATCATCGCGAACTGCAGCAGAAAGGTCACACCGAACAGTGCAGGCAGCTGCGGCACCTTGGCCAGCTCCTTGAATCCCTCCAGCACAGACGCCTGCGGCACCTTGGCCGCCTCTTCGCGGCTGAATTTTTCTTTTACCAGGAATAAAGCAAGCAGTGAGGCTACAAACAGCAACGCACCTACGACGTAAAAAATCGGGCGGAACCCGATCCAGTCAGCAAGCAGGCCGCCGATAAGCGGTCCCAGGATGGTACCTGCTACCGAGCCGGACTGCATCAGGCCCATGGCAAATCCCATACGGTGCTTGGGGGTTGTACCGGACACCAGAGCGATCGAAGCCGGATTGAAGCCTGATATTGTCCCGTTCAGCAGCCGGAGCAGCAGCAGCTGCATCGGGGTCTGGGCAAAGCCCATCAGCACAATGACAATCGCCATGCCGAAGCTGGAGCGCAGCAGCATGATCTTACGGCCGTATTTGTCGGCGAGCTTACCCCAAAGCGGCTGAAATATAAATGAGGTCAAAAAATTTGCGGCAAAAATAAGTCCTGCCCAGAGTCCGATTTCCCTGTCACCGACAACACCTAAATCCTTCGCGAGATAAAGGGACAGGAACGGGGTAATCATAGTCATACCGGCATTTACGAGAAATTGGCCAAACCAAAGCACCATGAGGTTGATCTTCCAGGTCTCCCGGTTCTTCAAAGTGCTTTCACTTCCTTTCAATAAATATTATGCGAAAAAATTCACGAAAAATTGACATTATATCAGTATATCATAAAATTTAAGCTTCCCGGTGCAACACTTGTCATAGTAATGTCATTGGATTGTCATTCCGTCCGGGTGAGAACGCTTGTTACCCTCTTTTAAAAGGGGCATAATAAGTGATATGCGTGTGCAACTATCCTATCAAAAAACAATGGAGATCTTATCATGACCTACAATGACACTTTTATCCGCGCCTGCAGACAGCAGGAGACGGACCACGTTCCCGTATGGTACATGCGGCAAGCCGGCCGTTATGATCCCGAGTACCGTAAAATCAAGGAGAAATATTCGCTGCTGGAAATCTGCAGCCAGCCGGAGCTTGCGGCTGAAGTAACCTTGATGCCTGTGCGCAAGCTGGGTGTGGATGCGGCTATCCTGTATTCCGACATTATGAATCCGGTCGCTTCGCTTGGCATTAAATTCGACATTGTGAAGAATATCGGTCCGGTGATCGAGAATCCGATCACCAGTGCTGCCGATGTAGACCGTCTGAAACCGATTGATGTAGAAGGCGATTTGGGCCATATTCTGAAAACAATCGCTATCCTGGACAAGGAGCTGGAGGTGCCGCTGATTACATTTGCCGGCGCACCGTTCACTATTGCCAGCTATTTAATTGAAGGCAGGCCTTCAAAGAGCTATCACCGGACCAAAGAAATGATGTTCAGCCAGCCGCATGTCTGGGAGCAGCTGATGGATAAGCTGGGCGATATGGTTATCACTTATCTGCGTGCCCATGTAAAGAGCGGCGGCAAGGCGTTCCAGCTGTTTGACAGCTGGGTCGGGGCGCTGGCCCCGCGTGATTTCGAACGCTACGTATTGCCTACAATTACCCGTATTTTTGCCGAGCTGTCGGATCTTAATGTGCCGAAGATTTATTTTCCCGGCGTAAGCTCCGGCGAGCTCCTTCCGAGCCTTAAGGACCTGAAGGCTGATGTAATCGGACTGGACTGGCGTGTAAGCCTTACAGAAGGCAGACGCAGAACCGGAGGCGGCTTTGCTGTTCAGGGCAACCTCGATCCTTATCTGCTGACCGCACCGATGGAACTGCTTAAGGAGCGGGCCAAGGATCTGATCGACGAGGGGATAGAGCAGCCCGGATATATATTCAACCTGGGGCACGGCTTATTTCCCGAGGCTTCGCTGGATACGCTAAGAGAGCTGACGGAATACATCCACGACTATTCGAAGCAGGCGCTGAAACAGGCGGCTAAGCCGCACAATTAACATAAGGAGCTGAATTCCATGACTGCAAAAATCGGTGTTCTAGTGATGTCGTACGGCACACCCGAAAGCCTGGAGCAGGTAGAGGCTTATTACACCCATATCCGGCGCGGGCATGCCCCTTCTGCTGAACAGCTCAAGGAGCTCAAAGACCGCTATGAAGCCATTGTCGGAGGCGTATTTCCGCTTAGGGAAAATACCGACCGGCAGGTTGAGGCGCTTCAGGAGACTTTGAATAAATCTGGCGGGGACGTAGAATATGTGTGTTATCAGGGACTGAAGCATGCCAGGCCTTTTATCGAAGACGGTGTGGAAGCAATGGTGCGGGACGGCATTAATCATGCTGTCGGTATCGTGCTGGCCCCGCATTATTCGGTTATGAGTGTTGGAACATACATTAAACGGGCAAAAGAAAAAGCGGAAGCCTGTGGAATCACCATAACCTTCGTAGAAAGCTATCATCTGCACCCGGAGCTGGTTGAAGTGCTCAGCCGCCGGGTATCGGTGAAGCTCGACCAGTTCGAAGAGACCGGTTCGGCGCGCGGCGATGTGCGCGTGCTGTTCAGCGCACACAGCCTGCCTGAGCGGATTCTGGCAATGGGAGACCCTTACGTCGATCAACTGCTTGCAACCTCGCAGGCTATTGCTGGTCAGACGGGTGTAAGCAATTGGCAGTTCACCTGGCAGAGTGCGGGAAGAACGGCTGAGCCGTGGCTGGGTCCGGACATCCTTGATACCATGCGTGAGCTGGCCAAGAGTGAAGTGAAATATGTGCTGTCAGCCCCGATCGGATTCGTGTCTGATCATCTGGAGGTGCTGTACGACCTGGACATCGAGGCCCAGGCGCTTGCCGCTGAGCTGGATATGCGCCTGATGCGTATTGAGTCGCTGAACAGTGATCCGGCATATATGTCTGTTCTCAGTGATGTGGTCCGCGCCAAAGCCGGCGAGCTGCAGGTGAAGCAGCTATGACCGCACCACACCGTAAAGTAGTGATTATCGGCGGAGGCCTCAGCGGCCTCAGCGCCGCTTTTTATGTGCGTAAGTACTACCGGGAAGCAGGCGTCCAGCCTGACATTGTTCTTCTGGAGAAGGATAATGTTCTTGGCGGGAAGATCGAGACGCTGCAGCGTGAAGGCTTTGTTATCGAGAAGGGCCCGGATTCGTTTCTGGCCCGCAAGACGGCAATGGTTGAGCTGGCCCGGGAGCTTAAGCTTGACCATGAGCTGGTGAGCACGAACCCTAACGCCAAGAAGACGTACATACTGCAAAAGGGCAAGCTGCACCCGATGCCGGCAGGACTGGTGCTTGGTATTCCGACTGAGCTGAAGCCGTTCCTGCAGAGCGGCCTGGTCTCCTTCGGCGGCAAGGTCCGGGCGATGCTTGATTTTGTGCTTCCGCCGCGCCGCAGCCGGGAGGATGAATCACTGGGCGAGCTGATTGAGCGCCGTCTTGGGACAGAGGTGCTCGAGAATATGACCGAGCCGCTGCTGGCGGGGATTTATGCCGGCGATATGCGCAAGATCAGCCTCCAGGCGACGTTCCCGCAGTTCGGGGAGGTTGAGCGCAAGTATGGAAGCCTGATTCGGGGTATGACCACCGGCCGCAAGCCGGTGGAGACCCATACCGGCACCAAGAAGAGCGCCTTCCTAACCTTTAGGGGCGGCCTGCAGAGCCTTGTGCAGACGATGATCCGGGAGATGCATGATGTAGAGCAGCGGACCGGAGCAGCAGCAGCGGCCATTAGTAAGAGCGGATTACAGGATGCACCGCGGTATCTGGTGCACCTGGAAAGCGGCGAAGTTCTGCAGGCGGATGATATCTACGTTACCGTGCAGGATTTTGCCGCTGCCGGCTTACTCCGGCCGCATGTGGATGTATCACCGCTGGAGAACGTGAACTATGTATCTGTGGCAAATGTAGTTGTAGCGTTTGCCAAGAAAGACATCGTTACAGAGTACGACGGCTCAGGCTTCCTGGTCCCCCGCAAGGAGGGCCGTAATATAACCGCCTGCACCTGGACTTCGACCAAGTGGCTGCATACCAGCCCGGACGATAAGGTGCTGCTGCGCTGCTATGTCGGCCGCTCCGGGGATGAGCAGAATGTGGAGCTGCCGGACGATGCGCTTACAGAACTGGTGCTGAAGGATCTGCGGGAGATTATGGGCATCACCGCAAAGCCGCTCTTTACGGAAATTACCCGTCTCCGCCGCTCCATGCCGCAATATCCGGTCGGCCATCTGGCCCGGATTGCCGGCCTGCGCAGTGAGCTGGGGCAGAAATTGCCGGGCGTATATGCCTTTGGGGCAGGCTATGATGCAATCGGCCTGCCGGACTGCATCAGGCAGGCTAAGGATACTGCCGGAGCTGCGGCTGGCGGCCTTGGGAAGCTGCCGGAGCCAGAGGCGGCGGCTGTAAAATAAGAAGGAACGGTGAAGCTGGGGCTTCACCGTTTTTTTCTGCGGTTTGGGATACGCCGGGCGCATTAGTATGATTTGGAGGGCAGCCTGCCAGATATGCTATAATAGAAACACTTTTACGCATAAAGGAGATTATTTGTATCCATGTATCCGTCGCGATCACAGAGCCGCAAGAAAGATGAAAACAAGAAAAAACGCCGGCGCAGAACGGTTTGGGCATGGACTAATGTAAGTCTGTTATTGTTGATCACCGCCATGTTAACCTATTATTTCATAGGAGACCGAGGGAGCGGCAGTGCTGTGGAACTTCCGCCGGCTGAGAGCACGGCAACTGCGGCTCCAACACCATCGCCGGAGCTCCCGTCAGCAGCCCCTTCCTTAGCGGCTGAGCCGTTGCCTACAGCTGAGGCAACTCCGGAACCGTCACCATCGCCAACTGCGGAGGCCACGCCATCGCCGTCACCATCGCCTGCCAAGGAAGAGCCGTCACCAACACCGTCAGCAGATGGAATAGCGGAAGACGGTGCGCAGACAGGCGGCGGCCAGGAACAGGATGTCTCCGGCCTTCCTGAGAATGCTGCGGGGCAGACCGTTACCATGAATTTTGCCGGCGATGTCATCTTTGCGGGTAAGGTTGCCGAGCTGCTTCAGAAAAAGGGCTATGAGTATTCCTACTCTGCACTGGACGGGATGTTCAAGAAGGACGATCTGACGGTTGTAAATCTGGAAACTCCGATTACGACTGGCGGGGTTGGCGCAGCTGATAAGCAATTTGTGTTCAAAGGCGCACCCGCAGCACTGGATGCACTCAAAGCGGCCGGTGTGGATGCGGTCAATCTGGCCAACAATCATACGCTGGATCAAGGCGAGCAGGGCCTGCTGGATACACTGAGCCATCTTAGCTCACGGGGAATTCCTTACGTCGGAGCAGGCAAGAACAGCAAAGAAGCTTATACTGCACAGTATTTTGAACGCAATGGAATTAAGATAGCCCTTCTGGGCTTTACCCGGGTCATTCCCCGCAGTGACTGGACGGCCGGAGCCGCTAAACCGGGCTTAGCGGCGGTGTACGACAGTACGGAAGCGCTCAAGACGATCTCAGCCGTTAAGAAAAAAGCGGACATCGTCGTTGTAGTCGTCCATTGGGGGAAAGAGCGGGTGGAGCAATATGACTCTACACAGCAGACACTGGGGCGCAGCTTCATTGATGCCGGAGCAGACCTGGTTATCGGCGGCCATCCGCATGTGCTTCAAGGGATTGAGCCTTATAAGGGCAAATGGATTGCCTACAGCACAGGTAACTTTATTTTTACCCGCTCCACAACCCCGGCTACCTGGGAAACGGCAGTCTTCCAGGCGGAGTGCAGCATTAAAGGCGAGTGCTCGCTGACGCTGCATCCGATGGATGCCGAGCTGGGACAGCCGGTGCCGATGAACGATGCCGACGGACAGCTGCTGCTTAGCAAGGTTCAATCCTTGTCGGCGGGCCTGGTCAGAATCGGCAGTGACGGGCGGGTTGTCCAGGCAGGAAGATAATCTGCGTCCGGCTGATACAGCACAAGGATGATCTAGATCCAGTCTTGACCCGAGTATGTGACAGGCCATTTCTTCAGCTGGAGGGATTGATGATGATGAATAATAGTTGCGTAGCCCATCGCGGTTTTTCCGGCAAAGCGCCGGAGAATACACTCGCTGCCGTACGTATGGCGCTTGCCCTTCCTTTTGTCAGCTGGATGGAAATTGATGTGCAGCTGACCAGGGACGGTGTGCCGGTCGTCATACATGACTTCACGCTCGACCGCACGACGAACGGGCACGGTAAGGTGAAGAATATGGATTTTGAGCCTATGCGGCGGCTGGATGCGGGGAGCTGGAAGGGGCGTGCTTTTCGCGGGGAGAAGGTGCCTTCGCTGGAAGAGGTGCTGGAGCTTGCCTCCGGGAGGCTGAAGCTGAATATTGAGCTGAAGACAAGCGGAGATATGTATCCGGGGCTGGAGAAGGCGGTTATTGATCTGGTCTCCTCCAAGGGCATGCGGGACGAGGTCGTCCTGACTTCCTTCGATGCAGGAGTACTCCAGCGGATTAAGGAGCTCGATACACGCATCGTTACGGGACTGATCTATGACTCACGGCTGGGTGATCCTGCGCGCAAGGTGAAGGAGCTGGACTGCTCCTTTCTGTCGATCAGCTTTGCCAGGCTGAATCCGGGGCTGGCCCGGCTGATGTCGGAACGCGGGGTGAAGATGATGGCCTGGACGGTGGATAAGGCGAAGGAAATGCGCCGGCTGTCCGAGATGAACGCTGATATTATGATCTGCACGAACCGTCCGGATATTTGGGGCGATACTTTTCTGAAAGCCTGATCTGTCATCATATTAATAGGGAAGCGAGCTGAAGCTATAATGTGTGCTGATATTAATAATGTGTATTGTGTTGGTAGGAACTACAGATTGCATGCGGAGGAGCTCGGGAACAAGGTTCCTCAAGAGCCGCTGATTTTTTTGAAGCCGTCCCATGCTGCTGTAGCGCTGGATAAGGCGATTATCCATCTTCCCCAGAATGCCGGCCAGATTCACTATGAAGGTGAGCTGGTCCTGCGCATTGCCCGTGATTATGTCCCCGGCATGAGTGTGGAGGAGCTGGTGGATGTGATGGCGCTGGGCCTGGACTTCACGCTGCGTGATGTTCAGGAGGATCTGAAGAAGAAAGGGCTGCCCTGGACGGCGGCAAAAGGCTTCAAAAATGCGGCTCCGCTGACACCGTACATTGCTTTTCCTGAAGAGGAGGAGCTGGACGCTACTGACTTTACTGTCCGTAAGAACGGGGCAGAGGTGCAGCGCGGCAACGTGAAGGATATGATTTTCCCGCTTCAGAAAATTGTTGATTTTATTGCAGCCAGATACGGTCTCGGCAAAAATGACCTGATCTTCACAGGGACACCGGCCGGGGTCGGACCCGTGGTTTCGGGTGATTCCTTCGAGCTGTTCTGGGGTGACAGGCTGCTGGGCACCTGCATCATCGGATAAAGGAGCTGGCCGGCAATGGTGTCTTGGATAATTGGCGCCTTGGGCGCTATGCTTGTGGCGGGAGCGGCATACCGCAGGCAATCACTCAGCTTCTCAGGGATGATCGCAGCCTTTGTGATGGGGACGGTTTATTTTGGGGCAGGCAATGCCTTCTGGTTCGGCATTCTGCTGGTCTTTTTTATCTCATCAAGTCTTCTCTCCAGGCTGCATCACGAAAATAAAGCGGAGCTGGAGCTCACTTACGACAAAACAGGGACGCGGGATGCCGGGCAGGTCTTTGCCAATGGCGGGATGGGCATGCTGCTGGTATTGCTTAACGCGGTTTATCCGCTGGAGCTATGGGAGCTGCTCTTTATCGGTGTTATGGCTACGGTGACGTCCGACACCTGGGCGACAGAGATCGGCACGCTGGCCAAGCGGCCGCCGCGCTCTGTGCTGACCGGCAAGGTGCTGCCGGCCGGCACCTCAGGCGGCGTGTCGCTGCCTGGCACGCTGGCCGCCGCCGCCGGCGGAGTCCTGATTGGCGCAGCCTCCTGGCTGCTGCGGGCGGTCTCCGGCATGGAAGAGCGCTCCTTCCTGCTGCTGACGCTGGCAGGACTGCTGGGCGGGCTAGTCGGCGCCTTCGCCGACTCGATCCTGGGGGCCACGGTACAGCGGATGAACCGCTGCGGCGTATGCGGCCGCGAGGTAGAAGCCTCGCGGCACTGCGGCCGACCTACAGTACATGCCAGGGGCTGGCGCTGGATGAATAACGATGCCGTCAACGCGCTTAGCACGCTGGCCGGCGGCGCGGCGGCCCTGCTGGTCCGCCTGCTCTGATCTAGAACAGGCGGCAGAATGCTCCTGCACGGGGCAAAGCGATTATGATTTGGAGGTGAAACGGTTGGGCAGCACAGTAAGTCACAAGCATACAGCTATTCTCGATGCGGCTTATGAACTCTTCGGCTCAGGGGGTTTTTATGAGACGAAAATGTCCGAAGTGGCAGAGCGGGCGGGAATTGCCAAAGGTACCGTCTACTTATATTTTAAAAGCAAGGAAGAGCTGTTTCTGGCTGTTACACGCCGGGATTGCGAAGATTTCCTGGAGCAGCTGGAGATGAAGCTGAAAGGCTGCAGCAGCCTGCAGGACCAGCTCGCCGTAATTGCCGGCCATCATCTGCTGTACTATTTTGAGCGTAAGCAGCATACCAAGCTGTTCTTCCGTGCGCCTAATAACCATCCAGAGCTGATGGCTTTTATGGCCCGTTTTATGGAGGACTATATGCATGCGGTAATGAAGGTTATGCAGGACAGCGGTGCTGAGGAGCCGGAGCTGCTGGCCGAATCCTATATCGGCACACTGGACAGGCTCAAGATGGATATTATGCTGCGTCCCGGGTTCACGGAGGAAGATGCGCGTAAACGGGCGGATTTTGCGGCAGGGCTGTTTATCCATGGGGCACTCGGCAGCCTGAAGGAAGAACGGGTACATACCATACCTGAAGAAGAGGAAGAAGACAAAGCGTAATCCGCTATCAAACTATATAGCAAGTGAGGACAGAGCATGAATATTATGACAGTGGAGCATCTTTCCAAAAGCTACGGGGAGAAAGTCCTGTTCAAGGACGCATCCTTCGGGATGGATGACCGGGACAAAATTGGCGTTATCGGTGTGAACGGCACAGGCAAATCGACTTTTCTCAAAATAATTGCCGGGCTGGATACTGCGGACGAAGGGCAGATTGCCATCGGTAACGGTGTGCGGGTCCAGTATCTGGCGCAGAATCCGCCCTTTGAGCCGGGGAATACAGTGCTGCAGCAGGTGTTTGCCGGCGATGATCCGGACCTGCGGACTATGCGTGAATATATGGAGATTCTCTCCGGACTGGACAATAATCCGGGCAACGCTGAGCTTGAGGCTGCACTGGTACGGATTGGCCAAAAAATTGACGCGGCCGGGATCTGGCAGCTGGAAAGTGAAGCCAAAACAGTGCTTACAAAACTGGGGATTACCCAGTTTGATGCGCTGATAGAGACGCTCTCGGGCGGCCAGCGTAAGCGTGTTGCTCTTGCTGCTGCACTGATTACCCCGTCTGAGCTGCTTATTCTGGACGAGCCTACCAACCATATCGATACTGATTCTGTGGCCTGGCTGGAGCAATATCTGCAAAAACGACGCGGAGCACTGCTGATGATTACGCATGACCGCTACTTCCTGGAGCGTGTCGCGAGTGTGATGCTGGAGCTGGACGGCGGGCGGCTGTACCGTTATGAAGCGAACTATTCGCGGTTTCTGGAGCTCAAGGCGGAGCGCGAGGAGCGCGAGGCGTCTGAAGAGCAGAAGCGCCGCAACCTGCTGAGAACGGAGCTGGCCTGGATCCGCCGCGGAGCCAAGGCGCGCACAACGAAGCAAAAGGCGAGAATTGACCGGTTTGAAAAGCTTAAGGACAGCGTAGGCGGAAGTTCAGCAGGCTCTATGGACATTTCAGTGGCATCGACGCGTCTGGGGCGCAAGATTATTGAAATGAAGGATCTAACCAAAGTGCTGGACGGCCGTACCTTGATTAAGGACCTGACTTATATTGCTGTGCCGCAGGACCGGGTCGGTATTGTGGGGCCCAACGGCAGCGGCAAATCCACACTGCTGAATCTAATTGCGGGTAGGCTGCAGCCGGACAGCGGTGAGGTAGAGCTGGGTGCAACCGTTAAGCTGGGCTATTTCACTCAGGAGCATCAGGACATGGATGATACGATGCGGGTCATTGAATATGTAAAAGAAGAAGCGGAAATCGTCCGTACAGCGGACGGCAGCGTTATTACAGCCGGTCAGATGCTGGAACGTTTCCTGTTCCCGCCGGCGATGCAGTGGACACCGATTGCCAAGTTGTCCGGCGGAGAGAAGAGACGCCTCTATCTGCTGAGGGTGCTCATGGGCGCGCCTAACGTGCTGCTGCTGGACGAGCCGACGAATGATCTGGATATCGGAACGCTGGCGATTCTGGAAGATTATCTCGATGAATTCCCCGGTGTAGTTTTCACCGTATCCCATGACCGGTATTTCCTAGACCGCACGATTGATAAGCTGATCGCGTTCGAGAACGGTTCAATCCGGCTGCATGTCGGTGATTATACTGAATATGAAGAATGGCTGGCCAAAAATGTGCCCGCCGGTACCGACGGAGCTGCCAAGCGAAGTTCAGTACAGGAGCCTGCTGCTGCGGCTGTTACAGCCCCGGTAAGGGAGAAGGTGAAATTCACCTTCAAGGAGCAGAAGGAATATGAGACGATCGACGGGATGATCGAGCAGGCAGAGCAGCATCTGGTTGATCTCTCGGCGAAGATGGAGGCGGCCTTTGCCGATTCGGCAGCCCTTCAGGAGCTGGTTGAGCAGCAGAAGCAGGGTGAGGCTGAGCTGGAGCGGCTGATGGAGCGCTGGACCTATCTGAATGAGCTTGCAGAGCGGATCGCCGCTAAGTAGCCCAGGCCAGTGTAGGTGAATCACTTTTGAAATACAGGAGGCGTCTGGCTTGGATACAAAGATGCAGGAAGCCATAGCACTGCGGGAGAACGGCCGGGCAGAAGAGGCGCGGGTGCTTCTTCTGGATCTGCTGGCGGCAGAGAGCAAGGATGACGCGGCTGATGCCGGTGCCGATAGCATTAGCGGTTCCAATGCCGAGCTGCTGTACCAGCTCGCCTGGACCCATGATGTGCTTGGACTTGAGCGGGAGGCAGTTCCCTACTATAAGCAAAGTCTTGCCATAGGGCTGCCGCTGGAGCAGAGGATTGGAGCATTGTTGGGGCTGGGCAGCACGTACCGGACACTGGGCGAATATACCCGTGCCAGGACAATACTGCAGCAGGCAGCTGAGGAATTCCCGGAGTGGGCAGAGTTTCAGGCTTTTCTTGCAATGACACTGTATAACCTGGGAGAGCACGGTGAGGGCATGGGGATATTGCTCAGGCTGCTAGCCGAAACCTCTGCCAACACAGGCATCCAGGAGTACCGCAAAGCAATCTCGTTTTACGCGGACAAGCTGGATCAGGTGTGGAAATAAAGTCTCGTTGTTTAAACAAAAAACAAGCTAAGACCGGAGCGCCCGGTAATTAGCTTGTTTTTTTGTTTATAGAGGGGTTAGTTGCTTATTATCTATTTTATATATCTTTACAGCATCACTAATTTGTTTTTCGAACGTATATCTACCAGGGTCGTGTAGCTCCAAATCAAATAAATTATCAAAGCCATAACCTTTTAAGCTCTGTGTTTCATAGATCCCGTTAATTTTGATGAAGCTGACTGGAACCTGCCACACGTAATGATCTTCTCTAACAAACCAGATACTTACTCCTTGCTCGTATTCATAAAAATTTGTCAAGTAAACTGTGGACTGTTCCCATAACTCTCTGTCTGTACTGTCCAAAAGATCTTTAGTGATTTTTTGGATATTGTTTTCGATTGCTTTGATGATTTCTTCTTTAGTTTCAGAAACTCCATAGTTTGGAGTATGTGCATGCTTGACATCCAGAGTAAACCTGTCAATAACCTCATAATTACTCAAAGATAGTACACTATTTTCAATATCCGCGATACCATCACAGTATACAAATCCGTTAAAAGTTTTAAAGATGGCCAGCCAATCTCCAATATCTGTATGAATATAGGGAGTATCGGGGGCGCTAGCGTATAGGCGGATTTCTGCATTGATTTTTTGTCCAACATAAGAATCGAATTCATAGCTGTTACCAGGTACTGACTTTGGATAAAACCATAACCGGTAGTTAACATATTCATCAAAAGCCCTTTGAATTTTATCTGTTGTGAAATCTGCTGGCAGTGAATGCATCGGGTGAGAGCTATCCTTTGATCCAATTTGGTTAGAGCATCCATTTGCAAAAATCATAATAACAATAACTATAACGGTAAGTATGTTTTTCATGGTTCAACCACCTATTGAATAAATAAAAGATGCAACAGAAGGTAGCTTCGATCCTTCTGTTGCTGAATCCATAATCGACAATCAAAAATTAATTTAAATTAAAAAAGATATTGTGAGTTGCGCGTTCGGAGGCAGTATCAAGACTGGAGTGACTGGTGATTGCTGATCTTGAAGTAGGATTTTGAAAGGAGCTGCTTGAACTAAAAACAATTACTATATTTTTTATAGGAACGAAGGTGGAGCCTCCATTCAGACTATATTTAATACCTGATCCGACAGGAGTTACATCTTGACTAACACCAGTTAAAAAATATGAAAGTCCAACAAAAAACAACTGATTGGATATTCCCGGTGGCTTGGTGATGATGTCAGCATAGTCGGTCGTGCTGGATGTTGTTAAAAGAACGCACGCATTCCAAACTGCGTTACTCCACAAAGATGAGCTTGTATTTGGCACCCGGGCGTTAGTAGTTCCGCTTGAGGATCCTGTGATGGGTTCAAATGCGCCTGATTTAGTAGCAACACCTCTATAAGTGCCACCACCAAATTCAGAAGAATTTTGGAGTTTTCGATTAATTAGTACCCATGTCACAGCATTTTGGTCCGCGCTATTAGATGTGTTTTCAGCATAGATCAAACGGCTCAACAGCTCAACATCGGATAGCCCGCTGTACCAATTAGAACTATATGAAATTGATTTACCAAAATTACTGTCTTGCATCAGTGATGTCCTCCACTGGCTGATCTGTGTAAGCATGGCTTGCGAAACAAATGGAGTTACAAGTGTATCACCACTTACGATATATTCATTAATTTGTGAATCATAGTATCTGTCGCCATTATAGTATAATCCAGATTCTATATCATAATAAAAAGAATGTAATCTAATAAGGTTAAGGTTACCTATAAAATTGGGATCCTGACTTTGATCGATCCAAGCACCGTTAGTATCTTTTCCTAAAATAGATGAGGTTTTTCCGTTGCTATCATATTCATATCTAACAATTTCAATGCCATTTGTGTCCACAATTGCGATAACATTTAAATCATCATCTTTAATATAACCATAGTATATGCCATTAAGCTTGAAACCGATAAGATCATTTGTAGAGTCGTAGATATACTCATAGCTATCGTTATTTCGATGTTCTTCTATTAATAGCGATTGTTCATTGTAAGAATATATTGAGTTACCTTTTTCTGATACTTTTGTCAGTCGGTTATTATTATTGCTATAAGTATAGCTATAATCAGAACCATCTACTGTTACTTGTGTGATTACTCTACTATCGGAGTTATTAGACCACTCAATAGAATATTCTGACGTATCCTGTATCTTGGAAGTTTGAGAGCTTGCGGCGACTAGATTACCAAATAATAAAGTTGATGATAGTGCAAGAAGTGCTACCTTTTTGATCATTTAACATCATCCTCCTAAATAAAGTAATGAATACCAATTTAGCATAAAGGAAGATGTATGAAGATTGTGTCGGAATATGACATATAATCGCGTGTGAATAAAAAAATTCACAAAAAATACAATATAACCCTATTTCAGTCGAAAAATGAGAGATGATGAAGTAACTTTTGAAGTATAAATATCCAGATGAACTCAAAGAAAGATATAGGAAAAATGAAAAAATAAGGTGCAGGTCAGCAATTGAAGCCTTACTGATCTGCACCTTAAAATTAATTTCCGCTACTTCCCGCCCGCCACCGCAATCATCTGCACCACCGGACGCGAGTCGCCGGTCAGAACCGCCTCATCGGCGTTCAGCTGCGAGGAGCCGTCGCCGTCGAGGAAGATGCCTTCCCGGCCGTCACCGGGAACGGTGTCCAGCACGGCCTGGCGGAACGCTTCCGCCGTGCTTAGCGTAGGCGTGACGATCAGCCACAGCTTCCCGTCACTGTTATAGACAAGCCCCGAGCGCATGCGCTGCTCATCAGCAAAGGGGAGCTGCTCGGTCAGGCTTGCAGCCTTCCACAGCTCTTCATGCTGCAGATTCATGCTGATGCCGCCCTGGGCCCAATAGCGGCCGCGGTCTGTGACCGTCAGCTCGTCTCCGGAGGAGACGGTCTGGACGGACAGCGTGCCGGCAGCACCATCCCACACCAGTGTGCCGCGGGCATACTTGGCGTTGAACCAGCCGGAGCCGTAGGCTCCCTTGACCCCGTTAACGGGGTCATCATTCATGATGGCCACAGACAGAAGGTCTGTGCCATAAAAGAAGCCGCCATTGATACCATAGGCGGCAATCTGACGCAGCGGAAGGCCATCGGCCCGCAGCATAATATCTTCTGGCACAACAGCCAGCATATGCAGCTGTACTTTGCCGGGGCTCTCCGCCTCAAGATACTCATAGTTATGCGGGAGTCCGCTGAAGGCCTCCTGCGCCGGCATATCCGCCTTATTCAGCAGAGCTGCCGCCAGCACAATCAGCAGCACCAGCATAACCAGCAATGCTGAGCTAAGCTGCCAGCGTCTATGCTGCCACAGCCGCCGCCATTTACGTCCTGCTGGTTCAGTTGGTGCCGACATAGGCGGCCAGCAGCTTGGCTGTATTCAGGACAGCCTGCTTATGTGTACGCTCCATGGAGTGCGAAGCATGCACGCCGGGGCCGATCAGTGCTGCGCGGATATTGTTGCCGCCGCGCAGTGCTGCGGATGCATCGGAGCCGTACTGCGGATAGATATCGACCGCAAAAGGTATAGCCAGACTATTCGCCAGCTCGATCAGACGTCCGGTCATCGCATAGTCGTACGGGCCGGAGGAATCCTTGGCACAGATAGAGACGTCGGTCTCTTTACAGCTCAGGTCATCACCCATCGCGCCCATGTCTACAGCAATGAATTCGTTGATCTCGCCGGGAATCCAGGCTGTGCCGTGTCCAACCTCTTCGTAATTCGAGATCAGCAGGGAGAGGTTATGCAGGGGCTTCCAGCCCTCTCGTTTGCTGCTTTCCAGCAATCCGAACAGTGCGGCTACACTGGCTTTGTCATCCAGGTGACGGGATTTGATGTACCCGCTCGGTGTAATAACCGCCCTGGCATCGAAGGAGATGAAATCGCCGACGGAAATGCCGAGCTTTAGCACATCATCTTTAGTTGAGACCAATTCATCAATCCGCACTTCCATATTTTCTTCGGCACGTTTGAAATCACGGGCGTCGGCATAGACGTGCACAGAAGGGTGGCTGGTTAGAATAGTACCGGTATAAGTCAGTCCGCTGCGGGTATGAATGACACAGTATTCATTTTCGATGCTGCTCATCGTGAAGCCGCCGACCGAGGTCAGGCGCAGTGTGCCGTTTGGTTTAATGGAGCGGACCATGGCCCCGAGCGTGTCCACATGGGCACTGATCCCGATGGTACGGGAAGGGTCGAGTCCAGGCACATTGAGAATAACGCCGCCTTTTTCATTCCAGGTGAGCGGAATATCCAGGGCTGCCGCCTCCTCGGCGATCAGCGACATTACTTCGGCTGTGAAGCCGCTGGGGCTTGGGGTATCGAGCAGTTTTTTGAGCAGGGATAGAATGTACTCTTCATTTGGCTGAATTGTTAGCATCGGTTATAATTCCTCCATCCGTCTTTTATGATAATGTAACCGTTAATTAGAGCGTCTCGTCCGGCAGCGGTGTTAATGTGTCAAGCGAATGATCTGTATCGCGCAGCTTGGACAGCTCGGCTGTAAGCGACTTAATCTGCTTCTGCAGCTTGTACTGGCGGAAAATCCCGTAGGAGCCGACAATGATACCGCCGATCAGCGCGCAGCCCAGAATAACCAGAATAAGCGGAATGCTGACCTGGTCGAAGCCGAAATTAACCTGTACCGGATCAACATTAATCACTGCGAACACAGCTGTAATCAGTGCAAAGAAAAGCCCCAGAATAAGTGACCATTGAAATTTCATATCATAGTTACCCCCATAGACGAGTTTGACAATATAAATCCCCTGCCTGGCAGCAGGCAAGGGATGACAGCTTGGTTAAGCGGATTTGTAGAGTCTTATTTGGTCAATTGCTCCATCTGCTCAATTACGCTTTCGAACACACTCATCGCTTCGCGGATCGGCTCAGGAGTAGACATATCAACTCCGGCTTTGGCCAAAATGTTGATAGAATAATCGCTGCCGCCGCTCTTCAGGAAGCCGAGGTAACGGTCCACTGCCGGCTTGCCTTCCTCCAAAATCTGCTTGGAGAAGCTGGTTGCCGCTGAGAAGCCGGTAGCATACTTGTAGACGTAGAAGCTGTTATAGAAATGCGGAATCCGCGCCCACTCCATTTCAATGTCCTTATCCACTACCATATCTGCACCGTAATATTTCACGTTAAGATCATAGTAGACAGCGGACAGATCCTGCGGAGTCAGTGATTCACCCTCTTCAGCACGCTGGTGGATGATTTTTTCGAATTCAGCGAACATAGTCTGCCGGAATACCGTAGTGCGGAACTGGTCGGCATAGTAGGTCAGCAGGTACATTTTTTCCTTAGGATCTGTAGATTTGTTCAGCAGATAGTCCATCAGCAGCGCCTCATTGGTTGTGGAAGCTACTTCTGCCAGGAAAATGGTATACTGCGCATCACGGTATTTAAGCGCATTATCCGAATAGTAGGAATGCAGGGCATGCCCCATTTCGTGCGCCAAAGTGAACATGCTGTTCAGGTTATCATTATGGTTCAGCAGCACATAAGGGTGTGTACCGTAGGCTCCCCAGCTGTATGCACCGGTGCGTTTGCTCTCATTTTCGTAAATATCAATCCAGCCGTTGTCATAGCCTTCCTGCAGCACATTGAGGTAATCCCCGCCGAGCGGCTTCAGCCCTTCTTTGGTGATCTTTTTTGCTTCTTCAAAGGTAATATCCAGCTTGTATTCGTCCACCAGCGGCGCGAACAGGTCATACATATGTAGTTCATCAACGCCGAGCAGCTTCTGGCGCAGCTTCATATAGCGGTGCATCAGCGGCAGGCTCTCGTGAATCGTATCAATCAGGTTCGTATAAACTTCCTTCGGAATATTATCGCCGTAGAGTGACATTTCCAGGACAGAAGGATATTTGCGCACCCGTGAGTAAAATACATTTTTGTTCACATTCGCACTGAGTGTAGCGGCGATAGTGTTCTTTTGTTTAGCATAGGTTTCATATACGGCTTTAAAAGCATTCTTGCGCACTTCGCGGTCCGGGCTTTCCAGGAACTGAATGTAGCTGCCGTGGGTCAGCTCGACTTCCTTGCCTTCCTCGTTCTTGATCTTCGGGAATTTAAGGTCAGCATTGTTCAGCATACTGAAAATATTCTGCGGAGCCTGCGAAATGTTGCCGACCTGGGCCAGCAGCGCTTCCTCTGCCTTGGTGAGAACGTGGGCCTTTTCCCGCTTCATTTCAGTCAGTGTAAAAGTGTAGGCGGACAGAGAAGGGTCAGCGATGAACTGATCCAGCTTTTCTACAGGCAGAGACAGAATTTCCGGTGTTACAAAAGATAGTGCTTCTCCGGCTTCTACACTAAGCTTCTTCGCCTTTTGGGTAAGGGCCTGGTAGGTTGGAGCCGCAGTATCTTCATCCTGGCGCATATGGGCATAGACGTAGAGCCGTTCGGTCAGCTGTGACAGCTCATCATCGAGCTCAAAGCAGGCTTTGAGCTCGTTCGCCGAATCCAGCTTGCCCTGGAAGGCGGAGGCTTTCTTGATCAGCGCTTTGACTTCGTTGTATTCCTTATCCCACTGATCCTGTGAGGCGAACATATCTTCAAGCTTCCAGCGGTTCTCGGCAGGCACTTCACTTCTCTTTAATAACGGGTCCATAGAAATCCTCCTTAAATGATGGGATATAGCCGGCATGGACTGTTGTGCTGCAGACTTTGAGGAGCTTAGCGGCAGCAGGGACAGTGCGAGCACAAGCGAAAGAAATCTGGCGGTAAAGGGCATGACTTGCGCCTCCTGTATCATAGAGTCGGCTTAGTATGCCCTGCCAATTTCTGATTATGAACTTCTGTAACAAGAGTTATGCAAGCAGGCTATAAATAATGAAGATAAAAGCAAAAGCAATCAGAACAACTGCAGTCAGAGCCATACCGCGCTTGAGGCGGGGCGGCAGTTTGTCCTTACTCATAATAAGAACGGCTCCTAGGCAGAGGACAACAATGATATAAATAACCAGATTTTCATTATTCATACCAGCTTAGACCTGTTTGAATGCCGCAATAATATTTTTGTATTCTTCCTCGTTGTCTTTATAAGACTCTTTGTTAAAGCGGTTGTTAACCCATTCCATCATGGCCGGACGGCTCATAAAGGTATGGGTTTCCTCTCCCCACTGGTCAGAAATTTCCCTAAGAATAATGTAGCGTCCCTGAACCTCGACGGTCATCATATTCCATTTGTCTGTTTTGTATATTTCGTGTTTTTTGATCATGTCATTACCACCCTGGCGATTTTTGGCTTTTGGGTCAATGATAACGCACGGGGTTGGTGAAAAGCAAATTAAATCACTAATATAGGGAAAAAGTGGATTGCTTTGCAGGAATAGTTGGGGTATAATGTAAGCATACGCCATATATGGCGGTATTTTTAGGAGGTTGTTCATTTGAAAGGTACAGTAAAATGGTTTAACGCAGAAAAAGGTTATGGTTTCCTTCAGGTAGAAGGCGGCGAGGATGTATTCGTTCACTTCTCAGCTATCCAAGGTGACGGATTCAAGACTTTGGATGAAGGCCAAGCGGTTGAATTCGACATCACTGACGGTAACCGCGGTCCTCAAGCAGCTAACGTAGTTAAATTATAAGATACGGCTGGACAGTTTAGCTGTCAGCTGCAATATATATTTGATTTATGGCATGCCCTTACAAGAGTGGTAACCATCAACTTACACAGCACACAGTTCTTCCGGGAGCTGTGTTTTTTTATACCCTGAAGAGCCCCTTCCGCAATTGCAGAAGGGGCTTACCCGGCTAGAGTGTGGCTTTGTGTGAAGAGGCCGCTTCTGCAGCCGGTGAGGTGGTGACGGATTCCGTCTCAGGAGGGACGGCAGGGAGTGGCTTTTTACGGAAATAACGCCGTGAAGGTCCTCCGATATCAAGCAGATGCTTGACGAAGAAGCCGATGAATGCGAGAACAGAGAACATAGTAGCTACCAGATAGAATGTACTGCGGCCGGCATCCTCGTAAATCAAACCGCCGAATGTCCCGCTTAACAGCCCCGAGGCACTGGACCACACTACGGTAAACAGCGCGAGACCGGTTGCCCGCAGGTGATCGGGTATAATACGTGTAATATAACGGATAGCTGTTACGAAAAATACACCGAATGAAATACTGTGCAGCGCCTGGATGGCAATAATCGCCCCCGGCTGGACGGCCTGGGACATTAACAGAAAGCGCAAGCCGTACATGAGACTGGCAAAAGCGAGCAGCGGAAGCTCCTTGAACCGTTCACCGTGTTTGCTGAGCAAAAAGAAAACCGGAATCTCGCTGAGCGCCGAGGCAAGCAGTGCCCAGCCGATTAAATCGTCGCCGGCATTCATGCTTTTTAGGCTCAAGGTCAGAAATGCTTCGTTCATCCGGTGCCCGAGGGCCAGAACAAAGACGCAGCCGAAGAACCACAGCACTTCCTTCTGCAGCATAATCTCCTTCAGTCCGCCGCTTTGTCGAGGTGTTTTGCCGGAAGAAGGGGGGCTGCCCGCTGTCTCTGCTAAAGGCTTCACGTCCTTTAATCCGATAGTCAGAAGCAGGGCGCTTACAATAATAACGATACATACCCCGATGCTGTAGGATGAGCCGAGCGCTCTTAACACATACCCGATCGTAAGGGCGAAAAAGGAATAACCCAGGGAGCCAAATACACGGATGGTTATAAAGTTCCTTCCGTGGCGCTGGGCAACTTTGATCGCCATTGTGTCCGCCAGCGGGAAAACAGGGTAATAGAAGAAATAGAATAAGGATATTATAAGCATTACCATTGAAAAATCGGTAGCTCTTGCCAGCAGAATGGCGGTGACCAATTGTCCTGCCAGCAGAATGGCCATGATTTTTTTGATCGTTCCGAGCCGGTCGCTCATCATGCTCCAGAACAGATTAGACAGAATGGAGATCAGCGGTCCCAGAGAATACAACAGACCTACCTGTGTGCTGGTGAAGCCGAGATGCGTATAAAAGAGCGGGAAATAAGAGACTACCAGTACACTGGTCCCGAACAGTGTAAAGATGAAGGAACGCAGCCAATTCTGATCACTGTACTGGCCGCCGGTCCGTCCTGATTCCATGTGTTTGCACTCCTTGAGGTATCAAATACGCTCAGTATAGCATAAAGGCTGCTGCCGATGTTTGTTAAAAGTTTATTAAAATGGTGCGATTTCTGAATTTTTCAAGGATTTGCGAAAGTGATTTTGTTGTTTGTACAAAAACGCTTCGCATATTATAATAATGATGATTTGGATAAGGAGACAACAATGTGGAGGCACTGTCATTGAATGAATTTGAGCAAGGCCGTTACCTAAGCCCGCGCGGCCCAATAGGGCTTATGAGCCGGGTTTACAAGTACGTGCTGCCGGAAGTGCGGGAGTGTCTGCACTCCTGGCGACAGGATGCGGAAGGGATTCCCGATCCCGAGCTCCGGAAACAAGCGCTTGCCAGCATTGAAACCAAGCAGTTTCACTGTGAAGGCGGAGGTATTTATGCTGCCGGCAATTTGTCGATGAGACATATACTGATTCCGCTTATTGTCGCCTATCAAACGATCAGTGATTATCTGGACAACCTGTGTGACCGCAGTACCTCGCTTGATCCCGCCGATTTCCGGCTGCTGCATCAGTCGATGCTGGATGCGATCACTCCGGGTGCTGTGCCCGTTAATTACTATGCACTGCGCAGTGAACAGAATGACGGGGGATATCTGCACCGGCTGGTCCGCAAATGCCAGGAGATGACGGCGTTACTGCCCGGATATGCCGCTGCGGCTGAGGAGATTTATGATCTGGCCGTGCTGTACACAGACCTGCAGGTGTACAAGCATATCCGGCCTGAGCTCAGGGAAGCTGCTCTGAAGGAATGGTGGGCAGTGGAAGGTAAGCGGGCCTCCCATCTTGAATGGAATGAATTTGCGGCGGCAACCGGCTCAACACTGGGTGTGTTTATGCTGTTTCTGTCTGCCTGTGATCCCCGTCTGGACAAGTCGAAAGCGGCTTCGATCCGTGCTGCTTACTTTCCGCATGTCTGCGGACTGCACATTATGCTGGATTATCTCATTGATCAGGATGAAGACCGGGCCGGCGGTGATCTCAACTTCTGCAATTATTATGACAATACTGATACGATGCTGAATCGGATTGCTTCCATCGTGGAGTGGGCCCGCAAAGATGTCCGGAGCTTACCTGAGAACTCCATGCATCGTATGGTTATCGAGGGGCTTCTGGCACTTTATTTATCCGATCCAAAAGTCAGCGAACAGCGGGAGGTTCGTACGGTGTCCAAGCGCTTAATGAAAAGAAGCCCGCTTACCAGGCTGTTCTTCTTCGTCAATAGCCGCTGGATACGCAAACACATGTACTAAAGGCTGTGAAGCGTACATCCCCTTACCGGGGCCGTGCTTCGCACAATTTAAGGAGGAACTAACAGGATGTCAAACGTAAAAAAAATCGCAGTATTAACCAGTGGGGGAGACTCACAGGGGATGAACGCGGCTGTCCGCGCGGTTGTGCGCAGCGCAATCTTTTACGGAATTGAAGTGTACGGAATTCAGCGCGGCTACCAGGGCCTGCTGAACCGTGATATTTTCCCGATGGATCTGCGCAGTGTAGGCGACATTATCCAGCGCGGCGGTACGATTCTGCAATCGGCACGCTGTCTGGAGTTCATCAAACCGGAAGGCCAGCAGAAGGGTGCAGATATTCTTAATGAAATGGGAATTGACGGCCTGGTTGTGATCGGCGGTGACGGTTCTTATCAAGGCGCGAACAAGCTGAGCAAGCTTGGGATCAAGACGATGGCTTTGCCGGGAACCATTGACAACGATATCTCCTTTACGGATTACACCATTGGCTTTGATACAGCGGTAGGCGTTGTTGTGGATGCGATCAACAAGCTTCGCGACACTATGTCCTCCCATGAACGTTCTTCTATTGTCGAAGTTATGGGCCGCCACTGCGGTGATATTGCCCTTCATGCCGGCCTTGCTTCCGGCGCTGAGACCATTCTTGTACCGGAAATGCCTTATGACCTCAACGAGGTGGCCGACCGGATGAAGGATAACTTTACCAGAGGCAAACGCCACAGTATTGTAATTGTTGCTGAAGGCGTGGGCAAAGGTGAGGATGTAGCACAGGCGCTCAAAGACCGCCATGCTTCACTTGATGCACGTGTAACCGTTCTGGGCCACATTCAGCGCGGGGGTACTCCGACACCTGCTGACCGCAACCTGGCAAGCCGTCTTGGTGATTTCGCCGTTCGAAAGCTGATTGAAGGCGAATCTGCCAAAGCCTGCGGAATTATCAAAGGTGAATTGACAATTACGGATATTGATACTGTAGTTAACACCAAAAAAGGCTTTGATACGGAATTGTACGAGCTGGCTTCACGTCTGTCCCAATAATATAGAATGCATTACAGCCGTCTGGAAACAGGCGGTTTGTTTGCGTTTTGAGACTATATCCCGAAATACGAATAGACCCGTCTTCCCTTGAACTACAGGGTGAGACGGGTCTATGTGAAATATTAGGCTCCTGTGATTTCACTGTCTCTGCGGGCAGAGAAGCTCCGCTGGACCTTGACCAGGCGTCCCAGGAGCAGAATAGCTCCGATGGCGAGGCCGGCAATTAGGCCGATCCAATAGCCGTAAGCACCCATATCTGTGTAGGTTGCCAGCAGATAACCAGTAGGGAGGCCGATCACCCAATATGCGATGAAGCAGATGATAAAGGCCGGATTCACATCCTTATAGCCTCTAAGTACCCCTTGAGTCGGCGTAGCGATGGCATCAGAAATCTGGAAAAAGATTGCGTAAATCAGGAAATGCTGAATCAGCTCAATCACCTGAGAATCGTCCGAATACAGTCCCGCCACATGGTGGCCTGCAAACAGCAGGACCAGAGCAGTAAGCAGGGAGAGCGCAGCCGCAGAAGCGATACCCATAATACTGTACTGCCGGGCATCCTTCAGCCGGCCTGACCCGGTCTCGAAGCCGATGAGAATGGTCAGACTCATGCAGATGCTAAGCGGAATCATGTACAGTGTAGAAGCAAAGTTAATGGCTGCCTGATGGGCGGCTATCGTTACAGTATCGAAGCGGCTCATCAGCAGCGTTACGGCTGAAAACACGGCAGTCTCAAAAAAGATGGAAAAGCCGATCGGCACCCCGATCTTAAGCAGCTCCTTGAAGCTGCTTAAGGAGATACCGTAGAATTTGCGGAACAGCTGCAGACTTTTGAACGGTTCAAACCGGTATACGAAATGAAGGGCAATTGCAAAGATAATCCAGTAGGTGATAGCTGATGCAACTCCGGCTCCTACACCGCCCATGCGGGGGAATCCGAGGTTGCCGAAGATCAGCAGATAGTTCAGTCCGACATTGACCGGAAGGGCGATAAGCGTAATCAGCATGGATATCCGTGTCTGGCCGAGTGCATCAATCGTGCTGCGAAGCACAGTGTAGCCGAACAGCGGAATGATGCCGAATGAGATCGCACACAAGAAGCGGAAGGCGATATCCCTGACCTGCGGCTCGAGATTCATGAAATTCAGTACAGGCGAGAGTACGATACTGCCCACTGCCAGCACCAGAAGAGAGATCAGTAAGGAGAGCCAGAGTCCCTGGGTAACCTGATAAGCGACAACCTTATCTTTTCTGCTCCCGAGCAGATGGGAGACGATTGGAGTGATTCCCATCAGAATACCGCTGAGTCCAGTCTGGACGGGAATCCACAGACTTGTTCCGATTGCTACACCGGCAAGATCATTTGTGCTGAATTTACCTGACATATTTGTGTCGAAGAAGGTGATAGCTGATAATGCGATTTGTGTAATAAGAATGGGGAATAAGATATGTATAAACTGCCCTGCTTTTTTACTTAACGAATGCGTTTGTTTCATGAATAGCTGCCTCATTATCTGTTATTTGATATTTCCAGGAAAAGACCCGGCATTCGCCGGGTCTCAGGTATGCAAAGCTGTTGTATATCATTGTTTATAATGGCTGTAAGTTTATTATTGCTCGTAATCAACATCTGAAGTGTAACGGTTGTTGGCGTTCCAGAGCAGGAATTCGTCAACATTCTCATCTTTGAGAGCACGGATCTGATCTTCCACCTGCTGCTTGCCATACTTAACAAAGTGTCCGCTTCCCAGCCAGCTCGCGGTAAAGTCCTGAATCCACGGCCGGATAACCGGCTTATAGCTGCCAAGCGGATCAAGCTTCTTGTGGGTATCAACCATTGATCCTTTGATGGTAGCATAAGGGTCCTTGTCCGGATCTTTAACATCAAACCAGCCGGTGGAGTAATGGCTCGGATAAACCATCGGGCTGATAACATCTACATTTTTGGAAATCTTCACAAAGTCCTGGCCGATGCCTTCCGCCGCAGGTACAGATGCCGCATAACCGAAGATATCTACAGATACCCTTACCCCGAGCGGGGCAAGCTCAGCCTTGGCATATTTGACGAAGTCGGCAATAATCTCAACGCGCGGACGGTCACTCTTCGTATATTTCAGGGAGTCAGCACGTTTCTCGAAGCCCTCAGGGAAACGGACGTAGTCAAACTGGATTTCCTTAAAGCCGAGCTTGGCTGCTTCCTTGGCGATGTCCACGTTGTATTTCCATACATCTTCATTATAAGGATTGACGAAGCTGTCACCGCCTTTGTTCTTCCAGACACTTCCGTCTGAATTCACAAAGGACAGTTCCGGATGTTTCTTGGCCAGCACGGAATCCTTGAACACAACGATACGGGCAATAGGATAAACATCATGCTCTTTGAGCCGTGTCATCAGCTTGTTGATATCACCGATAAATTTCTGGGGGGTGCCCATTTCCTGCAGCTCAGCATTATCAGTCTTATATGTGATATAACCGGCATCATCCTTAATGTCGATAACCATTGAATTCAGCTCAGTCTTGTCGAGCAAAGCCAGCAGCTGTTCCATTCGTTCGCCGCCTGCACTATAAGCAGTGACATAAATGCCTTTAACCTTGGGTGCATCAGGCTGCGGATCGGTATGGAGTGCGCTGTCCGCAGCTCCGGGTGTAGTGCTTGGAGCAGGGGATGCTGACGGATTGCCGGCTGATGTATCCCCTCCCGAGGTTCCGGCCTGTCCGGCGGTGATTGGCGGGTTAGCAGCCGACTGCAGGGCTGCAGAGACATCTGCCTCATGCCCGCCGGTATGCTGGACGCCAACTCCTCCGAGAGCCATCATGAGTAATGCCCAGGTGATATTCATTGTTATTCTCTCCCTTTATGTACATTCCTTTAAAGTATAATGGAACGGCAGCTTCCAAAAAGAACAGACTTGTAACAATCCCCTGCAATTTTCGGAGCTCAGGATATTTACCGTTCCCTGTGTTTTTAAACGGGATGTACGGATTCTAAACCTCCATATTAAAAAAGTAAATGCCGCCCGGAGCGGCAAACAGCTGGCTCCGGGCGGCAAACATTGAAACTTGCCATCAAGCGGTATAGCTTATTGAAGATACGCAGGATTCTGGTGTTCGCAAATGCTGTAGTGGATGATATCCATGGCATCTGCCGGTTCGAGAATACTCAGACCATCGCGCAGAACGATTACGGAATTCAATTCGTCCTGCTTGAGAAACGGCATCATATCCGGATACCACCTCATGACGATTGCTGACAGTTTTACCGTTTCCATTTCCACAAAAATCACCCTTTCTTTTTCGAATGGTACTGAATTGACATTCAGGGTACACCCGTAAAGCGAAGTGCCTGGAAAAAAGAGGGTAAAGCACAATCTTCATGAAAGTGTTAGGCCTGCGTGAGTCTAATATATCACAATTTTAAAGTATGCGCATTTCTTTCAATTTGATCTTTTCCGGAAGGAGCCCATCACACCTACAGTCTCTACAATATTGACAAAAGCCTGGGGATCGCTTGTCTTGATGATCCGCCGGAGCTCCGCCAGCTCATATCGTGTTGTCACTGTCATTAGCATATCCCGTTCGACGTGAGAATAAGCGCCTTCGGTTTTTATTTTGGTGACGCCCCGCTGCAACGGAAGAAGATGGTCGAGGAGCTCTTCTGTACGATTGGTTACAATATATACAGTGACTTTGATGTGGCTGACATGAATCAGGTCCACAACCTTGCCGGTGACGTAAATGGATACCATAGAAGCCAGTGCCAGGTTCCAGTTGTTATCGAAATAGGCTGCGGCCAGGATAACCAATCCGTTCAGCCCGACGAGCACATTGCCGATTGGAAAGTCCCGGTAACGGGTAATAATGGAACCGAGGATATCAAAGCCGCCGGAAGATCCGCCCATACGGAAGGAGATGCCGGCGCCCACTCCAACAAGCACACCGCCGAATACGGAGGCCAGCAGCATGTCGGAAGTGACTGTAAATTCCGGAATCAGCGTCATCAGCCAGGTGGTGGAGCCAACGGAAAGGATGCTGAGAATAATAAACCTCCGTCCCAATTGAAACCAGCCGGCAGCGAGCAGCGGAATATTGAAGAGCAGATACAGCAGGCTGATATTGAACGGAGTGAAATAACCGACCAGCATAGCAAGCCCTGAAACCCCGCCGCTGAGCAGCCGGTGCGGGATCAGAAACAGATTGAAGCCGCATGCAATCATCGCTGAACCGAAGATGACGGCAAGGCAGCTTCCGATTTGTCTTAATTTTAACAAGTGTTTCACCTCTGACGTGTAATGTAAGTAATGAAAGTAAGGAATACACTGGTATTCCTAATTGGGTTTGTGATATAATGTATAGGATATTCTTGAGTAGAACGTTACAATGGTATTTTTGCATTGCTTCGGATGTGAAGCTACAATTGTTCAGGCCTTTAACCGGACCTGATCTTAGGACATTTTCGTCCCATACGCGTAAACCCATGCAGAATTTACCGCATGATTGGACAGCCTATAAAGGTGTTTACCGCTACTTAAGAATACAGATAAGCATGTGGAATGTCCACTGTATAGAAGGAGCATGAATAATTTGAAAACATTCGCAGAATTCGGCTTGGAGCCTAAGGTGCTTCAAGCAATCACAGAGCTAGGATTTGAGGAATCAACACCGATTCAGGAGCAGGCGATTCCAATCGCGCTGACTGGAGCGGACATGATCGGCCAGGCTCAGACAGGTACCGGTAAGACCGCTGCCTTCGGTATTCCTCTTATCTCCAAAATCTCCCGGGAAGATGAAAGAATTTCAGCGCTTGTTATGACGCCTACCCGTGAGCTGGCAATTCAGGTTGCTGAAGAAATCGGCAAGCTGTCCCGCTTCAAAGGTCTTCGTTCCCTGGCCATCTATGGCGGACAGGATATCGGACGCCAGATCCGCGGCTTGAAGAAGAAGCCACAGATTATTATTGGTACCCCAGGCCGTCTCCTGGATCACATCAACCGTAAGACCATCCGTCTGGATGACGTTCAGACCGTAGTGCTGGATGAAGCTGATGAAATGCTGGATATGGGCTTCATGGAAGATATCCAGTCTATCCTCAAGCTGGTTCCGGAAGAGCGCCAGACCATGCTGTTCTCAGCAACTATGCCTCCTAACATTCAACGTCTTGCCCAGCAGTTCCTGAAGAACCCTCAGCATGTATCGGTTATTCCTAAGCAGATCAGTGCGCCGCTGATTGACCAGGCATATATTGAAGTTCCTGAGCGCCAGAAGTTTGAGGCTTTGAGCCGTCTGATTGATATGGAATCCCCTGAACTGGCAATTGTCTTCGGCCGTACCAAGCGCCGTGTCGATGAGCTTGCTGAAGGATTGCAGAAACGCGGCTACTCCGCTGACGGACTGCACGGTGACCTGTCACAGAACCAGCGTGATGCTGTTATGCGTAAGTTCCGCGACGGCAGTATTGATGTCCTCGTAGCTACAGACGTAGCAGCCCGCGGCCTCGATGTATCCGGTGTAACCCATGTAATCAACTTTGACCTTCCGCAAGATCCGGAGAGCTATGTACACCGTATCGGCCGTACCGGACGTGCAGGTAAAGAGGGTACTGCATGGTCGTTCGTGACTCCGCGCGAAATGGATCACCTGCACCTGATCGAGCGTGTTACGCGTCACCGTATTACCCGTAAGCCGCTTCCTACTATGGCTGAGGCTATCGAAGGTAAACAACGCATTACAGCTGAACGCCTGCTCGCAATGGTTGAAGCCGGTGAACTGAACGAATACAAAGGAATTGCAATCCAGCTGCTGGAGCAATACGATTCCGTACAGCTGTTGTCTGCAGCAATGAAGCTGCTGACTGGTGATTCCAAGGATGCACAGGTTGAACTGACACCTGAAGATCCGATCCGTGCTAAACGCCGCGGCGGCAAGAATGATATCCGCAGCGGACGTAAGCCAAACGGCGGCTATGGCGGCAACCGTTCCGGCGGCAGCGGTGGCGGCTATCGCGGAAACCGTGAAGGCGGCAACCGTGAAGGCGGAAGCTACGGCGGCGGCTACAAAGGTAACCGCGATAACGCAGGCGGCACCACTCGCGGCGGCTACAGCAGCGGCTATGGCGGTAACAGCAGCAGCGGCGGCTACAAAGGTAACCGTGACGATGCGGGCCGCAGCTCCGACCGTAAGCCTTACACTCCACGCCCAAGCAGCAGCACAAGCACACGTCCTGCAAAGCGTGAAGATTACGATAATAACTAAACAGCCGGGTTTAACGGCATGATGAAGGCGGGAACCGGATATGCGGTTCCCGCCTTCTTTTTGTACGGTAATGTCTAAACTGGCCTGATTAATCTGAATGTCCCGGTTTCTTGTAAATGGGCGCTGGAAAAGTCCGGGTCAAATAGGTTATAGTTAAGGTACGCAGTATGCGCGAGACAGACAGGAGGAAGGGAATTGGAGTTTAAAGGAGCTATGGGCGGTTTATACCGCATCACGGAATGGATTTCACGCATTGCCTTCAGCAACATATTATGGGGCATTTGTTCAATTCCGTTTTTATTTATGGTCGTTATGAAGATGATTATGTATGGATCAGGTCAAGGGGGGCCCAACGAGCAGTTAACGTTGAACTGGGTGATTGGTATTCTTGCGCCATTTACTGTGTTTCCGGCTACGTCAGCACTGTTCAATGTAGTTCGTAAATGGGTGATGGGCAACACCGACGTCAGTACATTCCGCACTTTTTTCCAAGGGTATAAAGAGAATTATCTCAAAAGCATGCTTGGGGGACTCATCTATACCGTGCTGTTTGTTGTAATGTATGTTGATGTGACCGTATACATGACGCAAATGGCTAACTTCAGAATTGTCGGCATTCTGATGCTGGTGTTGATGATTATTTTATTTGTATCGATGTTTAACTTCTTCTCGATTGTGGTTCATTACCAGATGTCCTTCAAGGAGGTCATTAAGAACTCTGTCCTGTTGACCATAGCCCGGCCAATCCGTGTATTCTCTACGCTGATCGGTTCTGCGGTGCTTGCCTATATAGGTCTGAAGTATCCTGTGTTGTATGTAATCTGTATTCCTACGCTGGTTGCTATGCTTGCCTTCTTCAATTTCTTTGCTACTTACAACAAGCTGCAGCTGCAGGTGGAGAAGAAGAAGCAGGAAGAGCTGGAAGCCCAGGAGGCGGCGGAGAAAGAAGCAGCAGAGCGCCTTGAGGCAGATTATGATGACGACGACGATGATGACGATGACGATTATGATGATAAGGATACCTCCAAGTCACAGAAACGGATTTAACATCAGCGTTACAAACCCGGCAATAAGGGACGAGAATTTTATTCCAGTGTAAATTAAAGCGCATACAGGTTTACTTTTTCGTCAAAACGCAATATAATAGTTATAAATCCTGCGATGTACGTTACGGTTGCTCGTTGTTTTGAACCAATGATAATGTCTTGGGAGACTTATTACGGAGCGCGGCTGAACAGCCCTGTCTATATGACCTGGGGAATTCAAAAACGTCTTCTGCGGTCACCCACCTGCTCTAGCAGGTTCAGAAGACACTGTAGCCGGACGGCATAGGCGGGTTTTCTACTGATTTTGACAAGGTGCCCTGTATCCCGCTTACCCGCGGGGGAACGGGGCGCCTTTTTTGTTGCTGAGCCTTCTTGGAAACGGTGTCTGCGGGTGCCTTTCTTACATAGAAGAACACAGGAAAGTGAGCATTGCTCTTTTGTTCCTGGATTAAGAATGTTACACTGATAATAATGAACTTGGGATTAAAAGAGGGGGAAATATTTTGTCGCTCAAAAGAACATTGGTCGGTATATTCCGCAGTCATGACGGAACAAGCGACCGTGCAAAGGATCCGGCATTAAAGACACGCTATTACACTCTTTCGAAAGACAAGGCATGGGATGAAGTGTCCTCGACACTGAAGAAGGTACCCGGTTACAGAGTGCTGCATGAGGTTCAATCTGTAGGGGAAATTACCCTGGAGAAAAGAACGGGGTTCGGCCGTACGCTCGATATCACTGTATCCGTGCTGAACACCTCTCCCGTACGCTGCGGTATTGATATATATTCCGCATCCCGAGGATCGCTTGGCGACCTGGGTGCCAACTATCGTGTCATTCAGCGTCTGTATGATTCGCTGGACAAGAAGCTGGGCAAGTACAAGACGGATTAATAAACCGCGGGACCTGGTTGTCCGGTGTTTGTATGCGGTTCCGGTAACTGATAATATAGGATGCCATTACAAAAAAAGCGGCGGAAGGAAAGCCTTCTGCCGCTTTTTTAACATATCGTAACCTTGGTATACAGGGTTCGCGGGACTACAGCAATTCTTTGACTGCGGCAATCGCTGCATCGTAATTCGGATGCTCGGACATTTCGCCAAGGTATTCGGTGTAGGTTAATTTGTTATTTTTGTCGATAACGAAGATGGAGCGCATGTCCAGACGGAATTCCTTGATCAGTACGCCGTAAGCTTGTCCGAAGGCTGCCTCCTTGTGATCTGAAAGGGTAATGACCCGGTCAATACCGGCGGCACCGCACCAGCGGGCCTGTGCAAACGGCAGATCTGTGCTGATTGTGAGGATAACCACATCGTCCCCGAGCTCTGCGGCTTCGCTGTTGAAACGGCGGGTCTGGGCGTCGCATACGCCTGTGTCCAGGGAAGGCACGACACTGATCAGCTTGATTTTGCCGGCATAATCACTAAGTGATGCATTCTCCAGCAGGTTCTTGCTTACCGTGAAGTCTGGAGCGCTGTCCCCGGCTTTGAGTTCGGGTCCAACGAGAGTAATCGGATTGCCCTTAAATGTGGCTACACCTGTTCTTTCTTGCGTCATGTCCTTGTTTCCTCCTCAGATTGCTATATTGGATTGTTACTGCCAGAATAAATTATAATCGTTTTATAAGGTTGATGTCCAACCGGACAACATACATAAAGGATGGGTGCTATGATCTTCATACGTTACGAAAACTGGAAAAGCTATCTGCGGTACTATCCCGTAACCGTGATTCTCCTGCTGGCCAATCTCCTGATGTTTATCGTGGTTTCGCTTAACGGCGGCTCCACCAATCTGGATACACTGGTGAAATTCGGCGCAGTGGTAGATAACGGGCCGGAAAAAGAAGAGCTGTGGCGTTATTTCGCTGCTATGTTTTTGCATAACGGATTCTCTCATTTATTCTTCAACAGCTTTTCGCTGCTTGTGTTTGCTCCGCCGCTGGAGCGGCTGCTGGGCTGGTGGCGTTATATGATTCTGTACGTTATCGGCGGATTTTTGGCTAATGTGCTGTCGGTTGCGCTCGGTACAACACCTGAAGCCTATACGGCCACGGTATCTGTTGGCGCTTCAGGCGCGATCTATGCCATCTATGGCGCCTTCCTCTACATTGCCGTCCTGCAGCGCGGGATGATGGATGAGGGCTCGCGTAAGACGCTGTACGGGCTGCTTGTCATGGGGATTGTGATGTCCTTTGTAACGCCTTATGTTAATTGGCTTGCCCATTTGGGCGGACTGGTTGCCGGATTTTTCCTGTACGGGCTTATAATCCGGCTTTTAAAAAGAAGCAGGCGATAGGAGAGGTTGGACAGTGGAACTTAGACAGCTGCAGTATTTTTTGAAGGTTGCGCAAAAAGAGCATGTCACCAAGGCTGCGGAAGAGCTGCATGTGGCCCAGTCGGCGGTAAGCCGCCAGATTCACCAGCTGGAGCAGGAGCTTGGAGTAGATTTGTTTATGCAAAAAGGCCGCAATCTGCAGCTTACTCCTGTTGGCCAGCTGTTCTGCAAGAGGGTAGAAACGCTCCTGAAGGATCTGGAACGTTCAGTAGCAGAGGTGCATGAATTTCTGGACCCGGAGCTGGGTGAAATCCGTATAGGGTTTCCCCACAGTCTGGGGACACACCTGATTCCTTCCATTGTGGCGGAATTCCGGCGGATGTATCCTAATGTCAGATTCCGCTTCAAACAGGGGACATATGCATCCCTGATCAAGGATGTGGTATCTGGGGAAGTGGACCTTGCCTTTATCTCCCCGTTTCCGGAGAATGACGGCCAGGTTGCCGGAGATATTGTGATGACCGAGGAGCTGTTCGCGATATTGCCGCAGCATCATCCGCTCGCGGGTGAAGAGGTGCTCCGGCTGGAGCAGCTGGCGGGCGAGAAGTTTGTCCTGTTCAGCCAGGGCTACTCGCTCAGGCCGATTGTGTGGCAGGCGTGTATTGAGGCCGGCTTTAAGCCTCAGATTGCCTTTGAAGGGGGGGAGACGGATACTATCCGGGGCCTTGTGGCCGCAGGTATGGGGGTCAGCCTCCTTCCGGAAACGGCGCTGTACCAGACCAATCCGATGCAGCCTGCCCAGGTCAGGGTGGTTGAACCGGCTGTTACGCGGACGGTGGGCATTATTCACCGCAGTGACGGCAAGCTGCCGCTGGTAGCCAGATCCTTCCGCACGTTCCTGCTGACCTATTTCAAGGATTACAACAAAACCCCGGAAGGCTGTTAGCCTCCCGGGGTTTTATTGTTGTAACATATGCAATTGCCAGCCGGTTAATCCCGGTTGCCGAGGAACATGGTAATCAGGCGCAGAAGCTCGAGCAGCGATACCAGGGCGGCGGCCACATAAGTCAGGGCGGCGGCATTCAGTACCTTAGCTACACCGCGTTCTTCCTCATTGCGGATAAAGCCCTGCTCAACCATTACCTGACGGGCACGGTTGCTGGCGTTAAATTCTACAGGCAATGTAACAAGCTGGAAGGCTACAGCTGCCGAGAAGAAGATGATGCCAAGCCCGATAAGATTAGTTGCGCTGAAAATGAAGCCTGCCAGCAGCATGAACGGGGCCACACCTGAAGCGAAGTTAACGACCGGGAACATCCGGTGGCGGAGCGTCAGCATAGGGTAATGCACTTTATGCTGGATAGCATGGCCGACCTCGTGACAGGCGACAGAGACGGCTGATATTGAGCTCTCATAATATACCGGCTCTGACAACCGGACTACACGGTTGATCGGATCGTAATGGTCAGACAGTGTTCCGCGGACCGGCTCGATCGGAACATCATGCAGCCCGTTCGCATCCAGCATCCGACGCGCGGCTTCGTAACCGGTCAAACCATTAACGTTCGCCACTTTTGCCCATTTATTAAAGGTGCCTTTAACTCTGAACTGGGCCCACAATGAAAACAGAAAGGCAACAATAACTAAGAAAAACATATCTCATTCCTCCATCATGATGTGTGTAAGAAATTACATTGGCGGATTCTGCGTCAGCAGAAGCTTGATCGCCTCCATGCAGGCAACGCCTTGCGGAATCAGGGCGGCAAGCGCGCGTCTGGCCTGTACAGGCTTAAGGCCGCTAATCATAGGCTCAAGTGCCTTAACCTCGCGTTCGAGACGCTGCATTTGAAGCTCAAGCTCCACGAGTTTATCCGAGACATCGGCCTCTGGAGCGGCTGCGTTCCATTTATCCATCATGGATTTGATTTCTTCCAATGAAAATTTCTCTTGCTTTAGCTGGTTAATACGTTCTAAAGCGGTCAAGGTTTCATGGCTGTACAGCCTGTAGTTCTTCATGCTTCTTGATTCAGGGGCGATCAGACCGAGCTTCGTGTAATAATCGATGGTCCGTTCGCTTAAACTGGCAGCCTTGGCAAGCTCTCCAATCCGATAAAGGGTCATATCCCCATCTCAGTTCACCTCGCTGTTTAAACCTCCTGCTGTGTAATGCGGAAGATTTGAATAAGAATATCTATATTAAAATGATACCAAAAGTCGAACCGTACAGTCAAACGTCATGCTTACTTTAAGTATATGCTGTATTGGAATAAAGAATACCGTATAGATAAAGTGTGAATATGACATAATGATGTTATGTATATTGGAGGAGTGACTAAGCCGGGATGCTTACTTCAATTTATTAGTAGCATGTTTAGTCTGGCTTGCTAATAAAAATACATTAAAAGAATGCGTGCGCGGTGTATGCGTTTACAAGATTAATGGCTCATAAAGTGCCAAACAGCAAAGAATAAGCTGCTACACTGCATTAACGCTGTCCAACTGTGTAGAAAACATGTCCTCACAAAATAAAAGGATAAACAAACAAAAAAATAGTCTTGTCAATTTACCTGACTTCTGATTATAATGACATTAAGAGTTTCACGCTTTGTTAGAAAATATAACATTGGGGAGTGGGGTTAAGATGAAAAAAAAGTTATTGATGATGTTTCTGGCCATGATCACCTTGATGATCTATCCGGTCAGCGCCTTTGCTGCTGAGGGTCCTGCAGCACCGGACCTGCAAATTGGACTGGATACGGCGTTTACTTTCCTGGCATTCATCTTAGTATTCTTTATGCAATCGGGTTTTGCACTGCTGGAAGCCGGTTCGGTCCGGATGAAGAATGCCGGCCACGTAGCCGGTAAGACTGTACTGACGCTGGCTATCGCCAGCTTGTGCTTCTGGGCTGTCGGCTTTGCCTTTGGCTTCGGTAACGGTAACGGCTTAATCGGACTTGATGGTTTCTTCTATGGTGGAGATTCGATGTCCGCAGCTTTTGAGTCACTGGCCTTCTCCGATGTAACGCTTAACACGAAATTCCTGTTCCAGATGGCTTTCGCAGCAGTATCCCTGGCTATCGTATCCGGCGGTATGGCTGAGCGTGCCAAGCTGAGTGTGTACATTATCTTCGGCATTCTGTTCTCCGTCATTATCTATCCGGTTGTGGCTCACTGGGTGTGGGGCGGCGGCTGGTTGGCTAACCTCGAAATGCAGGACTATGCAGGTTCTACAGTAGTCCATCTTACTGGTGCTACTGCAGCAGTAGTTGCAACAATATTGCTTAAGCCTCGTCTTGGCAAGTTTAACAAAGAAGGCAAACCGGTTATTATCCCGGGTCACAACCAAGTATTCACCGTACTCGGTGTAATCATTCTCTGGTTCGGCTGGTTCGGCTTCAACCCTGGTAGTGCATTGACCCCTATGGGCGGTTTCTTCGGACACGTAGCACTGACTACTAACATTGCAGCTGCTGCCGGCGGTCTGGCTGCACTGGTTGCTTCCTGGCTGTACTTCGGTAAATCTGACATTCCAGCAATGCTGAACGGCGTTCTGGCTGCACTTGTTGCAATCACAGGAGCCTGCGCATTCGTAGAACCTTGGGCAGCGATTGTTATCGGTCTTGTTGCAGGTGCTTTCACCTTTATGACTTCGCAGTGGCTGGAACGCGCTGGTCTTGATGATCCAATCTATGCTTTCTCTGTACACGGTATTGCAGGTATGTGGGGCGCGTTGTCCACAGGACTCTTCGCAGCACCTGATCTGATTGAACAAGGAGGACTTGTTGGTAAAGCAGGCTTGTTCTACGGCGGCGGCTTACACCAGTTGGGTGTTCAGGCGCTGGGTGTTGTCGGAACCTTCGCATTCGTAGCTGTACTATCCTTCGTAATCCTCTATGTTATGAAGATGGTGATGGGTATCCGCGTAACAGAAGAAGAAGAATTGATGGGTCTGGATATCAGCGAGCACGGTACTTACGGTTACCCTGAGCAGATGAAGCTGATCACAGATTCAGAATCCAAAACCCAAAAGTAAATTACATTTATAATAAACACTGACGGGGGGCGGACCGGGTGGCCGGGATGGAACGGACAGAGTGGAATAAAGATGAGAGATTACTATCCATCACAACGGCCGGTTCGCCGCAGGAGCTTAGAGGCAGGCGTGCCGCCTGCCAGCAGGCCCTTCTGAAGCAGTTAAATGTGATTCCGATTGAGGAATGGGTGTCCCGTGTCAATGCAATGCATGATATGGTTGCAGCGGCGGCAGTTAACATTTGTGAGGCGCAGATGAAGGAGGCGGGCTACGGCCCGCCTCCTTGCGCCTATTCCTTTATTGTTTTCGGCAGCGCGGGCAGAGAGGAATCCACCCTTTGGAGTGATCAGGATAACGGACTGATTGTGGAGGGAGAACCGGATGACCTGAAGCGGACTTATTTTACTGCATTTGGCGAGCTGCTCTCAGATGTACTTGAAGCAGCGGGCTATGAGAAATGCGATGGCAGGGTGATGTGTTCTGAGCCGCTCTGGCGGAAGACCCTACCGGAATGGAAAGAACAGCTGAGCAGTTGGATGAGCCAGATGGAGTGGGAGCCTGTCCGCTATCTCATTATCGCTTCTGATATGAGGCATGTGGCAGGAAGTGCTGCGTTGTCGGCTGAATGGAGGGAAGCCTTTCAAGCCGGCTTTGCGGACAATGAGAAATTGACCACGGCGGTTCTGCGCAATACAGTCCGCCACAAAGCAACGCTGAATCTGCTTGGGCAGGTACTCACAGAACGGTTCGGCGATTATGCCGGAGGCTTTGATATTAAATACGGAGTTTACATTCCGCTAGTTAATATAGTCAGGCATTTAGCCTTGCTGCACGCGGTGCAGGACAGCTCTACTCTTAAGCGGATCGAAAGGCTGAGCGACCTTGATAAATATGAGCATCTCGAAGAGATAAGGGAGGCTTTCCTGACTGCATTACGGATGCGGGTGAATACACCGTACACCGAACAGGACGGTCTTCTGTCGAGCAGTGATTATATTTCGGAGAATGATTTGAAGAATAAACAGCTTATGTCTGAGCTGCGTGAAAGCCTGCTGCTCGTCAGAAGGCTGCACAGGGCTTTGCAGCGCCAGCTCCGGTCAGCGGAAAGGAGGCAGTCATGAAGGAGCCTAACAAGGGCGGCGGATTCTGGAACAATTTGCGGCAGGGCGGTATGCCATCCGCAATTGCATCAATCAGGGGCGGTGAATCCGCCCAGCAGACTGCGCAGCAGATGGCTTTTATCAGGTCTCTGATGCGCGAGAAGCGGCGGCCTGAAGTGCTTCATACTCCGCTTTCCGAGCTGGAGACTGTGATTTTCGACCTCGAAACAACCGGATTTTCCCACCAGCACGGTGATGAGATCCTGTCATTTGGAGCAATCAAGGTAGTCGGTGAAGAGATTAAAGAGGATGAGTGCTTCTATACTCTGGTGAAATGCCAGTCGGCAATCCCTGAGAATATTACCAGGCTGACGGGAATCACTGAGGAGATGTCGGCATCTGCGCCTTCGTTAATTGACGGGCTTCATAATTTCATGACGTTTGTCGGGCAGCGTGTGCTGGTGGCGCATGGAAGCGCACATGACAAATCCTTTCTGAATGCGGCGTTATGGAAAACCTCCAAGGTGCAGCTTACGCACCGGGTGCTGGACACAATGATGCTGGCCCGCTGGCTGGAGCCGCACCGCAGTAACTACACACTGGATGAATTGCTGGCAGTACATGAAATTCCCATACAGGGACGCCATCATGCACTTGAGGATGCGAAGATGACCGCCCGTCTATGGGTCGACTATCTCCGCGAGATTGCAAGTAAACGCCAGGTGGATACACTGGGCGATCTGTATGCCTACTTGAGCAGAGCCTGAAGCCCGGTATGCAGCAATTGCGGACCGTCAGCCCCGGATTCACGACTGATTATAAAACCGTTGAGAGCGGGAGGTTGGAGGCCGCCTTGTCCGGGAGAACCGATTAGATATACGCGGAATTCCGGCCCCAGAGCAATCAGCCCTTGTATATCTGCAGGAGAAGGCCAAGGCGGCGATGTTGGATGGGAATGAAATAAGCCTATGGGCGCAGGGCTGCTAAACATCGCTCTGACCCATTCAGAGGGATCGGGCACGAAGGCATGCAGCGGGTCAGGCGCAACGTTGCTCAACGGCACATAGCTGCTGATGAGTATGCCTCCCGCTGCGGCAGTACCCAGCAGTAATCCGCATGCTTCATGCGGAAGACAGGTCAGCAAGTGCTTCCCCAGCATGAGCTGTACGGAAGAATCCAGCCTGATCGGCGGAGGTGTTCCCTGGTGTGTTGTCATGTATTGACCCCTCTCTCTTCATAGGATTCTGTCTTCGGACGGAGTCCTCTTTTTTATGTTAGAGTGGTTTGAATATCGTTATGTTAGGGGTACAATAGGAGCAAACCATCCTATTAGTAAAGGAACAGACATCTGATGAGAGCTGTTAAAAGACTGAATGTTGCGGTTCTGGCTTTGGTAGTTCTATTTGTGGCAGCAGTCTTGGGGAGCCGGCTTGATGATGAACAGAAGGCTGTTCCGGCAGCCGGACAGACCTCTTCGGTTGGCCCAGGCCGGGCAGCACCAGCCTTTTCGCTGGAGGGTAAAGACGGCCATGTCTATTCGGTAGGCGGCCCCAGAGAGAAGGCGCTGATTGTAAACTTCTGGGCTTCCTGGTGCGGACCCTGCCAGGAGGAGGCGCCGGACCTGAATGCAATGGCGCTGAAATACAAAAATGTGCTGGATATATACGGTGTGAATGTAACCAGCCAGGATTATAAACCTAACGCAGAACGGTTTGTCAGGAAACATATGCTTGCTTTTCCCGTTATGTATGATCTAAAAGGGGATGTATTCGATCAGTATCAAGGCCAGGTCTTTCCGACTAATGTGCTGATTGACAAGAACGGTGTAATCACAGAGGTTGTACTCGGCACGCTGACTGCTGAGGAGCTGGAGAATAAGATTATAGCCTTGACCGGATCCTGAGCCTTCAGAAGCCGGAATGAAGCCCCTCTGTTAACCGGGAATTCCCGCTGCGGAGGGGCTTCATATGCGGTGGTATTCCATTCAAGCCTGTCATTAATGATTGACGAGACCTTTTGGTTCACTGCTGTTTCTGGTTTCGTTCTCCAGTGAAATCTGCCCGAGGAGGGCATAGCGCATACTGTCAACCAGCGCTTCCCAGCTGGCTTCAATCACATTACTGGATACGCCGACGGTACTCCAGGTATTATGGTAGTCCTTCGATTCAATCAATACCCGTACCTTCGCGGCAGTCTGATCCTGCTCATCAAGCACACGTACCTTATAGTCAGAAAGATGCATCTCATCAAGCCGCGGAAAATAAGTCTTCAGCGCTTTGCGCAGGGCGTTGTCCAGCGCGTTAACAGGCCCGTTGCCCTCAGCAGCGGTGTACAGGCTTTCTCCGCCTACACGAAGCTTGACGAAGGCCTCGGAGACTACAGGCTGGCCGGCGTTCTTTTCGACAAGCATTTTGAATGATTCAAATTTAAACAGCTCATTAAGCTCTCCGGTTGCCTCACGCAACAGCAGCTCAAGGGAAGCATCAGCGCCTTCGAACTGGTAACCCTGATGTTCGAGATTCTTGATCTTGTCGATCACCTTGCGAGCCTGCTCGCTGGTCGGATCAAGACTAAGCCCCATATCCTGGGCCTTGGACAGCACATTGCTCTGACCGGCTAGCTCTGAGACGAGTACACGCTGCTTGTTGCCGACCAGCTCCGGTGCAATATGCTCATAGGTACGGGAATCACGCAGGATGGCCGAGACATGGATGCCGCCTTTGTGGGCAAATGCGGCAGTTCCGACATAAGGCTGATTTACCGGCATATTCACATTGGCCACTTCACTGACATAACGGGCAGTGTTGGTCAGCTGCGGCAGGGAATCACCGGGAATACAGTGATAGCCCATCTTAAGCTGGAGAGTAGGGATGATTGAGCACAGGTTAGCGTTACCGCACCGTTCACCGTACCCGTTAATGGTGCCCTGTACCTGCCGGACTCCCGCATTAATTGCGCTTAGTGCATTCGCAACAGCGAGCTCACAGTCATTATGGGTGTGAATACCCAGAGCAGCGCCGGGTAGATGTCCGGAGACCGCAGTAACGATATCATACACTTCATTCGGCAGCGTTCCGCCGTTCGTATCACACATAACAAGCCAATCTGCCCCGGCTTCACGGGCCTTAGCCAGCACGGCTGCGGCATATTCCGGATTGTTTTTGTAGCCGTCAAAGAAATGCTCGGCATCAAAGATAACCTCAAGACCCTTGTGCTTGAGATAGGAGATGGAGTCGCCGATCATGGCCAGGTTCTCTTCCAGCGTAGTCTGGAGTGCGGTATGCACATGAAAGTCCCAGGACTTGCCGACCAGAGTTGCTGCAGGCACACCGGCATCGACCATTCTCTGCAGGTTATCATCATGCTCTGCGATGGAATTTTTGCGGCGGGTGCTGCCAAAAGCAGTGATTTTGGCGTTCAGATACAAATCCTTGACTCTTTTGAAAAACTCAATGTCTTTATTGTTGCTCCCCGGGATGCCACCTTCAATGTAATGTACACCGAGATCATCGAGCTTCTTGGCAATCTTCAGCTTGTCATCCGCCGACAGGCTGATGCCCTCGCCCTGGGTGCCGTCGCGAAGTGTCGTATCGAAGATGGAAATGGATCTAGACATTAAGTCTCCTCCTAAAAGTTTTGTGAGCATCAGCTCCGTTGATTTGGCTTCGAGCAAAACTGGCTTCGGAAGCATATGCTTAGTTTTGTGAGCGTGGTCTCCACGAACTGCTTCGAGCAAAACCGGCTCCGCAAGCATCAACTGTGTTTAGAAATAATTTTTATATTATAGCATTTTTACGCGGGAATGTAACAAAGAACTTTACAGGAGAGCAGTGACATTTATTGACCTCCTGAGGGCGTAGCGTTATGCTGAAATGAACAATGGAAACCATGTAGATAAGAAGGTAGATATTGTGCAGAATGTGGACCGTTATTATCCGGCAAGCGGCAGGGTGATCCTGCATGTGGATATGAATGCTTTTTATTGTTCAGTACATGAAGCGGAGGACCCGGATCAGTATAAAGGAAAAGCCACCGCGGTTGCCGGCAGTGTGGAGCAGCGCAGGGGGATTATCGTTACCTGTTCCTATGCTGCCCGCAGATTAGGAATATCCACCGGGATGCAGGTGCAGAAGGCGCTGCGCATATGCCCGTCCTTAACCCTTATTCAGCCGAATTTTCATTTATACCGCAAATATTCGAATGCTTTTATGCAGATTGCCTATAGCTATACCCCGCTGCTTGAAGCGGTCTCCATTGATGAATGCTACCTCGATATTACCGGTTCCAAGCAGTTTGGCACTCCGCTTGAAATTGCCGGGGAGATTCAGCGGCGGATTATGGATGAGCTGGGGCTGCCATGCTCCATCGGGGTTGCACCCAATAAGCTTCTGGCCAAAATGGCCTCTGATCTGAAAAAGCCAAACGGCATTTCTGTGCTTCGTCTGCGTGATGTGCCGGAGGTGCTGTGGGACAAGCCGTGCGGTGAAATGTTCGGTATCGGCGGCAAAACAGCGGAAAAGCTGCGTAAGCTGGGCATCTATAATATAGGACAGCTTGCGGCTGCCGACGAGGGGATGCTTACAGATCATTTCGGGGTGATGGGCTCCTGGCTGAAGCGGGCCGGAAACGGTGTTGATTACGGAGTCGTCAATCCGGAGCGCGAACAGAGCAAGTCCATCGGGCACACAACGACGCTGCCCAAAGATGTGGTGGGCCTGGCTGATGCCAGACCGATCCTGCTGAATCTGAGCGATCAGGTAGCGCGGCGGCTCCGGAAGCAGGGCCTGGTTGCTGCCGGGGTGCAGCTTACGATCCGGACTCCTGATATGAAGACGATCACGCGTTCACGCCAGCTGGAGGCCCCCACAGAAACCGCAGAGGACATCTAAAAAGTAGTCTGCGAGCAGTTTGCCCGCCACTGGAAAGGCGATAAGCCGGTAAGGCTCCTTGGCGTAACGCTGCAGGGCCTCAGTCCGAAGGAGGAGTCTGCGATTCAGCTCGACCTGTTCGATTATGAGCGGCAGCCGAAGAAAGAATCCCTCAATAAGGCTATGGACATGCTGCGCAACAAATTCGGTGAAAATGCAGTGCTCACTGCCGGAATGCTAAGCGACAGCCATTCCGCCCGGCTGCGTAACCACAAGGACCGCGGAACCTCACTGCAGAAGGATAATCTGCAGCAGGTGGACCCTGATAATACCTGAACGAACATTCCGGTTTCAAGGGCAAATAGTCGACAGATTATGCGGCAAAAATGTAAACGTGTTGAAATTTCATTGAAATTGTATTCCATTTATATTAATATGAGTGAAATAACAGGCTGCTGCTGCAGGCTGTATTGTTCAACGGGAGGCAGAGATAAAATGGCTAAGTACACTTGGGTCGAGAAAGACACTTGCATCGCTTGCGGTGCCTGTGGCGCAACGGCTCCTGATATTTTTGATTACGATGATGAAGGTTTGGCAGAAGTGATTTTTGAGAGTGACGGAAACCGCGGATGCACAGTGATTCCTGATGATCTGTTCGACGATCTGCAGGATTCGGCTGACGGCTGCCCTACCGATTCCATCAAAATTGCGGACGCTCCTTTCAATAAGGAAGGCTAATCTTCCAGGCAGGCGGCTTCGCACCCGGATATAAGGGCCGGATATAAGATATAGGCTTATATTTGATTCTTGTAGACACATAAAGACATCTCTTTCCCGGTACTTGTCCGGAAGGGATGTCTTTTTTGCATGTACATGCCGATATAAAGATTAGAAAGAATTAAATACCCGCGGAGGCCCCGATGAAAAATTCGCAGCATCTTAAGGCATATGTTCAAATGCATCCGGATAACAAAATGGCATGGTACTTGCTCGGAAAGGAATATTATAAGAACGGACAGCAGGGAAAAGCCAATTACTGCTTCAATATGGCCGGTGAGGTGTACGAGGCTTTTGAACGCAGTAAAGTACCGGCGGAAATGCTGCGTGAATATGAGGACGGCTTGCTTAAGGCTGCGCATGACCGTCATCAGGTGCAGCTCAAAAAAAAGCGTACACTGGTTGCGCTGATGCTTGCAATGCTAGTCTTTCTGCCGTCGGCCATTCCATCCGTTGCAGATATAGGGACGGGGGCGGAGCTGGCTTCTTTATTGAGCCAAACAGATGAAGCGGCTCCTGGCCCTGCAGAGGAAGAACCGCAGGGAGATCTGCAAATGGAGCTTGAGGAACCAAAGGAGCAGGAGGAACCGGAGCTTGCATTCACGGCTGTTGCCGGTGATTCAGCCGGCTCAGGCGGAGCAATGGCGCAGCTGCTCCAGGGAGGAACTCCGTCCGTTACAGCTATTCTGGAGATGGAAAGGTCTGGACGTTGGCTGCTCTGGAAGGAACGGCTGCCGCTGGCTGCAACGATTGTTACAAATGGTAACGGACGCGTTGTCTACCAGTCCTATGACCAGGCTGCCTGTGATTGTGAGCCGCCTGAAGCTGCTGCGCTGCAGAAGCAGGCAGAACAATGGCAGGACCGGCAGGAGCAGCTTGCTGTTCTGTGGAGCGCAATGCGTGCCTATAAAAACAGCAAGGGGAGTCTTCCGCAGACCGCAGATGCTTTGACGGGGGCTTTTCCCGGCAACTGGCTTGGCGGAACTACGCCGCTGATGCGGGAGGTTTTTGCTTCATTGCGCGGCACGGCAGCTGCAGTAATGTCGGGACAGCCTGCGGCAGACTCCGGCATTAAAGTCCCGGCAGATTCGGGTCAAGCTGCCGGAGCGGAGACTAAGCCGGGCGGAAGCGGGCATCAGGAGATGCCTTATTTTACCGGACCGCTCACCATTATAGTAGACAAACAAAATCACCGTCTGGCGGTAACCAGCGGCTCAGTTATTCTGCGGAATTATGCGGTTGGACTGGGAGGCGGCAGGACGCCAGAGGGAACTTTTACGATTACGGATAAGGTTGTGAATCCGAACGGCCGTGACAACGGGGAATTCGGCAGCCGGGGCATGCAGCTCTCGGACAGCAATTATGCTATACATGGAACGGATGAGCCGGAGAGCATCGGTAAGGATGAGTCGCTGGGCTGTATCCGGATGAGCCGCAGGAATGTGGAGGAGCTGTTCGCCATGGTGCCGATGGGCACGAAGGTGCAGATAAGTAAAGGGGGCCTGCCTGATGAGCTGCTGGTTCCGGGGGAGCGTTACCCTTCGGAAGCTCCTGCCAATCAGACCAACCCCGGTAAAGTCTATCATTGGCTGAATTAATTGCCTGCTACCAGAAACAAAACGATAATAAGAAGAATCAGCAGGACCAGACTTGCACCAATCCACAGAATGGCTTTGCGGTTTACTTCTTCTTTTTTCTGCTGGAGTGTCGGAGGTTTGCGTTTAGTTGACATGATCGTCATCCTTCTTTCTCTCTTTATCGGTGATTACCCTTACATTGTAATGGGTTTAGATGAAAATTACTATACTCCCCGGCTCTGTCAGGAATATCCGTACGGTAAAAAACTTTTCTTTTCGTCCGGAAACGGATAAAATTAAGAAGAAAACTAACGAAACGGGGAGTCGGAGGACGATTCGGTTAATCCCTTGAAGGAGCGAGAACGGTGCTGTATCGGCATTTAGGCAAACCTATTTTCTTTAAAATGGATCCGGAAAAAGCGCATCATCTCGTAATCGGCGGATTAAACAAAGCGGCATTTGTTCCGGGCGGCAGCGCGGCTATGCGGCTCATGTACGGAGTCCCTGAAACGGCAGATATGGCAGTGGATCTGTTCGGTGTACATTTCCCTACACCTGTGGGACTTGCGGCCGGTCTCGACAAAAATGCCGAGGCGGTCGGCGGCTTCTCTTCAATCGGCTTTGGCTTTATGGAGGTAGGCACAGTAACCCCTAAGGGTCAGCCGGGCAATGACAGCCCAAGACTGTTCCGCCTCATTTCAGATGAAGCGCTCATCAACCGGATGGGCTTCAATAATGAAGGCGCCGAAGCAATGGCAGAGCGGCTGAAGGAGCTTAAGCTGCGCAGAATACCGGTGGCGGTCAATATCGGACGCAATAAAGCCACTCCGAATGAAACAGCGCATGAGGATTACCGCAAATGTATCCGTACGCTGTATCCGTACGGTGATTTTTTTGTGGTTAATATCAGTTCCCCGAATACGCCGGATCTCCGCAGTCTCCAGCATGGCAGTGAGCTGTCGAAGCTGCTGTCCGAAGTGAAGGAAGAGATGGAGATTCAGCGGGATAAAAGCGGCAGCGCCAAGAGCCTGCTGGTGAAAATTGCGCCGGATGTCAGTGACAGCGAGCTGGAATTTATGGTACATACGCTATCTGAAGCGGGTGTGGACGGTGTTATTGCCACTAACACCACGCTAAGCCGTGAGGGACTGACAAGCGACAAGGCCGGTGAAACGGGCGGGCTCAGCGGTAAGCCGCTGAGAGACCGGTCGACTGAAATCATCCGCAGCATCTACCGACAGACTGGCGGAAAGCTGCCGATTATCGGCTCAGGCGGAATTTTCAGTGCGCAGGATGCATATGACAAGATTCGGGCAGGCGCGAGCCTGGTTGAAATTTATACGGCGCTCATCTATGAGGGGCCGGAGGTTAACCGCCGGCTGCACGCCGGCTTACGGCAGCTACTGCGGCGGGACGGCTTCTCTCATATCCTCGAAGCGGTGGGCGCCGATCATCACTGAAGGTTGAATGGACAGGAGGACGAAGGGGATGGACGGCAGGGATTGGGGAACTTTTTTACTTCCATATGAACAGACTGTGGAGGAACTCAAGGTTAAATTCAAAACAATGCGCTCGGAGCTCAAAAAGAGAGAGGAATACACGCCAATCGAGTTCGTAACCGGACGTGTAAAACGCCTCTCCAGCATACTTGAAAAAGCGAAGCGCCTGAACGTGAAGATGGAGGACCTGGAAACAGGCATCGAGGATATTGCCGGCATCCGGATTATGTGCCAGTTCGTTGAGGATATACGCAGGGTAGCTGAGTACATCCGGGCCCGCAAGGATCTCGAAGTGCTGTATGAGAAGGATTATATTACTAATTATAAGGAAAGCGGCTACCGCAGCTTCCATATGATCATCAAATATCCGGTACAGACAGCCCTGGGACAGAAGATAGTGCTGGCCGAAATTCAGATCCGTACGCTGGCGATGAATTTCTGGGCTACCATCGAGCATTCCCTTAATTATAAGTACCGCGAAAGCCTGCCGGATGAAATGAGGGTGCGCCTGAAGACAGCGGCTGAAGCCGCATCAATCCTGGACAGTGAAATGTCCAGCATCCGCGAAGAAATTCTGGAGGCACAAAAGCTGTTCGAAGAGAACTCCAATACGACGACTCAGGTGCTTAACGCCATTCATCAGCTGTATTTCTATCATCTGGTGAACGAGGCAATTGAAAGCCAGAACCGTTTCAATGAAATCTGGCAGACGCAGGACATGGACGCGATGAAGCAATTGCTGGAGCATGTGCGCGAGCTGATTTCTAATGCCAAGAAGGGCAGCCTGCCGGATGGCCTTTGAACCGCTGTACCTGGCTTACCTCGTCTACTTCAACCGTGACAGAGATTATTTTGAGTGCCATGAGGTGCTTGAAGAGCTGTGGCTGGCCCGGGACCGCGATCCGTTATACAAAGCGCTGCTGCAGGTGGCTGTCGGACTGTATCATTTCCGCAATGGCAATGTGCGCGGCGGCATGATTATGCTCGACCGTTCTTACAACGCGCTTAGACAATACCCTGGAGACATACTTGGCATCAATCTTGCCAAGCTGGCCTCGGAGGTCGGCGAATATGCTTCGCAGCTGAATGCATACCAGGACAGCCCGTTTGCTTATTACGACCTCACAATCGAAATTACAGATCCGTCGCTGGCAGCGGAAGCGGAGCAGGCTGCCTTAGGCATTGTGCCTAATGTTCCCCAGCGGCGCGGGCCGCAGAGGCCGGATAGATCCCGGCATAAATAGCTGCGCCGATAAAAGCAACATTTAACCAGGAGCACCCGCAGGGGTGTTCCTTGATTGTTAATCCCCAAATTCAGGTAACACAAGCAGGAGGACAGCATCATGGCAGCACAACTGCCCGGCACGTTTACCGGGCGTATGAAGGAACTGCTGGGAACGGAATATGAGCAGTTCATGGAGACCTATAAGGAAACGCCTTATGCAGGACTCCGTGTCAATACACTAAAAATTACAGTCCAAGAGCTGCTGGAACGCTCACCGTTCGGGCTGGAGCCGATTCCATGGTGTCCTACGGGCTTCTATACGGAAGCAGGGGCCCGGCCGGGGAAGCATCCTTATTATCATGCCGGCTTGTATTATATCCAGGAGCCAAGCGCAATGGCGCCGGTTGAACTGCTGGATGTTCAGCCTGGTGACCGTGTGCTGGATTTGTGCGCTGCACCCGGCGGTAAGTCTACCCAGATTGCCGCCAAGCTGCAGGGCACCGGAATGCTGGTCAGCAATGACCTGCATCCGGACCGCACCAAGGCGCTGGCCAAGAATCTGGAGCTCTACGGCGTAAGGAACGGCATCGTGCTGAATGAGACCCCGCAGCGGATTGCCGCAGCCTTTCCGGATTTTTTTGACCGGATTCTGATTGATGCCCCCTGCTCCGGTGAGGGCATGTTCCGCAAGGATGAAGATATGATCAAACAGTGGGAGCCGGGAACTCCGCTCAAGTATGCCGAGATGCAGCGGGAGATCCTGCTGTCAGCAGCGCAAGCGCTGAAGCCGGGCGGAACGATTGTGTATTCGACCTGTACCTTCGCCCCGGAGGAGAATGAAGGGTCCATTCTGGAATTCCTCGCCGGGCATCCGCAGTTTACGGCGGTCCCGGCGGGCGGGTCCGGCGGGTTCGCGCCGGGCCTTAGCGGATTGCCCGAGGCCGCGCGGCTCTGGCCGCACAAGGTCAAGGGCGAGGGCCATTTCATGGCGGTGCTGCGCCATGACGGCAGTTCTGCTGCGCAAGGAAGTGCCGGGGACGCGGATACCGCGCTCCCGGTTTCCGTGCGCAGCAAGGGCAGCTCTGCCGCCCGGCCGGCCAAGGCAGGCGGCAGCAAGGACCGCGAAGCCAGGGGCGGCCGCGGTCAAGGTAAGGGCGGCGCGCGCGGGCAGCGGCCGCAGGCCTCCGGCGAAGCAGCGGCGCTGGACGCGTTCGCCGGGTTCTGCCGGGAGCAGCTCGGCTGGCAGCCGGCGGGCTACCCGGTATTGTTCGGCGAGCATCTGTATATCTCGCCGCTGCCGCCTGCGGCACTGGACGGACTGAAGACCATCCGTCCGGGCTGGTATATGGGCCAGCTGCGCAGCGGCCGGTTCATTCCCGGCCATCCGCTGGCTACAGCGCTAAGGCCTGCGGAGAGCCTCCGCAGCCTGTCGCTGGACAGCGCAAACGGCGAAGCCGTCTCCTATCTGAAAGGCGAGACGCTCTCTGCTCCTGAGGAGCGGCTGTCTGTGCAGCCGGGCAGCCCGTCCAAGGGCTATGTCCTGGTGTGCATCGACGGCTTCAGCGCAGGCTGGGGCAAATGGCAGGACGGCATGCTGAAGAACGAATACCCCGCAGGGTGGAGGTGGACCTAGAGCATGAGCGTATCAGCCAAAAAACAGCGGATCGATAAGGTGCTGTCCCATATGGGCATCGGCTCGCGCAGTGACATCCGCAAGCAGGCCAAGCAAGGCTTAATAACCGTGAACGGTAAGGTGGTTAAGGACAGCGGCTTCCATGTAGATCCCTACGGAGATGTAATTGAAGTGGCGGGTGAAGCGGTCCGCTACCGTGAATTTATATATCTGATGATGAACAAGCCGGCAGGCGTGCTGTCGGCTACGGAAGACAAGCGGGACCGGACGGTGCTGGATTTACTGAAGGCGGATTACGCCCAGTTTGAGCCGTTTCCGGTCGGCAGGCTGGACAAGGATACAGTCGGACTGCTGCTGCTTACCAATGACGGCAAGCTGGCCCACGAGCTGCTCTCTCCGCGCAAGCATGTGCCTAAGACCTATGAAGCTACGGTAGACGGGGATGTGGATGCTGCAGATGTGGAGGCTTTTGCCCGGGGGGTTGAGCTGGAGGACGGATACGTCACGCTGCCTGCCCAGTTGAGCATTCTCGGCCGGGAACAGGGAGAGAAGACGGTCTCGTACATCTCACTGACCATTACGGAAGGCAAGTTCCATCAGGTAAAGCGGATGTTTATCGCGGTCGGCAAAAAGGTGACGTTTCTGAAACGGGTATCCATGGGCGAGCTGAAGCTGGATGAGAGCCTGCCGCTTGGAGCCAGCCGGGAGCTGACGGATGCAGAGCTCGCGCTGTTAACCGGCAGTGGAGTAGAATCCGCGGAATAACAGATGGGAACGGCCGGACAGATTACAGACAGATAAGGATGGTGTGGAATGAAATACAAGCTGATTGCACTGGATGTTGACGGAACACTGCTGAACGATGATCACAAGCTGAGTGATGAGAATAAAGAAGCCATTGCCGAGGTTACGCGCCGGGGAGGCCAGGTCGTATTGTGTACCGGCCGCAGCCCGCAGAACTCGATTCCTTTTATGGAGGAGCTGGGGTTGTCGGGGTATGTCATCGGTCATAATGGCGGTGCAACGGTATCGGTCAGCGACCGCAAGGTACTTGATCAATACGGGATGGACGGCCGCGGGCTGGATCCGTATATTGAGTACTGCCGGAAGCATGACATTCATTTTGATGTGAGCACAGCCTTCGAAATGTATGTGGACAACGCGGAGAACCTGACCAAGGAAGCCAACTATATGTATGAGCATTTCCGCATCCTTCCGGCATCCCTGCCGGCCTGGGAGGAGTTCGGTGAACCCATCGTTAAATTCACTGTATTCACTAAGTCTGCGGTATTGGATGAAGCGATGCGTGAGTGGGGAACCTGGACCCAGCAGTATAATATGCTGCGCAGCGGTGAGTTTTTTGCCGACTTCATGCATCATGAAGCCTCAAAAGGTAATGCCTTGAAGAAGCTTGCTGCACAGCTCGGTATCGCGCAGGAGGAAGTAATGGCTGTCGGCAATTATTACAACGATATCTCCATGCTGACCTACGCCGGTCTGGGCGTTGCCGTAGACAATTCTCCGCTGGAGGTTAAAGCTGCGGCTGATGCGATTACAGGTACTAACAACGAGCACGGTGTAAGGGATGCACTTGTGAAATATTGTCTTTAATACTCCAGGCTATTATAAAATACGTGTCTTCCAAGCATAAACCGGTGCCTTTAGGCGCTGGTTTATGCTTTTTTAATGGGGAAGAACCACATATGATTTTGGATTCTCTGCAAAGTGCTGGAGAGAGCATCATTCGGATTCTCTGCAAGTATTGGGGGACTGGTGACAGCATGGTTCTTCGGATTCCCTGTAAAATACCGGAGACAGCGTCATTTGTAAAGGCTCCCCCGTTTTGCGTAAGCTTCCTCTAATAAGTGGAATTTCTCCGCCTAATGCCTCCACAAACGAGGATAATGGAACATTAATGGGAAAATCTCCACCTAATGATTCGGATTTAGCGTAAAAAGGGGCAGTGGTTCATATTAGATGGAGTTTTTCCGCCTAATGCTGTGAAATGTTGAGAAAAGAAGGAATTAGGCGGCGACAATCCAACTATTATCATCGGACAGAATGTAAGTGTACCTCCTTACCCGGACGCAAAAAGCGGCTGCACAACCCTGGGAAGGGCTGCGCGGCCGCCTGATGTCATATTGCATTAGCTGCGAATGGAGTTAGACAAACAACGAACGGGAAATGATAACGAGCAAGATGAAAAGCACCAAAATTGCACCGGTAGATGTGAAGCCAGGCATTGCACCCATGTCTGATTCCTCCCTTAACTCATGTCTGGTTCCCAATGCCCTGCCTTGCGGCTGCGGCGTCCTTGGGATAATGACATCATATGCACAGAAGGAGGCTCTGATCTGGTTAGTTGCCTAAGCCTCCTCAAGATGGGCTTTTTGGATTCTCAGGCCCTTAGGCAGATGATTCTTGAGCTGGCCCAGACTGGCTTTTCCCCAGCTGACCGGCAAGCCTTCTACTGTAACGAGTGTCCAGCCGTGCAGCTCAGGAGGAACCGGCAGGCTCTCACCGCGCAGCCAGGCCTGAAGCTCGGGGCTGTCAGCGGCAAGATCATAATGGCGGGCAGCCTGGCCGGGCTGGAGGCTCATCGCCAGAGCGTGGGCCGGTTCGATCCGGTTTTTCTTAAGATGGGCAATATGCAGGCCGGCGCGGGGGACCTTAAGGCCTTCCAGCAGGCCGGTGTGCAGGCGCTCATTAAAAGCTTCCGGCAGCAGATAGAGCGACTCTCCGAACAGCAGCGGAATGCCGCCGCCGGTAAATCCGGGCAGCTCTGTTGCAGCCCAGCCAAGAAACTGCTGATACGCATCACGGAGCGAAGCATGGACACGCGGTCCGTTTTTGCTCTTTCCGCCGCTGCGTTTCTTGCCGCGGCTGTCTGTCTCCACAGATCCGGAAGCAGCTGCTTTGTGCAGCAGGGCAACGAAATGCCCCTCTCCCTTTTCCAGATGCGGCCAGAGCCGTTTCTGCGTAACAACCTTCATATCAGGATAAGCAGCGGTAAACCGGCTGACTGTGTCCTCGTTCTCCAGACGGTTGAAGGTACAGGTCGAGTAGACCATGCTTCCGCCGGGCTTCAGCATAATATATGCATCCTGCAAAATGTCCCATTGCCGTTCCGCGCACATCTTCACATGATCCGGTGACCATTCGCTCATGGCGGAGGGGTCCTTACGGAACATGCCTTCTCCTGAGCAGGGGGCATCCAGCATAATCCGGTCAAACACCTCCGGAAAACGGCGTGACAGCTCTCCCGGAGCGGCACTGGTGACCAGGGCATGTGATATGCCGAGGCGTTCCACGTTCTCCGCCAGTATTTTTGCCCGTTCAGCATGAATCTCGTTAGAGACAAGCAGTCCTTGTCCCTGCATTAATGAGGCGAGATGTGTGGTTTTGCCGCCGGGTGCGGCAGCCAGATCAAGCACGGTTTCTCCCGGAAGCGGGGCAAGCAGCTCAGCCGCGGACATTGCCGAAGGTTCCTGAATATAATATAGTCCGGCAGCATGATAAGGGTGACGGCCGGGCCGGGCAGGGTCCTCATAGTAATAGCCGGTGGAGCACCAGGGAACGGATGTCAGGCTGAACAGGGAGACGGAGTGCTCAGCAGGGGCTCCGGCGTAGATGCTTTTTAGGGTGTTAAACCGCAGACTTTGAGTCCGCGGCAGGCTGTAGCTATGCAGAAAAGCGTCCGCCTCCTGCCCAAGCATTTCTTTCATGGCAGCGGTAAAAGCGGCGGGCAGCCGTTCTTCGTTCATACGTCATTCTCCTTAAGATTAATTTCAAAACAGGCTCAGGTGTTCTTAATTAGTTGCTGTTTCAGGTGGATACCGATAAAATCAAGGTATGGGAACCTAAGTGTGCCTGTAAATGTACATATATACAACTATATCATAATTGCCGGGTCTCACCGTAATCAGGGCAATCGAAAAGGGGATGTACCTTATGAATTTGCTGCAAGCGCTATTCTTCCCGCCGGAGCAGCCCGGCGGTGTATCTTCGATGATCCCTTACCTGCAGGAGCGGTTCCGTTCCAGCCGCTGGGATATGGATTTGTTCTGGCTGCCCAAGCGGATTCGGGGCAAGGGACGCGAGGAGATTGTCTTTGAGACGTTTGACTGGATCGTGTACAGCGAAAGTCCGGTTGTGCAAAAATATATTCAGACCTACCGGGATTACATCTGGTGGACCAAGCTGCGGATGAGCAAAAAGTATGATCTGATCCATGCCCATCATCCGATTGCCGGCCTAGCCATGAAGAAGATCTATCCGGACATTCCGCTGATCCAGACGCTGCACTCCAGCTATGAGCGCGAGCTGATCCTCAACGGACTCATTCAGGAAGGCGGTCCTGAGCACCAGTTCCTGGTCGCAATCTACCGTGAGCTTGAGCATGTAAGCGACCGGCTGATGACGGTGTCGCGCGCTTTTGCCGACTATCTGGCGCTCTATACGGATCATCCTGCAGACATTGGCATTATTCCGAACGGTTTTGACGAAAAAAGATTCAAGCCCGTGCCGCATGACAACAATATTCCGCAGCTGGTAACCGTGACCCGTCTGGTGCCTGCCAAAGGCCTGGATACTCTGTTCAGAGCCTGTGCAGAGCTGAAAAACCGCGGCCATGAATATGTGCTCCACATTATCGGTGACGGGCCATCGCGCGCGGAACTGGAGTCTCTGGCACAGGAGCTTGGAATTTATAATGAAACGATCTTTTACGGGTACACGCTGCATCCTGAGGAATTCATGCCGTTCTTTGATATCTTTGTTCTGCCTTCAAGGGCGGAGGCGTTCGGTTCTGTATTTGCAGAGGCTGCCCTCAGCTGTCTTGCCCTGGTTGGGACGAATGTCGGCGGTATTCCGGAACAGATCGAGGATGGCGTCAACGGCCTGCTGGTGAACCCGGATGATCAGGCTGCGCTTGCCGATGCGCTGGAGAAGGTCATTACCGATCCCGGCTACCGCTATGAGCTGTCGAGATCGGCCTGGGATAAAGCCAAAAGCTTGTATTCCCTGACCCGCGTGGCCAACGAGCTGAAAAAAATCTACCTGCAATATCAGCCGGAAGCGAAAGGGTGAGCGGATGATTCCCTTCCGATTTCTGCATGCTGCGGATCTGCATCTGGACAGCCGGTTCGCGGGCCTTGCGCAGCTTCCGCACGCTGTACGCTCCTATCTGCGGGAGTCCACCTTCGCCGCCCTCGGGCGGCTTGTTGGCGTAGCTGTCGAGGCGAAGGTTGATTTTGTTGTCATCAGCGGTGATGTATATGATGTCTCCGATGCTTCCCTGCAGGGACAGCTCCGTTTTCAGGAGGCGCTTAATAAGCTGGATGAACACGGCATTAAGGTCTATCTGATTCACGGCAACCATGATCCGCTGGACGGGCCCAGGCTGAAGACGGAGCTGCCGGAGGGTATTACGGTGTTCGGCGCCGGTGAGCCCGGACTGGCTGTTGCCTGCCGCCGCAGCGACGGGGCTGAAGTGGCTGTGATCAGCGGGATTTCTTATCCCACGCAAAAAGTAACCGAGAATACGGCACTGCGGTATAACCGCAAACCGGGCAGCAGCCTGTTTCATATTGCACTGCTGCACGGGAATGTGGACGGTGATCTGCAGCATGAGACTTATTCACCCTGTACCCGCAAGGATCTGATCGGAAGAGGCTTTGATTATTGGGCATTGGGGCATATCCACAAACGCAGCATTCTGCATGAGCATCCCCCCATTGTATATCCGGGCAATATCCAAGGGCGCAGTGTCAAAGAAACCGGCCCGAAAGGCTGCTATATAGCGGATGTAAACGCCGAAGGACATGTGCAGCTGCAGTTCCGTGAGCTCGATACGGTCCGCTGGCAAGTGAAGGAAATTCCGATTGACGGCCTTTCGGATGAGGCGGAGTGGACTGCTGCCGTGGAACAGGCTGTAGAGGACATCCGCGAAGAGCTTCCGCAGCTGATGTCCGTAGTTCGCTTCCGGCTGACCGGCCGGGGAAATGTACATAGAATCTTGTCTGAAAAAGGGGCAGCCGCCGACCTGCTCTCCGAGCTGCAGCGCCGGGAAGCCGTCCGAGCCGGCCGGCAGGCTTATGCCGGCCTGGTATGGACAGAAGGCTTCTCCGTGGAAACCGGCCTGCCGGTTGACCGCGGGCGCCTCCGGCAGGAGGACAGCTTCCTTGGCGAGCTGCTGCGGCTGTCCGGGCGCAGCGCAGAAACAGAAGACAGCCTGGAGGAGCTGCTGGCTTCAGCGCTGAGGCCGCTGCTTGAGAACCGTGAGCTCCGCAGGCTGCTGGCCGCAGCCGGAGCGGCTGACAAGCGGGAATGGCTGAGAAGTGCCGAAGAATTAGGCATAACACTGCTAAGCGGTACAGAAGATGCTGAAAAGGCTGGCGGGCGTGAACCGAAAGAAGCTGAGGCAGGCTGGCTGCCCGGCAGGAGCGGGGGAGTGAGCGATGAGGATTGAGCAGTTGCAGATCAGCGGCTTCGGACGGCTACAGCAGCGGGAGATTGAACTCGGTGCAGGCGTTACTGTTCTCTATGGACGTAATGAGGCAGGAAAAAGCACCACACTGCAGTTCATCCGGGCGATGCTCTTTGGCATTCCAGGCCGTGCTAATCCGGCTGAGCGGTATGAGCCTGTGCAGGGCGGTCAGCATGGCGGTATTTTAACGGCCTGTGACGATGAGGGGGCCAGCTGGATTATCCGGCGCTACGCAGCCGGCGGGGAGCAGCAGAGCCGGAGTGAAAAGCTGAGCATTACCGTCCGTTATCCGGACGGCCGCACGGAAGAGGCCTCGCAGGAGGAGCTGGAACGCCGGCTGCTCGGCGGCATCTCGCGCAGCATGTTCCGGCAGCTGTTCGCGGTATCGCTGGACGAGCTGCAGGAGCTTGGCGCACTGCAGTCGGAGGAGATGAGCAGCTATCTGTTCCATGCGGGTATGGGCGGAGGCGGTGATATTATGCGTGCCGAGCGCAAGCTGATTCAGGATGCCGAGAAGCTGTACAAGCCGCGCGGGAAAGTGCAGGAAGCGGCTAAAATTCTCCAGCAGATTGAGAAGCTGGAGCGGGAGATGGCTGACAGCCGGTCTTTGCTGCCCCGGTATAATGCCAGTCTTGCTGCACTTGAGGCTGCAGAGGAGAAGCTGGCGGCGTTCGAGCAATCGCGTACTGCGGCAGAAGGCAGACGGGTACTGCTGCGCAAAGCTGAGGATATCCGTGAAATGTGGCTGAAATGGACTGAAGCCCGGTTTGAGCTGGACAGCCTGCCGGTAATCACGAATTTCCCGGAGAACGGGACGGAGCGTTGGCAGCAGCTTGCGGCTGAGGTCCGCGGTGCGGCTGCTGCCGTGCAGCGCCTTATACGCCAGCAGGACGAGCTGACCGCAGAGCTCGCGCAGTATCCGCCGGATGAGCTGCTTATGGCCCAAGCTGCGGTGCTGGAGCGGCTCGACCGCAGCCGCCCGGGTTACGAGGACCGCAGGGCGGAACGGCAGCGGCTTACGGCTGAGCTTGCTGCCCATGAGGCTCATCTGGAGCGCACGCTGCGCAGCATTGGCGCCGGCTGGGGCCATGCGGAGCTCGCAGGCTTTGCTGTTACTGCAGCGGAGCGCGAAGCTGCGCGGCGCTTCTCTGCCTCCTTCGCCGGCTACGACCGGCGCATGGAGGCCCGGGAAGCGGAGCGGCAGAGCCTCCGCTCCCGAATGGCCGCTGCCGCCGCTGCGCTGCAGGCGGCAGAACGATCGCTTGCGCGCGAGCTTGCAAGCGGCGACGCGGACTTCGCGGGCCTGGCTCCGCGAAGCCCGCGTGAGGTGCTGCAGCTGTGGGACGAGCTGCAGCAGGCAGCCGAGCGCTGGCGCGAAGCGCAGCTCTGCACAGGCGGGCCGCCGCGCGGCCCGGGAGGCGCCCGCCGCAGCCCCGGCGCCGGGAACCGCCGGGCGGCACGCT
>NZ_CCDG010000085.1 GCF_000723885.1 Paenibacillus camerounensis
ATCGAACCCTGCTCAATTTGGGTATAACACTACTAAGCAGGTTTCGGAGTTTGCGGAAACCATCATTCATTAGTGTAAACAGACTGGGGGTCGGGCCATGAAGTGGCAGGGAAGAAGAGGCAGCTCGAACGTAGAGGACCGCAGAGGCAGCGGCGGCGGTAGAGGCGGAGGAGGTAAGCTGATTGGCGGCGGGATCGGGGGGATTATACTGGTTGTTGTGGTCACGCTGCTGAGCGGCGGCAATGTCGGTGATATCCTGGGGAATCTGACCTCAGGCGGAACCGCCGCCACCACTGATACGCCTTATCAGGAAACGGCGGAGGAGCAGGAGCTGGCGCAGTTTGTTTCGGTAGTGCTGGCGGATACGGAGGATGTGTGGAGCGAGCTTTTTGCCCGGCAGGGGCTGACTTATACAGATCCTACACTGGTGCTGTATAGCGGCAGTGTGAATTCGGCCTGCGGAACAGCGAGCTCGGCGGTCGGGCCGTTTTATTGTCCCGGTGACAGCAAGCTGTATATTGACTTGAGCTTCTATGATGAGCTGCAGCAGCGCTTCAAGGCACCGGGGGATTTTGCGATGGCTTATGTTATTGCCCATGAGGTTGGGCATCATGTGCAGACATTGCTGGGGACGACGAAGGAGCTGGATGCTTACCGCCGTACCTTGAGCGAGACAGAATACAACAAGTATCAGGTCCGCTTTGAGCTGCAAGCCGATTACCTGGCCGGTGTCTGGGCTAACCATGCGCAGGGAATGAACCTGCTGGAGGAAGGCGATCTGGAGGAGGCGCTGACGGCGGCCAGTGCGGTCGGCGATGATACGATTCAGAAGCAGGCCCAGGGCTATGCGGTACCGGACAGCTTCACTCACGGAACCTCGGAGCAGCGCAAACGCTGGTTCTACAAAGGCTTCAATAACGGTACAATCGCCGGGGGAGATACTTTTAAAGCAACTGAGCTGTAGAGGGAAGCGGTACGGTTCCTGCAGCTCCTGAACTGGCGTCACAGAGTATACAGCGGTTTTGCAGCATAATATCAGGCATAACAGCAGACAACCCAAAAAGCCGTCTCAGCCGGAAAGTCCGGCGGGGCGGCTTTTTGGATCAATAAGTATTCTCAGCAAAAGCTCCGGCTCTGCTTTTGTATAAAAGTCCCGCCCTGCGGCGGCCATACCAGCCTAATCCAACAGCGCGTTCTTCGACGAGAGCCGGTTGCGGCCGAGCTTTTTGGACTCCAGCAGCAGCTGGTCGGCGCGGACGTACCCTTTTTCCATCGAGGTGCTCTGGTCTGCTTTAAAGTAATAGAGGCCAAAGGATGCCGAATAGCTGACTTCAATCTGCTTATCCAAGTACTCGGCGGTAGCGGAATGGCTGCCAACATCCAAAAGAATCTCCTGAACAATCAGGCCGCACCCGCGGAATGACTTGTTTCTCAGGAAAATGGTGAACTCCTCCCCTCCGCTGCGGAACAGGATGTCCTCCTCCGGCAGATGGGCCTTCAGCATATTGGCAAAATGCAGGATAACCTTGTCACCGACGGCGTGATTGTAGGTATCGTTGATTTTTTTGAACCGGTCGATATCTGCTACGACGACACCGATATATTCCCCGCTGCAGTCCAGCTCGTTCATCATTTTATCCATATGGGCCCTGTTAAATGTTCCGGTCAAAAAATCCTGGTACGCCATCTGCTCGAACTTGTCCCGCTCGAACTTGTGCTGGGCAATCTGCGATTTCGTGAAAAAAGAGAGGCTGACAATGTAATTGAGCAGGAACAGCGCGATCAGCATCTCCCATTGCTCCATCTGCAGCAGAAGCAGCAGCAGGGCGTTCGTTAATGCGACCTTGCTGAAATCCAGCAGATTTCTGCTTCTGAACAGCAGGTGTAACGCCTCTTTGCGCGTCTTGATGTCACCTGACAGGATAAAGCTAATGACCAGAAATCCGGATGACAAAAAGGTGGTCACACAGACCACCAGCAGGAACAGCAGCCAGTATCCGGCAGGAAGCCGGACAGCAAGCGGATAGAGCAGCGTGTACAAATAGTAAGCGGCCGTACCGCCGAGTGTGAAGGAGCCGATATTGAAGAAGGTGTCCAGGAATTCGCCCGGGTCGGCGGTTTTGGTTTTCTTTTTATAACAATAGACGGTCGTCCGGTACAAAATTTCATAAATCAGTGTGCCGAGCGGTCCGGCAAAAATACCGAAGGAAGAAGTGTAGCTGATCGCGTAATCAATCGTGGAGTTTCCGCTCCGGGTCACAATGCGCAGCTGAAAGTAGAAGCTGGCGAATGCCCAGTAGAGCAGCATGGCTTTTATATAGATACCGTCCAGAACTACCGTAGGGTGCGTAAATAACGCCAGGCCCACAGCAGCTGCAAAGAGGGAAAGGTCGAATAATCGTGCTTTTGACATATCGGTAACATTCCTTTCGAGAGTTATACCGATTATACCCGAAATGCCCCTGCATAATGAAAATAGTTTCGCTAAAATTCATATGACCTCTACCCATACCGGAGAGAGGGCGAGGGACATATAATACTTTGTTGATGCATACGCGGGAGGCTTCTATCTGCGGAAGTGAATTCTATTATACAAAGGAGAGGGATTCATGAGAATATTGCTTGTTACCTACTGGGGGCTTACCAATATGGGCGGGATCTGGACGTATATGAGGCAGCTTGCAGACAAGCTGGGCGAGCAGGGGCATACAGTTACGCTGATGGGCAGCCATGTGGACAGCAATACGCTGTATCTGCTGGAGCGGAACGTTTTTTTTGATAAAAAAGCTTATTACTCGGCGCTCCTTCCTTATCTGGACCCGCTGCAGTTTCCGCATTTGCACCAGGAACACGGGATTTTCAGCTTTGAGCTGGGGCGTTACGTGTTTGAAGGCGGGGCCGCGGCGCTGGGTCTTGAGGATTATGACATCATCCATGCCCAGGACCCTATTTCGGCATATGCGCTGAGGCGGATTATGAAGCGGCCTGTGCCGCTGGTCGCAAGTATTCACGGGGCACTTGCCCGCGAATCGTATTATGAATACCGGGGGCTTGAGCCGGGTCTTACGCTGCAGGAATATGAGAGCCGGCCGATCTGGAGCTATTTCCGTCGGATGGAGCAGCTGGGCGTGAATGCGGCTGATCTGGTGCTGGTGTCATCCCGCTGGATCGGACAGGTAGTAGGCGGACATGGGGTGGCAGCGGAGCGGGTTCATATTCTGCCATACGGCATTAATCTGCAGGAGTACGGGGAGAAGGCCGCAGAGCCTGTACCCCTGAATCCTGTTCCCGGTAAAAAAATGATTATGTATGCAGGACGCCTTGAATATATCAAGGGAGTCCACGTATTGATCAGTGCGCTTGGTCTGCTGAAGCAGCGTCGCCGGGACTGGACCTGCGTCATTGCCGGTACCGGGAGCCTGCTGGATGAGCTGAGGATACAGGCGCAGGAATGCGGTGTTCAGGAGGATATTGCTTTTGCCGGTAAAATAGACAATATTCCCTCCGCGCTGACTGCGGCGGATCTTTATGTCCAGCCAAGCCTGCAGGATACTCAGCCTTTCTCGGTCACGGAAGCGCAGCTTGCCGGCATTGCCCCGGTTGTGGCGGGTGCGGCCGGTATGCCGGAGATGGTCCGGCACGGGGTTGCGGGCTGGATTGTGCCTGCGGAGAACGCCGCCGCGCTCGCAGACCGGCTGGAGCTGCTGCTTGGCGATGATGCCCTGCGGGCCCGAACGGGCAGCGCAGCCAGACAGTGGGCGGGCGGAAACCGCTCGCTTGATGCAATGGCGGAAGGGACACTTCGGGTCTACCGCAGAGCTGCCGGAATGCACAGCCGGCCGCTGCCGGATCTGCCGTCAGGCGGCGCCGGAATGGCAGCCGGGGACTCGCGCCCCATGCCGGGTGCATTCCATCCGTCAGACCTGCTAAGCGTAATCTCGCCCGGCAATCCGCTGGAGCCGCTGCTGCGCAGCAGGCTTCCGGCAGATTATCTGGTGCCTGATGCGGGTATTCTCTGAAAGTGAATCCGGTTAAGCCGGGGAGTTGCTTGGGATATGTCAATATGTCCGAATTAGTCATGCCTTCCTGATTGAAGCATATACATGTGGGGAGTAACATTTTGGGCTTATGCTCTGGGCTTGTCTCAGGGTTAAATGATGCCAAGAAGGAGGAAATTTCCCGTGTTTGACCAGTCCCACGGCTTGCGGTTTGATATTTATGAACGCATTCACCTGCCTGCAGAACTTCCGGGAATCGCTGAGCTGGAAGAGGTGGAACTCATTCCGGAAATTCAGGTGATTCAGCGGGAAGACCGGGCCGAGCTCTACGGCCAGCTGCTGCTCACCGGGCTTTACCGGGGAGAGAATGACCGGACGGAGCGCCTGGAGCATGCGATACCTGTTGAAATCACAGTCCCGCTGACCCGGGTCAGCTCACTTGATGACATAGGGGTGGAGATCGAGAACTTCGATATTGACCTGCTTACGATGCGTACCGTTAACATTACGGGGGTGCTGTCCCTGCGGGGGATCGGCGGGGCGGAGGCAGGTACGGCCTGGCCGCAGGAGGAGTATACTGTTGCCTATTCTCCGGAGGAGGATGGCCGGAACGGAGCTGCCCCGGAAGGCGCCCGTGAGCAGGAGGGTGACTCCCTGTACGAGAATTCGCTGTGGACCTACGGCGAAGGTGCTGCAGAATCGCCTGCGGATCAGCAGGAGCAGGAGTATACCTCCTTTATTCCGGATGCGGGGGCTATTAATCCGCTGGTAGTGGAAGGCTCCGTCTATACGCAGACGGCCGGACACGCTGCCCAGCCGCAGAAGGACAGGGAAACGAAGCTGCGTACGCATAGTATTGAGTCCGGCTTCTCCGGCGGCGCAGCAGCGGAAGGCTGGCAGAAGGGCAAAGCGGCGGCCGAGCCGGTATCCGGCTACTTTTTCGGCGGGCGCGAGAAGGAGGCGGCGGTGACACCGGCTGCTTCTGCAGAGATTGCGCGTGCAGGGGCCGCCGATGCTGCAGCGGATTCTGCTCCTGCGGCAGTGCAGAACTACGCATTTGCTGACATCGCCTCCGGAACGCTCCATGCGGAGAACCGGGAGGAGCCGGTTGTTGCTGCCGGAGAGCAGGAGCCGGATCTGGCTCCGGTTCAAGATGAGCCCGTTCTGCAGGAGCCGGCGGACTTTATGGAGAACGAGTCCCATCTCCCGCCGGAGACGCTGCCTGCCCAGGAAGCGGATCTGAAGATTGGGCTTGGCAGTAAGAAGGAGACGGATTCGGCTTCAAAGGAGCCTCTTACCTTCTCTTCCCTGCTCAGCTCAAGCCGCGCCCATAAGGAGCTTGAGAGTGCAGTCGCAGCTGCTGAAGCGCCGCCTGAAGCAGCGCCCGAAGCGGGGAATCACAGCGACTGGAAGAACCGCTTTATCAGCAGAACCGGGGGGGCGGAGCTGTTCCGCAAGGTCCGGATGTGTATTGTCCAGCGGGAGGATACGCTGGATACCATTGCTGAGAAATATCAGCTCAGCGCACGTGAGCTGGTGATGTACAACCGGCTGGCCGGCCAGAATGTGGAGGAAGGCCAGGTATTATATATCCCTTAAGCCGGGAGGCTTGAGGAGCGGAATAAGACAGAGCAGCGGTTCCTGTTAGGGGGAGCGCTGCTCTTGTTTGTGTTGTGGCCCTGTACAGGGCTCCAGCCAACGGTAAAAGTCCCGCCAAATCGGCGGTACCGCCGCACAGGCTGCAGTTTGTGTGTATGCTGGTTGACTAGGAATAGTACTAAAGGTATTATGAGAATAAGTAAAACTTAGCTAAAAGACTGGGAACGGGAAGAGTAGGCGGTCAGCCCTTCAGAGAGCGGAATTGTTAGTGCTGTGATTTTCCGCAGGATGTTTGCCACCGAAGTCGCCCCGGAGTCGCCCTTCTGAATCTGCCGCCGTTCATTCGGCCTGCAGTGTAGGATGCGGCCGGACGCAGCCGTTATCTGCATGAGTGTCGCGCTAAGCTCCGGGAACCGCTGGTGACCGGGCACAGGTGTATTTGCTGCTAGCGCGAAACAAAGGTGGTACCGCGAAAGAATGGCCTTTCGTCCTTTGAGACGAAAGGCCTTTTTGTATTTTCACAAGCGAATAAGAAGTCTTTAACTCAAACCGTATCTTAATGGAGGTTCAGAACATGGCTGATCAAGGCAAAGCGGCAGAGATGCTGCCGGACACGCAGGAAGCGGCAGCGCAGGCTGCGGCTGACAATAGCACTAAGAACGATATGCCGACTACGTACGATCCGAAAGCGGCAGAGCACAAATGGTACACCTACTGGATGGAGAATGAATTCTTCAAGGCCGGCCAGCGGCCGGACGCAGAGCCTTACAGCATCGTAATCCCGCCGCCGAACGTAACGGGGATGCTGCATATCGGGCACGCGCTCGACTTCACCCTGCAGGATATTCTGATCCGCACGAAGCGGATGCAGGGCTTTGACACCCTCTGGCTGCCGGGAACGGACCATGCGGGTATTGCTACCCAGACGAAGGTGGAGCAGAAGCTGCGCCAGCAGGGGATTTCCCGCCATGATCTGGGACGCGAGAAGTTCCTGGAGCAGGTATGGGCCTGGAAGGACCAGTACGCCGAAACGATCCATGAACAATGGGCGAAGATGGGCTTATCCCTGGACTATTCCCGCGAACGCTTCACGCTGGATGAAGGCTTGACCAAGGGCGTACGCCAGGTCTTTGTAGAGCTGTACCGCAAAGGCCTGATCTACCGCGGCAAACGCATCATCAACTGGGACCCGGCTGCACGTACAGCCCTGTCCGATATTGAAGTTGAATACAAAGAGGTTAACGGACACCTGTATCATCTGCGTTATCCGCTCAAAGACGGCAGCGGCCACATCACTGTAGCCACAACACGCCCGGAGACGATGCTCGGTGATACTGCGGTAGCTGTGCATCCGAAGGATGAGCGCTACAAGGATCTGATCGGCAAAACGCTGATCCTGCCGGTTATCGGCCGTGAAATTCCTATTATTGCTGATGATTACGTAGAGAAGGAATTCGGCAGCGGCGCGGTGAAGATTACTCCGGCTCATGATCCGAATGACTTTGAGGTAGGCCAGCGCCACAATCTGCCGCAGATTAACGTGATGGATGAAGGCGGCGTAATGAATGAGGAAGCGGGGCCTTATAACGGCCAGGACCGCAGCGAATGCCGCAAGAACATCGTTGCAGATCTGAAGGAGCAGGGCGTCCTGATCTCGATTGAAGATCACGTACACCAGGTAGGGCACAGCGAGCGCTCCGGCGCCGTAGTTGAACCTTATCTGTCCACCCAGTGGTTCGTAAAAATGCAGCCACTGGCTGAGGTTGCCATTAATGCGCAAAAGGAAGGCAACGGCGTTAATTTTGTTCCTGAGCGCTTCGAGAAGACCTACCTGAACTGGATCGAAAATGTACGTGACTGGTGTATCTCCCGCCAGCTGTGGTGGGGACACCGCATTCCGGCCTGGTACTCGGAGTCTACAGGCGAAGTATTCGTAGCCTATAGCGAGGAAGAAGCCCGCGAAATAAGCGGACTGGATGATCTGAAGCAGGATGAGGACGTGCTTGATACCTGGTTCAGCTCGAACCTCTGGCCGTTCGCCACAATGGGCTGGCCTGACGAGAACAGCAGCGACTATCAGCGGTACTATCCGAACAACGTGCTTGTTACCGGTTACGATATTATCTATTTCTGGGTAGCGCGCATGATCTTCTCCGCCTTTGAATTTACCGGCCAAAAGCCGTTCGCCGATGTATTCATGCACGGTCTGGTGCGTGATGCCGACGGCCGCAAAATGTCCAAATCGCTCGGCAACGGGATCGACCCGCTTGATGTTATCGAGCAGTACGGCGCGGACGCTATGCGCTATATGATTTCAACGGGTATTACTGCCGGGCAGGATCTGCGTTTCCGGATGGAAAAGGTAGAGCAGGCCCGCAATTTCGCCAACAAGATCTGGAACGCATCGCGCTTCGCGCTGATGAATCTGGAGGGCGTAAACTTTGCAGATATTGACATTACAGGTGAGCTTACCACGGCTGACCGCTGGATTTTGCACCGTCTGAACGAAACTTCCCGCGATATTACGCGTCTAATTGACTCGTACGAGTACGGTGAGACCGGCCGTCTGCTGTACAACTTTATCTGGGATGACCTGTGCGACTGGTATATCGAGTTCGCGAAGCTGTCGCTGTACGGCAGCGATACGGCTGCCAAAGCCAAAACCCAATCGGTGCTCGCCTACGTGCTCGACCGCACGCTGCGCCTGATTCACCCGTTCATGCCGTTCATTACCGAGGAGATCTGGCAGCATCTGCCGCATGAGGGTGCAACCATTACGCTGGCAGAATGGCCTAAGTACGATGCAGCGCTTGAGAGCCCTGAGGCAGTGGCCGAAATGAACCTGCTGATGGACATCATCCGTGCCGTACGCAACATCCGTGCAGAGGTTAATGTGCCGATGAGCAAAAAGGTAGAGCTGATCATCAAGGCAGGCAGCGCCGAAACGCTCAGCATCATCACCCGCAACGACAATTACATCGGACGCTTCTGCAACACGTCCTCGTTCGAAGCCGGAGTTGATCCGCAGACACCGGACAAGGTAATGTCCGCAGTCGTTACCGGCGCAGAGCTGCTTCTGCCGCTGTCGGGGCTGATCGATATTGACCAGGAGATCCTCCGTCTTGAAAAAGAAGTGCAGACGCTGAACAGTGAAGTGGAACGCGTTGAGAAAAAGCTTGGCAACCAGGGCTTTGTTGCCAAGGCTCCGGCTAAAGTCATCGAAGAGGAACGGGCGAAGCAGGCGGATTATTCCGCTAAGCGTGAGAAAGTGCTGGCCCGCATCGCAGAGCTGAGAGGATAAGGGATTATGGAAGAGATGATCGGGAGCGGTAACGCCGCTCCTTTGGGTTCTTATACAGAAGCGGTGGACTGGATCAACGGGCTGATTCCGTTTGGTATCCGGCCGGGGCTGGAGCGGATAGAGCTTCTAATGGAGAAGCTCGGCAACCCGCACCGCCGGCTGAAGTTCATTCATGTGGCAGGAACGAACGGCAAAGGCTCGACCTGCGCTTTTTTAACAAGTGTGCTGCTCAAAAGCGGCTATAGTGTTGGGACGTTCACGTCTCCCTACATCACCAAATTCACCAACCGTTTTCAGTATAACGGTACGGATATTCCCGAAGATACGCTCACTGCGCTTGCTGCGAAGCTGCGCCCGCTGGTAGAGGAAATTGCGGCCGGCGAGCTGGGCTCACCGACGATGTTCGAGGTGGCGACGGCGCTGGCGATCCTCTATTATGCCGAATACTGTTTCCCTGATGTAGTCGTATGGGAGACGGGGCTTGGGGGAAGGCTGGATGTAACGAACATCGTGCTGCCGGTGGTGTCCGTAATCACCAATGTCGGCCATGACCATACCGATGTGCTAGGCGATACGCTGGAGAAGATTGCCTTTGAGAAGGCCGGGATTATTAAGCCCGGTGTTCCTGTAGTCAGCTGTGTCAGCCAGCCGGAGGTTATCGCTGTTCTGAAGGAACGGGCGGAAGCCTGCCGTACCAAGCTCTATCTGGCCGGTGAAGATTTCACCTATGAGCTTGAGGGCATCGAAGAAGGTGTGCAGAGCTTTAACTTCAAGGGGCCGTTCCGTGATCTTCAGGTGGGTATTGCCATGAAAGGCGAGCATCAGCTGAGTAATGCGGCCGGAGCAATGATGGCGCTGGAGGTATTGCGCCAGTATATGGCCTTCATGCTGGACGATGAGGATGTGCTTGAAGGCTTCAAGGATACTTTTTGGGCCGGACGTCTGGAGGAGGTCAGCCAGCATCCGCGGATCGTACTCGATGGTGCGCATAATCCCGAAGGTGCAGAGAGCCTGGCCAGAAGCCTGCCGCAGTTTTATCAGTACGGTAAATTAAATTTACTCATGGGGATGCTGGCTAATAAGCATCATGAGTCATACTTCAAGCATATACTGCCTATAGTGGATACGCTCATCCTGACCGAACCGGATTTCCGGAAGAAAATGGACGCGGAAGAACTGCAGGCCATCGCAGAAAGTCTGCGGGAGAAATATGCCAAGGATCATTTGGAAATCATAGTAGAACGTAATTGGGGCAAAGCGCTGCAACTGCTGCAGTCGATCACGTCGGAGAAGGATCTTGCGGTCGTGTCCGGCACACTGTATCTGATTTCCGATGTACGCAGTACGCTTTTGCAGCAACCCGATTCTGAAAAAGGCTGGTGACGAACTGTTGGATACTACTGAACGTGTGCATTTTATAGGGATCGGCGGCTACGGTATGAGCGCGATTGCCCGGGTAATGCTGGAAATGGGATACACGGTTACGGGCTCCGATGTGGCTGCCCAGGAATTGACCGAGAAACTGATCGCCAAAGGCGCCAAGGTCTATATCGGACATACGGCCGAGCAGGTTAAAGGTGCTGATCTTGTTGTCTATTCAACTGCGCTGGCAAGCGACAATGTGGAGTGGGTGGAGGCTGAGCGCCTGAACATCCCGGTGCTGCACCGTTCCCAGATGCTGGCCCGGCTGCTGAATGAACGCAAGGGCGTTGCCGTTGCAGGGGCGCACGGCAAAACCACAACCTCCTCGATGATCGCCCTGATCATGGAGGACTGCGGAGTGGACCCGACGTATATTATCGGCGGGGAGATTATGAATGTCGGCACGAATGCCAAGGCAGGACAAGGAGAATACGTTGTAGCGGAAGCAGACGAGAGCGACGGCTCCTTCCTCCAGTACCACCCTTGGCTGGCGATTGTCACCAATATTGAAGCGGATCATCTGGAGAATTACGGCGGGGATTTCGGCAAGCTGAAGGCCGCTTACGTCCAGTTTATGAATCAGCTGCGTGATGACGGCACAGCGATTGTATGTGCTGATGATGAGACAGCCAGCTCTCTATTGTCTGAGGTGAAGGGCAATATTATCACTTACGGCATTGACTCTCCGGATGCAGACTACACCGCTACTGATATCATGCTGGGAGACAGACAGGTCTCTTATACAATGAACCATCAGGGACAGGTGCTGGGCAAGATTGAGCTGTCCATCCCGGGCAAATACAATCTTTACAACTCGATGGCTGCGGTAATCGCCTGCCTGAAATCCGGCGTTGCTTTTGAAGCTATTGCTGGTGCTATTGTGAAGTTCCATGGCGCGAAGCGCCGTTTCCAGGTGCTGGGCGAGGTGAATGACATTCTCGTCATTGACGATTATGCCCATCATCCTACAGAGATTCAGGCTACAATCAGTGCAGCCAAGGCGACCGGCAAAAAGATTATCGCCGTCTTCCAGCCGCAGCGATATACCCGTACCTTTTTCCTGCTGGATGCTTTCAGCCGTGCCTTCAGTGAAGCAGACGAGGTAATCATTACCGACATTTACTCACCGGCCGGTGAGAAGCAGATTGAAGGAGTAACCTCCGCTAGACTGGTAGAGCTGATTGTGCAGAATAGTAATTCAAGCGCAAGGCATCTGCCGACTAAGGAGGCGGTGCTTGCCGATCTGCAGGGCCGTATCGCTCCGGGTGACCTTGTGCTCACTATGGGCGCAGGCGATATCTGGAAGGTAGGCTATACTCTGGCGGAAGGCCTGCGGGAGCATAAAGCCAAAGAATAGATTGTTTTAAGCTGTACCTGCAGCTTCAGTGATTACGCAATTCAAGCGTATTCCCTCTGGATACTCAGAGGGAATACGCTTTATTTATAGTTTTCGGGTTCCCTGCATAGTACCTTGGTCAGCATTCATAACATGCCCTGCTTTGTGGGGTTATTTGCTGGTCAATTCTTAGAGGGTGTCTGCCGATAATAAACATGGAGTGCTGGAATACGCAATAATAACGTTACTGATCCCCGGACATTTGGTGGTGTGGCTATGGATTTTCAGCTTGATATCGGAACCTTATTGTATCTTTTTATCTTTGGTAATTTATTTACGGGGCTTCTGATTACCTTCTACCGCTTCCATTCACCGAAAGATATGGCTTCAGCCCTGTTCATCGGCAGTAAATGGGTGCAGGTGCTTTTTTGGAGCTCCATGCTGCTGTGGGATTATTTGCCGCATAAGCTGATGATTCCGCTCAGTAATCTCCTGATCCTGCTTGGGGGATTGCTGGAAATTACAGCGTTAATGATGATGATGGACATTTTCGGACGGAAGGCCAAGCTGTATTTTACGGTATTGACGGCTGTCAGTGTGGCCAGCTTTTGCATTATTGCACTGTTCTTTAACCAGGCCAACCTGCGTGTGGCTTCGGCTTCGCTGTCTGTGCTGCTCTTTGTTCTCTATCCGGCTGTCCGGCTGACGGCAGGCAAGGAGACACCTCCGCTGCAGCGGATTACCGGTCTTGTTTTTTACTTGACTGCCGGCGCTATGCTGGGCAGGTTCCTTGTCGCGTTGTTTATTGACCCGGAGATGGGTGCTTTATCGGCCAATGTGGCGCAATATCTATATTATGTAGGCATGTTCTTTATGCTTGTGTCGGGTACCGCGGCCTTTATTCTTCTATCCAACGAGCATTCCTATGAAAAGCTGAAAAGAATTGCCACCTACGACTCCCTCACAGGTATTCTGAGCCGCAGGGCGTTCCTGCTGGAAGCGGAGCTGAAGCTTGCCCTTGCCGTCAAGAAGGAGCAGTCCTACTCCCTTCTGCTGCTGGACCTTGATCATTTCAAGAGAATCAATGATACCTATGGGCATGATAAGGGGGATACGGTTCTGCAGGAGTTTGCTTTTACAGTGGAGAACAATCTTGGCAACGGCGATTTATTCGGCCGGGTAGGCGGAGAGGAATTTGCTGCCGTGCTGTACGGTCCGGATGAAGCTGACAGCAGCCTCAAGGCAGAACAGCTTCGCAGGGCGGTGGCAGAAGCTTCACAAGCCGGCGGACACATTGAGTATACGGTAAGCATCGGTATCATTACGGTTCTGCCTGATCCGCGGGCCTCGGTAAATATGCTCTTAAAGCTGTGTGACCGGGCACTTTATCAGGCTAAGAAGGAAGGAAGGAACCGGGTTGTCCGTTACAGCTTCGGGGATTAGTAGTGCCGGGGCTACATAAAAAAAGAGATTAGGTATATTACGGGCAGGAAGGTGAATCTCATCGCGACAGCTGTCAGTTTTGATTTTGCTACATTGCTGGTATGCCTTTTTATCGTAAATCTGTTTACAGTACTGTTCATGCTGTCGTACCGCTCGCGTTATTCGGAAGGAAGCAGGCTGAGGGCGTATATTAGCGCCAAGCTGCTTCAGCTGCTGATCTGGCCGCTGCTTGTACTGGAGGCGGCAGCCGGATTGCGCGGAGTCCGGCTGCCTGTCTTGCTCTTATGCATAGCCGGGGGGACGGGAGAAGCCTTTGCCCTTCTCAAGCTGCTGGGAGCATACACCGGAGGAGTAAAGCGGCTGTATTACGGGCTTGCCGGCATATCAGGCGCAGGTATTGCTCTGCTGGAATGGCTGCTCCCTTCAGCGGCTCCGGCAGGCGCGCTGGCTGCAGCCGCCGGAGCCGCTATGATTGCCTATCCCGTCTATCTGCTCTCTGTGAAGCTGAAGCAGACTCCGCTGCAAAAGCTCATAGGGGGGCTCTACAGCTTAGTTATTATCGCACTGCTTGGACAGGCAGTCTGCTTATTATGGGCAGAGCCCCTGACTGGCATCTGGGTTACTGCCTTGCTGCAGGGCATGTTCTATATCAGCCTTTACCTGCTGATGTTTCTGGGTACGGCAGGGTATATGCTGCTCTCACGGGAGCATACTTACGCCGAACTCGAGCGTGTGGCTACCTATGACGAGCTTACGGGCATCCTGAACCGCCGGGCTTTTGTACTGAGAGCCCGCCCGATGATGGCTGCGGCAGCTAAAGAGGACTGGTCCTTCTCCTTTCTGCTGATTGACGTTGACCATTTCAAGCAAATTAACGATACCTTCGGCCATGACACCGGAGATAAAGTGCTGTGGGATTTCTCACGCAAGATTGAGGGCCAACTGAGCAGCAGTGACCTGTTCGGCAGATTTGGCGGTGAGGAATTCGCAGTGCTGCTGCACAGGGCTGATGAAGCAGACAGCGAGGAGATTGCCGAACGGCTTAGACGGTGTGTGCTTGGTGCCGTTATTGATGACACCCTCCTGCCGTATACAGTCAGTATCGGAGTCATAACGATCCGCTCCGAGAAGCGGATCACCTTGAACAGATTATACAGGCTGACGGATATTGCCTTATACCAGGCCAAGCAGAAGGGCAGGAACCGGGTGGCAAGAACCTACGAATATTGCGTTTTGTCAGATGAGACAGTGCCTTCCTCTTTATGAGCGGGGTGCTTTTTTTTTTTTGCTCAAACAATAGTTTTTTGATGTGAAATTATTTTCATATAAAGTTAAATGATTTCCATTGTGAGGTGGAATCAAGTAGCAGCCGGGTAATATAGCTTGATATCAGCACTTGGTACTGGCGGCCATACACATAGAATGTGGGAGATGTGAGGATGACAATGGAGAGAATACTGTTTATTTCCGCGGAGAACCCTTTCCCGCAGGATAGCGGCGGCAAGCTCAGGACCGGTAACATTCTGAATCTCCTGAAGACGAAATACGTGGTGGATCTGCTGACCTACCGGAATACGGAAGCGGACAAAGGGCAAAGGCATGCACAGGAAGGCGTCAACGTACATGAAGTAGAGCGCACGGTGAGCTACCGCAAAGCAATGCTGCGTTCACTCTACACGTGGCGTAACTGCTCGTACTTAAGCCATTCGGATAAGGATATGCATAGCCTGATCGTTAGGCTTAGCAGGCAGAACCTGTATGAACGGGTATTCATTTCACACAGCCTGCTCGGCGCCTGTATTGATGTCGTTCGCAAGGTGCTGCCGGAGGCGGTTATGATCACGGATGCCCATAATTTTGAGAGCAGCCTGTCTGCCCAACTGGTGAAGAAGAAGCGGGGAATTGCCAGGCTCTATTTCCGGCTTAACGCGGCATGGACCAGACAGGATGAACTGAAGCTGATGGATAAGACAAGCCTGCTACTGGCTGCCTCGGAGCAGGACGGATTGGCATTCCGGGCTCTATCTTCCACAAATGCGCATAAGGTGCATGTGATCCCTAACTTTATCCGGATCAGCGATTATCTGCCTGAACCGGATTCAGGCAAAGAGAGGTGGATCATCCTGCCTGGCAACATGAACTATTTTCCGAATATTCATGCCGCCTCCTATTTCAGCAGAGAGATATATCCCCTGATCAAAACGGAATTTCCGGATGCCAAATGGTATATTGTCGGCCGGGATGTTCATCCGGATGTCGCTGCCCTCGCTGAAAAAGACCGATCCATTATCATTACCGGCTATGTTGAAAGTGTTGCCGACTATGTGCGTAAAGGTGCAGTTGTAATTGTCCCGCTGCTGGAAGGCAGCGGGACCCGGCTTAAAATACTGGAATCCTGGGCATTAAAGACGCCTGTGGTCTCAACCTCCATCGGGGCGGAGGGCTTACTCTGTGAACACGGCAATAATATTCTTATTGCTGACAGCCCGGCTGCCTTTGCCGGCTGCGTACTGCAGCTTCTCCGGGACAGGGAGCGCGGAAGACAGCTTGCGGATCATGCATACCGGACGCTGCTGGCCCACTATGAGGCGGAGAGCGTCAAGAAGAAGCTGCTTAGCCTGGTCTGAAGTTGTTCATATTTTCAACTTTTCAAAAAAATCTCCCATAAATCGACAGTCTTCCCCGGCAAATTGCGCTACTATTGATCTACAACTAAAGTTTCATAACGGGCGGCCGGATTAAGAATCCGGCTTGCTTTTTCTGCGGAACAGGCAGGGGGTCCGTTATTTATACAGACCGAGGAGTTAGAGAAATGAGAGAAAAGATGCTGTACCTGTCCGCCCGGAACCGGGGGCCGGAGGAAGATGTAGAGGAAGAAGCGCGCACCGAAGGGATGATCCGCATCCTGATGGAGCGATTTGATATTGATCTGCTGGAGTTTTGCAGGAGCGGCCGCAACACCCGGCTGAGGCCTGATCCTGCGTTAAGGATACATGCCGTTACGCCGGCGCCGAGGCCGCATATGATTCTGAGGAATTCGCTTAACAAGCTGCGCGGAAGCACCTTTCATACAGAGACGGATAAGGATCTGCAGGCCGAGATCAGGCACCTGTGCAAATCCAATGCATATACCCATGTTTTTATTACAAGGAACCTGCCGGGCAGCTGCATTGATCTTCTGTCATCACTGCTGCCGGATGCCGTTATTATTACGGATGCCCAGCGTCAGGAGAGCAGGCAGGCTGAGAGCAAGGCTGCCGGCAAACGCGGCTTAAGCAGACGCTATCATATGCTTAATGCAGTGCTCTCCAGGCGTGATGAACGCAGGCTGATGAACAAAACCGGGCTTTTGCTGACTGCATCGGAGTGGGAGGCCTTATCCTTCAAGGCGCTGTCCTTTGCGGATGCCGGCAAGGTACATGTGATCCCGCAATTCATCGACCTTGACGACTATGCTTATGATGAGCCGGCTATTAAGGAGGATGCGGTTCTGCTTCACTGGAATATGCACACAAGCCAGGGCAGGGATGCTGCGCTCACTTTTTACAAGAAGATATATCCGCTGGTTAAGGAGAAGGTCCCGCATTGTAAATGTTATATAGTCGCCCGGGAGATACATCCTGAGGTAGCCGCACTGGCCAGGCTTGATTCGTCTGTGATTATTGTTGATGGCGCAGATGCATATGAATACATACGGCGTTCCAAAGCGGTTATCGCCTCCATGCGTGAGGGCTGCGGCGGACAGCTGCGCATTCTGGAGGCATGGGCGCTGCGCACGCCGGTGGTTACCGGTGTGAAAAGCGCAGAAGGCCTGACCTGTGAACCGGGACGCAACATCCTGCTGGCCGGCACCACGGGAGAAATTGCCGACCAGGTGCTGAAGCTGCTGCAGACGCCGGAGCTGGGGGCCATTATCGCCGACCAGGCTTACCGGACACTGCAGAAGCATTATGAAGCCGGCAATGTTAAGGCTAAGGTACTTAGCCTGGTGTAAAGATTTTATTCTCCCCAAATAGCATATTCCCCTCCTCTCTATCATATCTTCTATTAACGAACTCTAGATAGTGGGGTGTGGAAGTTGAGTAACGGGAAGATGACGTTCCGCTTTGATACAGGCACAGGTCAGGACGGACAAGCAGGTAAGGGCGGAGAGCTGGATTCCGGCAGCGGATATCTCGGCACCGCCAGGGACTACAGCACTAACCGATATAATAGTGCTGACAGTCATAATCGTATCGGCAGGCCGGATAGCGTTGACAGTGATTACAGCGGACGAGAACATAACACAGCTAATAATGATAACCCGGGCAAGAGTTATATTACAGCGCCGCATCGTAATATTGATGCTCCGGGAGAGGTATGGCCGTATAATGCAGCCGGCAACTCTGCCGGAAGGGATCAGTATGGAGGCTATAAAGACAGAACGGTTGAACATGCACCGCAGCCTGCCCGGTACAAGGAATGGGAGGATCTCAGCCATGGCCCCGGATCTGTTACAAACTCAGACTCTTCCTTATTCCGTCCTGACCCGTTGACTGGCCTGCGGGAGACAACAACCCGCGGTATACCGGATGATGTGCAAGAGGAAGAGTACGGATACAGTGCCCGCTATAATGAGGATTCGGAGAACGGGGAGCTCAGGGAATTCGGGGGTATATCCTACTCCGGACTCAGCTACGGCACCAGCGGCTCCTATCAGACCCGCCGGCCGGCCGGCTGGTGGAAATTTGCGCTATCCATTACAGGAGCGCTTGCTACAGGCTTGCTGCTCGGCTATGCAGCCTTGAACTTTATCAGCGGCGTGAACGACAGCGGAGACGGGCGTACGCTGCCGGCAGTTGTGCAGAACGGAGCCGCTAGCGGCACAGACGGACAACCTGTTGATCCGGCTACGGGACTGCCGGCCGCCGGAGGGAACAGCGCTGCCGGCCGCATTCCGGTTGCAATTGCTGCGCAGAGTTACTATCTGCTGCAATACGGAGTGTTCAGCACTCCTGCCGGGGCGGAGCAGGCACAGCAGGAGCTGCTTGCCGCGGGGCTTGCCGCCGGAACCGATCCCGACGGGGGAAACCGCGTGTATGCCGGGATGTCGCCTGACCGTGAGCAGGCCAAGCTTCTGAGCAGCGGACTGCAGCATCAGGGCATTGAGCTCTACGTCCGGGAGGTAACGCTGCCGGCTGCGGAGCAGGCTGCTTTTGCCGGGCAGGCGGAGGCGGTGAACAGCTATTTCGCAGTCAGCTCAGAGCTGCTGAACGAGCTGAGCAGCCTGTCCGCGACGCTGCTCAGCGGAGCCGGCGGTACGGCGGATACCGCCGCCGTTACGGATATTCATATGCGCTGGACCGAGGCGGTCAAAGCATTGGAGCCTGGATTAAGCGCGGAGGGCCAGAGCCTGTGCGCCGGCCTGGAGAAATCGGCGAGCCAGGGAATCGCTGCTCTGAACGAATACAATAAGAACCAGGCACAGGGCCTTCTCTGGGAGGTGCAGGAATCGGTGATGAGCTTCCTCTCCGGCCAGAGGACCCTGCTGTCTCTACTTGAATAGTGTGAACAAGCATCCCCTGGCTGCGCTAATGCGTAGTACCGGGGGATGTTTTTTGTGTCCTGAGGTCATTGTGATTGAAATTCATCCTATGAGGATGAGTGATGTAGGGGCGATGTAGGGCGATGGTGGGGCGATGTAGGGGCGATGGAGAGGCGATGTTGAGGTGATAGAAGGGTGATAGAGGATTAATGTAGGGTTGATGAACAAATTAAGTGGAAATTCGTCACCTAATTCCTGATCAGCCATCGAAAAAAGGAGATTAGTGGGAAAAAGGACACTTAATTTGCCGGATTACGCCGAAATCAGGGTTTTTGGCAAAATTAAGTGACTAATTTCCAAGTAATAAATAGAAATGTTGAGAATTAGAGGAATTAACTGGCGAAAATCCAACTAAATTTAGAGGCATGCGTCTGCGGAGCTTTTGGGCCGCTAACCGAGTCACAGGGTACCCCGGCAACTCAGCTACACAGCCACCCAGCAACTAAGCACTGAGCAAGTGAGTACTTCAGCAACTCAGCTACACAACCACACAGCCATCGAGCCACCCAGCAACTGAGCAAATGAGCCACCGAGCCACCGAGCTACCGAGAACC
>NZ_CCDG010000086.1 GCF_000723885.1 Paenibacillus camerounensis
TTTCGCCGATCGGGCCACCTTGGCCCCATTCAGAGGCATTTTTGCCTCTCATTCGGCTAAATTACGCTAACGACAAAAAAGCCCATGAGAAGGTTAACCAACCGTTCTCATGGGCTTTCAACTTTCCTATCCATAAATCCTAGTTACTCAAAGTAACGCTACAAATCCAGTCAGTCGAGCTACAGCTGCAGCTCCAGCACACTGAAGCCGGTAGGACGGAGTATGGACAACGCCGCAGTACGGGCAGAACTTTCCTTACCTTCGCCTACACTGCCGGCACCCTCCTTACCTTCGCCTATACTACCGGCACCCTCCTTACCTTCGCCTACACTGCCGGCACCCTCCTTACCTTTGCCTACACTGCCAGCACCCTCCTTAACTTCTCCTGCAGTGGCAGAACCCTCCTTAGCTTCTCCTGCACGGACAGCACCTTCCTTACCTTCGCCTGCGCTGCCAGCACCATCGTTAGTTCCGCTGGCACTGCCGGTACCTTCCGGCAGCTCCACATACACCGTCCGCACCTCTCCCGGCGCCAGATCAGGAAGCTGCTGTGAGATCGTCTCACCGCCTGCTATAGCAGCGGACAAGCTGTAGCCTCTTACTGCATAGCTCGGAATGTCATTCCGGCACTCCAGCGTCAGCTCAAGCCCGCCGTTCTTCCATACCGGCTCTCCGGCAAGCACGAGCGGTGAAGACTCTTCCCGCAGAGCGGCATAGGAGGGCTTCGCCTGGTTATACAGATCAACAGAGCCATGGACTCTTTGCATGAACCGGCCGGTTCCCTCCTCACCCATCTGCGTGCGGTAATCGTTCAGACTGAAATAGATGAGCGCCGCAAACGCCGGATAACGCCGGTAAATCGCTGTTTTTTCCCGCAATATCCTTATTCTTCTGGCATCCCCGCCCTCAAAGGCAGGCTCGCACAGCCCGTATTCTGCTACAACGAGCGGCTTGTCCGGATGATCGGCGATGATCTGCCGGATGACCTCTTCCTCATCCAGATCACCGTGCCAGGTGCCGATATAGTCATTCCACATCAGCATATCGCCCGCCCCCGTAGCATCAGATGCCGGCTGAAGCTGCAGCGTATTACTTACATAGTTCACCAGCCGGGTTGAGTCAAGCTGCAGAAACTCCTCTTTAAGCTGCTCCATATATCCATTCGTTACCGCCGATTGACCATCCAGCTCGTTCCCCATTCCCCAGGCAAAGATACAAGGGTGATGTGAGTGGCTGGCAATCATTTCTTTGGCCTGGCTCAAAGCAAGCAGGCGGGTGTCCTTCCCCGGTTCTGCCGGCTGCTGCCAGTGCGGAATCTCCTCCTGGACCAGCAGGCCATTACGGTCGCACCAGTCCAGCAGCTCATTGCCCTGCTGCCAGTGGAAGCGGGTGATGATGCAGTTGGCTTCTTTCAGCCTGACCAGCATGGCTGTAAGCTCTTCTGCACCCTCTGCCATACCCGCCGCCGGATGTGAACCGGGCATCCACTCCACGCCCATCAGCCGGACCGGTTCCCGGTTAAGCAGCAGCTGGTGGCCCTCCACCACGATCTCCCGGAAGCCAAAGGAACGGACAATCCGGTCTTGAGCCCCGCCGCCGGCAGTCAGCACAAGCTCAAGCTCATACAGATGCGGATGGTCAAAATGCCATAGCTGCACTTCCTCCAGCCCGATCTCAGCAAAGCTCCAGGCCAAGGCCCCGGCCGCAATCTTCTCTGTTCCCTGCCAGATTACAGCTTCATTGCGGTACACCTTAATCTCCGCGTGGACAGCAGCTGCCGGCGGCTCACACAGCTTAATCTGTGCAGCTAACGTTCCGCCTGCAGGCTTGCCGTCGGCGCTGAAGTGGACCTTAGGCTCTACCCGCACCTGCTCTACCGCCGTGCTGCCCGTCACCACCAGCATTACCGGCCGGATCAGTCCGCCGTCATCCGCCCAATCGAAGCTGTTGCTCACAGGCAGAGCCGTATCACTGTTCCGGTTGTCCACTCTAATCACCAGTCTGTTGTTACCTCCGGCATGAATATACGGTGTAATATCGACTTCAAACGGCGTATAGCCCGAGTTGTAATGACTGCCGGCGAGTGTGCCGTTAACCCAGATATCCGTATCCCGGTAGGCCCCTTCAAAGAAAATCCGGAACCGGCGGCCGGCCCATTCCGCGGGAACCTCCAGCTGCTGCTCATACCAGCCTGCGCCGCGGAACTCCTCAAGCTCCTCCTGCACATTCCAGGTATGGGGAACGGAGACCGGAACAGGAGCCGGCAGGCCGCCGTTATGCCAGCCCTCCCGTTCGCCCTGGTTCTGAGGATCGGGCTGGAACTTCCAGCCCGAATCCAGTTTTGCTGTGTATCGCCCGCTGTTAATCAAAGCATCCGCAACCCTTCATGTGAGATATAATGGTCAACCGAAACGATTACTCTGCTGATTCTCTGCATAACCGGCTGTGGATCACAGCCCCCTGATGATTCGGCTCCAGCTCCAGCGCCTGCTCCAGCTCGGCACCGGCTTCTTCCGTACGGCCCAGTCCCAGCAGCCCCAGTCCGCGCATATACCGGCAGTGAATCACATTCCGGCGGTTCAGGTCATCCTCGAACACAAGGAAGTCAGGCAGGGATACCGCGAAGTAGTCAATTTTGATCTCGTCAAAAATATGCTTCTCCGCATAATCAATCAGCTTGTTGAACCGGCGCTTCGCTTCCTTCACGTTGCCAAGCTTATGCCAGGCCAGCCCTTGATAAAAGATCATTTCCGGCGGCTGGTCATTATAATACATCGCGCTCGACGGCTCCTCCAGCCCCTGCGAAGCAGTCCTGTAGCTCTCTGCAGCCAGCTGCTCCTGCCCAAGGCCTTCGTACGCCAGCCCTATATAATAGTAGATATTATTTTCCTGCGCCCCTTCAAGCTTGCCTTCTCCCAGATTCAGCGGATATACGAGTGCCTGCTGCAGATGGGCCAGCGCTTCCTCCTGGCGGCCCTCCTTGAGCAATTGCTTGCCAAGCTCGGTATGGGCAAATTTATATTGCCCGGTTACCTTGCCTTCTCCGCCTTCCCAAGGATGGAAATTCCGGGAATTCAGTGCCGCCAGCGCTTCATCGTACCGCTCCAGATTGTTAAGCAGCGTAACATATTCTACAAACAGATCATCCCGCTGCTCCACCTGGCTGCGCTTAGCCTCGAGGATATCCAGCCGCTCCTGTGCAGGCATGGCCAGCTTCTTGCGCAGCTGATCCAGTTCAAACAGAATCCGCACATCCTCCGGTGCGCAGGCATAGGCCTTCACCAGTGAATCCATCGCTGCCTGCGGATCACCCTGTTTGTTGTAATAGGCAAGGCCAAGATTACGGTGCACGGTTGCAAAGTCCCCGCGCAGCTCACGTGAACGCTCCCAGCCGGCAATCGCTTCTTCCGGACGTTTTTTATCATAGAAGAAGTTTCCAAGATAATAATGGGCCTTATCATCCTCCGGATTGGCCCGGACGGCGCTTTCCAGCAGATCCAGCTCGAACAGTGTATTAGGGAAGCAGTAGGTCGGGTCGGCAGACTGTCCGGCACGGCGCTGCGTCTCAGCCAAATCAGAGCGCCCGGCAAGGGCATACAGCTCATCCAGGGCATAATGGACCATCGGATACACAGTACCTTCGGCCGGAACAATTCTTAACCCCACTGCTATGGCTTCCTCCAGCAAGCCGCAGCCCATGTAATCGGCAATCAGATTCAGGTAGTTATGCGCATCATCGCGCATCAGCAGACGAAGCTCCGCCAGCACGCCCTCTGCAGCGGCTGCATCACCAAGTGCAGCAAGTGCCAGCGCCTGCTCATTATAAGCGCCGAAATCTGCAACATCGAGTCCGGTTGTCTCCTGTGCAAATGCCAGGACCTGCTCATGCCGGCCAAGCTTGCGCAGCATAGCCGCTTTCAGATCACGGGCCTTGTAGTTGCGTGAATTGCGGACCAGTGAGCGCTCAGCCAGATCCAGAGCTTCAGCATATTCACCCTTGATGCTTGCGATCTGGGCAAGTGAGAAGTAGCCGGCATCCTGCCAGGCAGCCGACCAGACCGCTTTGTGGAATGCGTTAAAGGCTTCGTCTAGCCGGTTCTGGCCGCGCAGTGCCACGCCCAGCTGGTAGTAGGCTTCGCTGTCGTACGGATTCGGATTTCTCCAGGTCAGCCGTTCAATCGCTGTGCGGAAATACGCTTCACTCTCACGGTACAGGCCGCGGCGCAGCAGGAGCGTTCCGTACGCCACATTCAGGCGGATATCGCCTCTATCGCGCTTTAAGCCTTCCAGGTAATAATCCTCCGGCTCAAAGGTGGCATGCCGGTACTGCTCCAGATGCAGACCTGCCAGGTACAGCTCTTCGGTGGAGCGCAGCTCATGCGGCTCAGCGAGCGGCTTGGCGGCATCCGGAACCTGTTCAATATCAGGGCGCTTCGGCTGATAAGCAATGAGGAGCCTGCCGTCAGCAGCTCTGACAGTCAGCTGCAGATCATGCTCCTGCTCACCCGCATCCAGCGTTACATTCTCCTTAAATACATCCTCGTCCTTCGGAGACAGCTGCACCGACCGCTCGATATACGTCCGGTTTGCTCCCTTCAGCACGATCGTAGCCTGCTCTATTAACGAAGTGGCATATGCCTGAACCTCAGCCCGCCCGGCTGCGGCATCCACCTCCAGATTAACCGCTGCTTCGATTGAAGCATTTTTAACAACGCCGATATTTTTGTAAGGCATAAAATACTGGGTAAAGGTCTTCTCCTCATAAGGCTGCAGCCAGGTAAAGTCAGGCTGGTTATCGGTATACACACCGGTCATCAGCTCAATATACGGTCCGTCCTCATCGGTCAGCTGGCGGTCCCAGGCCTGTCCGAACTCCCCGTTGCCCCAGGTCCATTGCTTTTTGCCAGGTGAAACATGATGGCTTGCTACATGCAGCAGTCCTGCCTGAACACCGTGATCGTAACCGCCCACGAAATTATAATCCGATTTGTAGGCCATATAAGAGGTTGGTACAGGAATGTTCTTGTAGCGGGATATATCTACGCCTTCCGAGTAATCCTGTTTATAATACGTTCCGGTAGCAATCGGAAAACGGGACACATCGCGTTTGCCGTGATCGAATACAGCCGTTACGTCCGGAGGGAATACAGATTGCGTATGGTCATTGACCGCTACCGCCGGGTTGGCCCACCATAGGAAGGTCTGCGGCTCCGCCGTCCGGTTATACAGCTGGGCATTGATCTCCAGGTAGGCTTTGCCGGGATACAGCTTGAACTCTGCCGTCACCTTGGTTCCGTACATCCGGTCAATTTCGCTTACCCAGACGGAGGCGCTTCCATCCTCTGACTGCCCGAACCGGTATTCTACCGGACCGAAGGTGTTGGGCCGGTGATGCTGCGGCCAGTTGAATTCAATGCCTCCGGAAATCCACGGCCCGGCCAGCCCTACCAGCGCAGGCTTAATCACCCTGTTATAATAGACGAAATCATAATTATTGGTTTTATCTAGTGCACGATAGATCCGGCCGCCGATTTCCGGCATAATCTCGATCCGCACATATTCATTCTCAAGGATGACCAGCTTGTAATTTTTATCAGCCTTCACATCCGAGATGGACTCAATTACGGGATGAGGATAGACTCTGCCGGTGCTTCCCTGATATACGCGTTTCTCCAGGAACATCGGATTCGGGTCCGCCTTTCCCGCTTCATACGTAGGAATAAGCACCTCTGATTCCCATACCTTCACCTGTTTTGCCGCTGCTGGACTTCCTCCGGGCGTATGAGTATTTATTGTTTGATTCATGTCTGCATTAGCCTCCCTTGCTTTTATAGTTCTACTTTAGCCTCCGGCGGTGAAGGTTCCAATTGACGAAATGCGGGAAGTGATGGATTATATTCATATTCGGCAAGTAGAAACGGCTACGCCGTCCTAAACAGGACGGTATCCGTTTCTGCGAGAAATATAAGGATCATTTTTAACGCGAAACATACAAATACTTATATTTCATGTAAAACAAGGAGGCTTACAAATGGCCGGCCGTTTGATACAGAAGCGTGAAGGCTTCACAGAGGAGAAGCTGTACGTTCTCCCCGATTACTGGATGAAGGAGCTGGAGCAGGAGGAGCTGACTTCAGACTTGTATGTCACCGATATCGGATACTTTCCCACCGCACAATATCATTACCGTGAGCGTCCTGAAGGGACCCCGGCGCATATTTTTATTTTTTGCGAGAGCGGTGAGGGCTGGCTGGAGCTTCGGGCCGGTGAGCGCATGCTGCTGCACGAAGGGGATATGGTGATTATTCCCCCGGATACCCCGCACCAATATGGTGCAACGGCAGAGAATCCCTGGAGCATCTACTGGTTTCATTTCAAAGGTGACCACGCCGCACGGCTTGTCCGGCTGTTCGGCCTGTCTGCAGCACCGCTCGCCCTTTCTCCCAGCGGAATAGCGCGGTTCACCGAGTGGTTCCACCCCGCCTATGAGCTGCTGGCCGAGCGGACCTACTCCCTGACCTCGCATGTTCATGTGGCGCAGACCACCCGGCAGCTCCTGTCCGGCATCGGTCTGAATACCAGCAAATCGGCGCAGGAGAAAAAACGGGAGCAATATCTGGAGCAGGCCATAAAGTACATGAACCAGCATCTGGAGGAATCAATCCGGCTAACGGATCTGGCCCGGCATGTCGGCTTGTCCCAGCAGCATCTGATTCACCTGTTCAATCTGGAGACCGGAGTTCCCCCGATCGAGTACTTTCTGCGGCTCAAAATCCAGCGGGCCGGCCAGCTGCTCGACCTTACGGAGCTCAGCATCAAGGAGGTCAGCTCGGCTGTCGGGATCAGCGACCCTTACTATTTTTCCCGACTGTTCAAAAAAATGTCCGGTTTCTCACCCTCCCGCTACCGCAGTATCCCGAAGGGCTGAGCCTTTACTGCAGACCATCCTCAGCCTGCGTACATAGGTATAAGTGCCGGACAACAGACAAGGGCCCTGCCGCTAATCCGGCAGAGCCCTCTTTTACCACATGCTATTTAACATCCTTACCGGTGAACAGCGACACTCTCGCTTTAACCAGCTCTGTATATTCCTTCTCCATCTTCTCGGCACCGGCCTTGTTTAGCTCGGCAATGAAATCATCGTAGATTTTATCAAATTCAGCCGGATTGGAAAGAATGGCTTCCGGAATCCGTTTTTGAACAATATCCTGTGTCTTCTGGTAGATGACCTGATAGTCGCCGTCCGTCGGTACAGGCATATTGTAGAGTGCGCCCCACTCTTTTACCGGAAATTCATCTTCGGCAGGGAACAGGTCCTTCCAGGTAGTTGCGTTATACGCGGCCAGGGATTCCTTCTCTGCATCCGAATATTCGGCCAGGATCTGCTCCGGGAAGTTGGTGGTGTAGTAGTTATCCGTAGAATCCTTCACACCGTCTCCATAACGGACTCCAAAAATAGAATACAAGCCGACGCCCGTATTTTTGGTGAAATTGCCAGCATCATTGACCTTTTGATCGAGAATATCGGCAGGCATCACCCGTTTTCCGTTCTCCATATTGTAGGTTTTGCCTTCGACACCCCAGTTTCTCAGCACCTGCCCTTCCTCCGAGGACAGCCAGTCCAGGAACTTGATCGCACGGACCGGATCTTCACAGGCGGTAGTAATGCTGATGCCGTAGCCGTCTACGCCGACAGCCTGCATCGCATGATCCTTGTATTCCTCACTCAGGGTAACCGGGAAATGCGCGTACGTATACTCGTCTTTGCCGGCAGACTTCAGGGCATTCTCCGCATCCTGGTACTCCCACTCCACTGAGCTGAGACCAAGCACGCGGCCGCTGGCAATTTTCGCTTTGTACTGGTCATCCTTTTGCACAAAAGAGTCCTTGTCGAGCAGCCCCTCATTGTACATGTGATTCAGCCAGCGGAAATACTCCTTCTCCTCCGGTTTTTTGTAGTGAAGCATCGTCTCATACGTCTCCGGGTTCACATAATACTCACCGTCATTGGCCCCGCCCGTCGTAATATCGCCCTGGTTGGTTACGGTAATCATGATCTTCCAGCCGTCGGCATTGAGTGTCATCGGGATGGTCGGCTGGCCGTCAGTCGTCGGGTGCTTGGCATAATATTCTTTGAGCACATTCTCATAATCCTTGACCGTTCTCACTTCCGGATAGCCGAGCTCCTTGAGCACCCGGTGCTGAATCTGGAAGCCGTTGGTCGCATCAAATTTCTGTTCGCCTACACCGACATTCGTCGGAATCGAGTAAATCGCTTCGTTGTCCTTGCTGTATTTCATCCGGTTCATGTTGCCTTCCATGACTTTTTTGATATTGGGCGCGTGCTTATCGATCAGATCGGTCAGATCAACAATGGCCTCCGCATCCACCAGCTTGCCGATCTCTCCCTTGGCGAAAATAATATCCGGGTAGTCGCCGCTTGCGGCCATCATGGAAATCCGGTCCTGCCCGCCTCCGCCGCCCACATCAAATTCCGCCTGCAGGGTAACACCGGTCTTCGCTATAATTTCTTTGCCTACATCGTCCTGCATGTTATTCCAGCTCGGGCTGGCATCTGCTCCAAAAAACGTAAAGGTCACCGGCTCCGTATCATTACCACTGTTCCCGTTCGTGCTGTCTGCTGCGTTGTTCCCGGAATTGCTGCAGCCGGCCGATACCAGCAGTAAGCCTGCCAGCAGAGCTGCCCCCAGCTTTTTCGATACCTTATGACTCATCTGATAAATCCCCCTTTAGCTCTAATCTGATGCATAAGCTTCTTGAATGCGGTTGCAAACATCATCGCCTATCAGCGCTGCTCTTGGTGATGCTCTCATTTTACTCCGCGCCTTTGGCCGGATACCTTGATTTTCAGGTCATAAAATAGCATTATATAGACACGAATGCTATATTCTCCGGGAGGTCCCTTTGTGAGTAATGTCTATTTGAACTGGTTCACTACAGATGAGCACTTCCCGTTCTTTATCCAATACGGCGGTCATGCGGAGGACATGTCCCTCCATAAGCATGCGGACTTCTCCGAACTGGTCATTGTGCTCAACGGACATGCGACCCATGTTGTCAACGATGAGGAATCCTTCATCAAAAAAGGCAATGTCTTCGTCATCAGCGGCGGCACTCCGCATGCTTATAAGGCCCCTTACGATTTCAAAATCTGCAACATCATGTACAAAGCCGAGATGCTGAAATCTGCAGGACCGGATCTCAGAACCCTGAACGGCTATCAGGCGCTGTTCGTGCTGGAGCCCTTTTACCGCAGCATCAACGGTTTCAAAAGCAAGCTGAATCTGCCGATCGCCAGCCTTGAGCATGTCTCCGCCTTCATCGCTGGAATGATCAAAGAATACGAGGAGAAGCAGCAGGGCTACCAGACGATGCTTGCCTCACGGTTCATGGAACTGGTGGTGTATCTGTCCAGGCACTATGAGAATCAGGAGGCCGGAACGGATAACAGCCTGATGCATCTGGCCAGCGCCATCTCCTACATCGAGGATCATTACCCTGAGCAGCTTACACTGGAGGATATCGCCGTGCAGTCGCGGATTTCGGTCAGGCATCTGAACCGCATCTTCCGTGCTTACTACCAGACGACTCCGATCGCCTACATCCAGCGCCTGCGGCTGGAGCTGGCCTGTACCCTGCTCCGCGGGAGCAGGCATTCCATTACGGAGATTTCCTACATGTGCGGCTTCAATGACAGCAATTATCTGACCCGCCAATTCAAAAAAGCCTACGGCATGTCGCCGAAGGCTTATAGGGGGAACTAATTCAAACTAATGTTTATCTTAAGGGCTTCGCCGTAACTCCAGAGAATATTTAGACTTCCGGCCGCTGTTGTCTACAGATTTCTCTGTTCTAACCGCTCTTCGCGGTAGAAATCCGCAGACAGCTTATGCTTCCGTAGCTAGCTTTTCTGCGAAAAGCTTTCAGGCGGACGCTCCTTAGGAAACAGCTGTAACTCGGTAGCGTAATGAATCAGGCTATTGTCCAACATCAAAGCTATTTTTCTGCTGGGGGAAGCAGAGATAATATCCTGTTAAACCAAATAAAGGCGGCAGCGTCCGCCTCTCCTTCTTCTCGGTGATGCACTTGCCCTGTTTCGCAGGTAATGGCACAGCATCATGAATGAGCCGGTTTGAAATAACTGTACTTTCTGCAACTAAACTAGGCTAATTAGCTTCGTTGCAGGTTTTAACTGCACTCTATACATTTATATCTGCCGAAAACGCCCCGAACCGGCTTTTTCGCGAAAAATAGATGCATAGAATACAGTTATCTCCTTGAAATGACTCAATTCACCTGTTTTAATTGCACAAACTACACTTAAAACTCATTTGGCTTCGAACCGACTGACCAAGGTTAGAGCTTTGGCAAGGGAGATCCATCCGCTGCTCAATGCTTTCAGGAGACGGTTTGTTAGTCTATTGATGACGTTCTATAGATATTAATTTTAGTAGGGCTTCGCCGTAACTCCATAGAATGTCAAGACTTCTGTAACGCAGAGCAACTCTGGATAGCGTCGAGCCGAAGAAAGGGTGTATTGGAATGCAGTTCAAGCTGTATACGGATGTGCATGAGTTTTACAAGGATACCTATGATGTGCTGATGCGTCATGAAGCGCAAAATTTAATTCCGCTTGGCAATATCATCATGGGGCATGAAGGAAAAGACAAGACAGACTGGCGTGACCCTGTCAATTGGCTGATGGCAACGATTGCGGATGACAAGGGCATACAGCTTACCGCCATAATGACACCGCCGCACAATATCACGCTCTATGCAACAGACAACAACATTAACCCGGAAGCTGTAAGCTGCCTGATAGACGGGCTGAACGACCGTGAAATTCCAGGTGTGACAACCGAAAAAACACTGGCAGAAGCTTTTGCCACAGAATATACCTTGCGCAAGGGAACAACCTATACAACAACAATGAGCCAGCGTATCTATGAACTGACAGCAGTAAATCCGGACATTCAAAAGCCCGGTACTGTTCGGTTGCTTGATAAAAAGGATATTCACTTTTTCCCATATTGGGCGGAAGCATTCTATGCAGCGGCGAGTTACGGCACAACAGAAATGTCCATCCCGCAAGAGGCGGCGCCTTACCTTTACCGGATTGAATCGAAAAAAATCTATATTTTGGAGGACAACGGGATACCCGTTTCTATGGCGGGATATACAAGGGTAATGCAGACGGCTGTTGGTGTGGCCTTTGTATATACCCCTCCATATGTGCGCGGCAAAGGATACGCTACTTCAATTGTGGCACAGATAAGCCAGCTTGCATTGGAAAAAGGATTTACCAAATGCGTCTTATATACAGACTTGGCAAATCCAACATCTAATAGCATCTATCAAAAAATGGGGTATACGCCCGTTTGTGATTCCCTTCAGTTACAATTTGAATAGTCTACTATAATTCTACTGGCTGTCCTGCTGCTCCGAGGGCTCATAATCAAACCAGTCAAAAGCTGCCGAAGCAGCTTGCCCCTCTGCAGAACCGGCAGCATACATAGCAATGAATACACCGGTAAAGCCTCCGGCAACCTCAGTGCTGAGCAGATGCGTCTCCCCCCAGCCAAGGTCTATCGTGCTGCCTTGTGCTGTCTGCAGTGAAGCAACTATTTTCTTTGGGAAAGCTTCGGCCCTCAGTTCAACGGAACCCTCCGGACAATCCCAGGCTTGTTCTGTCTGCAGGGACCCGATGGTTTTACGGAAAACTACCTTTTTGCGGCCATCTACTAGTGTTACGGCGAGATCATAATGATGCTTTTCGTTCATGAAGACTGTTAATCCGGCTTCCTCCCCCTCATGCTCCGGCTCATACTCCATCGCCGCCGCGATGCTGCAGGAGAAATGACTAAGTCTGCGGCCGACAAAAGCCGGGGCACCGGCATTACTTAGATTGGTCTTATGCCCGTGAAGCACCAGATACCCCGGGCGCTCCTGTAAAGACCAGCTGCCTTCCAGGGGATTGCGCAAAAAGGTCCAGCCGAAGCCCAGCTGGTTCTCGTTGAAATCGTCTCTGACCGGGGATTCCGGCCATACAGTCTGCGGCAGCTCCGGCGCTTCCATCTGCGGATCAACATGTGTATCGCGGCCGAATACCGGCCAGCCCTCTTCTGTCCAGGTGACAGGAGCCAGATAGACCTCGCGGCCAAGATGATGCGCCTTCGGATAGGCAACCGGCCTGATGCCAAGGCATACCGCCCACCAGCTGCCGTCTTGGGCCTCGATCAGATCAGCGTGTCCGGTAGCCTGGATGCTGCTGTCCATACTCCGGTTAGTCAGCACCGGATTGTGCGGACAGGGCTCAAACGGCCCGTAAGGCTGCCGGCTTCTCGCAATCGTCTCCATATGCCCGTATTCGGTGCCGCCTTCTGCGATCATGAGATAATACCAGCCGTCGATCCTGTAGAGATGCGGAGCCTCCGGGTGTGCGCCTCCGGTGCCTCTCCAGATAAACCGGCTCTCTGTCAGCATAGCTCCGGTTTCAATATTAATCTCACACTGGTAGATGGCATGTCCCTCAGTCCCGTTACACGACGACTGGAAGTATACGCGGCCGTCATTATCGAACAGGAGGGAAGGGTCGATGCCGCCCTGCTTGACCGGAATAGGGGCTGACCACGGCCCTTCCGGATTCCTGGTTTTGACATAGAAATTGCCGACTCCGCTGACGTTGGTAGTGACCATATAGAACCAGCCGTCATGATAACGGATCGTCGGGGCGAATATACCGCCTGAGCTCCAAGCGTTCGCCAGCGGCAGCTGCTCAGGCGTGGTCAGGCAATGGCCAATCTGCCGCCAATGGACCAGGTCCTTACTATGGAAAACCGGTACCCCCGGAAAATACTCAAAGGTACTGGTAACCAAATAATAATCATCATTAACCCGGCATATGCTGGGATCGGGATGGAACCCGGGGATTACGGGGTTGCTGTATTGCATCGGCTGCACTCCTGTCCAATTGCTTGTTATTGTGTTTTTATTGTAACGGGCGGCACCGGCATGAAACCTTAAGTTTCAAGTCATCAATTAGGAGGATACGGACATCCAGATCACAGACCGGTCCCGCCCTGGAATGATAACGCTGCGTATACAGCCCCCTTTTATCCGGCAGCTCTCCCGCCCTTTTCTGAGCAAAAAGCACAAGACCCTTGAAGACACTGGTTCTTGTGCTTTATTTTGGCGCTATAAGGGTTACCTGTTATTCTCCGGCAGGGTAAGGATCGATCGTCTGAATGGTTCCATCCTCGTTATATTTCAGCTCCGTATATTTCACGCAGCGCTTGTGGTTCACACCTTCCGACAAGGAGCTGTCATGATAGAACAGGTACCATTTATCTTCAAACTGGACGATGGAATGGTGTGTGGTCCAGCCGATGACCGGAGTAAGAATGGTACCTTTAAAAGTGAATGGTCCAAGCGGGCTGCGGCTGATGCCGTACACCAGCTTATGCGTCGAACCTGTCGAGTAGGACAGGTAGTAATAGCCGTTATATTTGTGAACCCACGGTCCTTCAAAATATCTCCGCTCCTCATCGCCGGCAGTAATCGGATTACCCTCCCCGTCGATGATCGAAATCTCCTGCAGCTCGTCTGCAAAAGAGAGCATGTCCCCGCTTAGCTTAGCTACGCGCGGCCCGATTGCCGGCTGGTCTGCAGGCGGCCCTTCGGTCTGCTCCGGCTGGAAGCTGCCGGTCTGCCACTTCTCCAGCTGGCCTCCCCACAGTCCTCCAAAGTAAATATAGGCCTGATCATCCTCGTCCACCAACACTGCAGGGTCAATGCTGTAGCTGCCTTGGATATAATCTGGCTCAGCCTTGAACGGTCCGGCCGGAGACGGAGAGGTAGCTACGCCAATTCTGAAGATTCCGTCCTTGTCCCGCGCCGGAAAGTACAGATAATACTGGTTGTTCTTGTACGCCGCATCCGGCGCCCACATCTGAGCCGAAGCCCATGGCACATCTCTCAGATGCAGCGCTTCCCCATGATCCACAGCAGGCGAATCGAAGTTATCCAGCGACAGCACATGGTAATCCTCCATTTTATACTGGTCGCCGTTATCATTATCCGGACCGTCATGGTCCAGGTCATGTGACGGGTAGATATAGATTTTATTCTCAAATACATGGGCGGACGGATCTGCAGTATAAATATGGGTGACTAGCGGTTGGTTAGGTTTAACGCTGCTCATGATTTTTGACTCCTTTAACGTTGTAGTTTGGCGTGTGAAGCCGGGGAGATACAGTAAGTGCTGGTTACCACTTAAGTCGGCGGTTTGTAACAATCTGAGATTGCCACTATTGCTAGTTACGATAATCGGGATCTGACAACATTGCTGTCTTTGATCACTGCGCCAGCCATTGTAAATACTGCCGCGTTTCTGCGAACGCTTACATAATATTACCTAATTTTACTCTGTTCGCGTGCCCATTCCTATACACAAACTAAAGAACCTTCCACCAAAAATTATGGATGATGTGCTGATAAGCAAAAAAATTCGTAAACCGGCTGCCAATAGCTCCATTCAGTGGGATTTTCCCCACTATTGCCACGCAAACCAGCCGACCGCTGCACATTTAGTGGGATTTTTCCCGCTGTCCCTTCCTGCAGGCCCGACTCAGCCAAAAAAATCTGGCCGCAGCCCCAAAGGAGCTGCAGACAAGATCTTTAGCAACCTATAACCACTAGCTAATGTAGCCCTTGATCAGCCCGAGCGGCAGCGGTCTTGGCTGCTCGCAGCTGGTGGCGAGCTCTGCGTAACGCTTCGTATCCGAGCTGGTGTGGAAGGCGTGCATAATCTCCAGTACGTGGTTAGCCAGCTCGCCGCTCGCACGCGGACGGTTGCCGCTAGTGATGCAGTCCGCGATATCCGCTACGCCGATCCCCCGGCTGTTAACCGCATAATTATGCACCAGCGGGATTTCCATGAAGCCGGCGCCGCCCGCCGGCTTCAGCAGGACCGGCCCGCCAAAGGTGTTGGGATCAGGAACAATCAAAGTTCCCCGGGTGCCATAGATTTCGATGCGCGGCAGCGTGCTGTCCCATACATCGAAGCTTGTAATCATTGTTGCAACAGCTCCGCTGGCAAATTGCACTGTTCCGGCGACATGTGTCGGTACCTCGACATCAATCTGCTTGCCGAATTTCTTTTCACTGGTAATGGTCCGCTGGGCAAAGGATGTCTTGGTCATACCCGCAACCGTTACAGCCGGACCCAGCAGCGATACGAGTGCCGTGAGATAGTAAGGCCCCATGTCGAACATTGGCCCGCCGCCTGCCTGATAATAAAATTCCGGGTCCGGATGCCAGCTCTCATGTCCGTGACAGACCATGAAGGCCGAAGCAGCTACAGGCTCACCGATAAATCCGTCGTCAATCAGCTTGCGGCAGGTCTGGATACCCGCCCCCAGGAAAGTATCCGGTGCGCAGCCGAGCATCAGTCCTTTTTCCGCAGCCAGATCTACAAGCTCCTGCCCGTGCTCCAGCGCAAGCGACAGCGGCTTCTCAACGTAGACATGCTTACCGGACAGCAGCGCCTGCTTGCATACTTCGAAATGTCCCTTTGGCGTAGTCAGATTGACGACAATCTGAATGTCCGGCGAAGCGAGCAGCTCCTCCGTAGTCCATACATTCGGCACACCGTATTTCTCCGCAGCTTCCTCTGCCCGCTCCTTAAATACATCCGCGCAGGCATAAACCTCCGTATTGACAAACAGCTTCGTCAGATTCTCAAAATAAATCCCGCTTATATTCCCGCAGCCGACAATCCCGACCTTTACCTTATCCAACGCAATCCCACCTGTTCATTGTTAAGTTTAATTGCACATCTGCAGCTCTATCTCGCCGCCCACACAAACCCTCTGCGCATCAGTTCCTTCGCTTCCGGAATGTCGAAGATATCCGCATGGTGACCCAGCGAGTTGTAGAATACGCGGCCTTCGCCCCATTTCTTGGTGTACACAACCGGCACGGTAATTACGCCATTGGCGGAATGTGGGCCCTCGCTGACTGGAAACGTTGTGGTCGCCAGCACGTCAATGCATGGATCAACATGCAGGTAATACTGCTCCGACTTTACTTGGAAATCCTTAATTCCCTCGATAAGCGGACTGGAGCTGGACGACACCATGTTGACCACATAATCAACACCGTCATTGAACGGATGGGCTACCCATTGTGATCCGGTCATAAATTGCCATTCCACACTGTTGCGGAACGAGTCGCACATCCCGCCGTGACAGCCGGCGATCCCTACACCTGCGGCAACTGCCTTTAGCACAGGCTGCAGCTGCTCGTTGCTGATCTCGCCCATGGTCCAGATCGGAACGATCAGGCTGAGGCCAAGCAGCTTTTCCTCATCCTTGAAGCTGTCCAGTGTGTCGGAAATCTCAACTTCAAAGCCTTCCGCCTTCAACAGTTCCGCGAATATTTCCGATACCTGCACCGGCTCATGCCCGTCCCAGCCGCCTCTTACAATCAATGCTTTTTTTGCCATGTCTATATGCTCCTTTATAATTTCTATAATTGCCTTCAACCTGCGTTGTCCTCACCAGTTCCCTTTCATTGTAATGCAAGCGCTCTCGAACGGCTCGTCATTTTCATTGCCCGTATGGTCATTTTTTGCTATTATCTAATAAAATCTTACCGGCAGCACCAGTCGGTGCGCCTGCTTCCAAAGGAGCTGTTGTATGAAGGCTTTTCACGAAAACCGCATGTACCCTTCCCATTTGCCGTTCAGCTCCTGGCAGGTGAGTAACATTCATTTTTTGGCACATTGGCATACCGATCTGGAGTTTGTGTATGTACGCGAGGGGTCTATCCGGGTGGGGATTAATCTGGAGAGCCGTGTGCTCCACAAGGGGGACATGGCCTTTTGCAGCAGCGGGGACATTCATTATTACGACAGCTCTGACCGCGAATCGGTCATCCAGCTGGTTATCTTTAACCCCCAGCTGATCTCAAGTCCCGGCGGCTGGCCGAAGGATGTGCGGCTGACAGCCCCTTTTATCTGCAATGGGAGCCTCGACCAGACAGACCTTGCAGCCTCCGGGATGGCCGATATCCCCAGACTTATGCTTCAGCTGGAGCGTGAGCTTAACGGTGGACTGCCTCATTACGAGCAGATTATTACCGGCCAGCTGAACGAGCTCTGCGGGCTCTTGCTGCGCCATCTTCCCTCTGAACCCGCCGATCAGAAAAAAGACCTGCGGCGGTTGAGCAGCATGAAGGTGATGCAGAACGTACTCGATTACCTGGAAGACAACTATGCCGAGGTTATAACGCTGGAGGATGCGGCAAGGCGGGCTGAAATGAGCCTGTTCTATTTCTCCAGGTTCTTCAAAAGCACTACCGGTATGAGCTACATCTCGTACCTGAACCATATCCGGGTCAACAAAGCAGAAGAGATGCTGCTGAACAGCGGCAAGCCGATTATCGACATCGCCCTGGACTGCGGGTTTACAAATGTCCGGACCTTCAACCGGGTATTCAAGCAATTCAGGAACAATACGCCGTCAAGCTACCGGTGAGACGGGCCGAACCTTTTCTGAAATGAACGGAAAATCCAGTACCAAAAACTGAATCTGCCGCAATAGATCGTGCAGCAGAATTCCGGTCATTCATTGGTTTAGGCCTACCGGGAACTTGCGGTTTTCAACTCCAATCTGTATAAAAAGGACCCCCGCTGCAGCCAGCGGGAGTCCGGAGAAATGATACTTTTATTAGTGTTACCTCAATACGTCAGTCTCACGTATCATAACTGACCAGGTAATGATGAAGCTCCGTATTATAGCAGCCGATGCTGTGTTCGATCAGCCGGCCTTCCCCGTCGTAGGAGTTGCGCAGGCGTTTGAGCACATGCGTCCCCGGCGGGAGACCAAGCAGATTACATACCTCAGGAGGTGCCGGTTCCACAAAAAAACGGTCCTTAAAGTTCTCAAGTACAATGTCGTTCTCCTCCAGAGAGTCATACAGCGACTGGATATCATCACCTATGTTTTTGGCGTCCCCATCCGGCAGCGCGTCTGCTGTAAGGAAATGTATGAGATGAATGTAAGGCTGCCCGTTCAGAATATAGAGCCGTTCGATCCGCTGGCAATACGGGCCGCAGAGATCATATTCCTCCGAGCCGTCATCGTTTGTAATGAGCTTAGATGCCAGCAGTTTTTTTTCCAGCTTATGGCCCTCTTCGACGAGCAGCTCTGTAAATCTTTTGCCCTTGGAAAGCTTCTGATAAGAGGTATTGCGCATAACAATCGTGCCAACGCCGCTTTTTTTCTGTACATAACCTTCCCGGGACAGCTCCTGGACCGCACCGCGGACCGTCATTTTGCTGACACCGAATTCCTTTTCCAGCTGCGGCTCGGAAGGGATAATGCTCCCCAGAGGGTAGACACCGTGCAGAATGCGGTCTTTAAGGATTTTTTGAATCTGCTGATATAAAGGGCCTTGCTTGCGTTTCAGGGACACGCGCCGTTCACTACCTTTCAACATCTAAGGTATGGTCTGACATCGCCCGCACCACTTCAGCCTCGGTAAAAAGCGCCGTATCGCCTTGCACGGTGTGGGCCAGCATTGCTGCCGCCGCTGCCAGGTTCACGGTATGCTGATGCGGGTACTGCTGCAGTTCCCCATGAATGACGGCACTGGCAAAGGCATCGCCGGCGCCAATCCGGTCAAACACAGGAAAGGTCAGCTTACGGGAGAATTCGAACGTACCTTGATGATAAATATATCCGGTTAAGGAATGCGTATTATCAGCGTTAATCTCACGGTGCGTTCCCGCTGCCGTTCCGATTCCGAAGCGTTCGGCCACTTCAGGAATGGCCTGCTTCAACTGTGTTATTCTATCATATTCTCCCGTACCTGTGCCAAGGATAAACTGCGCATCCTTCTCATTCATCATCACGGTATCCGCCAGCGTAAGCAAATCCTCATAATGCCGCCGGGCCTTGGTATAGCCGTCTGTTCCCCATAGTGCAGGCCGGTAATTGCAGTCAAAAACGACCTTGCCTCCGGCGCGTTTCACCTCTGCAGCGAGCTGCTTCATCTGTCTGCGTACTTCTTCATTCATGGCCAGCGTAATGCCGCATAAATGTAGTACATCCACACTGGCGGCAAGTCCGCTCATATTATAGCTGTCTGCTTCGGCCGTATTAAAGCTGCTGCCCAGCCGGTCTGTGTAGGTGACTCTGCCGGGGCGGGCGCCGAAACCATTTTCCAGAAAATACATTCCCAGATGCCTGCCGCCCCTGCTGATCAGTGACGTATTCACTCCGAGCTTGCGCAGGTAAGCGATAGCCGCTTCACCAACAGGCGTTTCCGGCAGGGTAGTTATGAGGGCACCGTTATGGCCATACCGGGCCAGTGCCGCCGTTACATTAACTCCGGTCCCGGAAAAAGAGTATTCCAGTCTGCTGCTCTGGACCAGCGTTTCATAGCCCGGAACCTGCAGCCGCATCATTACTTCGCCAAATGCAGCGACCCTAGGCATACTGGTCCACCAGCGATTTCATCATATCGAGCAGTCTGCGGACATCCTCGACATTCGTATTCCCGGTCTGCGGATCAATAATCGAGGAATAGACATGCGGAATTACCTGCGGCACCCCTGCCTGAAGGGCAATTTCCAGAATCGGTCCGAAATTATCCATATCAATTCCGCCCGTAGGCTCAAGGGCAAACCCGGCTTCTCCGCAGGCCTTGGCAACCGCACGGTATTCTTCTTCCAGCTTCAGTCCCTGCATCGGGAAATACTTCAGCGCATTACCGCCCATATCACGTACCAGAGCAATGGCAGCTTCAACCGGAACGATAGCTTGCCGGCCGGCTCCCGAGCTGACCGGGCCGGTCGATATATTTAGATAGCCCGGCTTGCCGCAGGGGGAAACCAGGCTGTTGATCCAGCTGTCCCCGGCTCCCAGATTAGCGCGGGTTGCCCCGACTGCCGGAAATACCTGATTGATGTGGCTGCCGGGATAGCTTTTGGCAATCTCCGCTACCACTGCTGCCTGGCGGTTATCTCCCGCTCCCAGTCCGATGGACACGGCATCCTCGATCGCCTGGCCGTATTGAATCATAGCAGCCGCAGCTTCCTCTGCAGTCGGATAATTTTTGGAGAGCACACCTACCAGGACATGCCCTTCTGCTGCCGCAAATACATCCCTGGCATTCTCAATGCTGCCGGCCAGCACATTAAGTGCGGCTCTGTTCTTATATAAACGCTGCTGGATATTACTCATTACGGTCGCCCCCTGCAATCTCGCTTATTCTGCATACAATAATCTGAAGATCGTCTCCCTGCAGAGATCTTGGATCGATATCAAAATACCCCTGCTTTACGCCATAGTCCCGCGTATATACCGCAATCTCACCTTCACGCAGACTGTCATTGACGGTCTTGGCATCCACTCCGGCAGCGGCGGCATCAATCTGGATGCGGCCGCGGAATATTGCCCGGCCTGCTTCATCCTGCACGATGCGGACAGATACTCCGGCGAGCTCTTCCAGCGGCTTAAGCGCCTCCAGCGCCTGCTTCTCCGCCCCGCTGTTGTCAGCCCTGTCCTGGTATTCATCCAGTGCCTGAAGCAGTCCGAAGGTTGTCTCCTTGCCGACCTTCATGCTGCGGCCGATCCCGTGAAGCTGGACTTTCAGCCATTCAATGTATTTCTTTTTGCCGGCGACAATGCCTGAAGTCGGACCTTCAACAGCCTTGGAACCGCTGTAGATAGCCAGGTCGGAATACCGGACATATTTGTGCAGATCCTCTTCCGCCGCCGCATCGACGATCAGCGGCACTCCCCTGCGCTCTGCAACCTCCCAGGCCTCTTCAACGGAAATCATGTTCTTCTGGACGGCATGATGGGATTTCACATAGAGGATGGCTGCGGTTCGCTCACCGATGGCCTGTTCAATATGCTCTTTGCGGCCTTCGTTGGCGTATCCGGCCTCCACCACCCGGCCCCCCCCAAGAAATACCATCGTTTCTACCGGAGCCCCGTATTGCACATTATGGCCCTTCAGCATAATAATCTCGTTCTTCAGTACCGGCTCCTGATGCAGCCTCAGGCTAAGGCGCGGATCACCGCCGGTGACGATGGCCGCTACCGACAGCGCAATCCCGCTGGATGCCGAATTTACGACTGCCGCCCCTTCAGAGCCGAGCAGCCGGGCAATATACTCTCCGGATTTATCCACCAGGTCGGCAATTTCCACATACTTCTGTCCGCCCTGCTTCATCGCCTCCATGACTGTATCCGTTGGAGCGGACACTCCCAGAATGCTCATTCTTCCGCTGGCATTGATAACGCGCTTCAATCCGTATCTAGCATGTAATGAGTGATCCATTTGTATAGACTCCTTTAGCCTCAATATAGTGGTGTGCGACCCGGACCTCGCCTTCCGAGTCTCTCAGTCGCTTCTCTCCCGCCTCTACTGCAAATAGGGTCAGGTTGGCCTGCTGCCCTACTCTGATTCCGGCAAGCTCTTTCTTGCCCAGCCACTCTGCAGCATTGCTTGTAACCGCACGGATGACCTCCTCCAGATTGTAGCCGAGACAGAGAAACTTCGTCAGCACGTCCGACATACTGTACACCGGTCCGTTCAGACGGTTGCCCCGGTAAATATCTGTACTGATGGTATTCAGCGCAATGCCGGATTTTTTCGCCTGCTCAGCGATCCGGAAGGAGAAGCTTGCAGTACCATGTCCGACATCCAGATGAACCCCGCGGGCAGCTGCATCCAGCAGTCCTTGCAGCGGTGTGCCGTCCGTATGGAACAGGTTATTGGCCTTGCCGTTAAGGTAATGGGTGATCACATCGCCCGGCTGCAGCAGCTCAAGCACTTCGGAAATAGCCGGCGGAGCAGAACCGATATGTACCATGAGGGGAAGCCCGGTATCCTCCGACAGTCTGCGTGCCAGCTTGAGCGGCTGAATACCGCTGTCTTTGACGACACTTTGGCTGATGCGCGCTTTCAGGCCGACAATGAAATCAGGATAAGCCTGTACCGCCTCCGCCGCTTTGGGCAGGTCAATCCACTCCAGCCGCGACAGCTCATCCGTCCGTTCCAGACCAATGCGTGAAATATTCAAGAAAGCAAATACCTGTGTAGCCGCCTTCAGACTCTCCTTATAAAAAAGTCCGATCCGGTCTGCACCGCAGCTTCCGGCATCGACCAGCGCCGTTACCCCTCGCTTCACACCGATTTCATCAATCTCATCGCCATAGGGGTCAAAGTCAGGTACGGCATGCACATGCAGATCAATCCACCCGCTTGATACATATAGTCCCGAACAATCCTGCCCGGTTTCTCCTTCAGCCTGGCCTGGCGGTGTAATAGCAGTGATGATACCGTCCCGGATGGTGATATCCACCATCTGCCCGTCCACAAGCTGCAAATTGCGCAGCACATTCTCTGTGCCCACTTCTCCCATCTCCTCATTGAACCGGATAGCAGCATTTTTTTGAATATGAACATAATTTGCTGCTCCATATTAAAGATTATAATGTTATAATGTTTATATTAGCATAAGATTGCTCAGAAAGAGAACAGTGTTTATTATTTAAATATCTCTAATTTGAATGAACATTTTAACACTGGAGGGACGTTTAATGGCAAATCCTGCACCCAAGTCATCCTTGTTCGCCAGATTCCGGCTCAATTGGAATCATCTTAAATCCAAACTTCTGCTGAAGTATGCTTTTTCTTATATCCTCATCTTTCTGATCCCTTTAACTGCCGTAACGATCTTTGTTTATGAAAACGCTGTAAAGGGCCTGCGGGTCGAAATTGAACAATCGAATGTCAACCAGCTCACCCAGGTGAAGAATACGATAGATACCCGTATGGTCGAGCTGCAGGAGATTTCAGGCAGAATAGCCTATGATAATCATCTGACACCTTACATGGTAAGACATCCCTACTACAGCCTCGAGGCTATCCAGGCGCTGGCTAACTACAAAGCAAGCAGCAGCATTACGGAAGACCTCTTCCTGTACTTCCATGACGATTCCAATATTTATTCCTACCGCGGCCTGACCGACCTTAATGTGACATTTAATACCCTCTACCAGTTCGAGCACTGGACACCGGAAAATATACGCCAGACCCTTAACGAAACGACCCAGCCCGTAATGCGTCCGGCGGAGAATGTAACGGTCAACTCCCGCCAGGAATCCATGCTGGTTATGCTGGTCCCGGTTAAACCGAATGACCCGTTTCCCTATGGAACCGTTGTGTATCTGATGAAGGAATCGAAGCTGACCGGTGTCATGGATTCGATTCTCAGCGATTTTTCGGGGAGCAGTTATATCTTCGGGGCCAGCGGTGAGGTGCTGACTGCGAACAGCCACGGCATCAGCCTGCCACGGGAAGAGCTCAGCACCCTGTCCACGCTTGAGCCGGGTATACATAATCTCAATATGGACGGTGAACAGTACTCCGTAGTCTCAATCCGGTCCGAAGAGAATGGCTGGAACTATGTGACCACGATGCCAAGCTACCAGTTTTTCAGCCGGGTTGCGCATGTTCAGACCCTGATTACGCTCGTTTTCTGTATTACAGTCATCACCGGCATTGCCGCCGCACTGCTGCTAGCCAAACGGCAGTACCATCCGATCAAGGATCTGATGGAGTTCGCCAAACTGAGAGGCAGCGGCAACGAGACGATGAAGCTGCGGAGTGAATGGGAGTGGATCCGGCAGACGCTCCATGACTACAGTGCAAGAATTGACCTGCAGGAGCCTTTTGTCCGTAATCAGTGCATGCTGCTGCTGCTCAAGCACGGCAAGCCGGATGATCCCGAGATCGAGCAGATGATTCTCAGCGCAGGCCTCAAGCATCCTCAGGGACAAGGCCTCTACTTCTCGGCGATCCTGTCCTGGGATAACGCTGCACCGGCTACCGGTTCTCCGCAAGAACGCCTTCAGGTACAGGAAATGCTCAGCAATATCTGCCTGCCCGGTCCGGGTGCCCAGATCTTCGGTGTCGAATTCTCGACCAAGGACCAGTTCGCCCTCATTATTTCACTTCCCGGCGGTCAGGCCGGGCCGGTTCAGAGCACCATGGAACAGGTTATTGAAGGGATTCAGGCTGTGATCAGTGAACATTCCGGGCTTGGGTTAAGCATCGGTGTCGGCATGGCCTACAGAGACCTGGCCCAGCTTAACCAGTCCTTCATCGAAGCCGCAGCAGCGCTGGAGCACCGGATGATCCGGCGCAGCGGGCAGGTGACTTACTTTGAACAGCTGACCGAGCTGAATCCTCCTGCCGCCGAGAGCTTCTGGATTCCTCGTAAATCCATGCTGAAGCTGGAGCAGAGCCTTAAGCAGGGCAGTGAATCGGTAACTGTCCAGTTGATCGCCGACATCATTGATACAATCAGGGATGAGCCGCTGCCGGTTCATCTGCTGCGATGCATCTGCTTTGATTTGCTGAATGCCTTTTTACGCACCGCCTCCGAGCTCGGTATGGATGAGGTATTCGCAGACATTGCGGGGCTCACCACCTTCGATACGCTCGAAGAGCTGGAAAGCCGCCTTCGCTCCCTGGCTTCCGCGATCTGTGAGCAGGTTGAACGGAATACAGAGACAAGCGAGTCCTCATTAATGGACGACATCCTGGCTTATGTGGACCAGCAATTCGCGGATTATACACTCAGCCTGGAGCATGTAGCGCTCAAGTTCTCCATTTCGACCTCTTATTTAAGCCGGAGCTTCAAGGAGAAGACCGGCAGCAATTTCTCACAGTATATCTGGCAGCGGCGGGTGGATGAGGTCATCCGGCTGCTGGAGAATACGAGCGCACCGCTTAAGGAGATTATTGAGCAGGTAGGCTATCTGGATGCGCCGAACTTTATCCGCAAGTTCAAAAAAGAAACCGGCCTGACGCCTGGGCAGTACCGCAAGGACTACGCCTCGAAGGGAACTGCTGCGAAAAGACCGGTATAGATTGCGGATCTTCCGCACACGAAAAGATAACTCATATATTCACGGCTCCACAAAGTACCTGAGCTACTCTACAAGCCAAGGTGAGCTTTGTGGGGTTATTTGGTTACTGCGCTTCCTTCAGAATATGCTCCACCAGATCGTTCAGCGGAACGGTCGCAAGCGCGATCGCAGTGTCTGTCACCCCGTAATAGATATAGAGCAGTCCGTCTTTAACCACATTTCCTGTCGGGAAAATAACATTTGGAATCTGGAACCCGAATTTCTCATAATACGTCTCCGGCTCCATAATGAAGTTATGTGTCCGGGCAATGATTTTCTCGGGCTGTTCCAGATCAAGCAGCATAGCCCCTACACGGTAGACGATGTCCTCATCGACGCCGTGATAGAGCACCAGCCAGCCCTTGTCTGTACGAATCGGTGGCGTGGAGCCCCCGATTTTCCGCGATTCCCAGGACAGGTTCCCGGCTTTGGCAAGCAGCTTGGGCTCTTCCCAGTGGATAAGATCCTCAGAGTAAGTGATCCACATAGCTGCCTTCTCGGTTCCGTAGGCTTCGCCCACGTATTCTTCGGGACGGCGCAGCAGCACGAATTTGCCGCCGATTTTCTCAGGGAACAGAATATTGTCACGGTCATTGATATCCAGCGGTGTCGTATCCGCCACAAACTCCCAGTCCAGCAGATTATCCGATTTCAGAATGGAGGAGCGTGTCAGCCAGTGCCCCTCCTCTTCCCCCCAGCCGTCCGGGTATTCCGGAATGGAGCGCTCAGGAACCCCTGCCCCGGTAGGATAGTAGCTCATGGCGCAGGGGCGCAGGGCATAGTTCATATAAAAGATTCCGTCGATTTTGACAATCCGCGGGTCCTGCACACTGCCGTACGGAAAGCCCAGCATATCAGGCGTCACAATCGGCTCATCCTTCACATGGGTGAAGTTTACGCCGTCCTCGCTCTCCAGGAGGCCCAAAAAGTTCTTGCACGGGGTCAGGGAACCTGCGGTGCGCTCGATCATATAGAATTTCCCGTTATCGATAATGACCGCAGGATTAAAGACCGTAACCTTGCGCCATTCATAGCCCCCCGGGACGACAATCGGATTGTTTGGATGTCTTGTGATTTGCATGTCTATTCCTCCTGCGAATGTTGTTCATGGTATAGTTTGATCGTTTGGACCTCGTAAGGTTTAAAAGAAAGCCTGGTAACTCCACCGGAAGTCTCCACAGGGCCCGTCTCCGTCTCCAGCAGATTTACACGGCAGACGCGGGTATCATCGGCTTTCCAGTCAAGTACAGCCGTATCCCGGCTTCCTGAGGATTCATACAGCCGGACAATCGTTCCGCTGCCGTCCTCTGCATGCTTAATCGTATCAAGCATGACATGCCCGCTCTGAAAACCAAGCCAGGCGCAGGTACCGGGAATACTTCCGGAATGAGCCTCCTCGCTGATTGCAAGCAATGGTTCGTTCAGCTCTGCAGCTTCACGTACAACCCCCGCCTGGCGCCATTCGCCATTGTGCGGATAGAGAGAGTACGTAAATTCATGCTCACCCTGATCCGCGTAGCGGTCAGGCCAGCGGGGCGCGCGCAGCAGCGAGAGGCGCATCACTCCGTCATGGATATCGTAGCCGTATTTACAGTCATTCAGCAGACTGACGCCATAGCTTCCCTCAGACAAATCCGCCCATCGGTGGCCGCAGACCTCAAATTGAGCCTGTTCCCAGCTGGTGTTGCGGTGAGTCGGACGGTCCAGGGCTCCGAACGGAATCTCATACGCAGCCTTCGAGGCTACAATGTCCACCGGAAAAGCCGCCTTAAGCACCTTGTGCTGCTCTTTCCAGTCTACCCGGGTCTGGAAATCTACTCTGCGGCTGTACCGGGGCAGTGTTATCTCCTGCTCAATCAGGGATTCATTCAGCTGCCAGCGAAATTTCAGCACCGTCAGCAGAGGTCCGCTGACCAGTACCTGCCGGTCCAGCAGCTTCGCCCGGCCGGCAGGCTGCTGTTCATACCGCGGGTCGAGGTCCCAGGCATCCCATAAAGGCGGGGTGTCATGGAAGAACTGCAGCTGGTTGCCGGTCAGCCCGGGCTGAAGCAGCTCCCGGCCGGCACTTTTGTCATACCAGCGGCTGATTTCGCCGTCTTCATTAAATTTAAGAATATAATGCTCTGTCTCCCATTGCTCCGGGAAGACGCTTCCCGCGCTGACATCCGCGGGCGGGTTATGCTGTTCAGCAGCCTTCCGCAGCCAGAATGTCCGGCAGCCGAAAGCAGGGACCTTGCGGACCCGGACGGCCAGCGTATAATGGCCGCCGGCGCCATCCGTGTTCCAGCATTCGCTGTCCAGCAGGCCGTCCTCATCAAACGCCTGTAGCGTGGTCAGATTGCTGTCGCCCTCAATGCGTATCAGCCCGGTTCGCTCCCAGCCCAGGCTGTTGAAGACGACATAAGGGCGGCCTTCCCCCGAGGTATCCACTCCGCCTGCCAGTGCACGGAGTGAAATATCCAGCACCTGCCGGCCCAGGCGGAAGATTTCCGCGTACTGCTCCCGCGAGGTGGTGTAAACTTCCGGTATGGCAGTCCCCGGGATAATGTCATGGAACTGGTTAAGCAGCAGCAGCTTCCATCCTTCGGCAAGCTCCGGTTGTCCAGGTTCCTGCCGCTTCAGAAGTCCGCTCTTTTCCGCGAGGACACTCCAGATTTCGGCTTGCCGGTACAGGATTTCAGCCTTGCGGTTGCTGCGTTTATTAAAGGCATGTGTAGTGAACGTCCCCCTATGAAGCTCCAGGTAGAGATCACCGTGCCACGCGGGCAGCTCCGGCTTGCGCTGGCCGATCTCCGAGAAAAAGGCCTCCGCGGTAGAGAATTGGCTGACCGGCTGGCCCGGCGTCAGGCCGGTACGGTCCACATATTCCAGCATTTCATGCGTAACCCCGCCTCCGCCGTCCCCATGCCCGTAGAGCAGCATCAGCTCATCATGCTGCTCCTTCTGGGCATAGGCCTGCCAGTGCTCCTGGACATCCTTCGGATGAGTATGCTCATTCACCCCGTGGTTTTGATAGGCCACGATTTTCGTTCCGTCAATACCAACCCAGTGGAACAGCGTATGCGGGAAGGGATTGGTATCATTCCAGCCGAGCTTCGTGGTCATGAAATAATCGATTCCGGCCTGCTTCAGCAGCTGCGGTAAAGAGGCGCAGTAGCCAAAGGTATCGGGCAGCCATTCAATCGCAGACCGTTTGCCGAACTCCTCCATATAGAATGCTTGTCCATACAGCATCTGCCGCACCAGCGATTCCCCGCCGGGGATGTTCAAATCGGGTTCGATCCACATGCCGCCGACCAGCTCCCAGCGGCCTTCGGCAATCCGTTCTTTAATCCGTTTGTACAGCTGCGGATAATGCTCCTTGGCAAAGGCATACAGCAGCGGCTGGCTCTGGGAGTAGCGGAAATCCGGATACTTGTCCATCAGGGCGCAGACCGTAGAGAAGGTCCGGCTGACCTTGCGTACCGTTTCCCTTACCGGCCACAGCCAGGCTATATCTATATGTGACTGGCCGACCATGTGCATCGTTCCGGCGGACAGCCCCTCTGACCTTTGCGCCGAGACCTCCGCACGCAGCTGCCGTTCAGTATCTGCGACAGCTGCTGTGTCACGGATCAGCTCCTCTTTCATGTAGAGTGTATCCATGACGCGCTCAAGCGCCTTCTCGAGACGGATGCGGCGCATATCTTCTGCAGGCAGCAGCAGGGCTGCTTCATGCGCCGTCTTCACTGTATGCAGCAGGTTGTATACAGGCGGATCCACACGGACGAGTGTAATCTCAATTCCGTCCAGCGGCGGCTTAATCACCGCCTGGCGGTTCAGGGGGTCCTCGGGCTCGGGTATCGGATCATACAGCTCAATGCCAAGCTGCAGCTTCTCTCCGGCAGCTCCGGAAGGCAGCGGAATGAACCAATGATTGATGTCCAGGCCGTGGTGCGGCTCACTGTTAATACTCAGCAGTCCCTCCCCGCGGCCCAGATAGAGCAGTGCAGTCTCTTCACGCGGCCAGCCCTCGGGGAGCGTAATTTCGCGCTGAAGGAAATACGTAGTACCATATCCGCCGTCAAGCCGGGAAATGCTGTACTGAGGATGAAGCTCCTCCTCATGCTCGTATACGCCTGGTGTTATGTAGCGTGATTTGCGCATACTCCATTCCTTCAGCTCTATCTTCTCCGCCCACTGCCTTTTGGCCAGCCAGCCGATAAACCGTTTCATACGTTTCATAGCTCAGCCTTCCTCTCTGACATGAAGCGGTGCCGTCAAATATTCTGCGGAGTGGGGGCCTGCCATGATTGTAAATTCCCCCGGCTCCACGATCCGCGTTAAATCTGCCGATACATATTCCAGCTGCTCCCTGCCGATTTTGAACGTAACCGTCTGAGTAGCGCCGGGCTGGAGGCTGATCTTGCGGAAGGCTTTAAGCTGCTTCTCCGGACGGGTTATGCTGGAGGCCAGGTCCGAAATATACAGCTGAACCACTTCACTGCCCTGCCGGTCACTTGCATTCGTGACATCAACGGAGACAGCGGCTTCCTCATCTGCAGAGATAACGGTTGGCTCTACCCTCAAGTTGCTGTATTTGAACTCGCTGAAGCTAAGGCCGAACCCGAACGGATATTCGGCATGGAAATCAGTCTCCAGGTAGCGTTTGCCTCTCGTCCGCCGCTTGTAGTAGTACACGGGAAGCTGGCCGACATGCTTCGGAATACTGATTGTCAGCCGTCCGGAAGGATTCACATCGCCGAAGAGAATGCCCGCGATGGCATGTCCGCCTTCCTGCCCGGGATACCAGGCTTCCAGAATGGCATCGGCATGTTCTACAATCCATGGCTCGGCGATCGGCCGGCCGTTGATATAGACGATAATGAGCGGCTTGCCCAGCTTGTAGATCTCCTGGACCAGCTCAAGCTGAACACCCATCAGATTCAGCGTGGCGCGGTCGATCCCCTCGCCGCACTCCATATCGCTCCAGGAATGTTCAGTTACGACAGAAGCACCGGTGAGCAGATCAATCGTCCCTTCGCCAAAGTCTCTGGCGCTTGAGCCGCCAATGGCCATCACAACGGCGTCAGCCTCAGCTGCACAGGCAAGAGCATGAGCGAAGCCTTCACGGGAATTGCCTTTAATCCGGCAGCCCGGAGCATACAGCACCTGGTCCGGCGCGCCGCCAAGCGCCTGGCGGATTCCATCCAGCACAGTGACAATCGCGCCTTTGGGCTGGGGTGAGGTATAGTCGCCCAGTTGATTGTACGCCGCATCTGCATTGGGCCCAATCACTGCCAGCTTTCCGATCCCCTTGCTCAGCGGAAGTATTCCGCCTTCATTCTTCAGCATAACAACGCTCTCGCCGGCAATACGCCGCGCCAGCTCCCGGTGCTCCGGCTTGCCTATCGTCTGCTCCGCCTGTTCAGGATCCGCGTAGGGACGGTCAAACAGCCCGAGCCTGAATTTCAGCTCCAGAATCCGGGCAGCCGCGCGGTCCAGATCAGACTCCCGCAGCCTTCCATGATCAATAGCGTCAAAGATATGCTTCTCGAACATCTCTCCCGACATCTCCATATCGATCCCGGCCAGCAGCGCCTGGGCAACTGCCGCTTCCCCGCTGTCCGCTGTGTTATGCCCGTTCGTCAGCATGCCGAGCGCTCCACAGTCTGTAATGACGAACCCGTCAAAACCCCATTGTTCCCGCAGTACATCCTGCAGAAGATAACGGTTGGTCGTGCAGGGAACTCCGTCAATTTCGTTATAGGCGGTCATGATGGACAAGGCTCCGGCTTCCACAGCTTTGCGGAATGGAAGCAGATCTACTTCATGCAGTTCACGGTACCCCATATGCACCTGCGCAGAGTTCCGGCCGCCTTCCGAGCTGCCGTAAGCGGCGAAATGCTTCAGGGTTGCCAGAACGGAATCTTCAGCATCCAGCCGTTCCCCCTGCAATCCCTTGACCGCCTCCACTCCCATCGCGGCAATCAGGAACGGGTCTTCCCCGAAGGTCTCTTCCGTCCGGCCCCAACGCGGATCCCGCACGACATCAAGCACCGGCGAATAGGTCGCCGCACCGCCCTGGCTGCGGGTTTCCAGTGCCACTGCCCGGCACATCTCCCGGTATAATCCGGGATTCCACATGCTGCCCAAAGCCAGCGGCACCGGAAATACAGTTGCGCCAATCGCCATATGCCCGTGTGAGCACTCTTCGCCGAACAGAATGGGAATGCCGAGACGGCTCTCCTTCATGGCATAAGCCTGAATGGCATTAACCGCCTCCGCGCCTTCCTTCGGCGATAAGCCTGTCTCCAGGGTGACACCGGTCCACGGGTCTGCACGCAGCGTACCATACAATGAACCTACGCCCCCGGCGGCAACCTGCCGTTTGAAGGCCTCCGTCATGCCAACCGTACCGTCTGCCTGCTTCTCGTAGCACTGCCACCCGAAAGGCTGGACTAATTGTCCAGCCTTCTCTCCGGTTGTCATGCGCTGCAGCAGATCCTGTACCCGGTCCGCTACAGGGCGTGTTTTATCCTTATAGATCATGTTTACAGCACCTTTCCGCATTAAAGACTTGAATTAGTTGGCTTTCCAGCGGTCGTACGCAGCCTGATTGATCTCCGCTACACGCTCACCGCCCATTTTCTTGACAGTCGCCACATAGTTATCCCAGCCGGAGAGCGGCTCGGCACCGGTAATAAACTTCGCTTCCATCTGCTTCACATAGGTGCTCAGATCCGAATTCAAACTGCTGATTTCAGTCTGCTCTTCCACCGTGAGGAACAAGGCCGGGAACGGAATACGCGCCCCCTTATCAAGAAGCTTCTGCTGAGTCTCCTGCTCTACCCAAAGGTCAAAATCTGTTTTCAGCCCTTTATTAATATCATCCATGGAGAGGGTTGGAGCCGGGATACCGTAGTTAGGCGTCAAGGTCGCCCGGTAATCTTCCATCTCCTTGCCGTCCGGTACAGGCAGGTACTGTTTCACTCTGTTGGCTTCGTCCGTGTATTCCCAAAGAATTCCCTCAGGCCCTTTATTGAAGAACGTTGCGCCTTCATAGGAATACAGGTAGTCCACCCAGCGGATTGAGGCTTCAGGATTCGGGTTACTCTCAGAGATGGCGAACGCGCCGGTAGTAATCCCTCTGTTCTTGGCAATCGCCGGGGCGGCTACGGATTCGCTGCGGACCGGTGCGAACATCGGATCTTCCGTTGAAGGCTCGCCGCCTTTAGTCATATAAGCATGCCAGTCGGAGAACAGGGCGACACGGTTTTCCTGTGCCTTCGCCTTCTTCTGTTCTGCCGTCTGCGAGAAGCTCTCGTGATCCAGCAGCTCTTCCGACCACAGACGGTTCATATAGGTCAGATACTCCTTGAACCCTTCCTCAAGCGGTGTATAATGCACAACATCGTTGTCATCAACATAAATCTCTTCCTCATAGACGCCGAAGGCGCCCAGCAGCCATGTACGGATATCACGGAGATTCGCAGCGGTTGTCGTTACCGAAGAAATCGGAATTTCGTCTGCGATGCCGTTACCGTTCGGATCTTCCTCTTTCACGCGCTTCAGATAGGTGTACAGCTCTTCAGTCGTTTCAGGAAGCTTCTCAATGTTCAGGGCCTTCAGGAAATCCCCGTTATACCACATAGGGTTGCGGTACCAGTGCTGGCTGAGCTCCACGACCGGCAGGGAATAAATATGTCCGTCCGGTGCTGTGATCGACTTGCGGACATCGGGATTCTCCTCCAGCAGCGCCTTGAAGTTCGGGGCGTATTCATCAATCAGATCCTCCAGGGGAAGCAGGATACCCTGTTCTCCATAATTCATCTGCTCTGCAGTCGTCAGACCGGCAGCATAAAAGATATCCGGGTAATCGCCGCTTGCAAACACCAGATTCTTTTTGGTCTCAAAGCTGTCCTTCGGCGCATTCTGGAATTCCATCGTAATGCCGGTGAGCTTCTGCATCTCCTGCAGTACAGCCATGTTCTCCCAATTCTGAATCCCTACATCCGGCGCCATCATGGTCAGCGTAACGGGTTCATTTACAATCGGGAATCCTTCCTTATTCGCAGCGGCCTCTGTTCCCGCCGCACCGCTGTCCGATGCTCCTTCATTCGAGTTGCCGCTGCCGCAGCCTGCCAGCAGTGCCAGGATCATGGCCGAAGACAGCAGAAGCTTCCATGGTTTACGTGTGGTCTGCATAAATGTGATTCCTCCCGTAGTATCATTAGATTTTATACACTTACCCTTTGACAGAGCCAATCATGACCCCTTGGACAAAATAACGCTGCAGGAACGGATATACAGCCACAATCGGCAGGGTGGAGACAACAATAACCCCATATTTGATCAGCGATGCCGTTTCTGCCTTATTGTTCATTGCTACAGCCACTTCGCCGTTAATCGCGGCGCCAGTGGTTTCGGCCGACATTTCCTGAAGGACAAGGATCTGGCGTAATACCATCTGCAGCGGATACTTGGCTTCATCGTTCAGATAAATCAGGGACGGGAAATAGCTGTTCCAGTGCCCTACACCGTAGAACAGGGCCATAACGGCTACAATCGGTGCCGACAGCGGTAAAATGATGCGGATGAACAGCTTCAGGTTGGTACAGCCGTCAATGTGTGCCGCTTCCTGGAGTTCTTTGGGGATCGTCGTCTGAAAAAACGTGCGGGCCACGACAATATTCCAGACGGATGCGGCTACCGGCAGGATCAAAGCCCCCATGCTGTTAATGAGGCCCAGGTTCTTGACCAGCAGGTATGTCGGCACCAGCCCGCCGCTGAAGAACATCGTGAACAGAATGATGCCCATAAACAGGTTGCGTCCGACAAAATCAGATCTGCTTAGCGCATAAGAGGCCGGCAGGGTAACAGCAAGATTAAGCAGCGTGCCTAATACCGTATAGATAATTGTGTTTAAATAACCGTTCCATATCTTCGGGTTTTCAAAAACCAGCTTGTAGCCGTCCAGTGTCACATTCTTCGGGAACAGCCACATGGCTCCCGAATTGACGTCCTGCGGCGAGCTGATCGAAGCGCTGAGGATGTAGATCAGCGGATAAAGGACAACCACCAGGGCAAGACACAGATAAACATAGGTGCTGATCAGAAACAGCTTATCTCCCCTGGATTCTTTCATGGCAGTAACCAAAAGACTTCAACTCCTTTCTACCAGAGGCTGTTCTCACTGGTCCGTTTGGCAATCCGGTTCACGGTAACCAGTAGAATGACATTGACCGCCGAGTTAAACAATCCGACAGCCGTTGAGAAGCTGTACTGGGCGTTCACAAGACCGGCCCGGTACACATAGGTGGAGATTACATCGGAAGCTTCCATATTGAGCGAGTTCTGCAGCAGCAGAATCTTTTCAAAGCCGAGACCCAGAATATTCCCCATGTTCAAAATCAGCATGATCGTAATTGTAGGGATAATGGTCGGCAGGTTGATATGCAGCACCCGTTTGATCCGGCTCGCTCCATCCACTATGGCTGCTTCATGCAGCTGAGGATCTACACCCGACAAAGCCGCGAGATAAATAATCGTCCCCCATCCGGTGCTCTGCCAGACGCCCGAGAAGACATACACGGTCTTGAACCAGGCCGGATCGGTCAAAAACTGTGCCGGCTGAAATCCGAGGAACTCTATGACCCGCACAATCATTCCGATAGAGGGTGATAAAAAAGTAATGATCATTCCCGCCATAACCACTACAGAAATGAAATGCGGCGCATAGGTGACGGTCTGGACCGTTTTTTTGAACGGGCCGTTGCGGACCTCATTGAAGGCAAGTGCCAGAATAATCGGCAGCGGAAACCCGATCGCAAGCTCATAGAAGCTGATGCTGAAGGTGTTCCAGAGCAGGTCCCAGAAAAAATAGGAATTGAAGAACCGTTCGAAATGGTCAAAGCCGACCCACTCACTGCCCGTGATCCCCTTGGAAGGTACGAAGTTCTTAAAAGCAATCTGGATGCCGTACATGGGACCGTAATGAAAAATGAAGAAATACAGCAATGCGGGAAGCATGAACAGATACAGCTCCCAGTTTTTCCAGATTCTTTTGCCCAGGGTATTCTTCTTCAATGAAGGATTTCCGGAACCCAAAGCTTTACTCCCCTTCATTCTCCCACTCCTCTCTATGTCAGTTTTCATAACATTAAGCCGTGTAGCTGCTTCGCATTCTTGTCAATGCAACTCCTGCTAACGCTTACAACACAAAGTGTAGTGGAACTTAGCTGACATCGTAAATATGTAGGTTCTGCATTGTCATGTTAAAAGAGTGTAAAACCGCGCCGTTGCGCCGCTTTCCTCCCTACCTTGTCATTGTCACCCGGAGGCGCGCCACTGTTGCAAATGTGTGAATTATGAACCTTTCCCAGGGCTGCAAAAGTTACATATTGTGATCACAGGTGAGGTATGCAAACATTTGCTACGAATGCCCGACTAAACGATTGACTGATGATATAGGAGGTTTCTGACATGCCCCGTACAACTGCCCACCTGATCTCGCACACCCATTGGGACAGGGAATGGTATATGCCTTATGAACGTCATCATGTGCTGCTCGCCAAGCTGATGAATGAACTCCTGGAAACGCTGGAGAAGGATGAACGCTACCGTTATTTTCACCTGGACGGACAGACCATTATTATTGAGGATTATCTTCAGGTTCACCCCGAAAAAAGAGAAGCGCTGGAAAAATTCATCCGTGAAGGACGCATTGTCATCGGCCCCTGGTATGTGCTCCAGGATGAGTTCCTGACCAGCTCGGAAGCCAATGTCCGTAATCTGCTGACCGGCCATCAGGATGCGGCCAAGTATGGTGTCATCTCCAAACTGGGCTATTTTCCGGATTCCTTTGGCAATATGGGACAGGCGCCGCAGCTGCTGAAGCAGGCGGGTATTGAGACCGCAGTGTTCGGACGCGGCGTGAAGCCGACCGGTTTTGACAATCTGGTCGTAGATTTGAACAGCGCCAGCTATGAATCGCCTTATTCGGAAATGTTCTGGGCATCCCCTGACGGCTCAGCCGTGCTCGGACTGCTCTTCGCCAACTGGTACAGCAACGGCAATGAGGTGCCTGCCGATGCGCAGGAAGCCAAGGTCTTCTGGGATAAGAAGCTCGCCGATGCCGGCAAATATGCTTCCACTCCCGAGCTGCTGTTCATGAACGGCTGTGACCATCAGCCTGTGCAGCTTGATCTTGCCGATGCGCTGGAGACCGCAAGAAAGCTGTATCCGGACGTGGACTTTGTCCACTCCAGCTTCGAGCAGTATCTGCAGGCGCTTACGCCTTCGCTTCCCGATGATCTTGTAACAGTGAGCGGCGAGCTGCGCAGCCAGCACACCGACGGCTGGGGGACACTGGTAAATACCGCTTCCGCCCGCGTCTACCTGAAGCAGATGAACCAGCGGGGCCAGACGCTGCTGGAGAAGGGTGCCGAGCCGCTCGCCACACTTGCTTATCTGCTCAGCGGACAAGCCTATCCTCACGCCATGCTAACCTATGCCTGGAAAACGCTGATGCAGAACCATCCCCATGACAGCATCTGCGGCTGCAGCGTGGATGAGGTTCACCGGGAGATGATCACACGCTTTGAGAAGAGCAGACATGCCGGTGAAGCGATTATTGAAGACAGCCTGAAGGCTGTCACCGGACAAATAGACACTTCCAGTACAGCTTCCTGGGGAGAATCCGCTATTCCTGTAGCCGTCTTCAATACAACAGGCTGGGAGCGCAGCGGAACAGTAAGCGTGGAGGTTATTGCCGCCAAGCGTTATTTCAAGGAAGGACCGAACCCGCCGGCGATATTCGAGGCGCTGGACCGGCTGCCGCTGGATCTGAAGAGCGGCCGGCTGCTGGACACTGAAGGGCAGGCCGTCTTCTGCCGGGCAGAGGATCTCGGCACTCGGTTCGGCTATGAGCTGCCGGACGACCAGTTCCGCAAGCCGTATATGGCCCGCATCATCCGTCTGACCTTTGAAGTCTCACAGGTACCTCCGCTAGGCTACACAACATACGCCTGGGTACAGTCACCGGCTGCGCCTGCCGAAGCTGCGGCCAGTCCGCTAAAATTGACAGAACGTGGAATGGCCAATGAATTTCTTGCGGTTCAGATCCGGGAGGACGGCTCCTATGATGTAACAGACAAGACCACCGGCAAAGTCTTCGGAGGACTCGGTGTCTATGAGAACTGCGGCGATATCGGCAATGAGTATGTGTTCCGCCAGCCGGATGGGGATGTGCCGCTGACTACCCGTAGTCTTGCGGCCCGCATCTCGCTTGCCGAGCATGAGCCTTACCGCATTACCTATGAAATTGTTCACGAATGGCAAATACCGGCTTCAGCCGACGCTTCGCTCGGGGATGAGAAACGCCGGATGGTTCCTTTCCGCAAGCGCAAGGCAGGACGTTCCGCTGAACAAATGCCGCTGCGGATTGTAACCCGGATCAGCCTGGAGGCTGCCGGAACCGGCGTTCAGATCTCTGCTGCGTTTAACAATCAGGCCATGGACCACCGGCTGCGCGTGCTCTTTCCTACCGGACTGGCCGCCTCCACCCTTCTGGCCGATTCCATCTTTGAAGCGGCGGAGCGTGATATCGAGCCGGCTCCTGACTGGATCAACCCGAGCAATGCGCAGCATCAGCAGGCTTTTGTCAGTGTGTCGGACGGCAGCAGCGGCCTTATGATCGCCAACAAAGGGCTGAATGAATACGAGGTTCTGCGCGACGGCAGCAATACCATTGCGGTAACCCTGCTGCGCAGCGTGTCTGAGATGGGAGACTGGGGAGTGTTCCCGACACCTGAGGCCCAGTGCCTCGGAGAACATACTGTAGAATTTGCAGTTCGTCCTTATGCCGGAGACGCCGGCCAGCCTGAAGCCCCGGCCTGGGCCTATCAATACCAGACGCCTTGGTTCGCAGCCCAGGCCGGCATACAAAAGGGTACGCTGCCTGTCCGCTACCAGCCATTGGAGTGGCAGGGCCGCACACTTGCACTCTCTGCCTTCAAAATGTCCAAAGACCACGAAGACGTTATCCTGCGGTGGTACAATCTGGCGCACAAGGAGCAGGATCTGACGCTTAAGGCTAACTTCCCCGTCCAGACTGTATATGCCAGTGATATTCTGGAGCGCCGGAAACACGAGCAGGCTTCAGACGAAGGAGCTCTTCACCATACCGTCAGCAAAGCCCAGATTGTCACCTATGCGCTGCAATCGTTACAACCCTAATATCAATCCATTATGCCAGGAGGAGTTAGACTATGAACCTGCCAGCTTCCATTACCCAGTATCTGAATGAGGCCGATGAGCACCTCGCCCATCATCCCAAACTGCAACAGCTGTTCCGCAACTGTTTTCCGAATACGCTGGAGACTACAACCAAGCTGCTTGATGACGGAACCACCTTCGTATTCACAGGAGATATTCCGGCCATGTGGCTGCGCGATTCCACGGAGCAGGTACGCCACTATATTCCTTTTGCCAAAAATGACCCCGGGCTTCAGCGGATCCTCCGCGGCCTGATCGCCCGGCAGATGTTCTATGTCAACATTGATCCTTACACCAATGCCTTCAACGAAACGGCAAGCGACAAGCATTACCGGGATACTGATGACTGCAACCTGAATCCGTGGATGTGGGAGCGCAAATACGAGCTGGATTCCCTCTGCTTTGTCGTTCAGCTGGCTTATATGTACTGGAAGGAAGCGGAGCAGAGCGATATTTTTGATACTGCATGCTATCAGGCGCTGACCTCTATTGTAAATGTTATAGAAACAGAGCAGCATCACGGGGAAAAATCTCCGTACCATTTCATCCGCCAGACGCTTCAGGATACAGAGACGCTGTACAACAACGGGCGCGGCATGCCCGTCAACTACACCGGCATGAGCTGGTCCGGCTTCCGTCCGAGCGATGACAGCTGCGAATTCGGCTACAATATCCCGTCTAACATGTTCGCTGTGGTGATTCTGGGCTATATCCGCGAGATCGCAACCGGGGTGTATAAGGACGAAAGACTGGCCGCCCGGGCAGCGAAGCTGCGCAAGGAAATCGATTTCGGCATCCGTACCTACGGCATTGTAAACCATCCGAAATACGGTAGAATCTATGCCTATGAAACGGATGGCTTCGGAAATTACTCCTTGATGGATGATGCCGGTACACCAGGACTAATGTCGATCCCTTATATTGGATATGTGGGCGTTGAAGATGAAATTTATCAGAACACCCGCCGGTTTGCGCTCAGCTTCGATAACCCTTTCTATTTCGAAGGCAAGCACGCCAAAGGGATCGGCAGTCCGCATACGCCGGGCGGTTATGTATGGCATATGGCGCTGTCCATGCAGGCGCTGACGGCAGACAACGATGAGGAGATCAAAGAGCTGATTGATATGCTTATCCGGACCGATGCAGATACCGGGTACATGCACGAAGGCTTCCACCCTGATGATCCTGCCGACTTCTCACGCGAATGGTTCGCCTGGTCCAACAGTCTGTTCGCCACGCTGATCGGCAAAGCGATGGATAAAGGGCTGGTCTAACCGGAGCTTCCTCCGCGGATTCTGGCCATGACCTGCATTGTATAAACAGATATTGTCAATAAAAAAACCGGCTGCATCTTCCTGTTTAAGGAGGGTGCAGCCGGTTTTGGCTTGCTGATTTACAGCATATTAGGTTGATAGCAAACAAAGTACAACTTGCTCCATAACCTTAATCCGCCGTATGACCAAAGACTCCCATTCCAACTCCAGCCAGTCATCCCAATGACCAGCCGGACAGCTCCTTCTCTTATCACCCTACGTAGTCGCCCGCTCCACCAGGAAATACTGCAGCTTCTGCTGCGGCTCGCCCGCACCGCCGAGCTTTCCAAGCAGCAGATGGAAGGCATTTTTCGCCTGATCAGCGATCGGATTGTAAATGGATGTGATCCCCAGCGTATGGGCAAGCTCTGTATTGTCGAAGCCGACGACGGCCAGATTCTCCGGCACCCGCAGCTGCTGCCGGCGCGCCTCACTTACGATGCCTGCGGCTACCAGATCGTTGGCGCAGAGTACAGCATCCGGCCGCTGCAGCGGATCTTTCACCGCCAGCATCTCCTTGACCAGTTCCTCGCCCTGCCGGATGGAATGAATGCCCGTGCGGGACCACTGCGGCAGCTCTGCTAGCCTATGCCTACGGGCCGCATCCTCATAAGCCTTCATCCGGCCAGATGTATTGATGCTGCTCGGTCTGCCGTAGGCATTGGCGATGCGCGTATGCCCCCGCCCGATCACATGTTCAAGCCCCAGCGTGTACCCGTCATACTGGTTCATCGCCACCGACGCAATCTGCGGATTCTCCATCCGCTGCCAGGAGACAATCGGCCCGTATTTACTGTAGCTGCCCAGCAGCGCAAGATCATTGACACAGGTGCTGATGACGAGGGCATCTACTCTTTTTCTGCGCATATCCTCGAACGCCTGCAGCTCTTTTTTCGGATCACCGCTTGAGGTATAGATAATAGTCTGATAGCCGTACTGGCTGGCCGTCTCTACAAAGCTGTTCAGGAACGGCAGCATCACCTCATTAATGCCCTCCGTCACCAGCCCGATCTGCAGCGTCTGACCCTTGGACAGAGAGATGGCGTTGCCGTTGGGCACATAGTCCAGCTCCTCCATGATCGCCAGAATTTTGTCACGGGTCGGCTGGCTTACATGGCGGGACTGATTCAATACTCTCGATACCGTGGCTTTGGAAAATCCCGACAGCTTGGCGATTTGCTCAAGATTCGACATAGGTCTCTCCTTATATTCACAAAAAAGTTCTTGACATGTAACGCGTTTCAACATTTAGCATGCAGTTATAGGACATATTAATAGCTTACCATAACTCTCACTACAACTATAAAAGGCGGGATTTAAATGACTGTAAAATTTCCTGAAAACTTCCTGTGGGGCGGCGCAGTAGCAGCCAACCAGCTGGAAGGCGCATATAATGAGGACGGCAAAGGCCTGTCCACCCAGGACGTGGCTCCGCAAGGCATCAAAGGCCCGATTACCGAAGCCCCTACCGAAGATAATATGAAGCTGGTCGGCATCGACTTCTACCACCGTTACAAGGAAGATATCAAGCTGTTTGCCGAAATGGGCTTTAAGGTGTTCCGTACCTCCATTGCCTGGACGCGGATTTTCCCGAACGGGGACGAGCTGGAGCCTAACGAAAAAGGCCTGCAATTCTACGACGACCTGTTCGACGAATGCCGCAAATACGGCATTGAGCCGCTGGTGACCATCTCCCACTACGAGACACCGCTGCACCTGTCCAAGCAGTATAACGGCTGGGTTAACCGTGATCTGGTCGGCTTCTACGAGCGTTATGCCAGAACACTGTTCACCCGCTACAAGGGCAAAGTAAAGTACTGGCTGACTTTTAACGAGATCAACTCCATCCTGCATGAGCCGTTCATGAGCGGCGGGATTTATACTCCTAAGGACCAGCTGAGCAAGCAGGATCTGTATCAGGCTATCCATCATGAGCTGGTGGCCAGTGCAACGGCTGTCAAAGTCGGACATGAGATCGACCCTGAAGCCCAAATCGGCTGCATGATTCTCAGTATGCCGACTTACCCGCTGACTCCGAACCCGAACGATGTAATTGCGGCAATGAAGTCCGAGCATATGAACTACTTCTTCGGCGATGTGCATGCGCGCGGCGTATACCCGGGCTATATGAAACGCTATTTCCGTGAAAATGGCATCGAGATTCATATGGAGCCGGGAGATGCGGACATCCTGAAGCATACGGTGGACTTTATCTCCTTCAGCTATTATGTAAGTATCTGCGAAACCGGCGACGACAACAGCCGCAAGCAGACGGAAGGCAACCTGTTCAGCGGTGCAGCCAACCCGTACCTGGAAGCAAGCGAATGGGGCTGGCAGATTGACCCGCAGGGTCTGCGCTACGTGCTGAATATGTTCTACGACCGCTACCAGAAGCCGCTCTTTATCGTAGAGAACGGTCTTGGCGCGAAGGATGTGCTGGTTACAGGCGAAGACGGCGTGCCGACGGTTAATGACGACTACCGGATCAAGTATTTGAACGATCACCTGGTTCAGGTAGGCGAAGCGCTGGAGGACGGCGTTGAGATTATGGGTTACACTGCATGGGGCTGTATCGACCTGGTCAGCGCATCGACGGCAGAGCTCAGCAAGCGTTACGGCTTCATTTATGTAGACCGCCACGACGACAACACAGGTACGCTGGAGCGTTACCGCAAGAAATCCTTCCACTGGTACAAGGATGTTATTGCTACTGACGGGCAGAGCCTGAAGTAACAGCACCATTCATCTGTACAAAAATAAACCGCAGGCTCTCCATCATCCGGAGGCTTGCGGTTTTTAGTTACTTTATTAGTAAGCCGGCTACACCGGCATTCCGTTCTGCAGCTCCATCATTGTGCGGATGGTCAGCAGCACGCCGTTCTCCTCGTTCGATTTCGTAATGAAGCCGGCGGCTTGCTTCGTATTCTCGCAGGCATTGCTCATCGCGAAGCTGTATTTGGCCGCGGCCATCAGCTCAATATCATTTTCCCCGTCACCAAAGGACATGGTCTCTTCCTTCGTAATGCCCAGCATCTCCTGCAGCCTTCTGACCGTCTCCCCCTTATGGGTACCCCGGGCTGTAATGTCCACCCATCTTGGCTCAGAATCAATAATATAGATCTGTCCAAGCAGGCTTTCTTCGATGTGCTGTCTGATCAGCGCGCTCCGGCCGGCAGCATCAAAGACAGTAAGCTTAATAAATTCTCCAGTCACCGTGTCAAAAGAATCCGTTCTGCGCACATTCGCATAAGAGTGCCGCACCAGATTGAAAGCCTCCTCCGAAATTCCGCTGCTGACAAAAGCGCCTTCACTCGTGCAGGCAATCAGAATCAGATCATCAGCAAAGGACCCGGTCAGTGCAACCGCCTGTGATGCCAGCGCTCGGTCCAGCGTAAATTCCTTGACCAGCACCCCGTCCTGCTTGATGCGTGCAGCGCTGTCACCCAGAATCCATATGCCTTGCCCGCGCCCGCGGAACAGCTCCTCCACCCGTTCACACTGCTTGCCTGTGCAGGCTGCAAAAGCAATATGGTTCCTCTGCATCTCCCCGTACACCTCATCGAACAGGGCCGTATCAAAGGTTCCGTTATCATTCAAAAAAGTCCCGTCCATATCTGTAACAACCAGCTTCAGCATCTCTATTCCCCCTTAAAATGAAGTCTCTTCATGATGACTAATTTCAGTGTAACGGCTGGGACGCGTTTCATGTCAACTATGCAGAAAAAGGGTAATGAACGGTAAGCGATCCGCTGCTATGTATAAAAAAAGGAAGATATTGCCGTATCACCTATAGTAAAATGGAAACATTAATAATCACCACATCATTCCGGATATTCATTACAAAGCCAATGGGGGAGCTTATGGAGCACTTTAAAGAGCGTCTGAGGTCCATAAAGGAACAGCAGGATACACTGTCTGCTGAGTACCGTAATCTGGTCAAAGCGTATGAGGGCAGCGATCTGGTTAATGAAAATGAGCTGCTCAAAAGAAAAGCTGCGGCAGTAGAACAGGCCTTGGCCGAGGCTGAGGCACAGCAGGCCAGGCTGAAGCAGGAGAACGCCGAGCTGCGCACGGCGCTGACCGAACAGATTCTGGACGAGAAGCTGGGCATTCTCAAGCTGTCCCGGCAGAAGCTGCATACATATTTTGCAGCGCAGGGCGCCGGCCAGCATAACCGGCTGACCGCGTTTGAGGTGCGGACCAGGCAGCGGATCACCGAAATGTACCGCACGGCAGAGCGGCTGCTCAGCAGAGACCGCGAGGATATGCGCAGAATGCTGGATGAGCTGACCGTCAGGCTGAGCGAAGGCATTCACCGCCAGCGGGAAGCCCTGCGGGCAGCCGAGCAGCCGCTGGCGGCAGAGATGGACAGCCGGCTGGATGATTTTGCAGCCGAAGGGATCAGTGAGGAGACGATTCAGCGGCGGCGCCGCCAGAACCGGATCGAGATGAAGATCGGGCTGAACTGGATCAACTGGCTGGGTATCCTGCTGCTGATTCTGGCAGTCGGTGCAGGCTTCAAGTACACCTACTCTAACTGGTTCAGCGGGTATATGAAGGGCAGCGCTTTTTTCCTGTTCGGCGCCTTAATGCTGGGCGGCGGGGAATGGCTGTTCCGCAGAGGCCGGGGCACCTTTGCGCTGGGCTTGCTCGGCGGCGGGGTTTCCGTGCTGTACGGCTCTGTGTTTTACAGTTATTTTCTGCTGGAGATTATCGGCATTTACACCGGGCTGGGCTTGTCTGTGCTCATTACGCTTACGGCGGTGCTGCTGTCGCTCCGTTATGAGTCAAGGACGATCTGCTCACTGGGGCTGGTCGGGGGCTATCTTCCGCTCTTTTCCTATATAGGCGCGTTTGGACTGGAAGGCTCTGCCGTTTACGTGGCCATGGGTTATCTGTTCCTGCTGAATCTGCTGATCCTGATGATCTCGCTGCGCAAGCGGTGGATTGTAGTCAATTACATCAGCTTTTTGTTCAACACGCCTTCGATGCTGCTGCTGATTGTCATGTCAGACAGTCACGGCATCAGCATGTTCTATTCCGTCCTGACCTTCGCCATGTATCTGGGCATGACGCTGTGGTATCCGTTCAAGTTCCGGACCAAGCTGTCCTGGTGGGACTTCGCGCTGCTTGCCTGTAACACGCTGACCAGCTGTCTTGTTCTGTACGTGCTGTTCGTTGGTGCGGGTCTCGGCGCTTACAAAGGGGCGCTTGCCCTGGTGTTCTGCCTGATGTATCTGGGTCTCGGACAACTGCTGGAGAAACGGATGGCCCAGGAAAAAGAAAGTATGGTGCTCTTCTACTCTACCGCGCTCACCTTTGCCGTCCTGATGATTCCGTTCCAGTTCGGTGCCGTCTGGTGGTCGATCGGCTGGCTGATCGAAGCGGTTGTGCTGACAGTATACGGCCATTTACAGCGCGTTAAGGCTGTAGAGCGGACCGGCTGGGGTATTCTCTTGCTCTCGCTGGGCATTTTCTTCTTCGTCGATGTGGTAGTACAGTCTTCATCCGTCGCTCCGCTGATTCTCTATGACAATTCGTATTTTGCGCTAAAATATACCTTTATCACGGCAGGGCTGCTAATCGTCGCCCTTCTCTATGCCATCCGGCATACCGACCGTGAAGTTGCAGCGGCCAGCTCTCCCCTGGATATTCAGATCGGGATCTGGTTCAAATACACAGCCCTGGCGAACTTCTACGCATACATGCTATATGAAGCATTGCATCTGTATAACCTGTATGTGCCGGAGGATTTTACCCGGTCTTCGTTCTACAGGCCGCTGCTGGCAGCCTTGCTGACGCTCGTTCTCGCTTATGTGCTGCCGCGGATCAAAGTGCTGTACGATAACGTTGTAGGTTATATGGTTTATTTCCTGTATGCCGTCGGTTATATTACCGGAATCGGACTCACCTTCGGCCAGCATACCCTGCGGGCAGATTTCAGTGATAACACAGCCGCGGATTATATTGCCTTCGGGCTGCTGCTGCTGTTCAATGTGTTCGTCTGGCTGAATGGAGGAAGGCTCCTGAAGGTGCTGCTCAGACGGGAATACAACAACGCCGAGCTGTATCCGGTCATCATGGGCATCTACCTGCTGGCTATCGTCACTGCTTTCCTCGGCGTACAGCTGTGGCAGACGGACGGCGGGCTGGTGTACAGCATCACTTATCTGCTGCTGGCAGTGCTGTTCATCATGTTCGGCTTCCGCCGCCGGTATGTGTATATCCGGCGCTTCGGGCTTGGCCTGACGCTGCTGGCTACCGGCAAGCTGCTGCTCTACGATCTTCAGCTGCTCGGTACCGGCAGCAAGATCATTGCCTATTTCAGCTTCGGCCTCTGCCTGCTGGGCATCTCTTATCTCTATCAGCGGGTATCAGCCAGAATGGAGGAAGCTTATGCAGAGACACAACCGGGGCAGGCGGAACAGGATGCGGGTCAAGAGTAGCGCCGCGATCCTGCTGCTGACCGTGCTAAGCCCGTTTGCACTATTCTCCGGCCAGCATCTGTCAGCCTCGGCTGGCGGAGTTACCGGCGGGGCTGATACACATCCCGAATGGAAGTACTCCAAGGTAATTGCGCTTCCGGGACAGACGCCCTACGGGGAGCTGTATCTTGATCCAGAGGTCTATGCAGGCGCAGCCGGTGATCTGCGCGACCTGCGGATTGTGGACAATACCGGTACCTTTATTCCTTTTTATAAGGAGAGCAGTGAAGAATTCTCGGAGGAACAGCTTACAACCTACTCCGCTACGCTGATACACAGCGCCAAAAAGGATGCAAACACCCTGTTCGATTACAAGGTAACACCCCTGGCTGAGAATGTTGACGTTCAGGGCAACCGATTGGAGTTCGGGCTGCCGGACGTTAACTTCCTGCTCCATACACAGCTGCTCGGCAGCTATGACGGTGTGGCCTGGGAGCCCTTAGCGGACGGGGATCTGTATAGTGTGAACGGACGGGTGCAGAGCAGCATTGAACTGGGCGCAAGCTATAAATACGGCTATTACCGGCTGATTGCCGAGAATAACGCGGCGAATCTGACCTTTCCTTCCCTTACCCTGCTGCGAAGCACCCGGGTGACGCATACGGATCATTTCAAGCAGCAGCAGGATGCAGCTTATGAAATCCGGCAAAAGGACCGCCAGACGGAGATCATCGTCCAGAATCCGGACCGGCTGAACATTTCAGGCCTGCAGCTGGAGATCGGCGGCAGCGGCAGCTTTACCCGCCAGTTCGAGCTTTTTGATGGTGAAGGCAGGCTGCTTCCCGTAACAGGCAGCGGAGAGTTATACCGGCTGGATTTTAAGGATACCGAAATCGCCTCCACCGCCATTATTCCGGCGATAGCGGTGTCTGCCTCCCCGCTGCGGCTCGTCATTTATAACCAGGATGACGCACCGCTGCCGGTTGAGGGGCTTAAGCTTGAATATCTGCTGGACCGGCTTGTTTTTGCCGCTGAAGGCGGGCAGCCGCTGCGCCTGCTCTACGGCAATGCGGAGGCTGCTGCACCGCAGTACGATATTGTGAACTTCAAGGATTACATTGCCGGTGAAGGCAAAATGCTGGCCGGACTCGGGGCGGCGGAGCTGCGGCAGGCACCCGCAGCGGATACCTCGCAGACCAGCTGGTTCCAGGGCCAGACCGGGTTCAACATCGTGATCATTGCCGTGTCACTGCTGCTGATTCTTTTTCTGGCCCGGAAATTAGGGCGGAAATAGCCTTTTTTCCTGAGCATTCATATACAGCACAAAAAGATACCTCGGGGCAGGACCCGGCCCGCAGGTATCTTTTTCGTGTTCGATCCTTTTTTTACTTACGCTTTACCCATTGCCAAAGCTCCATTCCGGGTGAAACCGGCACCTCAACATCATACACTTCTTCCTTATGGACGAACGCCAGCTGTTCCAGTGCCTGTCCGATCCGCCGGTCTCCCCGTTCCCGTTCTCTGCGCGCAAGCTCTTCCGGCGGACAATGGACACCGACCCGCAGCAACGGATACCCAGCCAGGCTTTCCGCAAAATCTGCTCTGGTGATTTCATCATGAATCACATGATCCAGCACGAGATTAATCCCTTTATCCGCAAACACCGCAACCGTCCGGTGATAGAAATACTCAGTGACCACCGGTATCAGCCGGTTATTCTGCCGGTCCTCCATCTGCTCAATCACTAGATCGAAATCATCCACACTGAAATGAAAATAATCCGGCAGATGTTTTACGATTTCCTTTGCGAGCGTTGTTTTACCGGAGCTTGAGACGCCATTTAACATAATGATATTTCCTCTTTTCAGGCCTGTCCCTCCTAGATCTTCCTGGCAATTATATGTGTAAAAACAGCAATGTCCCTGTACGGTCTCTGCCTGCCGACCGCCAGCTCCAGCTGCACCATCCGGTTATGCCAGTCCTCATCCTGCTTCACGTCATTGTCGGTAATATATCCGTATAGGTTATGTATGCCAAAATGCCCTTCAAGCTCATAGCCTGCGCTGCTCAGCCACTCCGCCAGCTGCTCATAAGAATAAACCGTAATGTCCGCTTTAATGATTCCGCTATACTCCTGACTGTTGCCGATGGCGGCCAGTGCGCTGTCCGGGTCCTTGTTCAGAATAGCTTTCTTCATCACCTTGGCTGCCGGATTATGGGCAATCAGCGACAGATACCCGCCAGTCTGCTGGCAACCGGCAATCAACGCGAGGAACCGCTGCGGATCTTCCGTATATTCTAGAATGTTGTGGCAGAAGCTCCAGCCGAACGTCCCCAGCCCGCCGACCGCCTGCTCAAAGAAATCATTAATGTAGCGGACACCCGGCCCGTTCTTAGCTGCGATGGCAACCATCTCCGGCGTAGGCTCTACACCAGTCACTGTATGTCCTTGTCTGCTATACTCATTGCTTGAAATGCCAAAGCCGCTGCCGGTGTCCAGGATAGACTGGGCTTCACCGGCCAGGAACGGGTCGATCTGGTCCCACGCGGTCAGGTAGAACAATCTTCCCCACGGCATCCGGGTGTAGTGCAAATAGGCTTCAATTGATGCTGAAAAGGCGGCTGTTGTGTTCACTCGCTTCATCCTCTGCTGTCGTTATTGGCAACTCTGCTCTGAATTGCAAATTTCACCCACAGTAAACAATTTAATATAGAACCGTTTAACACGGATGCCTAATTGATCACCTTCAAGCCTAGATCCGGTTGCCCCAAAAGAAACAGCCCAAGCCAGAGGCTTGAGCTGTACATATTTCTTAATCCGATGCTGTATATTACAGTGTTACGGCTCCCGTGGAGCCTCGAACGTATGCCCGCAGTTCGGACAGAAACGGGCATCCGCCGGCACACTGCTGCTGCAGCCTTTGCATATTTTCACATCACCCATTGCGGTAATCTGCTCCAGGTTTGCTTCAATTTCGGCTTTTAGCGCTAGAATACGCGTCATATTTACTGCATAAGCATCCGCCTGCAACGGCAAGCCCTGAAGGGTGGCTTCAAACAGCTGTTTGCCCATGGCCTGATACTGCTTGTCGATTTCACTTTGCTTGCCGCTGTTCTGCAGTTTGAGGCGGTTTACCTCTACGACAGTCTTGGCTTTGTTGCCCGCCTCGCTTACCCCTGCCTTGAATTTATCAAAAAAGCTCACTTAGCATCCCTCATTTTCTAATAATGTCGTTTGTCCTTAAAATTCGTCAGGAAGCGCCGCTTCTTTGCTATGTTTATTCACCATTACCCCATAATAGGCCAGACAACCCCGCCGCGCTGCAGCTTGCATCCTAATTATTTTTATTAATTTAACTGCCACTTCTATATTATAACTTATAAGCATTTTTTTGTTATATCTATCATATTACTAGACTGCTCTGGGCAGATAATTTATAGTAATCAGAGGAATAATCTGTAAAAGGGGAGTGAGCCTGCTGATGTTGACTGCACTGATCACCGCTGTATTTATAGCATTCTCATTCAAAATCATTGAACGGCTCATTGGACTATGCAGCAAGCGCCACATACGATTCGCCGTTTATTATTGGGGGGCTCTGCTTATTACCGCCAGTCTGTTCATTAAGGACAATTATGTCTACAGCCTGCCGCATAATTTTCTTGCCGTTCTGCCGCTGTGTCTGATCATCCAGCTCACCAATGGACTTATAGCAAGACGCTCGGGCTATTCGCCCCAAGGCCGCTTCAATACCATAAATTTCGTTATCACTTATCCTATATTTGAGGAGATTGCCTTCCGGGGGCTGGCGCTGCCTGTACTTGCCCGTCATGAAAGCTTTGGCGCCTTGCCTTGGCTGGAGCTGGGTTATGGCCTGATTCCGCAGCTCAGCCTGGCGGTGATAATTACGGCCGTTCTGTTCGCTGTATCACACCTGCAATACTATAAGCTCAATGCCGAAAGCATCCGGTTCATGGCGTTTGCGCTGAGCGGCGGACTGTTCTTCGGACTTGTGGCACAGGCGACAGAGTCGATACTTTTAACCATTTTAATGCATATATCCTTTAACGCCTCCGCGGCACTATATTCTTATAACAAGAGAAAGTCTGGCAAACAAGTAGAAACGGCCATGCCGTCCTTCAGAGAAGGCGGTAACCGTTTCTGCGAGAAATATAAGGATTATTGATAGCGTAAAACATATAAATTCTTATATTTTAAAAAAAGAGTACCGCTCATCACCTACAGAGCCAGTGCCTCTTCTGTAATTCGTCTGATATCCACCGGAGACAGCGTCTCCTCATTCACCATATCCGGCAGAATCTCTGTCAGGAAATACTCCACGCATTTTAGGTCAATGTTCTTGATCTTGATCAGTGCATTGCGGTACATAACCACAAATTCCTTCTCCGTATTGCCCCGCTGCATCTCTGCAAACGCCTCATACACCTGGTCCATTTTATCCGCAACCTCGAGAATCAGCCCTTCCAGCGACTCATCCTTGCCTTCCCGCAGCTGCTGGACGAAGATGCTTTTGAACTCCTCCGGGATGTGCTCCTCAATAAAGTTGTGGATCATCCCTTCCTCAACCTGCTGGATCAGCGACCGCAGCTGCAGCGAGGAATGCTTCACCGGTGTTTTGATGTCCCCGATAAAAATCTCACCGTAATCGTGGCTGCTCGTAATCTCGTACAGCTTCTTCCAGTCGATCACCGCACCATTCTTTTCTTCGATATCGGCCAGCGTTTTGGCATACTGTACAACCTTCCAGGAATGGGCCGCTACGCTGTGCTCCTCGAATTTAAACTTCCCCGGGCAGCGGATAATCCGTTCCAGCTCATTCAGTGAGCGAAAATACTTATGAATTCCCATCCGTCAGTCCTCCTTGTTCATCATAATCTGGTTCGTTCATCTCTTGAAGATGGGGAGGTAAAGCTACTTACAGTATAGTGAAGGAATGTTAAGCGTCGATACAACCGGATGACTTCTTATGTAAAATGCAGCATCCCTGCAAGCTTCTATATGCTTTAATTTGAAAAAAAAGCTGCTGCAACAGGCTTGTCCAGCATTAGCCCCGCCTTTTTGCGGACCCCTTCCCCGACTTAGGTCTGGATATAAAAACAGTCCCGGGGCTGTTTTGCGCAGCTGCAGATAGCCGTACAATTAACACATGGAAAACGGATATTGAGAAGAACCCTTCGGGTGTATCCATAATAAGAGAGGAAGATTATTAATGAGAAAATTGTACCGCTCCACAACTGACAAAATGTTTACAGGCTTATGCGGAGGGCTGGCCCGCCACCTTAATCTGGACACCACGCTCGTCAGACTGCTCGTCGCAGCCGCCGCATTCTTCAGCTTCGGTACGGTTATTTTCATCTACATTATCGCCAGCATCATCATTCCTAAAGAGACCTATACCAGCTTCACAGACAGCTTTGACCACTATTAATCTATTAATCGGCAATCCTATAAAGGCCCGGCTTAAAGGCAACATCCAAAACTACAATTTAAAGGAGAAATGAACATGAGCAGCATATTTGAACGTATCACAACCCTGACTAAGGCGGCAATTCACGAAGGATTGAACAAACTGGAAGATCCGGTCCTGCTGACCGGCCAATATCTGCGGGACCTCGATGACAAGATCAGCAGCGCCGAAAGCAAACAACGCGAGCTGAAAGTAACCGCAAGTGTGCTGGAACGCCGCAAGGCTGAATACCTGGTGCAGGCAGACAGCAGCGAAGCTTCCGCTATCCAGGCAATGAGCGAAGGCAATGAACCGGCAGCCAGAGTCGCTGTAGAAGCTAAGCTGCGTTATCTGGAAAGTGTACAGGAGACGGAGGTTATTCTGGAGGAAACCCTGCAGGCCCTGGCCGCTCTTGAGGTCAATCTGCAGAATGCAAAGGCAGAGCACGCCCGGCTGAAGGCCAAACGGGCAGAGCTTGCCGAACGCGCCCGCAAGGCAGCTGAGGCAAACAAACGCGCCGCGCAAAACAGCGCAGATTCCTACGGTGGAGCGCCTGTATACGGTCACGTCATTAACGCCGGCACCGCCTCCCGCGGCTTCGAACGGATGGAAGACAAGATTAATGAGTGGGAAGCCCAAGCGGGCCACGCCGCACAGACTTCCGCCCCTGCCATCGACCCTGCGCTGCAGGGCGCAGTCGAAGCTGAGCTGGCCCGGCTGCGCAGCAAGCAAACGGACAGCGGGAAATAAGCCTTGTTATCTTAAGTAACATAAGCAATTGGCAGCGATCCTCCGGTTATCCGGGAGATCGCTGCTTTGTGTTGCAGGCAAGATTGTTCCCCGACTCGTCCACCTGTTGAACCTTTCTAAACGTATATCCAACAAAAAGGAGACCCGGCTCCCGGAATCTCCTTTCCATTACACATTCTATTCAACGGTACTCCATCACAAGCCGCACCCATATTCGCACACCATGCACCAGCATGTCTTCGTCAATGTTGAACTGGGGCTGATGGATCGCATGCGTAATGCCCTTAGCCTGATTGCCGCAGCCGATAAAGGCAAATGCACCCGGTACCCGGTCCAGATACCAGCCGAAATCCTCACCGGCGAGGCTAGGCTGATTTAGCAGTACGGCCTGCTCTTCCCCCAGCACTCCACGCGCTGCCCGAAGCATCCGCTGCACTGCCGCAGCGTCGTTAATGACGGCGATCCCCTCGCGCAGCTCCAGGCGGTAATCACCGCCGTGAGCTGCGGCTGCCGCTGAAGCATGGCGGCGCAGCCCTTCGGTGATTGCAGCCACCGCTGTCTTCGAGAAGGCCCGGAATGTTCCGCTCAGCTCACTGTGTTCAGCGATCACATTGACCGCCGTGCCGGCTCTGACTGTACCGAAGGCCAGCACCGCAGCTTCCTGCGGATCAATCTGATTGGCCATCAGTCCGTTAACACCGGCTATGAACTGCGCCGCCATCTGAATCGCATCCGCCGCCTTATGCGGGACACTGTGATGTCCGGCTGTGCCCCGGAACTCCACTTTGAAATGGCTGGAAGCCGCCATCGCATAATGCGGATGTATGCCCAGCGTTCCCGCCGGCAGCTCCGGCATCACATGCAGCGCATAAGCGTAATCTACCCCCTCCAGAATACCGGCCTCGATCATATCGCGTCCGCCTGAGAGCAGCCTGCCGTCCAGCGGACTTTTAACCGCGCCTTCCTCGGCAGGCTGAAAGACGAATACCACTGTTCCCGCCAGCTGATCACGGAAGGCAGCCAGCGTTCGGGCCGCACCCAGCAGCATGGCGGTATGGGCATCATGGCCGCAGGCATGCATGATGCCCGCATTCTCCGATTTATAGGGCAGCTCATTCTGCTCTTGTATAGGCAGGGCATCCATATCAGCCCTCAGCAGAATGACCGGCCCGCTGCCCGCCTGCCCATGCAGCGTACCAACGACGCCCATCCCGAAATGCCTGCCGGCATTCCGCTGGACGGTAAGCCCCCATTCCTCCAGAAGTCCGGCGACAATTCCGGAGGTGCGGGTAACATCGTACAGCAGCTCCGGATGAGCATGAAGGTCACGGCGGATCGCCGTGACCTCCTGCTTTAACTGTCCGGCATAGCTCATCATGCCGGACCTATCAGATGCGTCAGGAATTGCAGCAGCATCCCCGATTTCCCGATTACCGGCACTCCTGTTCACCGCAGCTCGTTCTTCCCGGCTCAGATTTGTCCCGCCGGCTGCGAAGCCTTGGCGTAGCGGTTCTCCGGCACCGGAATCCCCAGATTGCCGCGCAGGGTATCGCTCTCGTATTCTGTGCGGAACAGTCCGCGTTCCTGCAGAATCGGCACGACCCGGTCCACGAATTCCTCCAGCCCGTTCGGAACAGCCGCCGCGATCATGAACCCGTCAGCGCCGCCGGATTCAAACCAGTGCTGTACCTGATCGGCCACCTGCTCAGGTGTACCGATGAAGCTGCTGCGCGGGGTTGCCGACTGCAGAGCTACCTGACGCAGCGTCAGGCCGCGTTCCTTGGCATCCTTCTTGATCTTGTCCGTGCCGCTCTGGAAGCTGTTCCGTCCCAGGTCGCCGACATCCGGGAACGGCTCATCCAGCGGATATTGCGAGAAGTCATGATGCTCAAAGAACCGGCCCAGATAATTCAGCGCATTCTCAATGGTTACCAGTCCGGCAACCTCCTGGTATTTGCGCTCCGCATCCTCCAGAGTATCGCCGATAATCGGCGCAATGCCCGGGAAGATCAGCACTTCATCCGGGTTGCGTCCGAACGAAGCGATCCGCGCTTTAACATCGCTATAGAACGCCTGCGCATCTTCCAGCGTCTCATGTCCGGTGAAGATCGCGTCCGCTTCCTTGGACGCATAGTTTTTACCGACCTCGGATGAGCCTGCCTGGAACACTACCGGCTGGCCTTGTTTTGAGCGGGCAATGTTCAGCGGTCCCTTCACGGAGAAGAACTCTCCCTGATGGTCCAGCGTATGCAGTTTTTGCGGATCGAAGAAGATACCGGCTTCCTTGTCACGGACAAAAGCATCATCCTCCCAGGAATCCCACAATCCGCGGGTCACCTGCAGATACTCCTCGGCGATGCGGTAGCGTTTGCCGTGGTCCGGATGCTCCTTCTTGCTGTAGTTGGAAGCAGAGCCCTCCAGCGGAGAAGTCACCACATTCCAGCCGGCCCGGCCGCCGCTGATCACATCCAGCGAACCGAACTGGCGCGCCACCGTAAACGGCTCACTGTAGGAGGTGGACAGCGTACCGACCAGACCAATGTTGGTGCTGATACCAGCCAGTGCACTGAGCAGCGTCAGCGGCTCGAACCGGTTCAGGAAATGCGGAATGGACTTTTCGTTGATATACAGGCCGTCTGCGATGAAGATCAGATCCAGCTTGCCTTCCTCTGCTTTTTTTACCCATTCTTTGTATAGCTCAAAGTTCACACTTGCGTCCGGCTTGGCATCCGGGTGACGCCACATCGACGTGCTGCCGCCCACCCCGTGCAGCAGTGCGCCCAGCTTCAGTTGTTTTGGTTTGGCCATGTTCGTTCCTCCTCAAAGTTTTGATAGCATTATCTTCATTGAAATCTCTACGTCAAAACTTACTTCGGAAGCATACGCTTAGTTTTGATAGCATTATCTTCATTGAAATCTCTACGTCAAAACTCACTTCGGAAGCACCCTCACTGCACCAATGCAGCCGCTGCCGCTCCCTGCTTAATCCGCTCAATCTGGGCCAGATGGTTCTGCACATGGGCAATGAAGCCGCGGACGATGTCACTGATTCTGACGGTGTCACCCTTGAAATTAATTCCGCTCAGCTCCCAGTCCTCGGCGGGCAGCCGGCTAAGCAGCAAACTGTTATAGTGCAGAAGGCTGCGGAACAGCTCCAGATTATCTGCCGCGTTGCCGTCATTCGCATACTGGCCGCTGACCCAGGCATCCTGATTAAAGGCCGGCAGCTGTGCCGTCGTGCCTGCAAGGATGTCACGGATGCGAAAGGACACCACAATGCTGTGATCCGCCAGATGAGCGAGCACCTCAGTGACACTCCAGATTCCCGGACCCGCTTTCCATTTCAGCTGCTCCTCCGTTAATCCGTCTGTTGCCTGCACCAGCTGCTGGTGTGTGTTCAAGTAGTCTTTGAGTTGTGTGCTGCTCATGTGATCCCCTCCAAGATAAGTCCTGCCTGCTGATCGTCAGGCGGTAGCAAAGCGTGATAAGGCAAATGGACTGATATTGTGGCCGGTGGTACCCCTGGTAGCCAGATCCGCAAGAATCTCTCCAACTACACTTGAGAATTTAAACCCGTGCCCCGAAAAGCCGCCGGCAACCAGCACATTGGCATGCTGCGGATGGCGGTCGATGATGAAATCCTCATCCGGCGTGTGCTCATACTTGCAGACGGAGCCTTTCAGCAGCCTTCCGGCCGCACCGGGCATATAGGCCTCAAGTACGCGGCGGAGGTCGCCTTCATCGCTGTCCTCACTGCCGAATGGCTTCAGCGGCTCGCCCGGTCTCCATTCCTGCCCGGTATCATGCCGGCCGATCTTGAGGCCTGCTCCGCCAATGCTTGGAAAGCCGTAGTAGCCGCCTTCCTCTGCTCCCAAGGTGAAGCCGGGAAAACTTCCGGCAGCATAATCAGCGCTGCTCTCAAACCAGCCGACTACCTTGCGCACTGCCTTGATCGGCAGCTGCACAAACGGCGCCAGTCCGCTGAACCAGGCTCCGGCGCTAAGAATAGCCCTAGCACCGTGATAATCCCCCCCGTCAGTGTGAACTGTGACGCTGCCTTCGCGGGCTGTCACATTCAGCACCGGCGTGTCTGTCAGCAGCTCCGCGCCATGCGCCAGAGCCAGCTTGCGGTAGGCGGATATGCACCGCTCGCTGTACAGATAGCCGGCCTCCGGCTCATACATCGCCGCAAAGGATTCCGGCAGCGTAAGCCCCGGCCAGCGCCGCCGGATTTCTGCGGCTTCGAGCAGCTCAGCCTGTACCCCGCGCTGCTGTGCTTCCGCCACTCGTCCGCCGAAGGAATACACCTTGCGGTCTGCAAGGTTAAGCACGCCCGAGCGGACCAGCAGCTCTGAACCGCTGAGCTGCTCCACTTCCTGCCACAGCGCATCCGCCCGCAGAGCCAGGCCGATATAGGCGGGGTCTCCGCTGTAAGCGTGGCGGATCAGCCGGGTATCCCCGTGATGGCTGCCCTCCGTGTGCGGCGGATTAAAAGCATCTACCAGCAGCACCTTTACTCCGCGCCGGGCCAGCTCATAGCCGGCGCTCATGCCCATCGATCCGGCGCCGACGACAATGACATCGTAATTCTTGTGTTCCGTTATTTTCATGCACCCCCGCCGGAAGCATAGTACGCTATGGAACGCACAGCCATATCTGCAAGGAACCTTGCCGCCACCGGCAGCGCCTGCTCATCCAGATTGAACGCCGGATGATGCCATTCCCGGCTGCCGCTGGTGCCGACGAATACGAACAGTCCGGGCACCTCGCGCTGGTAGAAGGCAAAATCCTCACCCGCCGGAGAAGGCACCGGCTTCACAGCCTGATAACCAAGCGCTTCAGCGGCTTCAACCCCAAGCGCAGCCAGCGCCTCATCATTGATTAGCGGAGGCGGTCCTTCAATCCAGCGGACCTTGGCCGTCGCGCCAAGGGCAACAGCTACTCCGGCGGCCACCTGCCCGAAGCGTTCCAGCACCTTGACCCGTACCGCTTCATCGAAACTGCGGATCGTGCCTTCCAGCACGGCCTTCTCCGGGATCACATTCCAGGAGCTGCCGCTGTGGAGCTGCGTTACGCTGACAACCGCACTGTGCAGCGGGCTGACATTACGGCTGACGACGGACTGCAGGGCAGTCACAATATGTGCCGCTGCTACAATCGGATCAACGGCCGCTTCAGGTACAGCCGCGTGTGAGCCGCTGCCCTTTACCTCAACGGCGAACCCGTCCGCTGCTGCCATCAGCGGGCCGCCGGTAATGCCGATCGTGCCGACCGGCAGGTCGGGCTTGTTATGCAGCCCGATTACGGCGCGCACCTGCTGCAGCGCTCCGCTGGCAATCACCCGCTGCGCGCCCTGCGCTTTCTCCTCCGCAGGCTGGAACAGCAGGCGCACCGTTCCAGGCAGCTGATCCTCCTGCTGCTTTAACAGATAAGCGGCGCCAAGCAGTGCCGCCGTATGAAAATCATGCCCGCACGCGTGCATTTTGCCGGGGAACAGAGACGCATACGCAGCACCTGTCTCTTCTTGAACCGGCAGGGCATCGATATCGGCCCGCAGGGCGATAACCGGACCGGGCTTGCCGCTTCCGATCTCTGCGATTACCCCGGTTGCCAGCCCGTAATCCAGAATCTTAATCCCAGCCTGCGTAAGCTGAGACGTAATATATTTGGTGGTCTCAACTTCTTCATTGGACAGCTCCGGGTGCCGGTGCAGATGACGGCGGATCCCGGTTAATTGTTCTCCAAGCGCTTCCGCACTCAGCTCTGCAGCTTTGCTTGTCATATGCAGGCCCCTTCCTCATGCCATTTCCTTTGTTTTTAAACTCTAAGCCTCAGCCGGAACCTCCGTCAGTGCCTCGCTCAGCAGCTCGAACGAACGGAGCCGCTTATCAAAAGGCTGCACATTCGTTGTCACGATAAACTCGTCGACACCCGATGCCTCAGATAGCGCCAGCAGCTGCTCACGGACAGATTCCTTGGTCCCTTTGGTAATCTCAGGCTCGCGCTCCTCGATGGTATAAGCCTCCTTAGCCTGGCGGGTGAACTCCTCCGCCTGCTCCCGGGTAGCCACGGTCAGCGTCTTGCCGCTTGCGAGTGTAATCCGGATCAGCTTGTGCGCGCCCGCCAGCTCCTGCGCTTCTTCCTCTGTATCGGCAGCAATCAGCGCAAGTGCAATAATTGCCTGCGGCGTTCTGCCCTCCGCAGCTGTGAACCCGCTGCGGTAAGCACGGATCGCTTCCAGCGCCACAGCCTGATCGCCGTTAATGAACAGCGAGAACACGTATGGCAGCCCCAGTTCAGCAGCTATCTCAGCACTGCTTACACTTGCTCCGAGCACATACAGCTCTGGTGCCGTAACCGGCAGCGGGCCTGCCTTCAGCCCGGCCAGCGGGTGGTCTTCGCCGAGCCGGTTATGTACATACTGCTCCAGCTCGACGATTTTGTCCGTCAGGGTAGCCGTATCCGTCTTTCCCTGCTGCAGTGCCTGAGTGCTGCGCGGCAGACCGCCCGGAGCGCGTCCTACTCCAAGGTCCACCCGGCCCGGAGCCAGCGATGCCAGCACATTGAAATTCTCAGCCACCTTGTACGGGCTGTAATGCTGCAGCATAATGCCGCCGGAGCCAATCCGGATCGATTCGGTCTTGGCGAGCAGATGCGAGATCAGCACCTCCGGGGAGGACCCGGCTACCTGCTCGGCATCATGGTGCTCGGAGACCCAGAAGCGGCGGAAGCCCAGTCTTTCGGACAGCTGTGCCAGCTTAACCGTATGGCGGAATGCTTCCTCCGCCGTTTCTCCCGGATAGATCGGGCTTTGATCCAGTACGCTGATGGTAATAGCCATGATTTTGCCTCCTATATGGAATAATTCAGTTCAGGTGTGATCCGTTTCAGGAACTGCTTCGTTCTTTCCTCACGCGGATGGTTAAACAGCTCGGTTGGGGTTCCCTCTTCAACAATGACCCCGCCGTCCATGAAGACCACATGATTCGCCACATCGCGGGCAAAGCCCATCTCATGGGTGACCACAATCATCGTGATGCCTTCCTTGGCGATTTTGCGGATAACGGCCAGCACTTCACCGACCAGCTCCGGGTCCAGCGCCGACGTCGGTTCGTCGAACAGAATGACCTCCGGCTCCAGCGCCAGCGCCCGGGCAATGCCCACCCGCTGCTGCTGGCCCCCGGACAGCTGGCTCGGATATGCATCCAGCTTGCTGCCGAGGCCGACCTTGTCAAGCAGGGCGATGCTCCGCTTCCGCGCTTCATCCTTTGACAGCTTTTTAACGATAAGCAAGCCTTCCATCACGTTCTCCAGTGCGGTCTTGTGGCGGAACAGATTGTACTGCTGGAACACCATCGCCGTCTTTTGGCGGAGCTTATAAATCTCCTGCTTGCGGGCATGCTTGCAGTCCACCTTGAAATCACCGATGGCGATCTCGCCGCTGCCTGGCTTCTCCAGGTAATTCACACAGCGCAGAAGCGTTGTTTTGCCGGAGCCGCTAGGGCCGAGAATGACCACTACCTCACCCTTGGTAACCGTTAAATCTATATTGTTCAGCACCTGATGGCGGCCGAATGATTTTGAAATTTGCGACAGCCTGATCATGCCACTCCCCCCCGGTTATACAGATTAATCCGTCTTTCAATTACCGACGTCGCACGCTCAATCAGGAACGTGAGTCCCCAGAAGATCAGCGCCGCCGCCAGATAGGCCTCAAAAAACTTCCAGTTCGTCGAAGCTACAATCTGCGCCTTGGCATTGATATCCACTACCGATACGGTAAAAGCGAGCGTTGAGCCGTGCAGCATCCCGATCACAGCATTCGACAGGTTAGGCAGGCTCGCCGCCAGCGCCTGGGGAAAAACAATCCGCCGCAGCGCCTGCGGTGTAGTCATTCCAATGGAATGAGCCGCCTCCAGCTGGCCGCGGTCCACTGCGAGCAGGCCGGAACGGACCACCTCAGACATGTAGGCTCCCGCTGTAATCGAGAATGAAATGTACGCAAAGCCGATCATCGGAATCGACACCGACCGGAAGCCCCAGCCGAAATGCGCCGCCAGCCCGTCAATCAGTACGGGAAGTCCAAAGTAGATCAGCAGCAGATGCGTCAGCATCGGCGTTCCGCGGATAAAGGTGACATAACCGACTGCCAGCGGATAGAGCACCGGAACCCGGTAGATTCTTATCAAGGCCACTGCCAGGCCAATAACGAAGCCGGCAAGTACAGAGACGATAGTGATGTAGAGGGTCGTGGGGATCGCACCCAGGATCTGCACAAAAGCCGTCCAGATAAACAACGGGTCCAGCTTCATAATCCGGCGCCTCCTTTACCCGGTCCCAGCTCAGCAATAATGCGGCGGTAGGACCAGCTCTTGTTGATTCTGAACGCTTTTCTCTCCGTAGCTGTCTGCTTCTCATGCCGCAGCAGCCGGCGTTCGGCCACAAGCAGCAGCTTCTCAATCGTAAAGCTGATAACCAGATAGATCAGAGCGAGCGCAATATACGTTTCAATAAAATGCTGCGTCAAGGTACCCAGCGTCTGCGCTTTGCCCGTCATCTCCATCACTCCGAGCGTAAAGGCCAGCGATGTATCCTTCAGGAGGGCGATCACCAGGTTGGAGAAAACCGGAACGGCAATCCCCAGCGCCTGCGGCAGCACGATCCGTCTGAATGCCTGAAACGCCGTCATCCCCGTCGCATAAGCCGCCTCCACCTGCCCTTTATCCACCGCCTGCACAGCTGCTCTTATCATCTCGGACATGTAAGCCCCGGTGTGCAAACCATAGGTCAGAATCACGAAGACCAGCACCGGCGTGCGCGTCATATCAATATTGATCAGCTTGAGAATTTCCGGCAGCCCGTAATAGAACAGGAAGAGCTGGATCAGAATCGGTGTGCCCCGGAAAAAGGAGATGTAGATTTCAGAGCAGGTCTTCAGCACCGGAATTTTATAAAGTCTCGGCAAAGCCACCAGAAAGCCGACAATAATCCCTGCCAGCAGCGAGCCGCCGACAATCAGCAGCGTAGTGCCCAGCGTACCAAACAGCTTGGGTAAAAAGGAAAACACATAACTGATATCAAACGGTGCGCCCATACGCTCCCTCCCTTCCCGGGTTCACCGGTATCCTCACTGCGCCGAATCCGCAGTAACGTCAGCACCCAGCCATTCTGTGCTCAGCTTGCCGAGCGTACCGTCTGTCTTCAGCTCCTTAATGGCACCGTCGATGGCATCCGACAGCTTCTGGGAATCGGCATCATCCTTGCGGAACACATAGAGAATGTCTGCGGAGGACAGTTCAGGACCGGCAGCCTTCAACTGGTTCTGCGGGTCAACGATTGGGAGGACAAAATCCGCAGCCAGTGTAGCATCCACACGGCCTGTAGTAATCTGTGCGGCTGTATCATTGGCCGTTCCGCTTTGATAGACAATATTAATGCCATCTGCGTTTTCTTTATTGTAATTTTCAAGGATCTGCGCCTGTGCGCTTGTCGCGCCGACCAGTACCTTTTTACCTTTCAGATCGTCCAGTGTCTGAATCGAATTGTTATCCTTAGCTACGACAATACGGTTTCTCCAGTGGGCATAAGCTTCTTTGTTAAACGAGTATTTCAGCTCCCGCTCCGGGTTCTTCTCCATGACATGGGCAACCAGGTCGATCTTTTTGGTCTCCAGGCTCAGCAGCAGGTTGCTGAAATCCATTGTCTGAAAATCAAATTCGTATTCCGGCAGCTTGTTATCAATTTCCTTGAGCAGCTCCACATCAAAGCCGGTCAGTTTGCCGTTCTCATCGAGAAAGCATACCTGCGGGAACCCGGTCCCCGTACCTACGATGATCTTTGTTACCTTAGCTGTTGTATCCGCCGGTGCCGCCGCTTCAGCTGCCTTATTGCCCGCACTGCCTGCGCTGTTGCCGCCTGCATTGTTGCTGTTATTTCCGCAGCCGGCTATCGCCAGTGTTAATACCGATGCAAATACGAGCGAAATGGACTTTTTCATGTTTCTATCCCCTTTGAGTGAATTCTGGTTTATTTGTAAGTGTCTTTTTCATCAGATACATAATGCCGTCGCCGTTCTGCAGATCAAGCTCTACAAAGCGCTCGTACCCCCGCCGTTCATACATTCCTACCAGCCATGGGTGCTTTTTCGCGGTAGCCAGCGTAACTTCGGGTGAACCGAGCTTGCCGAGGATAATCTGCTCCTCTACCCAGTCCAGCAGCTTCCCGCCGTACCCTTTGTTGCTGTAATCCGGATGGGCAGCGAACCATTTTACAAAAGGCAGCGGGCTGATTTGCCGGATCTCCTCTTCGTTAGAAAGTGTAATGGTAGCCGTAATCGTTCCATCTACCTCAAGCACATAACACTCATTGGCGGTTATGTTGTCTTCAATCAGCGCCAGATCGGCATTTGCCGCCGGCCAGTGCAGCCCGAGCTCGCGGATCAGCTGATAGGCACGGTATGTAACATCCAGCAGCTGCTCTGCATCCTTCAGCTCCGCCAGCCGGTAAACCTCACTCATCGCAAGCCCTCCTGTCTTTCAACTGTTTAACTTTATAATCCCTATCGAATTAGTCGTGATTATATGCAATTAACTTTATCACTGCATGTGACCATGCGCTAATAGAGTTTTTTAATACATCTATACAATTAGTCGATTACCGACCTTTCCCGGGGCTGCTTCAAGCAGCGTTTCAATAAACTCCGCATTCTCCCCGTTCAGGGAGATCAGGCTGGTCCGCAGGGAGATTCCCTCCGTCTCCGCAATGTCCACCCGGATCAGCGTTCCTGCCGCCACTTCCTCCTGCACGCTAAGCGCCGGCAAAAAGCAGATGCCTGCCTGCTTAAGCACAAGCTTTTTCGCCGTCTCCAGATTATCCACGTGGTATTCAATATTCGGCGGCTGCTCCATGCTCTCGAATACACGGTGCAGCCGCATCCAGTCCAGGGAGCCGCATTCAAAAAACACCAGCGTCTCAAAGCGGATATCCTGCAGTGTTGCCCGGCCGCTCTTAGCCAGGCGATGCCCTGCATGCACATACAGCGAAATAGGGTCCTCGCAGAACGGGTACGTCTGGATTGCCGGATTGACTACCTTGCGGATAAAAGCGAGATCGATTTCCTTGGCCTTCAGCTTATCAATCAGCAGATCGGTCGAAGCCGTTGTAAGCTTGATCGTGATATGCGGATATTTCTGTTTCAGCCGGTGCAGCAGCTGCGGCATCAGATAGTTGGACACCGATACGGTGCTGCCGATTCGCAGCTCATTGGGGATATGGCCTTTGGCCTGAAGCTGATGCTTGCCGCTCTGATACACCTGGAGAATCTGCTGGGCGTATGGCAGGAACTGCTTGCCTTTATCCGTGAGATGAACCTGCTTGCCCAGACGGTCGAACACCCGGCAATCCAGCTCCCGCTCCAGCGATTGAATACGGGCTGTTACCGTCGGCTGCGAAATGTACAGCACCTCGGCCGCTTTATTGAAGCTTCCATAGTGGTTGATGTAGACAAAGGCCTCAATATTATCGATATTCACTCCAAGCCCTCCTTGAAAAGCCTTATAATTTTAACTATTCCGATGAATTAACAATGTTTTATAACCGCACTCACCTATAGATTTTGTATATATATTAGTTACCGCACATTTTTTTGTCAATATATTTGCGATGCGCATCTCCCCGTTTTCCATTAAATTAATCACAATTATAGATAGAACTTTTCTATCCATTTATCGGAATTGCGAAATTCCACTTATATCACTGTGAATTATCAGGTATAATGACAGCAATCAAATGACCGAATCCGCAGGATGAAGGGGGTTTATTGAATATGTCAAAAGAAGTTATTATCCGCGACGCATCAGACAGCGACCGGGATGCCATTGCGGGGGTCCTGCTGGATGCCTACAGCCAATACTCCGCTTATTTACCCGAAGCCTTTTGGCTGGAATACCGTGATTCCATCCTGGCTTCTGTTCAAGGGGATGCACCGGCTGCACGGATCGTCGCCGAGACGGATCAGCAGATTGCCGGCAGCATGCTGCTGTTCACCTCATCGGAGGCTGCCTACGGCAGGCCCGAGCTTGGCATCCATGCCCCTGTGCTGCGCCTGCTTGCCGTCTCTCCTTCCGCCCGCGGCCGCGGAATCGCCACCCTCCTCATCGGCGAGGCCGTGCGCAGATCCCGTGAATGGGGCGCAGCATCCCTGCATCTGCATACCTCCGACATGATGGCCTCCGCCATCAAGCTGTATGAGCATCTGGGCTTCAAGCGGGCCTATGAGACCGACATTATGAACGGGGAGACACTGGTCAAAGGCTACCGGCTGGATCTGCTGTCCGACCCTGCATATGACGCTAACCTGCCGATATCTGCGACCGGGTTCTGAGCAATCTGCGCTGCGGGTTGACCGGCTTTTGTACAGCCGGGAACCACTGGCTTACATCCGGTTTCTGTTTCCAGAGCCATGCCTAGTTGCAGGCATAGTGCGGTTTAAACCTGCCACACACCACGCGCCAACTCCGGCTCTTACCGGGCCGCCTTTCCACGCAATATGCGGCAGTCCGGCTTAGACCAACCACATACTACTCGTCAACTCCCCGGCTAGTACCGGCCCGACTTTCTGCGCAGTATCGCACCGCTATTCGGCATGCAAACAGGCCAGCCCCCGGGGCCGGCCTGTTTCATTTATTGCTTTTGCAGCTTCTTAAGGTTGTAATATCCGTTTATCCTTAGCCGCCTTAAGCCAGTGCGGGAATTCGTTCAGTAGCCGGTCATACAGTTCCTCATCCGTGACCTCCTCAATCCGGTCCAGATGCACAAAATCCGCATTATCCACAACCCTGCCGGTCATATTATCCAGTCCTTCCAGCACTTCAAAATCGGAGTTGCCGATGCCGACAAACTGCCAGAAGATCGGCTGGACGGCTGCATTTTTAATGATTTTTTTCGTAGCCCTTACGACGCCTCCGTCATTGATAAAAATAATAAATACCGGAGTGGTATCCTTCTTCTCTTCCTTCGTATATTTGCGGATCACGTCCTCCATGACCGGCGGCTCATTATTAAAACCAAACTTATGAATAGACCGGTTATTCAAAATATGCCTTTTGACATAATCGCCGAAATCCCGCTCTGTCACCGGCTCCATACGGCTGAACTCGTTATCGTATACCCACACATCCAGAACGCCGTTGTCATCGAATTTACTGGCTACAGCAAGAATCCGCTCAACCACTTCCTGCACCACGCCTCTCGCATACAGATTCCTCATGGAGCCGCTGATATCCAGGACAATACCTACTCTGGCCGTTACGCCGGTCAGCTGCTTCTTTTCGAGGGTGAACTGGACGATTTTTTTGCGCAGATCTATTTTGGAGAGAACAGGAGGTTTTAAGGCTTCTGCCGGTGGCGGTGGAGACGGGTTAGAAGAAGCGTTCGCTGGCGGCTGTGCGGGCAGATTGACAGATGCTGATGCAGACTGCTTGTCCGGAGCCGCAGTATCATTTGTACCTCTGACTGCAGTTTCGGCTGCAGCAGCAGCCTCCGTCTTACCGGCCTCTTCCACTTCCAGTCCATAGTTCACACACAGCGCAGCAAGGCCTCCATTAAATCCGCTGCCGATGGCGTTAAATTTCCATTCCCCGTTATGACGGTACAGCTCCCCCACTACAACCGCCGTTTCCATTGACAGATCAGAGCCATAATCAAAACGGTACAGCTCCTCGCCGCTCTCCCGGTCCAGCAGCCTGAGATAGAGGCCGGACACATCCTTCATCCGGTGGTTCAGCTGTTCGCCTTCATAGAGGGTTAGTGTCAGCGCGATCCGGGCAACCTTTTGCGGAAGACGGGATAGTGCTACTGTAATATTCTCCTTGTCCCCGTTTCCTGCAGCGGCGTAATTGACGGAACCATCCTGAGATACCGGGTTGCCATAAAAAATAAAATCCTCATCGCGCTCACACTTCCCCTGCTCCGACAGCAAAAATCCGGCAGCATCAATCCCCATCTCCGTATTTCCCGCTGACCATCCAAAGGACAATATAAGCCCGCTCAAGTTTCTTCCCTTTGTTACGTCTGCTTTCTGGCCTTTCAGCAATTGCATTTGCTCATCTCCTTAATAGATTGGTATTTTCCCAAATTTGCATAGTCTAGGAATAGCATACTATCCGGTTTTTGTAAATTGAGCAGATTGTATTTAATCTCTCACTACTTTAATATTAAAGATACATAATGATAGATAAGGGGCTTTACCAATGAATTTTACTGCAATTGACTTTGAAACCGCGAACGCAAGCCGCTCCAGCGCCTGCTCCCTGGGACTTGTCCAGGTCAGGGACGGCATTGTTACCGCCGAGCATGTATGGCTAATTGATCCGCGCCAGCGGTTTGACGGCATGAACATCGCTATTCACGGCATCACCCCCTCTATGGTCCAGGGACAACCTACCTTTGAGGAGCTCTGGAGCACGGTGGAGCCGCTGCTGCAGGGCGAAGTTGTTGTTGCGCATAATGCCGCCTTTGATATGAGCGTTCTGCGTTATTGTCTGGATGCCTCGGGGAACAGCTACCCTGACTTTCAATATTTATGCACGTACCTGCTTGGCAAAAAAATGCTCGATGAGCTGCCCTCCCATAAATTAAATGTCATCTCCCAGCATTTCGGCATCAGCCTGAAGCATCACGATGCACTCGATGACGCCCGTGCCGCAGCGCTGATTCTGCTCAAGCTGATGGAGCAGGACCAGAAGTTCGAGCCGCTCTTGCTCGCAGATAACCAGGGCTACACCACAGGAAGAATGTTTGCAGGCGGCTACACCCCATTCAAATCGCCGCCCAAAAAAGCGCCGCGAAAGAAGCAGCCGGCCAAGGCACCGGCATTCCCGCCATCGGCTTCATCTATTAAGCCTTACTTTTAGTGGGGAGTTCCGGCCGGGCCGCTGCTATTTGAGCGGCCCGCCTCACTTTACGTGACAATAATTACCTGATCTCCCTTGTTCTCTGGATGGGGGATTTCTCCCTTTAGTGGGGCGACCCACCTCTCTCTACACACCATTAGTGGGATTTCCCCCTTAGTGCTGCCAATCCGCCTACTATGTCCTTTATTTTATCCATTCTACCTTCCGCCAGCGAAATCAGAGGCACTTTTGCCCTTCAT
>NZ_CCDG010000087.1 GCF_000723885.1 Paenibacillus camerounensis
ACATGGCGCTGTTTGGTTATTTGTTCTGCTGCAGTGAAGTGAGTTCTGTCAGCCAGGCAAATAGTGTGTTTACACTTTCCTCCGGCGTCTGCCCGGCAGTGTTGAGCGTCAGCTCGGGGCTGGGCGGTGCTTCGTATGGATCGGAGACGCCGGTGAAAACCGGAATTTCGCCCCGGCGGGCTTTGGCATACAGGCCTTTAACATCCCTGGCTTCACAGACATCCAAAGGGCAATCTACATAAACCTCGGCAAATTGCGTAAGCGTCTGGCGGGCGTAATCACGCATCTCCGCATAAGGACTGATGAGTGAGATTACTGTAACTACACCATGACGGTTAAGCATTCCGGCAAGATATACCGCCCGGCGAATGTTCTCGAACCGGTCCTCCCGGCAGAATCCGAGGCCTTTGCCGAGGGTGCGCCTCAGTTCGTCTCCATCGAGCCATTCAGCGGCAATGCCCAGTCTGATCAGCCTGTCTGTCAGCATAGAGGCAATAGTCGATTTGCCTGCACCCGAGAGTCCGGTTAGCCAAATAGTCATGCCTTGACCTGCCGTTCCAAGAGCAACTCCACCGCTGCATACCGTCCCAGCCTGGTCATCACCCGGATATGCGGCATCACCGCAAGCGGGGACAGGCTCAACAATCCCTAGACTTTTTGCCTCAGCACCTGCCGCTTCAGTTGCTGCACCTCTGGTGCCGTCAACCGCCAGAGACCCGGCGCCGTCATGAGCGAATCCGGTGCCTTTGCCATCTGTTCTCATCCCGTCACCTCCGGTATTCCATAAGGGATCCGCTCCAGCAGGCCTGGACCGTAGAGCTGCTCCAGCCTTAATCCGGGCATATGAATATACCCGATGTAGCAGTCGCAGACCTTCATGCGGCAGCTCCGTTCAGCAGAAAGGCCCTCGAGGCCGTCGCGGTAGAGGTTGCCGATGACTCCCCGGTCCTTATAGCAGCGCTTTACGGTGCCGGCTCCCTGAACATAGAATACATTTTTGCCGGCGTTGCAGCTTTTGCCCAGGCTGTCATAGTCGGCGGCATTAATCGAAAAATGCGGATCAATACTGCCGAGAAAAGCGAGATCCTCCGGAGTATAATAGTCCGGTTTGTCCTTGTAGGCGTTCACCCACAGGTAGATGTCCTGCGGCAGGGCAGCCCGCAGTGAGGCAATCGCCGGAAAAGCGCTCCGGATACCCACACTGCCCACACTTAAAGGAACGCCATGCCGGTGCACAGCCAGACATTGGGCCAGGAATTGTTCCTCCCGCACCTGCCCCGGGTGATAGGTAGCCCAGAAGGCAGCAGTAGAAGGGTTAAGCTCCGGCAGAAAAGCAAGGCTTGCCGACAGGTTGGTCTGGATCGCCAGCTTGTCAACATGGGGCATATGCGAGAGGGTAATCAAAGCCTCTTTATACCAGCGGTGAATCAGCCCCTCACCGTATGGGTTGAAGAACACAGACAGCCGGTGGCCGGCCTTACCCTGTTCCGAAGCCCACCGGACGAAGGCTTCAACACCCTCGCGGTCCTTGGCGAGCGTTGCTGCGCTGTCTCGGGTTTTGCCGAACGGGCAGTAGGGGCAGTCATAGTTGCACGAGGTGAGGGAACCCCGGTAGTAGAGAACGGCGTTCATGGCAGAATGAACCCTTGCATGCGGTCCCTGATGTCACCGGAGATGAACCAGTCGCCGATCGAGTCGGAGTAACCCAGACCCTCAGAGGTCAGCCGCAGAATGCCTTCCCGGCCCTCAGTCTGCAGCTCACCCAGCCCGCTTTCAAGCAGCAGGATCAGCTCAGGGTGGTTGTCCCACAGCGAAGCTGAGAAGCGTCCGCTGTAATCAGCCAGCCGCAGCCCCTCGCTGTGCAGCAAAGCCTTGAGGATGAACCGCCGCTTCTGCTCGGCAAGGCTCAGTGTGATACCATAATCTGCGGTGTCATAACGCTCAGCCGCCACATAATCGGCAATGATGCTCTCCGTTGCCTTGCGGCTGACCCCGTAGCGGGAGGCATAATGCACCTCCCGGGTATAGGAGCGGGCTCCGCAGCCAAGGCCCACCATGCCCTCCTCCTGGCAGCTGTAGTCCAGAATAGACTTGTCCGTGCCAGCCTCTTCCTTGGCGAACCGGCGCATGGAGTACTGGCGGTAGCCGTGCTCGGCAAGAAGCCTGCAGGCGGCAGTATAGCAATCATGCCGCAGGTCCTGCTGGCGCAGCAGATCTCCCGGCTTCACGATCGTATGCTCACGTGTATAGAGCGGATAGATAAAGATCTCCTGCGGTTCATGCAGCAGCGCCTGACCCAGCGAATAGAGCCAGGACTCTACCGTCTGGCCGGGCAGCCCGTAGATCAGATCAAGATTCAGGATGGGGAACTTATACTGGCCCAGCAGCTCCAGCGCCTGGTATACAACCTCAGGATTCTGCGGACGGTATATAGCTGCCGATTCGGCTGCCACGAAGCTCTGGATACCCATGCTGACCCGGTCAACGGTGTTCTCCTTCAGGATGGCCAGCTTTTCTTCTGAGATTGTCTCGGGCGAGGTTTCCACCGAGATGGAGGCGCGGGAGGTGTCCAGCCCCATGATTTCCCGGGCAATCCGGAACAGCCGGCTCAGCTGCGGCGCAGCCAGCAGAGTCGGTGTGCCGCCGCCGACAGCAAAGCGGGCGAAGGGCTTATGGCCGGTAAAAGCCGACCACTGCCGCGCCTGCCTCTCCAGCGCATCAACATAGCGGGCGTGAACATCTGCGCGTTTATCCGGCAGCGTGAACAGGTTGCAGAAGCCGCAGCGTGCGCCGCAGAACGGAATATGCATATACAGAAAAAAAGTCTCCGCAGGCTCATTCAGCCACAGCTGCTCCAGAGAAACAGGCGGCTGGAATTCACGGTAAGCCGTCTTGTGCGGATAAGAATAGAGATAATTACGGTAAGGCTGTGCAGTAATCTGATCTTTCCACACGCTGACTTCCTCCGAAGAGAGAGACGGTCTTTCGCCATAGTCAGTGAATTGCTGCAAAAAGTTGCCGGTTGACGTCATACGTTTCTCCTTTCATCGGGACTTAATAGGTAATCCGTTCTACAGGACGAACTCCCGGTAAGGTACATTCCAGACCGTTTCATGCGCAAGGCGGTGCCCTTCGTAGCCGTCTTCACCGTAGGCTGTGCCATGATCCGAGAAGGCCATGCAAAAAACAGGGTTGCCGCGTTCCCGGAAACGGTCGAACAGGCGGCCCAGCTCCCCGTCAGCATAACGCAGCGCGGCGCGCTGGCTGTCCACGGAATCCTTGCGGGCACCCGGCAGAAACATATGGTTAGGCCCGTGTATGGCCGATACGTTCAGGAACAGGAACAGCCGCTCATCCGGCGGTGTATTCTCCAGCACCTTAAGGGCGTGGTTCACCTGATGCTCCGTGGACCGCGGGTTCGTTACTCCGAAGGTCATCCGCCAGTAGCTGTGCTGGAAATAAGCAGGCAGGATTCGGGCTAAGGGCACTTTTTTGGTGAAAAAAATAACGCCCCCGATGCATACCGTACGATAGCCCTCGGCAGCAAGCCCGGATACAAGATCCGGAGTGTCGAACAGCCAGGTGTGGGGATGCGTTTTCAGGCCGGTGTTCCTGGAATGGAACAGCCGCACATGTGAAGCCTTATCTGTATTCGCAGGGGTCGGCAGGAAGCCGCCGAAGAAGGCATGATGCGCTGCGTAGGTGAAGCTGCCGGGGGTATGCCTTTTCTCCCAGGAGCCTGTACCGCACAGATTGGGACAGTTAGCCTCCTCCAGAACGGCAGCGTCGTAGCGCAGGGTATCCAGTGTAATCATCAGAATGTCGTGGGTGCCGACAATGTCATTCATATCCCTCATAACCGTTAAATAGCACCCTTTCTAAGAGGATATAATCCGGTGTTCCATCAGTTTTTTCATTTCCCATTCGTAAGTGCTGCAGCCTTCATATTCAACATCATACAGCAGGTCGCCAAAAGGATTCACGTCAGCAACGTAGGTCCGGCGGCTGCTTCCCGAGGATACGAGAACATCAATCCCGGCGATTGCCGACCGGGGAAAAGCAGATAGTGCCTGCACGGCAGTACGCCGTACCTGATGCTGCTCCTCGTCCGTCAGTCCGGCTTCAGCAGGTGTCATCCGCTTGCTGCGCAAATGCAGATTGGTTATCGGTGTTGTACTGACCCGGGCGGCAGAATGGCCGGCTTCTCCCAGAACGACAAGCTGGCGGATATCGAAGGAGACTCCCGCTGAGCCGGCCTTGGGAATCCACTGCTCCGTATAAGCGCCGTGGCTGTAGAGCCAGTTGATGATTCCGGATAAGACGGAGGAGACGGTGTAGCGCCGCAGCTTCCCGGAGTTATAGTACACGGGAGGCCGGGTGATGTACTGCTCGACCCCGATGGTTGTTACGGCCAGCTCAGCCCCCGTGGCAGGATTGATCTGATAAGCGATAACGCCGGAGGCGGCAGAGCCGCAGGCCAGCTTGATAAAAACCCGGTGCATCCGCTCTGACAGCATCAGCCCCCGGAGGGATTCATAATCCGCCGGGGGCTGTGCGCCGCCCAGCGGCCGCGGCACCGGGACGCCGGCAGCGGCAAGCAGCTGCTGCGTCCGGCGCTTGTCGGTCATCGCGGCAATATCGCCGGGATGATTCTGCCAGCGGGCAGCCGGCAGAATCCTGGATGCTTCCCACTGAACCCGGGCCAGCAGCCGGCAGTAGCCGCGGAACCACTGGGACGGATGATGCAGCACGCCGGGCAGCTCCTTCAGCTGGCCGGCAGCCTGGACGCTGAGCGGGTAAGGATCATGCTGCTGGCCGAAGGGATGCAGCGAGTCATCCTGCTCCCCGGCATCCGGCGCGCCGAGGGCGATGAGCGCCCGCTCAAGCGCGAAGCTGCCGCCGGGTGATTCCAGACGCAGCAGCGTCCGGCCCTCTGTCCTTTGCCGCTCCGGCCGCTCCGGCGTAGGTCCTGCCGTCTGAATTCCCGTCATCGACTGCTCCAGCGCGCCGGAAAGCACAGCATCCGGCAACTGCCGCTCCAGCAGCTCACTGAGCGGGACGCCCTCCAGCAGCTCCCCGTAAGGGACGGTCAGGGCCGGCGGCAGCCCGAGCCGGCTCCGCGCCTGCTGGATGCCGGCCGTACGCTTGTCGCCGGGGCTGCACAGCAGAATCAGCGGCAGCGCACTTTGCATCATTCGGTGATGGAAGGATAACGCCAGTCTTCGTCGTCATCGCTCTTTTGCTGGTCGCTGACATCTGCAGGCAGGCCGCTTTTTCTCCAGCGTGCAACCATCTCGTCGGACATATAATGATAGCTCAGATTCAGGGCCTGCAGGCCTTTGATCCGTTCGCTGGCCAGCAGCGCTTCGGCACCCGTGTCACTGAGCGTTCCAAGTGATAAATCAAGCGTATGAAGCTGATCCAGAACCTCTGCATCAGCCAGCGCTGCTGCAATCTCATCCTGAATCTCACTGTTTTTCAGGCCCAGATAGGTCAGCTTCGGGAATTTTCCAGGCTGGATCAGCGGCAGGATATCCTCCAGACTGCCGTCAAAGCCATAGTTATCGACGCCAAGATACAGCTCCAGCTTCCGCAGATTCGGCAAAGAACCGGCGGCAATCTGTGACAGCACTTTTTTGCCGAGGCCGCCCGTAATAATAATCAGTTCCTCCAGCTTGTCATGCTGCAGATTACTCAGTTCCAGGTTGGTTCCGCCTTGAATGGTGAACGACTGAAGCTCCGGGTAAGCAGCAAGCAGGGGGGAGAGATCAGTCTGGGTAATCCACGAAATTTCACAATCCTCATAGCTCATGTCCCCGATAAATAGCTTGCGCAAGGACGGAAAGCTTCCGCTGTGCTTAACAAGCGCCTCTACAACCTCGTCTGAGCTGTTCTCGTAGGCCTGTCCCCAATCCCCGATAATAAGACTGGTCAGCTGCGCAGCTTCAGGGCTGGCGCTAAGGCGCTCAATCTCCGTATTCATTCTCTGGCCGTCTTCATATTCGTTGTATCCGACAGCGAGCTTTACTTCCGTCATTACTAATCCCTCCCGGAAAATATTGGCTTCATTGTCACCCTAACATCTGCGGGGAGCGGAGTCAAATGACCGGAGAACGATCTTGCCGGAGGATGTCTTCCACGGATACGCCCATACGCAAAAACACCCGGCTCCTCCTGTTATAGAAGAAGCCGGGCGCATATCAAGGATCAGACCCAGCTGAACAGGCGGGCGAGCTGAGCAATGGCAAAGGTGACACCAACAGCGATGCCGAGCGGAATAACGGCGGAGAGCACTGCCCATTTCAGGCTTTTCGTCTCCTTATAAATATTGACCAGCGTGGTGCCGCATGGATAGTGAAGCAGCGAGAACAGCATCATATTCAGCGCGGTCAGCCAGGTCCAGCCGTGGCTCAGAAAAAGCTCCTTAATGCTGCTGATGCCCTCAACGTCAACCATAGCTCCTGAGGACATATAGCCCATAAGCAGGATCGGCAGCACAATTTCGTTGGCCGGCAGACCAAGGATAAAGGCCATAATGATGAAGCCGTCCAGGCCGAGCAATTGGGCAAAAGGATCAAAAAACGCCGCCATATGGTTAAGCACGCTGTCTCCGCCTACCACTACGTTGCCCAGAATCCAGGTGAGAATCCCGGCTGGTGCGGCTACGATAATGGCACGGGTCAGCACGTTCAGCGATTTTTCCTTGGAGGAGCGGACAATCGTCTTCCAGATCTGCGGGCGCCGGTAGGGCGGCAGCTCAAGCGTATAGTGGGTCGGGACGCCGCGCAGCATCGTTTTGGACATAACCCAGGATACAGTCAGGGTGACGGTGATGCCGACCAGCACAATCCCCATCAGCACAAGAGCGGTGGAGAAGGTGCGCAGTGCACCTGTTGCCGAGGCGCCGACCATGAACAGCGAGGAGAGCAGGATCAGCGTCGGCCAGCGCCCGTTGCACGGAACGAAGTTGTTGGTCAGAATGGCCAGCATCCGCTCGCGCGGCGACTCGATAATCCGGGTAGAGAGAATAGCGGCGGCGTTGCAGCCGAAGCCCATAGACATGGTCAGGGCCTGCTTGCCGTGTCCGCCTGATTTTTTGAATAAGCGGTCCATGTTAAAAGCAACCCGCGGCAGATAGCCGAAATTCTCCAGCAGCGCGAATACCGGAAAGAAAATCATCATCGGCGGCAGCATGACACTGATTACCCAGGAGGTGCCGCGGTACAGTCCGAGAATCAGTACGCCGTGCAGCCAGGAGGGTGCATTAACGGCTTCAAAGCCGGCGGTCAGATAACCCTCAATCCAGCTGAAAAAGGATGCCAGCCAGCCGGAAGGATAATTGGCCCCGGCAATAGTGATCCAGAAAACAAGGCCGAGTCCGGCCAGCATGATCGGGAAGCCCCATACTTTTGAGGTGACGATCCGGTCCAGCTTATAGGTGCTGCCCAGCTTCTTTTTATCCTGATAGGAGACAGCCTCCCGGCAGATGCCTGCCGATACCCCGTAGATGCCGGTGACAATCTCATCTCTGATTGCGCCCTTGTCGGCCAGATTCCTGGCTGCTGAGAGCAGGGAGTCCAGTGCGTCCGGACCTTTAATGACATGCGGGGACTCCATGACGGGCTACCTCCTTCGGTACAGGACTTGTGCCGGTTTCCAGATGGGCTTTGAGCGAGGACAGCAGGCTGCTGTCACCGTCCAGCAGGCGCAGGGCAATCCAGCGTGCCGGATAATGTGAACCTACGGTCTGCTCCACCAGGGGCAACAGCTCGGCAATGCCCTGCTCGATTTCAGCGCTGTAAGTAATCTTCAGCGGCTTACCGGTAAAGGCTCCGGTTGCCACACGCTCAAGCTGATCCAGCAGCTCCCCGATTCCGATCTGGTTGCGTGCCGAAATCGCTACAACCGGAACACCGAGCTGCTCAGCGATAGCTTTTAGATTAATATCAATGCCCAGCTTCCTGGCCTCATCAATCAGATTGATGCATACCACCGCGCGTCCCGTGATTTCCAGTACCTGAAGGGCAAGATTGAGGTTGCGCTCAAGCGAAGTGGCATCCAGTACCACCAGTGTCACATCCGGCTGCTCAAAAATAATATAGTCTCTGGCAGCCTCCTCATCGGCGGAATTAGAGTACAGCGAATACGTACCCGGCAGATCGACTGCACGGTAGACATGCTGATTGTGGGTGAATTCCCCCTCTGCGGTGGTAACCGTTTTGCCCGCCCAGTTACCGGTGTGCTGGCGCAGGCCGGTCAGGAGGTTGAAAAGCGTGCTCTTACCAGTGTTGGGATTGCCGGCAAAAGCAACCGTGTATCGGCTCATATCCCTTCACCTCCTACAGGTTCCCCGTAGATCAGCGAGCTTTCTTCCCGCCGCAGGGCGATCGTTGTATTGCTTACCCGAAAAGCGATAGGATCTCCAAGCGGGCTGCGCCGCAGCACCTCCACGGCATTGCCGACCACAAAACCGAGATCAAGCAGCCTTCTGCGCAGCACACCCTGGACTTCAATGCCGCTGATGCGCAGCGTGCTGCCGTTCGATGCTTCAGACAATGGAATAGCGGCTCCAGCCATAGCAGTTCCTTCTTTCCCTTTAAATGTATTGGTATAGCGCTGGGTTAAGCGGCTATTATGCACAAATGATAAATAATTGTTCCTTGCCACAATATTAGTATATGTAAACAAATTTGTCCTTGCAACAAAAAAGTTTCCTTAGGGAAAGAAGAGTTGTGAGCGTTCGTGTAGAGGGTAAGCCGAAAGGTATGGGAGGGTGGAAAAGTTGAATGGAATGGAGGGCGTAGGGTTACTGGTTTCGGGCTGAGTGGCGGAGTGACGGGGTTAAAGGGAGTGAAGGGCGGTGGGGTATTGGTTTCGGACTGAATGACGGAGTGACGGGGTTGAAGGGAGTGGAGGGCGGCGGGTTAGTGGTTTCGGGCTTGGTGGCTGAGTGGCAGGTAGCGGAAATATAAAGTATATGGGGACTTGTCTCTCTGAGCTGATGTTAAGGGAGTAACCGGGGAGGGAGTGGCTTACTGTGAGATGTCCGGACGGGATTTGCAGATCAGGGGCTAACGCAGGGTTCGGGCATTGGATATGTGCTTGGGTAGAATATTAGTGGATATTAGTTGGAATTTCGCCAGCTAATTGTACTTAGGAACAGCGCCAATTGTATTTAGTTGGAAAAACGCCACCTGATTCGCACCAAATGCCGCATTTTGAGCAGATCCGGGGGATTTAAGCAGACATTTTCCAACTAAAGTATTCAATTGGGCTAGTTTTGGTGATTTAGGTGGCGAATTTCCACTTAGATTGTGATGAGCCTCAGCCGCCGAAATCCAGCGTGCTGCCGGTCTCCGCCAGTGTTTTGGTATTGCTGAGAATCTGCCACCACGCGCTGTCGCTCGGCCCGTAGGAGGGATCGTCCGGATGCCAGCCTTCATGGATCAGCGTCAGCTTAGTGCACCCGCCGGCGGGTGCAAGCAGCCAGCAGATAACAGATTCATAATCTTTACCCTCCTGCACATAGGAAGGACCGGCGTGATGCGTAAAGCGCAGCACCTCCTGCGGCTTGTACTCAAGCACAGTACCATACACATGCACCGTCTCCTCACCGTCGGCACCGGGCCCGACATATTCAAGCGGCTCCCCTTCCCTGAAGCTGGAGCGGATGGTGCTGCCATAATAGATCTGTGCCACCTTGCCGGGCGAAACGAGACAGTCCCAGACTGCGGCAGGTGCTGCGCCGATATAGAATTCATACTTCAATGCTTTCATTTGAACCCTCCTTCATTGTGCTCCGGTTGCCCGGAATTTCTGCATGTCCTCGGTATACTTGCTGCTTGCCTCACTTACACTTACACGGACAATATACCAAAAAATCACTGACAGCTGCGGTCAGTGATTCCATTCTTACGGCTCCGCATAATAAGCGGAAGTATCGGCGGCAACAGCTGCAAGCTTTTGCTTCAATGCGGCAGGCACACGGACCGTCAGCGAACGGCCGTAGGGCAGCAGGAAGTAAGGCGCGTAGCGGTACAGCATCGTTTCATCCAGCAGAAACGATGCCTCTCCCGGGATACGCTGCTCCAGGGAATATAATGATACCAGGGCTTGCGCCGGTTCTGCGGATGATCTCCTGCAGGTTTTCTTCAAGCGACGGGCTGAGCGGACAGGGGGCAGGGACAAGAGTATCGGCAGGGTCTTGGTCTTGCTCGCGGCCTTGCCTGGAACGGGCGGTCAAAAGCTTCTCCTCCTTTGCACCGGAAACCGGATAAGGTGGAAGTATTATCTCCTGAGCGTACGTTCCTTATTCTTCCTTCATTGTAGGATTAGTGGCATGAACACAAAAAAAGGTGTCCCGCCGTCTTGAATCAGACTGCGGAACACCTATTAAAGGAAGCTATCCTTGTATTTGATTACTTGGTGACGATAAGCGCGTTGCTGATCAGCCGTCCCGGGCTGGTCAGATACTTACCGTTGAAGTACAGGCCGCTGGAGGCGCCGCCGTCCAGGTTCATTGCCTGATAAGCGCCGGCCTGCTTCATAATCTGGGCCAGCTGCGGGATAGTAGCCCCGCCGGTTGTCAGCAGAATCAGCTTATGGTCACGGGTGATGCCCAGAGCACTGCGGGCACCGCCGCCGGTGAGGATTTTCGGGTCCTTGAAGCCTTCGGCGGCAACATTCAGAGATACAGCACCGTTGACCAGCAGCCTTGGGCCGGCCTGGATTGCCCCCTCGACACTACCGCTCTGATACCTGGCGCTGAATTCACTTCCCGGAATCAGCTCGGCAAGCAGATTGCGGTCGTAGGCAAAGACAGCCCGCTTGTCGCCGGGACTGTTCTTCAGCATCTTGCCGCCGCTGACAATATATCCGTAGGGTGCCTTGTAGGCTCCGTCGGTATAGGCGTCAAAGAAGGTTCCGTTAATGGCCGCAACGGCTCCGCTGCGTTTGGCAATGCTGCCGAGTGCTTCCGTCTTACCGACAGTATTGCCGGCAAGGACTGCGTCCAGGCGGACGGAAGGATGCATGAGGGATACCGTTACAGTCTGTACGCTGAACGATCTGGAGCCGACCTTATATGTATGCTTGCCGCTGACTGCTGCAGGTGCATCCTGCTTGACCAGTGCGCCGCTTACCACCGGCAGGACGGCTTCTTCACCAGCTGCTGAGAGTGTAACGGAAGCTGTTTCTTTATTCCATTTCAGACCGATTCCCATACCGGTACTGACTGCAGACAGCGGTACATAGGTCGTGCCGTTCCCGCTGAAGGGCAGAGCGGTAAGAGTTACCGCTTTTCCGTTAACGGTAGCGGAGGCTTGGCCCAGGGTAAGAAGAATGGAGCTGTCCCCGCCGGAAATTTCAATTTCCTTTGTAGCCGGGTTCAGAACCGAGGTGATGCCGAACAGGCCGTTCAGGAAGCGAAGCGGAATGAACGACTGGCTGGATTTGTCCACGAACACGGCGTTTTTTGGGGCTGCTGAAGCGGATGCCAGGGAACCCGGCTGCAGGGACGGCAGTCCGGTTAGCAGAAGCAGCAGAATCAGACAGAGGGTGGAACATTTTTTAAGCATGAACAGAATCTCCTTTTGCATAGTACAGTATTTCCTGTATATCAGGATGAATATGGAACCTGCCCCAGAATGATGTACCGGAGTCATGGCTCTGCCAATATTTATCGTCAACTACCGGAGATTTCATTAGAGTGACCAGACACATGCGCCTTAAGGGCCGTTCGTATATAATCTAGTTATTCTATTTTATTTTGCATAAAGGCGGTTTGTATTCATGACAACAACTATAGGCCTGATCCGGCACGGCAGCACCTTATGGAATAAAGAAGGCCGTATTCAGGGCCGTACGGATAATCCGCTTGATGAAGAGGGCCTGCTGCAGGCGGCAGAGCTTGCTGAACGGCTTAGCAGTGAGAAGTGGGAGCTGGTCTACTCGAGTGATATGATTAGAGCCAGGCAGACAGCAGAGGTAATTGCAGCCAGACTCGGCCTTACGGTGGCAGGTCTGCTGCCGGGAATCCGTGAGATGGATGGCGGACTGCTGGAAGGTACAACAGAGCAGGAACGGGTAAAGCGCTGGGGTCAGGAATGGAAAACGCTGGAGCTTGGACTGGAGACAAATGATTCGGGACGCCTGAGAGGCTGCAGGGCTATTGAAGAGGTCGCTGCGCTGCATCCCGGCCGGCGTGTGCTGGTGGTCAGTCATGGCGCAATTCTGCGCAGTACGCTTGGCGGGCTTGTGCCCGGGCTTGATCTGAGCCGGCTGCTGAAGAACACGTCGCTCACCCGGATTGTGAAGGACGGGGAGACGTGGACCTGCGAGCTTTACAATTGTGTGAAGCATCAGGGGGAATCCGCCGGATAACAGAACCGCCGGTTCAGCATATTCATTACTGATCTGCCTGTACTGTCATCCAAAAGATTCCATTGAGAATCAGGCCTTGCCTGCCGATAATAGGTGTTATACAGATACGATTCACATACGCGACAACGATCCTACTTATTTAGTAGTAAAAGGGAGTGCTCCTTAAATGGAAGAAGCGCGGAATTATATGTTTGCATTACTCTCTGTTCTGCTGGCGGCAGGTACAGCTTATTCCGTGCTGTGGACCGGACAGTATTTGGCGGACAAAGGCCCAAAGGCCCGTGCCCTGCGCACGAGCCTGGTCATTCTTATCTTCACCGGCGGGATATCGGGCATGCATATGTTTGGTGTACAAGCTGCACCAGGAATCAGCCTTACGGGCAGCAGCCTGCTAATCTCTTTGTCGCTTTATGCGCTGACCCTGGCCCTGATGATCTGGCTGTTCCACCGTATCAGCCAGATGCTGGCCGAGCGTGAACAGCTAAAGGAGCTGGCCTACAGGGACCGCCTGACCGGCCTGTTCAATAAGAACGGCATGGATCACTTCTGGAATCACTGCAAATCCGGTGAGCAGCTTGCCGTGTTATATCTTGATCTGAACCGCTTCAAGTCGATCAATGACAAGCTCGGCCATCATATCGGCGACTTGCTGCTGCAGGCTGTAGGCGGTTCATTACAGCAGTTCTCCAGCAAGGGAAAACGGCATATATTCCGGGTCGGCGGCGATGAATTCGTGATTATAGCGAAGCGCTGCAGCTATAGGGAAGCTGAACAGCTTGCTCTAAAGGTGCTGGAGCGTACAACCCGTAACTACCAGCTTGAGCGGCACGAGTTATTCGTCTCAGCCAGCATCGGCATTACGGCGAGCCAGGGAGCTGTCGATCCGATCCGGCTGCTGAAGGAGGCCGATTCAGCCATGTATACAGCCAAGCAGCTGGGCAGAGGACGTTATGCCGTACACAAGCAAGGCAATGTTATTCAGCCGGTGAACTGGCTGGGCAGAACCAAAGCGAATTAATCAGCAGGCTAGGTGCTGTGAAGTATAGTGCAGCCGCGGTTAAACACAAAGAGTCCGGGAGCGCAGCCGTTGAACCGGCGCGGCCGCCCGGACTCTTTTTTTTGCCGGATATTAAGCTTGTCTGCCAGTCAGCAGTCCGGCCAGCACATCCGGATAATCGGTAATGATACCGGCAACCCCGGCATCTATTAAATCGTTCATCCGCTGCGGGTCATTGACGGTCCAGGGATGATAGGCCTTGCCCAGCTCCGCTGCTTCAGCAACAAACTCAGGCAGTACGGCATAGTGATAGGCGTGCAGCGCATCGGCATTCAGCGTGGCGGCATAATTCCAAGGACGGAATAAGCCTTCCGAATATAGAATTCCCGTGCGGATCTCCGGTGCAAGCGATTTGCAGTGAGCCAATGAATAATGGTTGAAGCTCGACAGCACCACCCGCTCGCTCATACCGTAATCACGCACGGCGGCAATCACCTTCTCTTCCATTCCCGGATACATAAAAATCCCGTTCTTCAGCTCAATGTTGAGCACCGTATCCCGGTCCTTCAGCAGATCCAGCAGCTCCTCCAGCACCGGCAGACGTTCTCCCGCGAACCCCGGCCCGAACCACGAACCTGCATCCAGCTCCAGCAGCTGGCTAAGAGTCTTGTCCTTTACATAGCCATCAGCCCCGGCAGTGCGCTTAAGGCTCTCATCATGTATAATCACCAGCCCTCCGTCAAGTGACAGCTGGACATCCGTTTCAATTCCGGTTGCTCCCAGCTCCAGCCCCTTGCGGAATGCCGCCATCGTATTCTCCGGGCAGACTGCAGAGGCCCCGCGGTGCGCAAAGTTGATAATGCTGTTCATGTGACGTTTCCCTCCAGCTTATTGATTTCATTAATCTTAATTGTACAGGCACCTATTCAGTAATTCCACATGAGGACAGCAAACCCTGTCCGCTTAACACAAAAGGAGGCTGGCCGCTGCAAATTTTACACAGGGCTGACGGAATGGACTACAATAAGTTCAGACTGCTTATAACATACATAGAAAGAAGAGATGGATTTGAATTTTTGTCTGGAATGCGGAACCAAGCTGGTCTTGAAGGAATGTAACGGGGAGGGGGAGGTGCCTTTTTGCGGGGAGTGCGGGGTGTTCAGATTCCCGGTGTTCAGTACGGCGATGAGCACTGCGGTCCTCAACCGCGAGATGAACAAAATTCTGCTGATCCAGCAGTATAACCGCAAACACTATATCCTGCTCGCAGGCTATGTGAACAAAGGGGAGAACGCCGAGGAGACCCTGATCCGCGAGGTGAAGGAAGAAGCCGGACTGGATATCATCGCTTACGAATATATGCGGAGTGAATATTTTGCGCCGTCCAATACGCTTATGCTGAATTATATGAGTGTGGCGGACTCAGAGGATCTGAGCGGAATCAGTGAGGAGCTGGATCATGCAGCCTGGTTCACTCTGGAGGAAGCAGAGAAGGCCGTCATGCAGGGCAGTCTGGCGGAGCGCTTTCTGCTCAACATTATCGCCAGACTGCGGCAGGGGAAGACGCTCGGCAGCCTGACCTTTCCGGTCCGCTGAACCAAGCCGGAGCTGACGGGATTATACTTACGCTGAGAGGATCTTCAGGAGCGCTTCATGCACATGCTGAACCTCTGTGAATGCCTGAGAGTATTCCGGATCTGTTTTTTTGGAAGCAGCAAGGTTTGGCAGAAAAGGGATGGACAGGACCGGCGTATCGGCGCTGCTGAGATAGATTCGGAGTGTGAGCTCCTTGATCTCCTCTGTATCTGACGGGCTGGATTCTGCGGGCGCTCCAGTGTTCCTTGCACCGCCTTGACGGCTGAACCCGGGTTTACCGGCGCTGCTTGTAATCCGGCTTGTCTTGCTGGCCTTGGTGAGGGTGAGGGCATTCTCCACAATCTCTGATCCCAGTATCGTATCGTACGTGTACAGCTGCGCCGTTGCATGCTCTGCCTTGCCGGGATTACAGCTGCCGATAGCCAGCATTCTGCCGGCTTCATCCAGAGCGATCATATGGGACTGGTCAGGTGTGACGTACCGCCGGGGGAAGGCCAGGTGATAGGAGCTGAGCGCCCGGGCCAGCCTGGTCAGATCGGAAGAGGGATGGGAGAGCCGGAGCTTCAGCAGCGCTGCTGCCAGCAGCAGGCCTACTCCCAGCGCGGCGAACATGTACATGAGGAAGATCAGCATTTTTTCCGCCTCCTAGATTACTTAGTTGGATTTTCTCCACTTAATTCCGGCGTCTATCAGAATTTATAACGATTAGATGGAAAAACGCCATCTATTTCAGGGGATCTACTGCGTAGGAGCCAATTTTAATGAAATTAGCTTGCTTTTTTACCACTAATTCACTTACGGCCGGGTAGACTAGAGAATTAGTTGGCGGATTTCCACCTAACTAGATTCAATAGCGGCAGGAACTTCCGAATATGGAGCTAATCGTCCTCATCGTCACTCTATTAAAAGAATATGCCGGGTAAGCGTGAACAAATGCATAGCTGCGGCGTATGAAATCCATTATTCTTTTTTGTATGCCGCAGGTGCGGCAATAAATCAGAGAATGCAGGAGATGATCGGCTTGATCGTAGACACACTGGGACATTTACTTGAGAATGAGGCAGCATACGGGGAAAAAATCAAGGCAGGGCTGCATTTTTTGCGGGATACGGATTTCAGCGGACAGACCGCAGGGCGCCATGAAGTCGATGAGAATATGTTCTACTTCATTAATGAATATGAAACGAAGGCTGCCGGGGATTGCTTCTGGGAAGCACACCGGATCAATCTGGATCTCCATTACATTCTGGAAGGCACAGAGCGGATCGGCTATGCAGCCATTGAACAGCTGGCGGTAAAAGAGGAATACAGCGCCGAGAAGGACGCAGTGTTCTTCACCGGTGAGTTGCAGTCTGCGGTAACCGCAGGCCCTGGAGCGCTGGTGGTCTGCTATCCGCAGGACGGCCACATGACCGGCATCGAAGCCGGAAGCAAGGAAGCGGTACGCAAGGTTGTGCTGAAGATTAAGCTGTAGCAGCTCCGAATAAGGCAGTCAAGCTAGTGTAAGACGCTGCAAAGAAACCCGGGTTCTAGGGACTCCGGGCTTTTTTGCGTTCGGAGGGAACCCTGCATGGGCAGCGAGTCCGTATCCCGGCAAAAGCCCCGCCCGTGTGCAATTTGTTTTTACTCACAGGGATAAGGTACGATTACCGTAACCGGTTCACGAATTACCTTGATCCGGTAAAAGAACCACACGCACAAGGAGCCGCACTTATGAGCATCTATCTCGAGCTTCCGGATGTGGACAAGCATTTTCCCTTCCGCAGCCTGATCTGCGGCGGGGATGAACTCTGCTATCCGCACTGGCATAAAGAAATTGAAATGATCTATGTAACGAAAGGAAGACTAAATCTGGGAATAAATGATACTCCAATCCGCATGGAGCAGGGGGAAGTGCAGTTTATCAACGGTGGGGACGTGCATTATTTCCTTGCTTCGCCGGAAAGCGAACGGGTTGTTCTCCAGTTCGATTTGAGCCTGTTTCAGGAGCTGTCGGTAACCTGCGGCAATGACTTCTCGCTGCGGGACGTGTTCACGGCGATGGAGCATTCCAGCTCCGGCTGGCCTCAGGAGACGGCCGGGCGGATCATTAGACTAATCGAAAGTATATATGAAGAGGACACCCGGCGGGGAGAAGGCTATGCCTATCTGATTAAAGCCCGTTTATTTGAGCTGCTGACCGTAATTATGCGCGAGGTTCCCAGGAATAACGCCGGCAGGCTGCCAAAATTTTCAGAGGACAGCCTGTCCCAGTCCCGGGAGATGATGGAGCGGCTTGAACGGATTTTTATCTATGTCGAGCAGCATTACCAGGAGCAGATCACCCTTAACGAGGTAGCCGGGCATATGGGCTTCAGTCCGTATTATTTTACCAAGCTGTTCAAAAAGCACACCGGCATGACCTTTGTCGCCTTCCTCAATGAATACCGGCTGAACAAAGCCAAATGGATTCTGCTCAACGAGGATCTGCCGATGTCTGCTGTTGCTGAAGCCGCCGGGTTTGGCAGCGTGAAGACCTTCCATCATTTTTTTAAGTCGGCAACCGGCATTTCGCCGCTGAAATATCATAAGACAATATTCGGGAATAACAGGGCAAGAATGCAGGAAGAAAGCGCTTCGCAGGATTTGTATGATTAGAGGCAGAGAGTTCACAACATTCGTTGGAGGGAAATAGAGAATGACTTTAAAAGTGGGAATTATCGGCTGCGGCGGCATCGCAACCGGCAAACATATGCCGGCTCTGAGCAAGGTGGAAGGCGCTGTCATGGTTGCTTTTTGCGATATCGTACCTGAACGGGCCGAGCAGGCCAAAGCGGAATTTGGAGATGCGGACGCAGCGGTATACACAGACTATAGAGAGCTGCTGAAAGATACCAATATAGATGTAATCCATGTGTGTACACCGAACATTTCCCATGCGGAAATTTCAATTGCCTCGATGGAGGCCGGCAAGCATGTCATGTGCGAGAAGCCGATGGCAAAGACGACTGAGGAAGCGCAGGCCATGCTCGATGCCGCCAAGCGTACCGGCAAAAAGCTGACCATCGGCTACCAGAACCGTTTCCGGTCTGACTCTGCTTACCTCCACCGGATGTGTGAGAACCATGACCTCGGAGAAATCTACTATGCCAAAGCCAAGGCCATCCGCCGCCGTGCGGTACCGACCTGGGGCGTATTCCTGGATGAGGAAGCACAGGGCGGCGGTCCGCTGATCGATATCGGCACCCATGCGCTCGACCTTACGCTGTGGATGATGGACAATTACAAGCCGAAATATGCGGTAGGCAATGCTTACCACAAGCTGTCCGGCCGCAAAAACGCCGCCAACGCCTGGGGCCCGTGGGACCCGGAGAAATTCACGGTGGAGGATTCGGCGATCGGCTTCATCACGATGGAGAACGGAGCAACCATTGTGCTGGAAGCAAGCTGGGCGCTGAACACCCTGGATGTCGGTGAAGCCAAGACCACGCTCTGCGGGACAGAAGGCGGAGCCGATATGGAGAAGGGCCTGCGCATCAACGGCGAAGAGTACGGCAAAACCTATGAGAAGCACATCGGGCTGGATGCCGCCGGCGTAGACTTCTATGACGGTGCGGGCGAAGATCCGGCGCTGGTTGAAGCCGCGCAGTGGATCGACAGCATCCTAAATGATACAGAGCCGGTTGTTAAACCGGAGCAGGCTCTGGTGGTAACCCGGATTCTGGAAGCGATCTATAAGTCGTCCGAGACAGGGCTGCCGGTATTTTTTGAAGATTAAGTAAATTGATATGAAAATAATAAAGGGAAGCGTGCCGGAAGTCCAAACATTCTCTGGAGTTACGGACAATCCCTATATAGTAAGCATCAGTCAACCATTTTAAAACCATTTAGGAGTGTGTCCTATAGTGACAAGAGTAACCGTATGGAATGAGTACCGTCATGAGCTGCAGGAAGAGCGAATCCGCCAGGTGTATCCGCTTGGCATCCATGAGCAGATCGCCGGATTTCTTGAGAAAGCCGGGTTTGATACGGCAACCGCAACGCTGGATGAACCGGAGCACGGACTGACGGAAGAAGTGCTGAATAACACGGATGTACTGGTATGGTGGGGGCATATTGCCCATCAGGAGGTCAGCGATGAGATCGTGAACCGGGTCTATAACCGCGTACTGCAGGGAATGGGACTGATTGTGCTGCATTCCGGCCACATGTCCAAAATCTTCATGAAGCTGATGGGCACCAGCTGCGACCTGAAGTGGCGCGAAGCGGGCGAGAAGGAACGCCTCTGGGTGATGGACCCGGGCCATCCGATTGCCGAAGGCATCGGCGAGTATATCGATCTGGAGCAGGAAGAGATGTACGGGGCACATTTTGATGTGCCGGCACCGGAGAGCCTGATCTTTGTCGGCTGGTTCGAGGGCGGCAACGTGTTCCCGAGCGGCTCGACCTACCGGCGCGGCAGCGGCAAAATCTTTTACTTCCAGCCGGGCCATGAATCTTATCCGACGTATTACCATAAAGAAATTCAACAGGTTATTATCAATGGCGTAAACTGGTGCGCACCAACCAAGCGCGATTATCCGGTGTACGGCCATTCCCAGGCTCTGGAGCCAATTCGCGAAAAGGTGGGCGTATAAATGAAGTTAGGCGTATTTGATCCCGTATTCGGAAGTTTGACTCTTGATGAGATGCTCGATAAACTCGCAGCTGCCGGCCTGAACGCCGTCGAAATCGGCTCGGGCGGCAACCCCGGGAACCCGCATTGTCCGACGGACGAGCTGCTGGCCAGCGGGGAAGCACGTAAGGCTTACCTGGAGAAGTTCACGAGCCGCGGTATTATGATCAGCGCATTCAGCTGCCATAACAACCCGATCTCCCCGGACAAGGAGGAGGCCCGTCAGGGCGACGAGATTCTGCGCAAGTCGATCAAGCTGGCTTCGCTGATGGGGGTTCAGGTGGTTAACACCTTCTCCGGCACCGCCGGAGACAGTGAAGAGGCTAAAGCGCCGAACTGGCCGGTATCCCCTTGGCCTACGGTATACAGCGACATTCTAACCTGGCAGTGGGAGCAGAAGCTGATTCCGTACTGGAAGGAGATCGGTAAGCTGGCAGAGGAGCACGGTGTGAAAATCGGCATCGAGCTGCACGGCGGCTTCCTGTGCCATACCCCTTACACGATTCTGAAGCTGAGAGAAGCGACCTGTGACGCTATCGGGGCTAACCTTGATCCGAGCCATCTGTGGTGGCAGGGGATTGATCCGGTCGGCGCAATCAAGATCCTCGGCAAAGCCGGAGCGATCCATCACTTCCACGCCAAGGACACTTACCTCGATCAGGACAATATTAACATGTACGGCCTGACCGACATGCAGCCTTACGGTGATGTGCAGACCCGGGCGTGGACGTTCCGCTCTGTCGGCTGCGGCCACAGCCTGTCCGAGTGGTCGGATATGATGAGCGCGCTGCGCACCTACGGCTATGATTATGTAGTAAGTATCGAGCATGAGGACCCGCTGATGTCAGTAGACGAAGGCTTCCAGCGTGCCGTTACCAACCTGCAGTCGATCCTGATCCGCGAGCAGCCGATTGATATGTGGTGGGCATAAGGTAAGGTGCTAGAGTAATTGTTAGTATTGTAAAGAAGCCGTTCCCGGGAGGGGCGGCTTTTTTTGCTAAGAGAGCGTGTTTTTTGCTAAGAGAGCGTGTTTTTTTGATAAAAGAGTGTATAGGCTTTCGGGTTACGGCGAAGCCGCTGCATCAGCTTCCATTAAGGCCGCGCCTTGTGGGGGATTTTGCTTTAGGAGCATTTGTTTGGTTGACTGGTTGCTTAACTGCACTTTGTGCAGCTAAAACGGCTGTTTTCTGCTGAAAAGGACATTTAGCTGTACTTCGTACACTTAAAAGTTCGGAAGAACGCTAAATGGCGCTGCCGGGCTCTTTTTAGCTGCACAAAATACACTTAAAACGTATAAAACCAAATTCACGCCTGATTTAGTTGCACAAACTGCAGTTAAGCTGTATTGGACTTATAGATGGAATTTGTAAACTAAAATAAAGGGAAAAGTGGCGGAGGAGAATTCTGGAACTGTAGGAGCGTTAGCGACCGCCTGAAAGCTTTTCGCAGAAAAGCTCGCTACGGAAGCATAAGCAGTCTGCGGATTTCAACCGCGAACAGCGGTACAATTGAAGAAATCTGCAGACAACAGCGGCCGGAAGTCCAAACATTCTCTGGAGCAGCGACAAACCCTAATAGGAAAATCACGAGTTCAATCTATAAAAATCCAGTCAAAACAAACCCAAACAAGACACTACCGCTCTTTCACAAACCTGCTGCGAAAAGCCGAAGGGGAGAGCCCCTCTTTCTTGGCGAAGCTGGAAGAGTAATGAGATACATGGTGAAAGCCGACTTCCTCGGCGATTCGTGCGACAGGCCAGGAGGTCTGGAGCAGCAGCCGCTTGGACTGTTCAATCCGGTAATATTGCAGGTAGGCTATCGGCGTCATGCCGAAGACCTTCAGCATGCTTTTGGCCAGATAGTTAGGGTGGTAGTTCAGCTCTTTTTGCAGGATGGGGTTGGTAAGCTCGTGCATGTAATTATTCCGGATGTACAGCTCGATCTGCTCGGCCAGATGAATCGCGGTTGCATCGCTTGGTGAGGCCAGATCCCGGTCCAAATGCTGTAAAAAGGCTTGAAAGCTGGCCTGGCGGCGCCAGTTGCGCAGTGATTTCGGCTCCGATTCCTGTTCGAAAAATAACTCCAGCAGCTCCATTGCCTTGGCGGAAATCTTCAGGAGCCTCGGCAGAAAGATCGAGCAGAGATCGGTGTGATGGACATAGGCTTTATTCTTATGCTCTTCAAACAAGATCTGCTGGTTAAGCAGACACTCGCTCATATCGGCACATTCCTGCCAGCTGCCAAAGGTCTGGAAATGAATCCAGATAATTTTGGTCGGCACTGTACATGGGGCGAAGCCGTAATGATGGCCGTCCGGCAGGAGAATCACGCCTTCACCTTCACCCAGCTCGCGCAAAATACCATTTTCCCCGACCGGCAGAAGGCCTTTGACGACCACAATTAAATCAAACACCCCTATACAGTTGCGGTCAATATGATAATCACCAATGTCGTACGATGCATGCCCGCAGTCCACAAAATAGGGAATCGGCGGCGAAATAAAATGCAGGATGGGCGTATTCATATCATAAGCTCCTCCATCTACAAAGGTTGCAATTATGAAAAAGCATTCCGCTATGCCTTGCCGGTTGCACCCAATGTATCCCAACTCCCGGTATAAGTAAAGAGCTATGATGAGCAGTGAAAATATATAATCATTTATTCTTTTTTTGAACTATTTATTTATGGGCAGGCTCTTCCGGACCCTTTCGGCTTCCAGAGCACATCCCGTCTGCGTAAAAAGATTGAAATTATATAAATATAGGTTGTAATATCGGTTTTTCAATTGAAATAGCGGGTGCTACAATTAGGTAAGCGCTTCCTTAACGGAAGGGGAAGAGCGGTAGCAATCCATTAAACCAGGGGAGATTACGAAGCTTGGATTCTTTGTTAAACGATTATCTTGAAGCTTGAGCCGTTGTAAGGGGGGAGGAATTTAAGCTGAGATCAGGTTAGCTGCGATTTGAAGTTGCGGAATTCCGGTTTCTTTTGATAATTGCGTTATAAAGATCAGACTTGTAAATATACTTTAGGGGAAAAGTGACAGGGCTTGTGAAGCTGTAGAAGGGTCTTTGCTTTCGATTTAATTTAAACGTTTAACAAAAGCTTGGAGGAATGATTTCGTTGTCCTTTTAAGGTAATCAAGCTCATGAAGTAAACGATGAGGGGAGATCAACAGTAATGAAAACAGCTAAAAAACTTGCAGCAGGCCTGATCCTGACTGCCTTAATGGTGAGCGCCGCCGGCTGCGGAAACAACACGTCAAACACGGAAAACACAGGAAATAAGGACAACACAGGAAATACGCCAACTAAAAGTACAGAGCCGGCCAAAACCTCTGAAGCTTCTGCTGAAAAGGTCAAAATCATCTACTCCATGTGGGGAAGCGCGGCAGAAGGGAATACCACACAAAAGGTGGCTGACCGGTTCAATGCGTCGCAGGACACCATCGAAGTCGAGGTACAGGCGATCCCTTGGGAGAACTACATGACCAAGCTGAACACGCTGGCAACGGCAGGCCAATTGCCCGATACAGGAATGCTGAAGGAGGATGGCGTCATTCAGTGGTCCTCCGAAGGCATGCTGAATGATGTAAGCGCTATGTATGAGGGCAGTGACAGCAAGCCGCTCGACAGTCTGGCCTACAAACACAAGGGTAATACCGTGGCCTACGCTGCCGCTAACGAAATTCTCTTGCTCTACTACAACAAAGATATGTTCGATAAGGCAGGTGTTGCGTACCCTCCGGCTGTGCTGGACCAGGCCTGGACCTGGGAGCAGTTCGTAGATACAGCTAAGAAGCTGACCATCGACAAGAACGGCAAGCATCCCGGCGAGGAAGGCTTTGATGAACAGGGTATCGTCCAGTTCGGTGCTTCTGTTGAGAATCTTCCGTGGCAGCTGGAAGCCTGGGCGCTGAGTAATAGCGGCGGATTCTATTCCGAAGACGGATCAGAGGTGCGTATCGGAGAGGACGCCAGCATGGAAGCCATTCAGCGGGTGGCTGACCTGTACCTGAAGGATCATGTTGCCCCGTTGTCCGTCGGACAGACCGATGACGGCATCCAGCGTACCGTGATTGCCGGTACAGTCGCTATGGCGACAAACGGCCAGTGGAATGTAGGAACGAGCCTGAACTCGGCCAAGGAGGAAGGGCTGAATTATGGTGTAGCCGTTCTGCCATATATGAAGGATAAGGTTACGATCAGCACAGGCGGCGCCAACGTCGTCTTCTCCCAGACCAAGCATCCGAAGGAAGCAATGGAATGGCTGAAATGGTACAACTCGGAAGAAAACAACTGGGAGCTGATCTCCTCGGGCATCTGGATGCCGACGCTGGATAAATGGTATAAGGATGAGACGCTCACCCGCAAATGGGTTGAAAATCCGAACTTCCCGCCATACGACGAATACAAGTCCGCGGTAGTTGATTATGCCCAGTCTCCGGCCGCAAGACCGGCTGCATGGTTCTATACGAACTATACAACAGACTTCAACACGCTGCTCGGCTCCGTTCTGGGTGATGTCTGGACCGGAAAAACGACCGCCAAAGAAGCCATCACCAAAAATCTCGAAGCGCTGAAAGCCGTACACGCAGGCAGCAATTAATAGAGAAGGGAGCTTGACCGCCGGTATCGCTGCAAAAGCACTTACGGCGGTCAGCTCCCAACTGTGAGGGAGAGCGAGATATGGAAACCGTTACTAAGCTGCAGAAACGCCGTCCCCGTAAGCCTTCCCGTATTCATGCAAGCGAGGCGCGCACCGCATATATCTGTCTGATTCCTGCTTTTCTGGGACTAATCTTTCTGACCTATCTGCCGCTTGCCGGAGTGCTGGGAATCAGCCTGACGAACTGGACCGGGCTGAAGAGCCCGGAATTTATCGGCCTGGATAACTATATCAAGCTGTTTACAACCGATCCTTATATCAAGGATTCGATCCTGGCGACGCTTTATTTTGCAGGCTTATCAGTGGCTGGAAGCATGGTCTATTCGCTGTTCATCGCCATGCTGCTTAACCGTAAAATTCCGGCGCGGAGTTTTTTCAGAGCTGTGTTTTATGTGCCTTATGTGTTGCCTGCCACTGCCATCTACGTAGGCTGGTCCTGGCTGTATGAGGGGAACTTCGGCTTCTTTAACTACCTGCTCTCCGAGCTGGGCCTGAATAAAATCCTCTTTATCGCCGATTCCAGCTATGTCGTGCCTTCGCTCTCCCTGATATCAGTCTGGCTTGCCGGGAATCTGATCGTTATCTTCCTGGCCGGGCTGCAGAATGTGCCGGTGGTATATCATGAAGCCGCAGAGATGGATGGAGCAAATGGATGGAAGCGCTTCCTGCATATCACCCTGCCTTGTATGACTCCGATCATTTTTTATAATCTGCTGATGAGCCTGATTGCCAATCTCCAGATCGTTACACCGGCGCTGGCCTTAACCAATGGCGGTCCGGGTAACTCGTCGCGGTTCCTGACCTATCTGATGTACGATCAGGCTTTTGTAAACTATAAGCTCGGTTATGCCTGCGCGACCACGCTGATTATTTTTGCTATTCTTGCTGTCTTTACCACGGTGCTGTTCAAGACGTCCGGACGGTGGATTTTTAACGAGGGAGGCGACGACAAATGAGCGTAGCTGCATACGGCAGATTAAAAAGTAAAAAACGCAGAACCAGAACCATGAACATTCTAACCTTTGCTGTCGTCGTTGTATTTGCGCTGATTGCCTTTTTCCCGATCTGGTGGATTTTCCGCACCTCACTGATGACGAATGCTGAAATCTATCGCTACCCTCCTTCACTAATACCGGACAAATGGCTGTTTTCCAACTATGAAAAGACGCTGGAGATTTTTAAATTCTGGAAGTACTTATGGAACACAATGGTTATCATTACTCCCTCCTGTCTGGCAGGGACCTTTACGGCTACTTTGTGCGGATATGCCTTTGCAAGGCTGCGGTTTAGAGGGAAAAGCCTGCTATGGGCGCTCTGCGTAGGCTCCATGCTGCTGCCGGCCATGGTCACGCTCATCCCGCTGTATATTGGCTGGACGCGGGGGCTGGGATTCAATGACAGCTACTGGCCGCTCATTCTGCCTTATTTCTGCGGGGGCGGGGCCTTTAACATCTTCCTGATCCGCCAGTTCATTGTGTCGATTCCGCGCGAGCTTGATCAGGCGGGAACCATTGACGGCGCCGGCTATTTCCGGATTCTGTTCAGCATCATTATGCCGGCGATCCGGCCAGCTATGATCGTTGTTGCACTCTTTATTTTCATCGGGCTATGGAATGATCTGCTCCAGCAGATGATCTACATCAACTCCAGCGATAAATATACGATTGCGCTCGGGCTGACCAACTTCAGGGGCCAGCTCAAAAGCGACTGGCCGCTGACAATGGCCGCGACTTGTCTTTCCTTTGCTCCAGGCGTCATCTTCTACCTGATTGGCCAAAAATATTTTGTAGAGGGAATCACGCTCACCGGATTAAAAAATTAGTCCGAACGGGAGGTTATGATGGGAATGATTACACGAAAACTGAAGCCGCTGGCGGTTGCGCTGCTGATGCTTGTCCAGGCAGTGCCGCTGTATGCAGGTGCAGAATCTGCGGCTGGTGCAGAGCTGCTGGCAGCTGCTGTAAAGAACGACATCGCTAATGCCAGCCTGTCTGCCAAAGTCGGTGATCTGGGCCAGATTGAGGAGCTGTATATCAACAATAACCCCGTCAATAAAAAAGGGGCACCGATCAATTTTGTGCTGCCGAACACGACCTCACCGCAGAATGATGTCCAGCACCAGTGGATGGGTGAAATGATCTTTTCGTACCGTACAGGTGACAGCGGGCAATTCCCCGATAACAGAGACGGCTTTACAGAAGTGGATACCAATAAAACACTGGCCGCCGGCGGATCAACCAGAGTTTCCACCATCAACCCGGATAACCCTTATATCCAAAAAACAGCTTCAGCAGACGGCAAAAAAGTAGAAGTCAACTTTCTGGGACAAAACCTGGATTCAACCGCCCAGCGGGTGATGAAGGGCTTTGACGTCAAGTCGGTATTCGATATGGATACCGAAGACGGCTCACTGCTGTGGGAAATCACGCTGAAGAACAAGAGCAGCAAATATATTGAATTCGGTGATATCGGCCTGCCGATGCCCTGGAACAACAAATACCGGACGTTATCCGATACTTATGATGACCGTGTAACCGTGCATAATTTTGCCGGCGCAGACAGCGGGTATGCCTATGCAATCCGGACCAGCGGCGAGGGCAACTTCATGCTGTTCACCCCTGTGCCGGAAAGCGGCGCGCGGATCGAATATGTGGATTACTGGATGCAGGAAAGCGGAGAGCTGCGTGCCGGCAATACCTTCGCGAACTGGACCGGCGACAGCGGCGGCTGGTATCCGGGGCTGAATGTACTGTACATCCACTCGAAGGATATCCAGAAGACCGGACGGGGCTATTACACCGATGCCTCCAGCCTGGTGCTGGGACCGGATCAGGAGCAGACATACAAGTTCAAATTCTCCGCCGTCCGGGCAGGCGACAACACGCCGCAGGCTAATGCCCAGAGCCCGAACAACAGCTCCACCTCGATGGAGGACCGCGAGTCCAATCTGCGTTCCATCCTGTACAAGTCAGGCCTGATCGATGCCGTGGCGGTGCCGGGCTTCCAGACAGCGATTAATATGCCAGCCAAGCTGGATCTGCACTATGATGACAGCCTTATCGACGTACAGTCGATCGATATCCAGAATGTTGACGAGAACGATCCATTCGACGAAGAGCATATCCCGGATATCAAGCCCGGCAAGACTAGAGCGGAGATGGTCAACAACTCCCGCACAGGCCGCGGCCTGGCTGACGGGAATCCGGGCTACGAGGAAGCCTACGAGTTCGTAGAGACAAAGGTAGTTGACGGTGAACAGCATCATATCTATTCGCTGAAGTTCGGTTCCATCGGCAATAACAGTGTGCGGGTGAATTACAAGCTGAAGGTTGGCAATGAATGGGTCAATAAATTTACCCAGTATGAATTCAATGTGCTGGCCGAGCTGGACCAGACGTCACAGGCTCATTCGGAATTTATGGTGGAGCAGACGCAGGATAAGGACCCGGACAGTCCGACCTACGGCAACTATTTCGACTGGTATCTCACCGGCGGCCTCGACAAGAACACCAGCCACTGGGGGGATGACTGGAGCCACGATAATATCAATTTCATGACGATGAAAAATGTGCTTGATCCCGATCCTGCTGAAATCAGCTCCATCGAAACGTACCTGATCGACTTCATGTGGGAACGCTATATGAAAAATACACAGAAAAGCTATACGGTAGCGAACTATCTCAGAGATTCGGGGGCTTTTACGGGTAAAGAGCAGCCGTATACCCGTGCGTTCTCGGAAATGATGGAAGCGACCGGCTTCTTCAACATGTACCGTATTCAGAAGGCCTATCCAAGCCTGATCGAGTACCGGGAGTCCCCGCAATATTATCTGGAAAAAGCCTACGGCATCTACTACAACCGGGTGTCCAGCGGAGCAATCGGATTCTACGGCGAGCAGCAGATCCCGGATATGATCGAGGCGCTGAAGGAAGAGGGTATGCTGACAGAGTCAGCTAATCTGCAGCGGAAGTTCGCCCTGGACAAAGGCCGGAATATGACCAATGCCAATTATCCTTACGGCTCCGAGTTTGAGTATGATAACACCGGCGAGGAAGGGGCATATGCGGCGGCCAAGGCGCTGCGGACTTATTATCCGAACGACGGACGCGCAGCCGCTGCTGAACAAAGCATGGAAATGGCAGACTGGAAGACACGCGCCATGCGCGGCATTCAGCCGACCTGGTTCCATTATTCCGTTCCGGTATTCCGCGGCGGCGAAGGCTGGTGGAATTTCCAGTACACTGCCTCACTCGCAGGCTATATTATGGATGACTGGCTGCGCTATGAGGATGACGGCAGGTCGGAGGAGCAGACCGCCATCGCCCAGCAGCGCAACTATGCAGCGAAGATTTCCAACTTCAATGCCGTCAACATGGGTCAGATAGCCGCGCAGTCAGTCGGCAGCACCTCGTGGAGATATTCCATGTATAAGGGCGGAACCGGCACCAAGGATGTCTTCGACGGCGGCTCGCGGGTAATGAATAACGGCTGGAATGATTTTTCCGGCGAAGCGGAGGAAGGCCTGTACGGTTCCCTGCTCAGCATCAGCGCCGATATTGTGACCGATCCGGTATTCGGGCTGTTCGGATACGGCGCCCTGGTTACGGACGGAGGAGACAGCTATCAGATCACGCCAAAGGACGGGTTCGGCAGACGGATCAATCTGCTGGATGAGAAGCTGTATCTGGTGTCCGGGAACGATAAGGTGACAAGTGCGGATATCCGCAAAGACGGTAAAGCGTTTACCCTGCAGCTTGAGAATACGGCGGAGCAGGAGCATGCATCGCGGATTACTTTTGACGGGGCGGGCATCGGGAACGGCTACTATTCAATTAAGCTGGATGGTGCAGACGCCGGACAGTTCTATGTACAGAACAACAAGGGTACCGCCATGTTCCATATGAGCAGTGCAAAGACGGCTGAACTGGTGATCGAAAAAGCCGATACCGGCGCAAATGAAGCTCCGCAGGTGACGGCAAAAGTTGCGGTGCAACAGCCGCAGGCACTGATTCCGTTTATGCTTAACGGCATTGTAACCGATGACGGTGCGCCGGGCGGCAGCCTCACCTACCAGTGGGAGATCGTCAGCACGCCGGAAGGCGGCAAGCTTACCTTTAATCATCCGAAGGCAAACATTACACAGGCTACGGGTTCAAAAGAAGGCACCTATACGCTCCGGCTTACCGCAGGTGACGGGGCGAAGACCGGCTCCGGCGAGGTAACCTTCCAGCTGGCTGCGCCGCCTGAGAAGCAGCCGCCGGTGATCAGCCAGGTGACTGCCGTTCAGGATGTGGCGAACAACAGCATCGTCATATTATCCGGCACAGCCGTTCCCGATCCGGTGCACAGCGCTGTATTTGAGCCGGAGCTGACCTACGCGTGGACGGTTAAGCAGAAGCCGGAGGGTGCCGGTGAGGTGGCTTTTGTGGCCGGTAACAAGGAAACGGCCTATGCCCGTGTCAGCAAGGCAGGCACCTATGTGTTTACCTTTACGGCGTCAGACGATGACAAACAAGGCAGCAAGGACGTCACGATTGAGATTAAAGAAGATGTTGTAGACGCTTACCGGGCACTCAGCACAGTGACCAAAAAGGACACAGCCCCTGTGCTTCCGGGTAAGGTGAATGTCCTGTCCGAAGACGGCTACGGGGAGCGGGACATTCAGTGGGATACCCTTGATCCGGCCAGCTATGGAGCTGCGGGTCAGTTTGAAGCCAAAGGCACAGTCACAGCTAGTGATATAGAGGTGCGTGCTGCCGTATATGTCGTGAGTTCAGGGCTGTCAAATGCCGCGCTGACCGCTAAACCGTCCGCCAGCTTCTCCGGCGGTGACGGGTATCCGGAAGCGATGAACAACGGCATCGAGCCCAAAAGCTCAGGCGATTTCTCTCCGAACCGCGGTGCACCGAACAGCGCCTGGCATAACTGGGGCCGGGAAGGTGATCCGGCCTGGGTCACGTATGAATGGGAGCAGCCGTTCCTGGCCTCCTCCATGGATGTCTACGTATTCCAGGACGGCGGCGGAAACTTCCGTCCAAAGGAAATGCAGCTGATGCTCCGTGACGGGGACGGCAAATGGTACACCCCGAGAGCCGTGAAGGGGCTTGGCAATGAGCTGAACAGATACAACACAACCACCTTTGAGCCTGCTTATATTACAGGCGTACGGATGGATATGAAGCCGGCAGCCAATGGAAGCGGGATTCTGGAATGGAAGGTCTACGGCTATACAGGCGCAGTAGATAAGGCAGAGCTGATCAAGGTGTATAACTACGTTAATACTTTGAACGCTGCGAACTTTAACGCACCGGGTCTTACGCCGGTTGAAGCGGCCAAGGCTGATGCTACTGCAGTTATTAAAAACCTGGCTGCCACAGACGCTGAAGTTACCCAGGCGCTGGAGAAGCTGCTGACCGACTTGCGTCTGCTCAGTCCGCGCGATAACAATATGGCCTATCTGGCCAATGTATCATCCAGCTACACCTCGCCATGGGAAAGCCTTACCGCGGTGAATGACGGCAAAAAAACAGGCACTAGCCTGCCGCACTGGGGAACCTGGGGCAATGCAGGGGCAGCGGAGTGGGTGCAGTATGACTGGCCGCAGGGCGCCGCCCTCCAAAGCTCCAATCTGGTGCTGTGGTCGGATGCAGGCGGAATCACGCCTCCTACCAAGTATGTGTATTCTTATATTCCACTGAACAGTGTAACGAATGAATGGGTTACAGCCGGAACAGTCACCGGGGGCATCAAGGTGGTTGAGCATAATCCTGCAGAATCCGTGAACCCGTATGAATTCGATCCCGCGCTTGAGGTAAAGGCGCTGCGGGTTACGATGACGAAGCAGTCAGCGGCAGGGGACAACGGAGTGGGCTTATGGGAATGGGAGGTGATCCGTCCGGAAGGGCAGAAGCAAGAGCAGGAGCCTCCATCTGCTACAGAGGTAAAAGGTGGGGATGTCAGTGAAGCCGATGCTAAGGACGGGAAGATCACCGGAGTAAGCTCCGCGATGGAATACCTGAAGCACGGAGCGGATACAGAGATCTGGGCCGCCATCACAGGTACAGAGATCACAGGACTTGATGCTGGAACCTATGAGGTGAGATACAAGGAAACGGCCACGCATCAAGCGAGTCCATCCCTTGAAGTTGTCATTGGCAGTCCGGCTGTAGAACCGACGCCGGAGCCGACAACGACACCGGCGCCGACAGTGACGCCAGTGCCAACAGCGCCAGCGACGCCAGCGCCGACAGCGACACCAGAGCCGACGGCGACACCAGCGCCAACAGAGACGCCAGCGCCAACAGCGCCGCCGACGCCAGCGCCGACAGTGACGCCAACAGCGACGGCAGCGCCAACAGCGACACCATCGCCGACGGCGTCACCAACAGCGACAGCGACGCCGACGCCGACAACGATGCCAGAGCCAACAGCGACGCCGACGCCAACGCCGACAACGATGCCAGAGCCAACAGCGACGCCGACGGCAACACCGGAGCCGACAGCGACAGTGACGCCAACGCCAACAGCGACGCCAACGGCAACAGCGCCAACAGAGACGCCAGCGCCAACAGCGACACCAGTGCCAACCTTGCCGCCGGCAACAGTGTACGTACCTGCACCTGTGACCAACACAGTTGAAGGAGCTGTGATTAAGGCTTCAACACTGCTGCTTGATCCGGTGACCGGCATAGCTGCCGGGCTATCAATTACGCAAGAAGATCTCAATATAGCATTATCAAACGCCAAAGCTGACAGCGATGGAGTAAAGACGGTGAGAGTGGCAGTTCCGGTTATGGAAGGCGCAGGCGGATATACGGTTAAGCTTCCTGCCGCTGCATTGCGCTCGGATACAGCAAATATGCTAGTAGAGATCATAACAGGCTTCGGTACGATACAGGTGCCTTCCTCAATGCTAAATCAGGCGGCTGGGGATGCCAGACATGTTGAACTGACTATTGGCAGTGCCGGCACTACTACGCTTGATCCGGTTACCCAAAGCATGACCGGCAGCAGACCAGTAATCAGTGTAGCTGTCAAAATAGACGGAAAAGCAGTAGCAGAGGATAGTCTAAATGCATCAGTGGAGGTGCGCATTCCATATATTGCAGCTCTTAATGAACTGGCAACCTCCGCATACCTGACTATCTGGCACGTTGATGCAGACGGCAAACCGGCTCAGATCAGGCTTGCCCAATATGATGCCTTCAAAAAAGCTGTAGTATTTACCGCTGCACAGTCCGGGACGTATGCTGTAGCCTACACCAAAAAGAGCTTTGGTGACGTAGTGCAAAATGCATGGTACCGGCCGGCGGTAGAAACAATGGCCTCCAAGGGCATCATAGACGGTACCGCGTCTACAAGCTTTAGCCCGGGCAGCACGGTTACAAGAATGGAGTATCTGGCATGGCTTGTACGGACACTGGAGCTAAAGGCGGAATTTGATGCAAACTTCAGTGATATTCAGGAGACAAACACGTATTACGAAGAAATCGGAATCGCCAGGGCACTTGGGATAACGACAGGTACAAATGGCATTTTTAATGCTGAAGCAGAGATCACCAGACAGGACTTGGCCGTGCTGACCATGAGAGCACTGCGTGCAGCAGGTCTTGCATTACAGGCTGATATCTCCGGAGACCTCAAGAAATTCACAGATAGCGGCCAAGTCGCAGCGTATGCTGCGGAGGATCTGGCAGCAATGGTTGAGCTCGGCTTGATGAACGGGCAGGGCAATGCAGCCCTGAATCCTAAAGGCTCGACAACCAGAGCACAGGCTGCGCAGGTGCTGTATAAGCTTTATCAGCGGCAATGATTGGCATCCGGCAATAAATAAAGCGGCTTTGGCCCGTTACGGGACCAAAGCCGCTTGTTTTTGTCTGCTTCTACAGTTTCTTGTAATAAAGCACCGTTGTGTCGAGTCCGCCCTCTGCAGAGATAACAAAGTCGGGGATTCTGCCTGCCTCTATGTATCCGCGTGACTGATAGAGCAGGTTGGAGGGATCGCCTTCCCGCGTATCGAGGATAATCAGGGTCCGGCCATGTGCAGCCGCGGCCTGCTCAGCTGCAGTGATCAGCAGACCTGCAATGCCTTTGCGGCGTTAAGCCGTCCAAGGGAATAACAGAAATCTGTTCATTCATGGGATAAGTCCTTTCTGATACTGGATATGGTGCTGGATTTATTTTGAATTTTATATAAGCTTTATTATACATGTGTCATTAATGTTAACAAACAAAAAATATTCACCGGTAAACCTATGATATATCAATGTCAGTTATAAAGGCAGTTCTGACGGGGGGTTTCACTGCTCGACCGTTCAGCTGAAAGGGGGATGCTGGAGATTTACAGTGATTTTTCCCATGCAGGGTCTGGACTTATCCCTTATAATAAATGAAATTTAAAGCCTTCTGAGGGGGATGGAGAATGCGGCGGTGGAATAATCTCACTTATCAGAGCAAGCTGATGCTCGCCTTCTTCCTGTTAGGTATTATACCGTCAATGGTGATTGGCACGATGGCTTATTTCAAATCGGTCGGGACATTGGAAGCGCGGGTAAATGAAGATTTGGGTGTTATCGCCGGACAGCTGAATGAAGCGATCCGGCGGCAGGTTGAGGATGTGGACCGGTTCAGCACCTTCCCTTATTTTACACCGGAAATTTTTCAGATTCTGAATCAGCCGTATGTGCCGCGTGACCAGTGGAGCTATCAGGAGATTGAGAGCCAGCAGCAGTTTGCCAAGCTTCTTGTCACATATCCTTCGATCTTTTCTACGATTCAGGGTCTCGTCTTCTACAGCAGCACGGGTAACACTTACGGGTACAGGGTCAGCGACAGGTCTTCCATCAATGAGGCAGTCAGTCCGGAGAATGAAGAGTGGTACCGGGAGACGCTGAGCCGTGACGGAGGAATCGCCATATCCGGATTGCGGCTGGAAAAGCAGTTCAACAGCGCCCCTTTTCAGACGATTACGGCTTCACGCGTACTGCTGAATGATGATTTTACGCCTGCGGGTGTGGTGGCGGTGGATATCCGGCCGGATTTTATGGACAAGATCGTCCGTTCCTTTCAGCTGAAAAGCATGCATGTGATGGTGGCTGATGAAAAAGGGGAGCTGATCTACTCGACTAAGTCCGCCGACAATCAGCGGTTCCTCAGTGCTGCCGCCGGACAGGCGGCGCAAAATGGTGCGGTGCGCGGCATGATTACCGTGCCTGCGCTAGGGGACGGATTGGATGCGGCGACCGGCGTATACGCCTACAGCGAGTATCTCGGCTGGACCAGCTATTTGCTGATTGACCGCGGCGAGCTGCTGGGCGATGCCAATGTTATCCGGAACTTTACGATTGTGCTGGTGCTGATAATTACTGTGCTTGCGGGGTTGCTGTCGCTGCTGCTGGCCAGGGGGCTGGCGAAGCCGATCCGCAGCCTGATCTCCTCTATGCGTGATGTGGAACGCGGGCTGTTCGTGGCTCCGGCTGCTCCGCCCATGCGGGGCGAGATCGGCCAGCTTCATCTCAGCTACGTAACCATGGTGAAACGGCTGGGGATGCTGATCGAGTCGATCGAAGAGAAGGAGCGGCAAAAAAGAGAAGCAGAGCTGTACGCACTCCGGGCGCGGATTACGCCGCATTTTCTGTTCAACACGATTAACTCCATCCGTATGCTTGCTGTGCTGCAGCAGTCCGAAGGAATAGCCCGCCTGCTTCAGTCACTGAACAAGCTGCTGCAGGCCAATATGAAGCTGGACAGTGAACAGGTTTCGCTGGAGGCAGAGCTTGAGCTGCTGCGGCATTATATGCGGCTTATGGAGCTTCGGTATACGAACCGTTTTGAGGTGGAATGGAAGGTGGACGAGGACCTGCTTGGAGCGAAGGTGCCGCCGATGATTCTGCAGCCGCTGGCGGAGAATGCGATTTTTCACGGGTCTCTGCACAGCGGCGGCGGAATGCTGCAGATTGAGGTCGGAGCTGAAGTGAATCCGGAGGGGACGGAGCTGCTGATCTGGATCAGTGACAACGGGCAAGGCATTGAGCCGGAAACGCTGGATATGCTGAACGGCGGGGGAGTACCGCCATCGTCCGGCAGATCCGGTGACAGCATCGGCATCTCCAATGTGCGCGACCGTATCCGGCTCCGCTACGGTGAGCCGTACACGCTGAAGCTTACGAGCACACCTGGAGCAGGAACGAGGGCGGAGCTGCATCTGCCGTACCTGGCGGAGAACGGGCAGAACAATCTAAGCAGATTGGGGGAGTGACAATGAGGTGGAATTTGCTTGTGGTGGAGGATGAGACCATAGTCCGGCTGGGTCTTAGATATATGCTGAACTGGGATGAGCTGGAGATCGTCTGGAAGGCAGAGGCCTCGAACGGCCTTGAAGCGCTCAAGGTGCTTGCGGAGGAGGAGATCCATATCGTAATGACCGATATCCGCATGCCGGGTATGGACGGCCTTGAGCTGGCGCGCCGGATTAAAGAGCAGTACGGCAGGGTGCAGATTATTTTTTTCAGCAGCTTTGAGGATTTCCCTTATGTCAAAGAAGCTGTACGGATCGGAGTCGTCGATTATCTGCATAAGCCGACGATGGCGGAGAAGGAGATTGCGGCTGCCCTGCGCAAAGCGGCGGCGACGCTGGAGGAGCTGCACCAGCAGGAGCAGCCGCAGGGCTATACAGACAAAGACCGTGAGAGTCTGCTGCTGGAGCTGCTTACAGCAGGCGAGCAACCGGCTGATTGCGCCCGGAGATGGCAGCAGCCCCAGCTAGATCAGCGTTACAGCAGGGGCTGGCAGCTGGCTGTGCTGCGTATGGCTGAGGGGAATACGGCAGAACCGGCCGGCCTGGCCCGATTTATGTCCTTCCGTTATTACCTGGAAGAATACATCTCCCGTGAATGGGGCGGCCAGCTGCTTAACGTGGAAGACAGGGAGCTGGTCTGGCTGCTGCCGCTGGATGCAGAGCAGGCGGATGCCGGGGCGATGCGCAAGGATCTGGAGCAGCTCCATCAGGGACTGGATAAAATGCTCGGCATCCGCCTCGCCTACACCTGGAGCGGGATTCACCGGACAGCGCGTGAGCTGCCGGAAGCGTACAGGGCTGCTGCCGCGCAGGAACCTGAAACCGGCGGAAGGCTTAGCGGAGTAATCCGGCTGGCGACGGCTTTTATTGATGAGCATCTGCTGGAGGATCTTACGCTTGCCCGTACGGCGGAACAGATACACGTGAGTGTCAGTCACCTGAGCCGCCTGTTTCTGAAGGAGACCGGACAGCATTTCAATGAATATGTAACAGGCAAAAAAATGCTGCTGGCCCGCAGGCTGCTGCGTGAGAGCAACGACAAGGTGTACGAGGTGGCGGAAAAGCTGGGTTATGCGAATCCGCATTATTTCAGTAAATTATTCAAAGATGACACAGGGTTGACACCGCTGGAGTTCCGCAACCAGTAACCGCTGAACAACGGATAGCAAATCTATGCGTTAAAAAGCAATTTTCATCTATTTTTCCGCCGGATTTAGCCCGGAGAGCATCCGAATCCTATAAAGTAAGCAATTAATAGCTATAAAGCAGCAAATTGGCACGGTATTTAACCTGACGCATAAACGGTAATATTGGCTTAAGAAATTTACTTTATGTCAGGGAGGCTAACATATGAGTAGAAAAAAAGGGTTCTGGCGGTCATCGGTATGGAGTCTCAGTCTATTGGCCGTACTTGCCGGCTGCGGCAGCAATGCTGCATCGGACAGCAACGGCGCGGCAGGGGGAACGGCAACTAATGCCGCAGGCAGCGATTCCGAGAAAGAGCCGGTTGTGCTGAAGCTGACAACCTGGAACCCGATCAGCCAGACGGTTGTTGATAAATTCCAGGAGAAATATCCTTACATCACGATTGAGCACGACAAGGTATATGACCAATTCCGCGAGATCATCCGTACCCGGATTGTCTCAAAGTCCGATATGGATATGCTCTGGCTGTTCCCTAACCAGGTAGCCGAGTTCTCCAAAGAAGATGTTCTGATGGATATTACAGGCAGCCCTTGGCTGGATAATTATCTGGAAGCAGCAGTGAAGCTCGGCACGGTGGACGGAAAAACCTACGGGGTTCCGTACAACAGCCAGCCAATTGTAATGTTCTATAATAAAACACTGTTCGGTGAGCTGGGCCTTGAAATTCCGCAGACCTGGGATGAACTGCTCGCGGTAAGTGAACAGATTAAGGGCAGCGGTACCGCACCAATGGTTATCGGCAGCAAGGACGGCTGGGCTACCCAGTTCATCACTACCGCCCAATTCGGCTTATACCAGCACGATAATCCGGATGTGTTCGCACAAGTGGCCAGCGGGGAAAAGAAGTGGACCGATCCGGAGTTCAGCACTTATTTTGACGGGATGAAGGAGCTGGCGGATAAAGGCTATCTGCTGGAGAACTCCGTCGGGCTAAGCTATGACCAGGTAGCTCAGGTGTTCAAGGAAGGCAAGGCGGCAATGTGGCCGATGGGCGAATGGGGCTACAGCGAGAACTTTGATGCTGACTTCTCCGCCTTTGAGCTGGGTGCGTTCCCGATTCCGGTTAACCGCGGCGATCAGCCGCTCGTAACGAGTCTGGTATCTGACAATCTGCTGGTCGGCGTATCCTGGAGTAAGCATCAGGAGGAGATCAAGCTGTTCATGGAATTTGTAGCTGACCCGGAAATCGCCAAAATCTGGTCCGATGAAACGAAGCAGGCTGTAACTGTCAAGGGAGGCACCTCCGAAACCTACAGCCCGCTTGCATCATCGCTGCAGCCGCTGGTGGATGCGAGTGAAGCGCAGATTTTCCCGAGCATGACCTCATCCATCGAGCCGGTAATGTTCCCGATCTTCCAGCAGATTCTGCTGAAGCAGGATGTGGATACGTCCAAGCTGCTGGAGCAGCTGCAGGCTGCACAGAATAAGGATATCTAGAGTCTTTTAGACAACTGAAATCAACACACAAACAGAAAAGAATAGGCGAAGGCTCAGAACAAGGACGACTCTGTCTTTCGCCTGCTTTTCTTTTTTTTACCCATTTTGGGGTAAGAAACGGAGGCGCAACATGAAATTCATGAATTTCCGCAACTATATAATGTTCATTCTGCCGGCGCTTCTCATCTATCTGCTGTTTTTTGCCGGACCGATCTTCAGCGGCTTGTATTACGGATTCACGGACTGGAACGGCTTTTCCTTTAAGGCGGATTGGGTGGGGCTGGAGAACTTCCGCGAGGCTTTCCGTGATCCGCTGCTGCTCACCGCGCTGAAAAATATGCTCATTCTCTCAGTCGTCGTTATCGTGCTGCAGCACAGCTTTTCGATTCTGCTGGCCGTGCTGCTTGACCAGAAGCTTAAAGGGATTGTCTGGATGCGGGCGGTTATTTTCTTCCCGGTCATTCTGAACACCGTCGTAATCGGGTATGTGTGGAGCTACATGTACGCGCCGATGGTCGGGTTTCTGCCGAAGTTTTTTGACGCAATCGGTTTACACGGACTGGCTGCGCTGGACTGGCTGGGTGACCCTTCCTTAGCGATTTATGCCATTGCGCTCGTCATGGTCTGGCAGTACACAGGCTACTCGATGATGATCTATCTGGCGGGCCTGCAATCCGTTTCGGGTGAAATCTATGAGGCTGCGAGCATTGACGGTGCCGGGCCGTGGAACAAATTCTGGCGGGTCACCCTGCCGCTGCTGATTCCCTCCGTTATTGTGAACACCGTGCTGTCGGTCATCGGCTGCATGAAAATGTTCGAGCATGTGTTCATCATGACCCAGGGCGGACCGGCCAACTCGACCCAGACCTTCGGTATTATGATCTACCAGTATGCCTTCAAAACCTCGCAAATGGGCTACGGCACCGCGATGGCAATGATTCTGTCTGTAATGATTCTGGCTGTGACCTATGTACAGATTAAACTGCTCAGCCGTATGGAGGTGGCGAATTGACAACAACCCTGCAAAAGACCTCAATATATACCGTGCTCATTATCGCCCTGATTATCGTGCTGGTGCCGATGGCTGTGATGGTCTCCGTCTCGCTTCAGACCCCATCGACGGTTAATCCGCTTAGTCTGCCTAAAGATCCGCAGTGGAGCAATTATTCGGAGGCCTTCAAGACCGGGAATCTGCTGCCCTACTTCGGTAACAGTATTCTCGTACTGGTTATGACCACCGCCGCTGCTATCGGCGTTTCGGTACTGGCCGCTTACGGCCTGCACCACGGCAAACGCTACAAATCGGATGCCATGTCAACTTTTTTCCTGATGGGCCTCATTCTGCCGGCTTTCTCCGGTACGATTCCGGCATTTCTGGTGCTGCGCCAGGTGAATCTGCTCAATACGCATATCGGGCTGTCCCTGATCCAGATTGCTTCGGGGCTGGCCCTGCCGATCTTCCTGTATGTGAATTTCTTCAAAACCGTTCCGGCCGAGATTGAAGAGGCGGCGCTGGTGGACGGCTGCGGGCCTTGGCGGACATTTGTGCAGATTATTTTTCCGCTGACCCTGCCGATTACGGCTACCTGCGTGATTGTGGTGGCGATCAACTCATGGAACGACTTCTTCAACCCGCTGGTCTACCTGTCCTCGCCGGAAATGCGTACGCTGCCCGTCGGCCTGATGGCCTTCAAAAGCCAATACAACACCAACTGGCCGCAGATGTTCGCCGGTGCCGCGCTGGTGGCGCTGCCGATCATCCTCCTGTACCTGTTCGTACAGCGGTTTATTATTAAAGGCCTGGTGGGCGGTGCGGTTAAGGGATAGAGGGTGAAGAGAGGCTGGAGCGGGCAGGTTAGCTGTTCGGATGAACTGGAGTTGTGCGGGAGGCTGGGAGGATTGGCGGGAATGGCAGGTGTATCGGGATTGGCGGGAATGGCGGGAATGGTAGATACGGCGGTAATAGCAGATACGGCGTTAATGCAGATATGTCGGATACGGCGGTAATGACAGATACGGCGTTAATGCAGATATGTCGGTAACGGTAGATGTAGCGGATATGGCGGAAATGGCAGATATGTCGATAATGGCGGAAATATGTTGGATATATCTGTAATGGCAGATGTAGCGCATAAAGCAGATATGACGGAAATTCCGTAATGCCGGGC
>NZ_CCDG010000088.1 GCF_000723885.1 Paenibacillus camerounensis
TGCCTTTGAATTCGCCAGCACAGCTCAGATAGGCGAAATGAAGGGCAAAGGTGTCCATAGATTGAGCTGCAACGGAAGGCCGGAGGTCCTGCCCAAGCTGTGCAGATCAGGTGCTTTTCCAGTGAGAGGGCGTGGGCCAGGACAGTTGCAGGCTGCAGAGCGTACCAGGCAGAATGTAGAATTGCCCGGGAAGCACAGGCAAGCCGGCTGCAGCTGCTTGTTGAGCAGCAGCGCAGCCGGCACAGCCAGGTGAATGAAGCTTAACAATACCATCAGGAAGGAAGAGGGCCGTTTATCAGCAGAAATCTGAACTTTTTGCAGAGCCTGGCATCAGGGATAATACCCCCTTGACCTAAATATGGTTATCTAGAGTTGGAGGAGCTTTTATCCAATGGATACATTATACTTCTGCAGCCAGAGATTTACCTGGGCCAGATATGCGAACAGCTGCGGGCCGGACATCAGCTGTCCGAACCAGGGCAGATTGCTGGATGATTCCGGTGATGCGGCAATTTCTCGGATTTTGGCCGGATCAATCAGCGGCAGGATCGGAGACGATGAATCATCCAGAATGTTCAGCATCTGAGTACGGACGGCGTTCAGGTAAGCGGGATTATGTGTTTTGGGATAAGGGCTTTTTTTGCGGTAGAGCACATCATCGGGCAGCACGCCTTCCAGTGCTTTACGCAGAATGCCTTTTTCACGATTGCCCACTGTTTTGATCTCCCACGGGATGTTGAAGACGTATTGTACCAGCCGGTGGTCACAGTAAGGAACACGGACTTCAAGTCCCACGCCCATGCTCATCCGGTCCTTGCGGTCCAGCAGGGTAGGCATGAACCGGGTAATGTTAAGGTAGGACATAACGCGCATTTGCGCCTGTTTGCCGGTCTCTCCGTCAAGCTTAGGCACCTCGGCCACTGCGTCACTGTAACGGTCACCTAAATATTCCAGAGGACGTATCCATTCGCGGACTTCGGGCGACAATAATCCTGCACGCATTTTGGGGGCTACCGACCAGGGGAAGGTGCCGGAGGACAGCGCTTCTTCACGGTGGAACCAAGGGTATCCGCCAAAGATTTCGTCTGCGGCTTCGCCGGAAATAGCGACCGTCGCATTCTTTTTAATCTCCCGGCAAAATAAATAAAGCGACGAATCCACATCCGTCATCCCCGGCAGGTCACGAGAGTAAAGGGCGTTATCGAGCGCCGGCACCAGATCCGGAGTATCAAAGGTAATGTAACGGTGATTCGTCTGCAGCTCATCCACCATCCGCTTAATCCACGGCCCGTCTGCGCCCGGCTGGAAGGTGTGGCTTTTAAAATGCTTATCGTTATCGACAAAATCAACTGAATAGGTGTCCACCCGGCCCTGGCCGGTACGGTTGTAGTATTGCACGGCGAGGGCCGTTAAGGCGCTGGAATCGAGTCCCCCGGACAGCAGGGAGCAGACCGGAACGTCGGAGACAAGCTGCCGCTCCAGCGCATCCTGCAGCAATTCCCGGACTCTGGCCGCTGTTTCATCAACGTTGTCAGTGTGGACATAGCTCTCCAGCTCCCAGTATGCATACTTGCGGATACCGCTGCGGCTATAAATCATGGCATGACCGGGACGAAGCTCGAATATATCTTTGTATACCCCCTGTCCCGGAGTACGAGCCGGACCGACGATAAAGATTTCCGCCAGACCTTCGGGCCCTACCTTCGGCTGGACTTTGGGATGCTGCAGCAGCGCTTTGGGCTCAGAGCCAAAGACAAACACATCATCAATCTGACTGTAGAACAGCGGTTTGACGCCAAGCCGGTCACGCGCCAGAAACAGATGGTCACGCACACTGTCCCAGACGGCAAAAGCAAATATGCCATTGAGCTTTTCCGTGCAATCCGGGCCCCACTCCATATAGGCATGCAGAAGGACCTCGGTATCACACTGGGTCTGGAAATGGTGGCCGCGCTGCTTTAGCTCGCTTTTGAGATCATCAGCATTATAGAGTTCACCGTTATACACGAGCGCATAGACATTCTCATCCTGCCGGGCGATCATCGGCTGTGCGCCGTTCTCGGGGTCAATTACACTCAGCCTGCGGTGTCCGAGGGCACAGGGGCCCGAAATCCACGTTCCGGCGGCATCCGGCCCGCGGTTTGATAAGGTTTCAGTCATTTTAACGAGCAGTTGCGAGTGCTGGGTAAGGTCACCGCGCCACTGGATAAAGCCGGTTATTCCGCACATGATGTTCATCCTCTCTTTTGTGCGATTGTTGTCCAAATATAAGAATTGAGTAATACAGATATATGCCGATTGAAGGGATAAAATGTATGTCCTTATCCGAACACTAGGGTAGAGGAAAATTTACCAGGAGGGATGATGACAAGTGTATTACATTAAAGACGCCAAAATCCGCAGAATGACCGAATATGACGGTGCTCCATGTGCCGAAGTTGGCGTATTGCCGGGAGCTGTAGGCGATTCAGCGCTCTTGGTGTACATCGTGGAAGATCAGCATGAGGAAGGCTATGAGATTGTGCGCATTCTGACGAATGATGCAGACACCCAAACCGACTGGTTTGATAATAATATGCATAATGCTTTTGAGGACGTGACAGTCAGCGCGTTCACCGGAAGCCCGGTTATGAGTCCGGAGGATGAGCGCTCCAAATTCCAGCGTGAGCTGCTGATCTTCGGCCACCTGAAAAAGCAGCTGGGAGAGCATTTCCGTCAGGTGTCGCTTAAGCGGCACTGATGCCCTGCGGCTGGTAAGCCGGTGCCTCTGGCTCCGGCAGCGGAAGGACAGATGTCTGAACGGCAGATTATGCCGTAAATTCCGTTGCCGGGGGCAGAAATGTTGATTATTACAAAGATTATCCTTGAAAAAAAATTCCCAATGCGTTATAGTAGATAACGTTGCGTTAATACATAGTATAGAAAAGCTATATTTTATATGTCCCGGTAGCTCAGTTGGATAGAGCATGCGCCTTCTAAGCGCACGGTCGGGGGTTCGAATCCCTTCCGGGACGTAA
>NZ_CCDG010000089.1 GCF_000723885.1 Paenibacillus camerounensis
ATCGCCCCGGAGATAGACAGAATGTTTCCGTCCACCCAGGCGTGGATGGCGTTGCCGTTATTTTCGATACTCCCAAGAGAGAAGGACAACGCTTCGTGATCCCGGTCCACAAAGTATTCGTTCAGATCCAGCTGAGTCAGCAGACCCGTCGCGTCGACAACGGCATGAGAGATTGCTTCCGGCACGAAATTCAAAGTTGTGTTCATGTCGGCATACAGCCCCCGCGGATCGGTTGCCCGGATGGTGAATGAAGCCGGTTTTGTTGGATTGCCTCCAAAGTAGAGATAACTATTATTGATACCCCCGAGTTCTAAGCTCAACCCGCTATCAGATTCAGGCTTCTGCACGATGGAGTATGACAGTTTGTCCCCATCAGGATCTTCAAACAAGGTATTCAAGAGGGCAAAGCCACGCACAAACTCTTCAAGATTTGGGTCATATCCAAAAAGAGGCTGGCATAAAGCAATCGGTGCAAAATTCTCGTCAGTAACCTCTGCTCCATTAATATGGATATAATTCTGTGCCGACCAGCCTTGTCCATCAATGGCAGTAACATGAAGTTCTATAGGATGGAGGATGCTGCCGGATACAGAAAGTATACTACCTTCAATCCAGGAAATAATCGCATTACTGTTATACCCGATAGTGCTTAATGCGTAGGAAAGTGACTCATGATCACGGTCCATGAAGAATTCATTTAAGTCAATCTGTGTCAGTAATCCCGTTGGCTGAACCACCGAATGAGAGATAGCTTCCGGAACAAAATTCAGCCTACCTTGTGTTTCAGCGTATTGCCCGTGCGGATCGGTTGCCCGAATGGTGAACGCCGTAGGTGCCGTAGCTATGCCACCTATCGACAGGATATTGTTGTTTATACTCAGGCTTAATCCACTAAACGGATCCGGTTTTTTTACAATGGAGTAAGACAAAGAATCTCCGTCCGGATCCTGAAAATAAGCGTCTAGACTGCCAGGAGTTTGGACATATTTTTTCTGTGTCGGGTCAAAAATGATGACTGCCTGACTGAGAGCAATGGGGGCAAGGTTATCCTCAGTAATCTTTTTTCCTACAATATGGACTTCATTATGGGCCCACCAGCCATTTCCATCCGTCGCAGAAATATGGATATCCAGCGGACCCGTAATCGGGCCGGAAATGGATAAAATGTTTTCATTAAGCCAGCTATGTATTGAAGAATTACTAATCTGTGACTGTTCATAGGAGAACGTTAATGTATCATGATCACGGTCAGCAAAGTAATTACCCAGATCAATCTGTGTTAAATTTCCATCTGCATAAATAACGGAATGAGAAACAGGCTCGGGTACAAAGTTCAGCGTATTTTTCAGGTCAGCATATAGACCGCCCGGGTCTGTAGCACGAACTGTAAATGCTGTAGGCAGAGTTGGTGTGCCTCCAATAGTTAACATTCCGCCATGTAGGGCAAGCGTCAATCCGCTGAGCAGATCAGGAGCTTCGATAATAGAGTAGGAAAGATAATCACCGTCAGGATCAGTGAAAAAATTGCTGAGATCGGAGTAAGTCTGAACAAACTTTTGTTGATTCGGATCGAAAATTATTAACTGCTGGCTGAGAGATTCAGGAGGCTGATTGTTAGCAGCAGAGGTAATGATCCGGGAATCAATCTGCTCAAGCATTTTTCGGACATCTGTAACAATTGCCGATGAAGGGAAGATGTTCAAATAATTAACGATATCCTCAACATCGAAAATTCCATCAATTCCAGCATCAACTACATCAATTACAAAAGATTGAATGACAGTATTTTGTGAATCCGAAAGCGCTAATGTTAAAAATGTGCTGCCTTCCTTTAACGGCTCAATGCTTAAACTGTTACCGGCTTCGGAAGAAATCTTAATTACATTGTTATTACTATAATCCGGGGTTTTATAACTATAGTTTTGATCCAGATTTAATTGTACGTTTTGGTTAGAGGGGATGGTGATTTTTTTAACAGGCGCAATATGGGGAGCAGCCCTGGCAATTTGGGCGTATTGTGCAGCCTGAGGTGTCAGCATCATTGTTAAATAAATAATAGCGGTTGTTTTCTTTTTTAGGCTGGTTTTGTCATAACCATGCTGTTTGTGATATTTTCTCATCTAATCCTCCAGACGTCATAGTTCTCTAGCATTATATCGGTGAAAGCCAATGGAATATTTAGGATTATTTGAGGCCCGGATGCATTAAATTCAAATATTGAACACTTTGCTGACAGCAGCCGGATCGGTTGAAATGCACACATAAACTTATTCCCTGCCCGTCAGCCCCTTTCATCACAGCGCTCCCCCCGTTTGAACCGGGCTTTTATCTGAACGGGCCCGTCCGGAGCCTGGAACCACCATCAGCACAAAAGAAACAACGAGCAGCAGCAGGCAGCCCCAGTAAGCATGACGGTAGCCGAGCCACTGGGCGGCTGCTCCGCCTGCCAGACTGCCGAATAACCGGCCTAGCGTAGTAGCGTTGGTATAGAGCGTTGAGGCATAGCCGGGCAGGTCCGGCAGCAGATCCTGGATGTAGCTGATGCCGATCGCTGAAATCACAGCGACGAATACAGCGAGCAGCACCTGGCCGGCGATAATCTGCCACAGGGCGCCTGAGAACAGGACCAGTACATAATAGGCCGCGCCCAGCACGATTCCCCACAGCAGCAGCAGGCGGTTGGAATATTTAGCGGACAGAACGCCAAGCACCAGCATGAACGGAATCTCAAGCAATGCGCACACGCTGGATACGGAAGCCACATTCTGCGTGCTGCCGCCAAGCGTATTAATGATGAACAGTGAAATATTCAGGTTGTTCATCCAGTGGCCGGAATAGAGCAGTGTCATCACGAGAAACGGGATAAGGACCCGGGTATCCTGATGAAGCTTCAGCGGCTGCCCGGGTTTAGCTGTAGCGGCTGCTTTCCCTGCCGGACGTTTTGCGGTGCAGAGCATCAGCACGGCATTCAGCACGAAGATCAGCGAGGTGCCGGTAAAAATCCCCTGAAAGCCGGCATGCTCCAGCAGAACCGCACCGATCAGCGGGCCGGTAATGAAGCCCAGGGAGAACATGGAGCGGAGCGTTGAATTGGCAAAGGCATGATCCGGGCTGCTGCTGGCATTCACTGCCTCGCGTGCGCTGGCGAACAGCTGAGGCATGGCAGGTGCGCCGATTGCCGTAAATACGGTCATATAAATCAGCAGCAGATAAAACTCATGGATGAATAAATATCCCGAGAAAGCTATGGCATTAAAAAACATGGCCGTGACCATCAGTGTCTTACGGTTCATCCCGTGATCGGAGCGCTTGGCGAGCAGTGTGCTGATCCCGACACCGCTAATCAGTGTGACTGCCGTGAAGATGCCGAAGACACCTGCGGACACGCCTATCTCAGAAGTGAAATAAACAGCCAAAAACGGGGAGCTGATGGAAATGCCCATTCCCTGCAGGATCATACAGATCATAAACGGGGTGTAGCCGGGAATGCTGAAAAGCTGGCGGATACGGATTGACATAGGGATGAAGGTCTCCTTTTGCGTTCATTGCGGTATCGGTTTGGTTTGTATTTATTATATTGAGTTTTTTATACAGAAAGAAATGTCTAATTTAACAGTGATTTTTCCGTCAATTATGCTGGTGTTTCTGAAAGCGTTTATCTTTTATGATTAAATAGAATGTAACCGTTATCATATAGACCGAAGGAGTGACGATCGATGGAAACCGTGACATACCCTTTTCAGCAGACAGCATTGCCGCTTAATGAACGTGTGCAGGATCTGCTGTCCAGATTGACTTTGGATGAAAAAGTAAGCTTGATGCCGCAATATCAGGCGGAAATTGAGCGTTTGGGCATAGGTGCCTATAAGCATGGTACGGAAGGGGCGCACGGGATTTCCTGGCTGGGAAAAGCAACCTATTTTCCGCAGCCGGGCGGGCTGGCCTGCACATGGAATCCGGAGCTGCTGAAGCAGGTGGGCTCGGCAATTGGCGATGAAGCGCGAGCCTTTTACAAAAAAAATCCTGCGATTAACGGACTGACCCTCTGGGCGCCTACCGTTGATATGGAGCGTGATCCTCGCTGGGGACGGACGGAGGAGGCTTACGGGGAAGATCCTGAGCTGACCGGTCAGCTGAGTACCGCGCTTGTGCAGGGGATTCAGGGCGATCATCCTGTGTATTTGAAAGCGGTAGCAACGCTCAAGCATTTCCTGGGCAACAACAATGAAATCAACCGAGGAGTGGATTCCTCCAGCATTGACCCGCGCAATCTGCGCGAATATTATCTGGAAGCCTTCAAGCCTGCCTTCAAGGAAGGCGGCGCACAGTCGATGATGACCGCCTACAATTCGCTTAATGGCGTACCGGTTATTTTGCATCCGGCTGTGATGGATGTGGTTAAGGGCGAGTGGGAGATGGACGGGTTCATTGTGAGCGACGCCGGGGATTTGTTCGGAATTGTAAAAGATCATAAATACTATGATTCGTTTGCCCGGTCAATGGCGGAATCAATCAAAAACGGGATCGACAGCGTAACCGAAGAGACAGAAGAGACGATAAAAGTAATTCATCAGGCGCTTGCCGAAGGCTTGCTGGCTGAAGAGGACCTGGACCGCGCGCTGTCTAACACCTTCCGTGTACGTTTCCGTCTTGGTGAATTTGATCCTGAGGAGGGCAATCCGTATGCGGCTATAGACGATTCTGTCATTCTCAGCAAGGAGCACAGCGAGCTGGCACTGGAAGCGGCGAAGCAATCCATTGTATTGTTGAAAAATGAGAACGCCGCCCTTCCGCTGAACCCGCAGGAGCTGTCTAAGGTGGCACTGATCGGACCGCTGGCGGATGAAGCCTTCAGAGACTGGTACTCCGGTACACTGGCCTATGGGGTTACTCCGCTGCAGGGTGTGACCAAAAAGCTGGCCGGCAGGCAGGTGACGTTTGAAAGCGGGGATGACCGGATTATCCTGACCTCGGCAGACGGGGGCAAGGCGGTAGGCATGACGGGTGAAGACGGCCGGCTGGCTGTGCTGCATGAGGCTCCTGAGCGCGGGGAACTGTTCCGGCATACAGCCTGGGGCTGGACTGCCAATACACTTGAGGCAACCAGCCGCGGCCAGTATGTCACCCTGAAGGATGAAGGAATTTTGACGGCTTCAGCGGATGAAATCTATGGCTGGTATGTGAAGGAATCGCTGGATTTGGTGACAGAGGAAGACGGAACGGTTACGCTGCGCACCTGGAACGGTAAGCCGATTACAGTCTCCGGAGACGGAACACTGCGTTCGGCTGAACAGGATGCTGAAGCTGAGGCGCATAAGTTCCGCAAGAAAACGGTCGTTAACGGTGTGGATGCAGCCGTTGCGGCAGCGAAGTCTGCAGAGGTTGCAGTTGTGTTCGTCGGTAATCATCCGCTGCTTAACGGCAAGGAAGAGATTGACAGACCGGATATCGTGCTCCCGGAAGAGCAGGAGAATCTGGTAAAAGCAGTCTATGCCGCCAATCCGAATACAGTTGTAGTTATTGTCGGCAGCTACCCGATTACTTCTACCTGGATCGACGAGCATATCCCAGCCGTGCTGTACACCTCACACAGCGGACAGGAGCTGGGCAACGCGGTGGCGGAGGTGCTGTTCGGCGGTTATAGCCCGTCCGGCAAGCTGAACATGACCTGGTTCCGGTCGGTGGACCAGCTTCCGCCGCTGATGGACTATGATATTATCAAAGGCAAGAGAACCTATATGTACTTTGACGGCGAGCCGCTGTACCCGTTCGGCCATGGACTGAGCTATGCGCAGGTAGCTTATAAGCAGCTGGTGCTTGCCGCTGATGTGCTTCAGCAGGATGAAACCATTGAGCTGAGCGTAGAGCTGGAGAATACCGGCGCAGTAGACGGCGACGAGGTCGTTCAGCTGTACGTGCAGTCATTGTCGACCCGGATCAGACGTCCGCTTAAGCAGTTAAGAGATTTTGATAAAATCAGCCTCACAGCAGGTGAATCAAAGATAGTCTCATTCTCTCTGCCGGTGTCTGAGCTGGCGTTCTGGGATGTAACCCGTGAGCAATACTGTGTGGAAGACGGGGAATACAATATTCTGGTCGGCCGTTCCTCCGGTGACATTCAGCTGTCAGCAAAAATCAGGGTGCATGGCGACACTGTGCCTGCCCGTAATCTGTATACACCTGTAAAGGCAGAGAACTATGATGATTACGAAGCGGTCTACCTGGACGAGTGCAAAGCCGGCGGCGCTTCCATCCATCCGGTTCAGGACGGCGCCTGGATTGCTTTCCATAATGCTGCATTTGCTGACGGGGCGGCTGTTTTTGAAGCGCTGGTCTCCTCAGGCAGCGGCGGCAGCATCGAGGTCAGAACCGGCAGCCCGTCCGGTAAGCTTGCAGCTACGCTGCAGGTCACGGCAGGCGGACAGCAGGAATGGCACAGCCTGACGGCTGATGCCGGAGTGGATGCCGGAACAGCCGATGTCTTTCTGATTTTTACAGGGGAGGTACTGCTCAGCCGCTTCAAATTTACGCAGTAATATGCTCCTGCATGCTCTAAGAATATACTCCTGAAACACACAAAAAGCCCCGAATGACGGGGCTTTTTGTGTGTTTATTGGATTTAAAAGCTTCTATAACTTACAAAAGACCGTTTAATTGCACAGACTACATTTAAATTGTTGTATCCGGCTACATGACAGAGCCGGTCCGGGGAACCAGCGGTGAATGCTCAGTCTCCGCCGCCCCCTCCGCCGCCGGAATCTCCGCCGCCGGAATCTCCGCCGCCGGAATCTCCCCCGCCGGAATCTCCGCCGCCGGAATCTCCGCCGCCGGAATCTCCGCCGCCGGAATCTCCGCCGCCTGAGTCACCGCCGCTATGGCCACCGCTGTCCCAGCCGCCGCTGTGACTGCTGTCGTGACTGCTGCTCCAGCTGCTTCCGCCATGATGGTGATCATGATGATGGCTGTGATTGTGGTGGCTGTGATGCTTGTTCGTTCCGTTGTTGTCATCATTACGGTGAAGGTCATTAGTGAGCATGTTCGGGTCGGCTCCCGTAAAGAAATAGTTGCCGGACGGGCTGCCGCTTCCATCAATACCGTTTCTTCTGCGTTCATTTCCGCCGCTATTGCGTACAACCGCCTGAACAACGATAACCAAAGCCACACCAACAAAAATAATCCCAATTCCCAAGCTGTTCCCGCTCCTTTTTTTGAAAAATAAAAGAAGAGTTCCTCCAGTGATCATACCATAATCTGCAAAAAAAGGCTGTTGAGCTATTGTCACTTCTAAACTGAACCCGTGTCCTTCCTGAACTGCCTGGGAGTCAATCCTGTCAGCTTCTTGAACAGCCCGCCAGCAAGGCCAGTACAACACCGCCATAGGCCGATTATGCAATGAACAGCTTCAAGGGCTGCCAGAAGTCAACACTAATGTGACCGCAGAAATAAGACCTGCCAGAGCGGGCAAGACCGCTCCCTCCACCCATCGCTTATGATACGGAGAATCATTGACTTGCAATAGCAGCTTTAACCCCCTGTCTGGGGGGTAAAGAAAGATTAGATCATGAAACATCCAATTTTTTGAAGGAGGAAGATAATGTGAATAAAAAACTGGTGCTCGGCCTCATTATGACCGGTGCTGTGCTCTCGGGCTGTGCCTCTGACGCCAATTCGGCTGATCCAACAGGCTCGCCGGCTGTTACGGAAGCAACTGCGCAGGTTACTGCCACCCCTGCTTCATCGCCCACGCCCACCGAAGTCCCTAAGGCGGAATCCCAAGAGCCGTCCGCTGCGGAAACACTGGCTCTTAATTACATCCTTACATATGTGAATAATTCGGATCTGGAAGCAAAAAAGCAGTTTGTTTCCGAGCATCTCCATCCTGATGTGCAAGCTTTATTCGCCTCCGATCAATTGACTGAAACAGAGCCTGAGCTTAAAGTGCGCCACCCCCGGGTCATTGAATCTGTGAATTATACGGATAAGGACGGGAATCAGACGGAAGCGGTGCTGCTTCAAGGCGAGACCCGTTACAGATTGTATAATGAAGTCATCGTTCTGATTGCAGATGGTAAAGTGACCTGGGCCACGGAAACACCGCGTGGTGGCGAATTCAACAACATCCGCAGCGAGTTCCAGACACCTATTCCTCCTGAAACAACGCCGCCTCTTACCGTATTGGACGATATGGTTAACTTTGTTATTGTAGATGTTTGGAATTATGGTTTTGCGGAATTCCATTATTATGCTCTTGACGGCACCAACGCTGTCGGTGAAAAGATGGAGATTCAGGCAACTATGGACCGCTTGGCCAAAACGATGACCCAGAAGCAAGAATATGACAGCTATATCGGAGAACTGGATGCGGAGTACGATGAAGTGAAGCGATTGTGGGCACCGTTATCCGCAGAGACTGACCGCTTATATACCCAGCTCCGTAATAATCCGCCCAAGCCCAAAGACCCGAACACGGACTTTGACACCGAGCCATTCCGTATGCATCGTGATAATTTTCAAAAGGTTATAGATGATATGCTTCTTGAAAATCAGTAAAACCCCGATTCGGTGTAAAAAGACGGGAGCCGCATTGCTTCGCGCAGCTTCCGCCCCGTCTTCTGAACGTTTAACGCAAATAGCGATCCCGGATTATCCTGACATGGTGAAGCTCATGTCCTGCGCAGCCGTAGGCAAGGGCACGTACCGTTATGCTGGAGTGGTTGGCTGTTCCATGGCGGGTCCACGCCTCCTCCGGCAGTCCGCGCAGAAGCGTAATCGTCGCTTGCCTTACCGCCCGGTAATCCTCCGCCAGCTGTGCCATCGTCCAGTTATCAAAAGGAGGGATAAACAGCTCCTGGTCGAAGCTGCTCAGTGGTGTCTGATCCCCTCTGGAGAAACGGAGCAGCCGATAGGTCATTACGCGTTCACTGTCTATAATGTGGCCTGCCACTTCTTTCAGTGACCATTTGCCCTCCGCATACCGGTATGAGCCTTGCTCTTCGGTGAACGAGGCCAGCAGCCCGGTCATTTGATTGCCCTGAGCAAGCAAAATGTCGATAATATCTCCTTCCGGCACCAACCGGATATAATTGCCTGCGTCCCCGGCGTATTCTTCTTCCGATGGTTTTTGGTTCAATGATTGCTGATTCATAAGTGTATCCTCCTTATCAAGGGCTCTACAATCTGGTGAATTCCTTTAGCTCCAGACCTTCAAGTTCCATTTTGTAGGTAAGCCCTCGTGTTCGTTAGGTTGTTTCGTCATACGGGGAATTCCCATGCCGGACCCTATAATTTGCGGTTTCACATGGAATTCTTCGGGTCGTTTCATTTTTTATTGTACGTAAGTAAGGCCCAGAAGGATTCGTTTTTCCGCCATAGGCTTGCTTTCCCCGCAGTTGTTTGCTAACATACGATGTAACTTAATCAATTTGGTTTTCTAGGGTTCCGCGGCTGCACACGGCCGGACTGGTCCGAGGGAAAACGCACGGATTCCAATCCGTGTCTACACGGAGGGATAAAAGCCCGGGAGGTATCGTCAGTAATGACGGTGGCCTTCCGGGCTTTTGTGTTGCGTCGGGAAGGCCCGGATTAAGAATCAGCAGCTTACTGGAGGAGAAGAGAAATGGGCAAGAGCAGCAAGGCCTGGCTGAAAATAGCGGGAGCAGCCTGCTTCGAGGTTGCATGGGTGATTGGACTGAAGCATGCGGCAACACCCTGGGAATGGGCGGGGACAGTGCTGGCTATTATTATCAGCTTCTATGTGCTGATCTCAGCCAGCAGCAGGCTCCCTGCGGGCACTGTCTATGCAGTGTTCGTCGGCCTGGGAACGGCGGGAACGGTCCTGGCGGATATGGTGTGGTTCGGACAGCCGTTCCATACGGGAAAAGTGGCGCTGATCGTACTGCTGCTTTCGGGTGTAATCGGACTCAAGCTGGCAACCGGGGACGGCGCCAAAAAGCAAACTAAGGAGGTGTCATAGATGGATTGGCTGATGCTGATTGGCGCCGGGCTTTTTGAGATGCTCGGTGTTGCGATGATGGCCAGGCTGCAGATACGCCGCAACTGGCAGACACTGACTTTGCTGATGGGCGGCTTCGGTGCCAGCTTTGTACTGTTATCCCTGGCGATGGAGACCCTTTCCATGGGGACAGCTTATGCGGTGTGGACCGGTATCGGTGCTTCCGGCGGAGCGGTCCTCGGCATGCTGCTGTACGGGGAATCACGGGATCTGCGGCGGATACTGTGTATTGTAATGATCCTCGGTGCTGCGGTCGGCTTGAAGCTGGCGGGCTGAAAGCTGCACTAAGATGTTAAAGATTTGGACACCTGTACGATGTTTCGATTGAAGCAACATGGTAAGTATAGTAAGTATACAATCCATCTGTTAAGGAGACATCAGCATATGAATAACAGCATTCACAACCGGATTAATCTGCGGGGCGGCGCTTCTGTTCCGAGAATCGGCCAGGGCACCTGGTTTATGGGGGAGGATGCGGCAAGCCGGGCAGAGGAGATTGCCTCACTGCGCCTTGGTGTTGAGCTCGGCATGAACCTGATCGATACCGCTGAGATGTACGGTGAGGGGCGGGCGGAGGAACTGGTTGGTGAAGCGATCCGCGGCATCCGTGATGAGGTGTTTCTAGTATCCAAGGTTTACCCGCACAATGCGGGCCAAGGACAGCTGGTCCGCAGCTGTGAGGAGAGCCTCAAGCGTCTTGGTACAGATCATCTGGACCTGTATCTGCTGCACTGGCGGGGACATGTACCGCTTCAAGAAACCGTTGAAGGAATGCAGGAGCTGGTAGCAGCAGGGAAAATCAAGCGCTGGGGTGTCTCCAATCTGGATACCGAGGATATGAGAGAGCTGATGGGTATACCCGGCGGAGAGAACTGCGCCGTGAATCAGGTGCTCTACCATTTGGGCTCCAGAGGCATAGAGCACGAGCTGCTGGCCTGGGAGCGGAGCCACAAGATCCCCGTTATGGCCTATTCTCCGCTCGCCCAGGCAGGCAGCCTGCGCAGAGGCTTGACTGACAACCCGGCGGTCCGGGATATTGCAGCTAAGCACGGGGTTACTCCGCTGCAGATCCTGCTGGCCTGGAGCATCCGTGAGGGGGATGTCATTGCCATCCCGAAGGCAGCCTCGCGCAAGCACGTGACCGAGAACGCTGCGGCTGGCCGGATCCGGTTGAATGAGGCGGAGCTGCGGCAGCTGGATGAGGCGTTCCCGCAGCCGGCCTGGAGAGTTCCGCTGGATATGATCTGATGAATTGGCTGTCCGTGATTTCACGGGCAGCTTTTTTAATGATTTATGATATTTCCTATCACTATTTTTTCTGTAAGATAGGCCCTAAGGCCCGGTAAAAGCTTATGGCAACAGCTCTTAAATGTTGTCAACAACGTTCATGACGAAACCGCATTTTCAATTTGGTGACAAAGAAAGCGCTTTGATTTACGATGTGTGCATAGGGGATGAACTTACAACAAAGCTTAAGTGTAGGGAATCCCATTCAATTCAATAGGGGGGCATTTTAAATGGCCACATCGGCAACTACGCCTGCAACACAACCTTCATCCGGCGGAGCAAGGGTGAAAGTCCAACAATTCGGCCGCTTGCTCAGCGGTATGGTTATGCCAAATATCGGTGCTTTTATCGCCTGGGGTTTGATTACAGCATTGTTCATTCCAACAGGCTGGTTTCCAAATGCAACTCTTGAAGCACTAGTAGGTCCGATGATTACTTACCTGCTGCCGCTGCTGATCGGTTACACCGGCGGTACAATGGTACACGGCAAACGCGGCGGTGTTATCGGCGCCGTAGTTACAATGGGGGTTATCGTCGGCTCCTCCATTCCAATGTTCCTCGGAGCCATGCTCGTTGGACCGCTGGCCGGCTGGATTCTGAAGCAGTTTGACAAAGCGGTTGACGGCAAAATCAAAGCCGGCTTCGAAATGCTTGTTAACAACTTCTCACTCGGTATCATCGGCGGCGGCTTGTCCATTGCTGCACTGAAGGGGATTGGACCACTGGTAGAAGGTCTGACCAACATTTTGTCCAATGGTGTGCAATTCCTGGTTGATCACAACCTGCTTCCGATTGTTAACATCATCATTGAGCCTGCGAAGGTGCTGTTCCTGAACAACGCCATTAACCACGGGGTTATGGGACCGATCGCACTAGAAGAATCACAAAGACTGGGTAAATCCATTCTGTTCATGCTTGAATCTAACCCGGGACCTGGACTTGGTATTCTGCTGGCTTACTGGCTGGTAGGACGCGGTTCTGCCAAAGCTTCCGCACCTGGTGCCGTAGTTATCCACTTCCTTGGCGGTATTCATGAAATTTACTTCCCGTACATCCTGATGAACCCGCGTCTGATTCTGGCGGTAATCGGTGGCGGTGTGTCCGGTACATTCACCTTCCAGATGCTGGGTGCAGGTCTGGTAGCTTCTCCATCACCAGGCAGTATCTTCGCTTACTTCGCTATGACGCCTAAAGGTGGATACTTCCCGATGCTTGCCGGTGTAGTTGTAGCAACCGTTGTTTCCTTCGTGCTTGCAGCACTGCTGCTTAAGACTGTGAAGAAAACGGATGAGGAAGATATGGATCTGGAAGCAGCAGCAGCAAAAATGAAAGACATGAAGACTGCCGGTACTGCAGCTTCCGCAACAGTTGCAACAGCAGCTGCAAATAACGTTGCTGCTAATGTCCGTAACAAAGCTGATGTACGCAAAATCGTCTTCGCCTGTGATGCCGGAATGGGCTCCAGCGCAATGGGCGCTTCCGTACTGAGAAAGAAGCTGCAGAGCGCAGGCGTTAATCTAACGGTAGTCAATTCGGCAGTAAGTGAAATCCCGGCTGATGCTGATATCGTAATTACGCAGAAAACGCTGACCGACCGTGCTATAGCAACCAATCCTAATGCAGAGCACATCTCCATCGACAACTTCCTGAAGAGTCCTAAGTACGATGAGCTGGTTGAACGTTTAAAATAAACGAATACCGTTTAGATATGACGTATAACGCTAAATAAGGAGACGCTGGCCCCCGGGAGCCAGCGTTTGTCTCCATTTTAGGGCGGAGGTACACGGTTATGAGGAAGGTTACCGCCAGGCAGCGCCAGATTATCTGGCTGCTGCTGGGCGTCAATGAAGAAATCACAGCCGCCGAGATCGCCGAAGGGATCGGGGTAAGCGTAAGAACCGTTCACCGCGAGATGGAAGACATTGAACACACGCTTGCGGATTTCGGCCTGGATCTCATCCGTAAATCGGGAAAAGGCATACAACTGAGCGGACCGGAAGACGGTCTGGCTGAGCTCAGGCTGTTCCTGCGCCAGGAAAAGCCTGCCGAGTATTCCAGCGAAGAACGCAAAATTTACGAGCTGTGTACGCTGCTTGAGGCAGAAGAGCCGGTGAAGCTGTTCACGCTCGCTCATTGGCTGAAAGTAACTGTAGCAACGGTGAGCTATGATCTGGATGAGCAGGAGCTGTGGGTCCGTAAATTCAACCTGCATCTGGTCCGAAGGCGGGGGTACGGTGTAGAGATAACCGGCAGTGAGGCGGATAAGCGCAGGGCAATCGGGCGGCTGGCGGCAGAGCATCTGGACCTCTCGGATCTGGTAGGGCATACTCCGCAGCTGGCCAGCAGCCCGGTCTACCGGATTCTGCTAATGACCGTCGGAAAGAACAATTTGCTGGAAGTGGAAAATACACTATGGGATATGGAATGGAAATGGACTGCGGAGCTTCCGGAAATTGTCTACATGGAAATGCTACTGGGGCTTGCTGTTGCGTCAAGACGGATTTCTATCGGCCAGGGGATCGGCAACGGCGGTGAGGCCGGCTATCCCCGGATGTCTGATCACCGAAATATTGCCGGAGCAGAGCATTTTGTCAAACGGCTTGGCCTGGCGCTAGAAGAGGCTATTCCCCGGGCAGAGATTCTGTATATTGCCGGATTATTCGACCGGGCCCAGGAATCATTCTCCTCCGGCGGGATTGCCTACGGCGATGTAGAGCTGATGGAGGTTGTCTACAGGCTGACCGAGAGTGTGGTCAGGCGGACAGGGCTGCCGTTCCAAAGTGACCGCTCCCTGCGCGAGGGTCTGCTGGAGCATATGGACCCGGCCTTCAAGCGGCTGCGGGAGGGTACGCGCATCCGTAACCCGCTGCTGGGGCCGATCCGCAGGGATTATGATTATTTATTCCAGATTGTCAGGGCTGCTGTGGAGGATCTGCAGCTGGATCTGGATATTCCCGATGAAGAGGTAGGCTTTCTGGTCATGCATTTCGGGGCCTCCATGGAACGGCTGAACCAGCTGCAGCGCAGTGTACGGGCTATTTTGGTCTGTGCCAGCGGACTCAGCTCCTCACGGCTGCTGGCTACCAGGCTGGCCAAAGAGATGCCCCAGATTGAAATACTGGGTAATATATCATGGTACGAAGCCGCCCGCCTGCCGGAGGTTGACTATGATCTGATTATCTCCACTATTGATCTGCCGCTTGACAAGGAACGCTATATTAAGATCAGTCCGCTGCTTACCGCAGATGAAATGGAGCAGCTGTTAAGCTACATTCAGAATATCACCCTGCGGGAGCGGGAGAGCGTACCACAGGGAGACAGTGATAAGGGCAGCCGGGATGACAATGCGCTGAACCGGCTGAAGAGCTACAAGGGCATACTGGATGAAACAGTAAGCCTGCTGGAGCGCTTCCGCTTTTATCCGCTGAATAATGAAGGTATTCCTTTACAGTCTACGATAGCAGCAATGCTTGATTCTCTTAAGGGAACTGGAGTCGTAGGGGATGCTGATATCCTGCTGGAGCGGCTGCTCGAGCGGGAAAGGATGTCCAGCCAGGTTATTCCGGACACGGGACTTGCGCTTTTTCATACCCGGAGCAGCCATGTTCTGATGTCGTCTCTTACGCTCTACCGTCTGCAGCATCCTGTTATACTGGAAGGGAATACGGAGGTCAGGGTGATCCTGCTGATGCTTGCTCCCCGCAAGCTGTCCAAGGAGAGCCTGGAGGTACTTAGCGAGATTAGCGCCATGTTGTTGAATTCGGATCTGGTGAAGCTGCTGGAGGAACGGACAGAGCCGGAAATCCGGGGCTACTTGTCTTCAGAGCTGCTGCATTTCTTCGAAAATAAAATGTGAAGGTGAGAGAAACCATATGAGTATACTGTCAGAAAACAAGATTATTATGAACGGTGCCGCCAAAGACAAATATGAAGCGATCACTATGGCCGGCCAGCTGCTGGTTGATGCAGGACATGTAACAGAGGAGTATGTGCCGAAGATGCTGGAGCGTGAGGAAGTCGTGTCTACTTACATGGGCGAGGGGCTGGCCATTCCGCACGGTACGAAGGAAGCAAGACCCTTCATCAAATCCACCGGACTGTCAATAATCCGTTTTCCGGACGGCGTTGACTTCGGCGGGGATGAGCCTGCTTTTGTCGTAATCGGGATTGCTGCTGCAGGCGACGGGCATATGGAAGTGCTCACGAATGTTGCGATGATCTTCTCCGAGGAAGATGCGATTGAACGGGTGATGAATGCCCCTACACCTGCTGATGTTATTGCGATTTTTGAAGGAGGCCTTGAATAATGAAGGCTGTTCATTTCGGTGCGGGCAATATCGGCAGAGGCTTTATCGGACTTTTGCTCTCGCAGGCCGGCTATGAGGTCTGTTTCGTAGACGTGAATGAAGCATTTGTATCCCAGCTTAAGGAGCGCGGCGAATATCCGGTGACTCTGGCAAGTGAAGGACAGGAAACGGTTATTGTAAAAAATGTTACTGCGCTAAGTAGTGTTACACATGCCGATGAAGTAGCAGCTGCCATTGCAGAAGCTGATCTGGTTACGACAGCTGTCGGTGTATCCGTTCTGAAGCATATCGCCGGCACTGTGGCTGAAGGAATCAAAGGGCGGGTTGCCGTCTCTAATGCCCCGCTGCATGTGATTGCCTGCGAGAACGCCATCGGCGGCAGTGCACAGCTCAAGGAGCTTGTGTATGCGCAACTGGATGAAGCTTCCCGTGTTAAGGCAGACGTATCGGTTGCCTTCCCTAATGCAGCCGTAGACCGGATTGTACCGCTACAGCAGCATGAGGACATCCTCAAGGTTGTAGTAGAGCCTTTCTATGAATGGGTGGTAGATGCTTCCCAGATGCTTCCGGGTTATACTCCGGTTGAAGGCGTACATTATGTGGAGAATCTGGAGCCTTATATCGAGCGCAAGCTGTTCACCGTTAATACCGGACACTGCTCCGCCGCCTACCTGGGATTCCTGCGCGGCTACGACACCATCCAGCAGGCGATGGCGGATGAGAGCCTGACTGCACTGGTGCGTGAAGTATTGGAAGAGACCGGAGCGGTACTGGAGCAGAAGCACGGTTTTGACAGCACAGAGCACAGTAAATATATTGACAAAATCCTGGAGCGCTTCCGTAATCCGGCGCTTACAGATGAGGTGTCTCGTGTGGGACGTTCGCCGGTCCGCAAGCTGTCTCCGAATGACCGCCTGGTATCGCCAGCCCTTCAGGCCTTTGACCGCGGTCTCAGCTACAAGGCACTGACCCGCTCCATGGCCGGAGCCCTGCTGTTCCAGGCAGCTGATGATCCGGAGGCTGTAGAGCTTCAAGCTGCTATCGCCGGACTTGGCGTGGAAGCTGCGTTGACCAAGTACACCGGGCTGGCTGCTGACCATGCCGTACATCAGTCGGTTATGGCAGAATACGCTGCGCTTAAATAATTCCTTTTTCGTCTGTATACAATAAGAAAGAGCAAGGCTTTCCGCTGCGGATAAGCCTTGCTCTTTCTCTATTTTATCGGTTCCCAGTGACGGAGCTCACCGATTGAATCACGCTCGGACCAATAGCTCCGCAGCTCGATAGCGTCTCTTTTTACCATAAAACCATAATGCACATCCGGCTCGTTAGCAAACGTTACTTCAATAACATAAGGATTATACGGAGCATAGCCGTCCTCGCGGTGCGGAAGCGTCTTAAATATCCAGGTCTCCTCAGGGTATTTCTGTTCCAGATACCGGTTCAGCTCAACTGATTTGCGGGATATCTGGGCATCAATATAGGCTGGGCGATACATAAAGAAACCGATGGACAGTAGGACGTATAAGCCTGCTGCAATATAAATCCACTTTCTTCTGGACTTCCGGAACAAGAGAGAGGCAAGCACAATGACGAAAAAAAGGATAGTGGCTAGACCATATTCCATTATTTCAGTAGGATGCATGTCTTCTCCTCCCAATTAGTGCAATTTAGCTGTTTTCCAAAATGGTCTGCAGCGTTGTGCGGTCCAGGCCTTCCACCAGCTTGATCAGCAGCTCCTTGGCCGCCTCATAATCATCGCTGTGAATGACGGAGGAAGCGGTGTGGATGTAGCGGGAGCAGATGCCGATAACTGCAGATGGTACACCGATACCGCTGGTGTGAACAGCTCCGGCATCCGTTCCGCCCTGGGATACGAAATACTGGTACTTAATCTTATGAGTATCTGCTGTATCTTGTACATATTCTATCAGTCCGCGGTGGGTAATCATCGTCGGATCGTAGATACGCAGCAGCGCACCCTGGCCGAGCTGTCCGAACGCTTGCCGGTCACCGGTCATGTCGGCAGCAGCACTGGCATCCAGCCCGAAGAAAATGTCCGGGTTCAGCAGGTTAGCAGCTGTACGGGCGCCGCGCAGTCCGGCCTCTTCCTGCACTGTAGCACCTGAATAGACGGTATTAGGCAGCTTTTTACCGTGCAGCGCCTTCACCAGCTCAAGAGCAAGGCCTACACCATAGCGGTTGTCCCAGGCTTTTGCCATGATCTTCTTAGGATTGGCAAGCGGAGTAAACGGACAGATTGGCAGGATCTGCTGGCCGGGCTTTACGCCAAAGCTTTCGGCTTCTTCCTTGCTGTCTGCGCCGATATCAAGGTACATTTTACTGATCTCACCGGTCTTGGTACGCTCTTCCGGGCTAAGCAGATGGATCGGAGTGCTGCCGACGACTCCGGTAAGCACACGTTCAGGTGTGATAATCTGCAGCCGCTGTGAAGCGACAGCCGAGGCCAGCCAGCCGCCGAGCGGCTGGAAACGAATCATTCCGCTGCTTGTAATGCCGGTAACCATAAAGCCCACTTCGTCGAAATGACCGGCAACCATAATCTTTGGCCCGTTCTCCTCGCCGCGCAGCACGCCGAACAGGCTGCCAAGCCGGTCCTGCACAAACTCATCTGTATAAGGGGACATGGCGTTTTTGAAGTATGCGCGAAGTTCACGCTCGAAGCCCGGGGCTGCGGGGAACTCAGTCAGTGTTTTAAATAAATCCATAGTTTCCTGATTCATACGGATAGCGCTCCTTTTCTTGTCTCAAGTGTTCAAGCTTAACCTATATAGTATGAACTTCAGCACGCCGCTTGTCTATCTCTAAGGGGACCGGGCGCACACCCGGAGCTGCTCCGCTGAATACCATACAGTAACGGATCTGCAGGCAGGAGCCGGGAAAGGAAGCGGATAGAATGAAGGGTGCAGGAAGAATTTCCGGACCTTTTACACAGGGTGTTCCCCGTAGAGCGCCTACACGCGGCATGCAGCGGAGATACCGCAGGCGTTACGGACGGGACAGCGAAACGGTGCTGATACTCGTTTTGTTTATGCTGCTGGTAGTTGTGCTGCTGTTTTTTTCCTGAGTATACAGGGACATAACAAGGCGGAATATGGTGAACAATAAGGAAAAACTTCTAGGCGAAGAACAACCGCGGGGAAGCGGGCAGCAAAGCTCTCAGAGGCAGCTTCCCTTCGCACATATTCCAGGAGGTGTCCTATTTTGCCGGCAAAAACGAAAAAAAGCGGTGTGAAGCTGCGGCTTGACACCATGACTCCCCAGGACTACGAGAAGCTGTCGAAGCCGTTTGTCCCTTCAAGGCCTGTGTTCAAAAACTGTATCCGTGCCTTTCTGTCCGGCGGCCTGATCTGTGTGCTGGGACAGGCCATTCAGGAGGCTTTTATGGCGATCTTCGACATGTCCTCCCGGGAAGCTTCAAGCCCGACGGTAGCCGTCCTGATTCTGCTCTCGGTAATCCTGACCAGCTTCGGCGTATACGACAAGCTGGCCCAGTGGTGCGGAGCTGGAACAGCCGTGCCTGTTACCGGTTTTGCGAACAGCATGTGCTCCGCAGCACTTGAACACCGTGCTGAGGGTCTTGTGCTTGGCGTAGGCGGTAATATGTTCAAGCTGGCCGGGTCCGTTATCGTCTTTGGTGTGGTCGCCGCATTTGTGGTCGGCGTAGTTTATGCCGTTATGGGCTGGGGAGGTACACACTAATTATGGAGCAGCTTGGCAGCCAGACCTGGAAATTCACCACCCGTCCAGTCATTGTTGGTGCTTCCTCGGTTGTTGGACCGGAGGAAGGGGAGGGCCCTTTGGCCTCTGACTTTGATTTTATTTATGACTCGCTTGAGATGGGACAGAAAACCTGGGAAAAAGCAGAACGCGCCTTGTTTGAAAAATCATCCAAGCTGGCGCTGATGAATGCCGGAATCGAACAGGAGCAGCTGGAGTTTTTTGTCGGCGGTGATCTTATGAACCAGATTATCAGCAGCTCTTTTGCCGCCCGCAAGCTGGGTGTTCCTTATCTCGGCGTATTCGGTGCCTGCTCCACCTCAATGGAGAGTCTGGCTATTGCCTCAATGATCGTTGATTCGGGCGGCGGCAAATATGCACTGGCCGGAACCTCAAGCCATAACTGTACAGTGGAGAAGCAATTCCGCTATCCGACAGAATACGGCTCGCAAAAGCCGCCTACCGCCCAATACACCATTACCGGCTCAGGCTGCGCAGTTGTCGGCCGCAATGACGGCAGTGCACAGGGGCCGCAGGTCCATGTCACATCGGCAACGATCGGCCGGATTATGGATTTGGGCCTGACAGACCCTTTTAATATGGGGACTGCAATGGCGCCTGCTGCTGCGGATACCATTACCGCCCACTTCCGGGACACCGGCCTTACACCCGGATATTATGACCTGATTGTAACCGGTGATCTTGCATCAGTAGGTCTGCCGATTGCCAAAGAGCTGCTGGCGGAGGAAGGCATCCCGATGGAGCAGACGACCTTTGATGACTGTGGCCTGCTTATTTTTAATCTGGACAAGCAGAAATATGTAATCGCCGGCGGGAGCGGCTGCGGATGCTCTGCGGTCGTCACATATGGGCATATTCTGAAGCGGATGCGAAAAGGGGAGCTTAAGCGGGTGCTTGTCGTAGCAACCGGAGCACTGCTGTCTCCGCTGTCCTATCAGCAAGGCGAGAGTATTCCCTGTGTAGCGCATGCTGTAGCTCTTGAGATCGGAGGTGAAGGACAGTGATCTATCTTTGGGCTTTTCTCGTTGGCGGAGCTATTTGTGTCATCGGCCAGCTGATGTTTGATGTACTCGCTCTTACGCCAGCCCACACGATGAGTACACTCGTAGTGCTCGGGGCCGCTGCCGATGCATTCGGACTGTATGATCCGCTTGTGAAATTTGCCGGAGCCGGGGCCAGTGTGCCGATCACAAGCTTCGGTAACTCCCTGGTGCACGGCGCATTGACAGAACTGCAGCGCGACGGCTGGGTAGGCGTGGTAACCGGCATATTCGATGTAACGAGTGCCGGGATTTCTTCGGCTATCGTGTTTTCGTTCCTGGCAGCGCTCGTTGTAAGGCCTAAGGGCTAAGTTATCTTCGTTAAAATGAATAAATAAAGTCCGTGGACCGCTGAGTAGCGGTCTTTTTTCATGAAAATAGGTAATTAATCTCAAAAAAATGTCGATTATTGCCGATATATAAGGTTGATTGAATGCTTGATATACATAATGACAGGGGACGTGCAGAAGTTGCAAAATCAGCAGAAGGTCGAATTGTTTTGGAGAAGAAACACAATTATTATGATTATTTTTTGGGCGGTAACAGTGGTGGGCGTAATTCTTGCCTTCCAGACCCCAAAGCTTTGGATTAGCAGTGCAGTAGCCGTGCCGCTCGCTGCTGCACTTACCCTCTTTAACAGCCGGCGGAAGGGTGTGCTGGTGATACCCTGGATCATTACAGGAATTCTAACATTTATGGCGTTTTACTTAACACTCGGCACTTTGAACAGCTTGGTAGTGCTGCTGTTATGCTCGCTGCTCCTGCTCTATCCGCATTATAAATACTATGCGGCCGCTTCCGGAATAAGTGCAGTTCACATTCTGGTCCAGCTGATCGGCGGAGCTGAGGTTTCGGGTGAAGAGAGCAGAATGCTTACCTATTTTGCCGGATTAGGCCTGTACCTTATTATCAGTATTATACTGCTTGTCGTTTCGTACCTGAATGAGAAGCTGCAGCGCCAGAGCTATGAGCAGCGCCGGCAGGTCGAAGCTTCCGGTGAACAGGTACAGTATCTGCTTGAACGGGTGAAATCAGCTGTTGACGGCCTTTATGATTTCACCGGCAGCTTCAAGGTGGAAGTCGAAATGGCTGGAGCAATTACCAATGAGGTGGCAATCGGCTTTCAGGAGGTATCCAAGGGAATCGAATATCAGGCAAGCAGCATCGGGGAAATTACCGAAGCTGTCTCAGTCTCCGACCGTCATATTCAGGACGTAGCGGGATATTCTCAGGAGATGAAGAAGCTGTCGGCAGAAACTGCAGCAGTTAGTGAAGAAGGCAGCGGCAACATCTCCCTGCTGGCCGGGCAGTTCTCCGAGCTCAGGGAGATGATGGAGCAGACCTCGGGCCAGATGCAGGAGTTCAGCCGGCGCAGCCAGGATATCCATGAAATGCTGGAGGGCATTACGCAAATATCCAGACAGACAAATCTGCTGGCCCTAAATGCATCAATCGAAGCAGCGCGTGCAGGCGAGCACGGACGCGGGTTCGCAGTGGTTGCCGGTGAGGTGCGCAAGCTGGCCGAGGATTCGGGTAAAACAGCGGATTCGATCAGCGGGGTTATCGGCAGCCTGAGACAGCAGACAGACTCGCTGAGCGACCAGTTTGTACAGAGCGTCGGTATCCTGCAGACAGGCAGTGAATCGGTGCAGCGCACCGAGGCTGTCTTCCGTTCCATACTGCTGAACGCACATAAGGTGCTGGAGCAGGCGGGAGAGGTCGAGCAGAGCTCGGCAGGCATGAAGCAGTTCTCGGAGAAAATTGTTAGTGAGATAACCGAATTCTCAAGTGTCACGGAGCAGTCCAGTGCCGCAACTGAAGAAATTCTGGCCGGAGTCGAGGAGCAGCGCACGATGACCGGCAATATGATAGACAGCTTCAAGCAGCTGGAAGGCCTGATCGTCAGCCTGAATGAGCTGGTGAATGATCATAGGCAGGGATAGAGGATTAGAGGGATAGGCGTTAACAAGCAGCGCGGCGGTTCTTCCACGCAGGAGGACGGCAGCGCTGCTTGTTCGCTTTGCGGTGTGTTTATGAACGAGCTTTTATATTTGTGATTTCTTACAAGAATCGAGCGGAACCGCTTCTGTCCTTTGTATAAAAGGCTATATGTTTGGTGACCGGCAATTTCAAAGTCTTCAATAATGTACTTTGGGTCCTATAATCATGTAAAATATAATTATTACTGCTTATTCTGACATAGGAGGTCTAATCATATATGCCCGTACGTCAAGAATCCACACAAATTATGAAGGCTGTTCGCTCTAATCTGGAATCCTGTATACTTGGAAAAAGCTTTGAAATAGAATTGCTGCTCACAGCACTTCTGGCCGGGGGACATGTCCTGATCGAGGATGTTCCGGGAACCGGAAAAACCCAGCTGATACGGGCATTATCACGGTCAATGTCGGGTGACTACCGGCGGATCCAGTGTAATCCGGATATTCTGCCGAGTGATATCACCGGGGTGTCCGTTTATCATCCGCGTGATGAAATGTTCTATTTCCGGCCGGGGCCGGTAATGACTAATATTCTGCTCGCCGACGAGATTAACCGGGCGACGACAAAGACACAATCAGCACTGCTTGAGGTGATGGAGGAACGGAATGTGACAGTAGACGGTGAGACCTATCCGCTTCCGCATCCCTTCATGCTCTGTGCTACACAGAACCCGATTGATTTCGAAGGAACCTATACACTGCCTGAAGCCCAGCTTGACCGCTTTATGCTGCGGATCAGCCTCGGCTATCCGGACAGCGAGACCGAGAGGAATCTGCTGCTCAGCCATCAGGCGGGCCAGCCGGTGGACAAGCTGGCTCCCGTTACAGGCATGGAGCAGATTGCAGCCATCCAGGAGGAAATCCGCGAAGTGTATATCAGTGAACCGGTGCTGGGCTACCTGCTGGATATTGTCCGCCAGACAAGAGAGCATCCGCTGGTGCTCCTGGGGGCAAGCCCGCGGGCTTCGCTGTCCTTTATGATGGCCTGTAAGGCATATGCGTTCCTGCAGGAACGTGATTATGTTCTGCCTGATGATGTGAAGATCCTCACGCCCTATGCCCTGGGGCACCGTATTATTCTGCGTCCGGAATCGCGGCTGGATAATGTCAGCGTGGAATCCCTGCTCGTCAAGCTGCTGCAGAGCATCCATGTGCCCGTTACTATGAGGCAATAGCGATGAAGAGCTATCTGTCCGGAGTGGCAGCAGGCATCCAGCCGCGCAAGTTCGCCGGCATACTCGCGATTTGGGCTGTTACGCTCCTATATGTGCTGTTTCAGGGCGGCAAAACATCATTCATGCTGTTTATTATGGTCTCAGTGCTCATCCTTTATTTAATCATCGGTACTCTTGGCGGAGTACGGAGGGCCAAGGGCACCCGCAGCCTCTATTCGGAGCAGGATAAGCCGGAGCTGCTCTATGCCGGCGGATATCTGCGTGTGAAGCTGCAGGTGAACATACCGGGGTTTCTGCCGCTGCCTTACGTAGTTGTCAGGGAAATTCTTAAGCGGCACAACGGTGAGTCGTGGGTGTTCGAAGAAAGTATGATTCCGAGCCTGAGAGGGCACGGTGAGCTGCAGTTTCAGACCCCTATGCTTGAGCGCGGCAGCTACAGCTTTGAGCGCACGGATATTCTTGCTGAAGATATTTTCGGGCTGGTGGAGCATAAAGGGACCTTTAAGGCGGAAGGGCAGTTCCGTGTACTCCCGCGGGCCGTCTTCGTTCCGCGCTGGCAGCTGTATGAACGCAGGTCACGGCTCGCCGGACTGCAGACCTCGCTTGCTCATTCACGGCGTGAAACTACACAGATCAACGGGGTCCGCGACTATGTGTACGGTGACCGTTTAACCCGTATTCACTGGAATGCTACGGCCAAAACAGGCCAGTGGAAGTCCAAAGAATTCGAGCATGAATCAGTCCCCAAGACGGTACTCGTCCTCGACGGCAGTGCTGCGGCATACGGCAGCTCCAACCAGTTTGAGCTGGCCGTATCCGTTGCTGCCTCCTTACTCGGCTATGGTATCCGTGACAGGATCGGCATCGGCCTGTGCTGTCTGGACCGGACCACCAAAGTCTTCGTTCCCGCTGAGAGCGCTGCTGAACGGCACAAGATGATTCAATATCTGATAGATATTAATGCGGAAGGCAGCGGACCGCTGGTCCCAAGGCTGGAAAAGAGCCACCGGATGTTTCCTAAGGGCGCCTATTTTGTTCTGATCAGCCCGCAGAGCGGCCAGCCGGTGCTGGATACCCTGCGCTGGGCGGAGAGCCGGGGAATGACACCTGCCCATATCCAGGTGCTGAATCCCGCAGCGGCAAGCGGTGCCAGAGAGTGGGCCGGTGTGCTGAGATCACGCGGCATCACAGGCTACAGTGTCAACTCCCTGCAGGAGCTGCCCGCAGTGCTGGGAGGTGATGCAGTATGAGCCGCTGGTGGAACGGCATCAAATCATCCTGGCATCATTCCTTCAGTCTGCTGTGGCTGACCCTAATCGGCCTGCAGTGGGTATCCTTTACCGAGCCATTCTGGCTGCAGGCTACGACAGAGGTGGTGCTGCTGGCGCTGGTCACCGTTGCAGTCATCGAAATTCTCCTGCCTGTTAAGTGGGGAGTAAGGCTGCTGCTTGAGGCAGCCGCGATATTGTACATTACCTACCGGCAAATCCTGAATAAGGGTATTTATATTCCTGATCCCTGGGCAACCGCTTTAGGTGACCGGCTGAATGATGCTGCAGCCCATATGGTCCCGTATATCTGGTTCGCTCTGGCAGCAGGAGCAGCGCTCCTGCTGTCTTCCTGGTGGGTCAATTCCAAAACCAGGATTTTAATGTTTCTTACCGCTAACATCGTTGCTTTTGCGGCGCTCGACTCCTTTACTGCCGCCGTTCTCTGGCAGGAGGTAGCCTGGACCGTAGCAGCCGGCATGGGCTGGCTGGTATCACAGCATTTACGCAGCTTTCAGCTGCATTACCCCCGGGGCTGGACCTATTTGCTGCGTTATCCGCTTAAGGTGCTGGTTAACATTGCTGTCATTTTCTCGCTGGTTATTGTGACAGGGGTGAATATGCCTGACGTACGGCCAACGCTGACCGATCCTTACACAGCCTGGCAGGATTGGAACGGGGGCGGGGGATCGTCCGGAACAGGCACCCCGGGCAGCCAGAATACAAGCCCTGGCAGCGGTGGAACCGGAAGCGGCAGCTCCTCATCCGGCTATAGCCTGGACGATGATAATCTGGGCGGCGGCTTCAGCTTTGATTACTCACCGGTGATGACGGTGACCTCCGATCAGCGTACTTATATGCGGGGAGAGTCGCGGGCTGTCTATTCCGGCAGAGGCTGGAGTGATGACGACAGGTGGAACAGAGGTCCGCTGATACGGGCTGCCGTAGGTCAGGAGCTGGAGCGGGAGACTGCGCCTAAGGTGCAGACAAAGCCGCTGCAGCAGACGGTAAGGCTGCTCGGCGGCAATGATTATCCTGTGTTGTTCGGCGCTTACTCTATTTCCAGTGTGGATTCGATAGACGGTGAAGCGGCAAGCAACGGACTGTTCTGGCGGAGCCAGGACAATGAGATGATCTGGGGTTCAGATGATGTCCTGACTTATCCGCAGACCTATGTGCTGACCTCTGAGATCCCGGTTGTTCCGGTGCAGGAGCTGAGCCAGCAGACCTTTGAGCAGCTGTACGGAGGCCAGGACAATGACCGGTATCTTCAGCTGCCTGACAATTTCCCGCAGCGGGTCAGCGAGCTTGCTGAAGAGATTACCGCCGGCGCACAGACACCTTACGAAAAAATAGCGCTGCTGCAGCAATATTTACAAGTAACCTATCCATATACCAACCAGCCTGACCTCACCCGTAAGAGAAGCAAGGATATGGTGGAGAGCTTCCTGTTCGAAATTATGGAGGGCTACTGTGACTACTACTCTACAGCGCTTGTTACCATGGCCCGTTCACTTGATATCCCGGCCCGCTGGGTAAAAGGCTATGCGCCCGGTGAACAGGCACAGCTGCCGGACAATCTGATGGCACAGGGTGTGTCTAACAACAATTATACAATTACCAATGCAGATGCCCATTCCTGGGCAGAAGTATATTTCGGGGAATACGGCTGGGTTCCGATCGAGGCAACGCCCGGCTTCACTGTTCCGCTGATGACCCAGAGTGAGGAGCAGACTCCCGAAGAGCCGGTGCAGGAGGAGGAAGAGGCCGAGGAGCCGGTGCAGGCACCGGCACAAAGCAATTCCGGCGGTAACCTGAACATCGGCGCATGGAGTGTAGCAGCGGCTGCCGCCGTATTGCTGCTCTGGAGCGGTTATCTGCTGTGGCAGCACCGCTTGAGCCTGCGCTTCCTGCTGCAGCGTCTGCGCACCGGCCGGCCGCTTACGCCGGTCCAGAAAGTGGTCGCTGAAACGGAGAGATGGGTAAGGTATGTGCGCAGAAAGGGTATGCTGAAGGAAGAGCATGAAACACTGCGTGAAGCTGTCGGCCGCTGGAGCCGTGAAACCCCGGAAGCTGCGGGCAGTTTTACTTCGCTGCTGCACCTGTTCGAGCAGGCGAAATACAGTCCTGATATTATTAAAGACAAAGACTGGCACAGCGTGTATACTGAAGCTTTGCAGCTTCAGCGCAGCCTGAAAGGGCACAGAACTAAGAGTATGATATAGTTGTCTGAGCAACTTGTATGAAAATCGAGGTGAACGTATTGTTTGAGAGGCTAGTCCCGAAACTGCGGGTAAATACCGTTTTTGATATTAACCTTGAAGAATTGTACCGGAAGGGCTACCGCGGCATTATTACAGATCTGGATAACACGCTCGTCGGCGCCAAAGCGCCGCTGGCTACCCCGGAGCTGCTGCTGTGGTTCGCAAAGGTAAAGGAGCTTGGATTCAAGCTTGTCATTGTTTCCAATAACAATATGGACCGTGTGTCCCGTTTTGCCACGCCGCTGGATATCCAGTTTGTTCATCAGGCGCGCAAACCGATTAATACCCCGTTTCTGAAAGCAATGAAGCTGATGGAGCTTCAGCCGGAACAGACCATTGTAGTCGGTGATCAGATGCTTACCGATGTGCTGGGCGGCAACCGCCTGGGTCTGTATACGGTATTGGTCCTGCCGATCTCCGTTAAGGATGAAGGCTTCGGGACAAGAATTAACCGCCGTGTTGAACAGATTGCACTGACACGGCTGCGTAAGCAAGGATTGTGGCAAGAGGAGGATAAATATTAATGAGTCAACCCAATGAAGCTGAGCGCCCGGTGAAATGCAGCGGCTGCGGTATTAAGCTGCAGACCGGAAATAAGGAGCTTCCGGGCTACATCCCGGAGACGGCCTTTGAACGGGAGCCGGTCATCTGCCAGCGCTGTTTCCGGATTAAGAATTACAACGAGGCTTCTTCTGTATCCGTCGATCAGGATGAATTCCTTCATCTGCTGAGCGGAGTCGGCGAGAAGAATGCGCTTGTAATCCACATTGTGGACCTGTTTGATTTTGAAGGCAGCCTGATCTCCGGGCTTCAGCGGTTTGTCGGCAATAACCCGGTTATTCTGGCGGTTAACAAATGCGATCTCCTGCCGAAGGTGACGAACTGGAACAAGGTCCGCAACTGGATGCAGCAGCGCTGTAAGGAGCATGGCCTGCGGACAGCGGAGATCGTTCTGGTCAGCGCCAAGCGCAACCAGGGCTTTGAACGCCTGCTGGAGACAGTAAGCGAGCTGCGCGGACAACGTGACATCTATGTTGTCGGGGCGACAAATGTGGGCAAGTCCACATTGATTAACCGACTGATCTCTGATTACAGTGACCTGGAGCAGGAGCTGACGACCTCGCGTTATCCCGGAACAACCCTGGATATGGTCAAAATTCCGCTCGACGACGGCCACTATATTATCGATACACCGGGGATCGTATATCCTTGGCGTTACAGCGAGCTGGTGGAGCGGCGTGACCTGGGCGCGGTAATGCCTGAGAATCCGCTTAAGCCTGCTGTATATCAGCTGAATGAAGGCCAGACGCTGTTCTTCGGCGGACTGGGAAGGTTTGATTTTGTTCAGGGGCCTCGCCAATCCTTTACCTGCTACATTAGCGGGGCGCTGAAGATCCACCGCACGAAGCTGGAGCGGGCGGATTCGCTGTATCAGGATCACCGCGGTGAGCTGCTGACTCCGCCTTCGGCAGAGGATATGGAGAAGCTGCCGCAATGGCAGCGCCATGAATTCCGGATCGTCCGGGGCAGCCAGACTGAGCTGTTCATGTCAGGGCTTGGCTGGATCAAAGTGAACGGGACAGAAGGTGCAGTAATTGCCGTGCATGTTCCGCGCGGTATTAAGGTGCTCACCCGTCCTTCGCTAATTTAATCTCAGGAGGAACATGCCTATGGCCGGTAAGACCGGAAGTACAGATCTGCTGCTGGGCGTGATGGGCGATCCGATTGCCCAGTCGAAATCCCCGCTGATGCATACCGCAGCACTGAAAGCCCTCGGCCTTCCCGGTGCGTATGTACCGCTTCACATTGCCCCGGGGCAGCTGGGCGAAGCGGTTCAGGCAATCCGTGTGCTCGGGTTCCGCGGAGTTAACGTGACAATACCGCATAAGATTGCGGTGATGGAATACCTGGACCGGCTGGATGAGAGCGCACTTGCCGGAGGTGCTGTCAACACCATCGTCAATGACAACGGTGTGCTGACCGGATACAACACCGACGGGATCGGATATGTCCGTTCGCTGAAGGCAGAGGCTGTCCCGGATCTGACAGGTGCCCGCATTCTGGTACTGGGCGCCGGAGGTGCGGCCAGAGGCATCATCAGTGCCCTGCTGCAGGAGCAGCCGGCTGCTGTCGTAGTTGCTAACCGCACGGCCGGCAAGGCGCATGAGCTTGCAGCCTCGTGGCAGTCAGCAGGAACAGTAAGCGGAGTAGCAATGGAAGATATTGCGGGCATCATTCCGGCTGCCGATATTGTAATTAATACAACCTCAGTCGGAATGTATCCCTATCCGGATGAGCTGCCGCTTGATCCGGGCCTGCTTCATAAAGGGCTTGTTGTCAGCGACCTCATCTATAATCCGCTGCGCACCCGGCTGCTGGAGCAGGCGCTTAACACAGGCTGTACCATTCACGGCGGCCTGGGAATGTTTATCTATCAGGGGGCTTATGCGTTCGAATACTGGACAGGCCAAGCTGCTCCGGTAGAAATCATGCGGCAGACTATGCTGGATGCCTTCGGGGTCAGCGAAGCCGACATGGAATTGCTTAAATAGGGTAATAATATTTAATATTTGTTAATTAAGGGGTTTGTTCATTTATGTTAACTGGTAAACAAAAACGTTATCTCCGCTCTTTGGCCCATCATCTAGATGCTGTCTTTCAGGTTGGCAAAGGCGGCGTTAACGACCATCTGATCCGTCACGTTGAGGAAGCGATTGAAAAGCGCGAGCTGATGAAGATCAGTGTGCTGAACAACAATGCCGATGATCCGAAAGAAATCGGCGCTGCCCTCGCAGAGCAGTCCGGTTCAGAGCTGGTGCAGGTGATCGGCAAGACAATCGTGCTGTATAAGGAATCCCGCGACAACAAGACAATCGAGCTGCCGCGCTAAAGCTTTGTATCCGGATGATAAGAGGAGGTACACCTCTTGAAAGTAGGAATTATGGGAGGAACCTTTGATCCTCTTCACATAGGCCATATGCTGGCGGCGGAAGCTGCCAGGGATTCATTTTCCCTGGACGAGATATGGTTCATGCCCTCACATATTCCGCCGCATAAGCACGAAGCCGGAGCCTCCGGTGCAGACCGGCTGGCTATGGTGAAATACGCGGTAGAGGGTGATCAGTCGTTTGGCATTCTCGACTGGGAAATCGTCCGGGGGGGTGTCTCTTATACCATTGATACCGTGCGCAGACTGAGGCAGGAATATCCGCAGCATGAGTTCTATTTTATTGTCGGCGCGGATATGGTTGAATACTTGCCTAAATGGCATGGGATTCATGAGCTTGTGGAACTGCTGACCTTCATTGGTGTGGGAAGGCCCGGAACTCCGCTTGACCTGTCAGCCCTGCCGGATTTCATCTCAGGCAAGGTGCTGCTGGCGGATATGCCGCAGGTAGATATTTCATCGACGATGCTCAGGTCAAGGGCGGCCGGCGGCCGTTCAATCCGTTATATGGTGCCTGAGCAGGTATATGAATATGTGCAAAGGAGTGGATTGTATGGGATTCAGCCGCGAAGCGCTGATTGAGGCTGTCTCTGCTCAGATGCCGGACAAGCGCTGGCAGCATACGCTGGGCGTGATGGAGACTTCGGTCAAGCTGGCGAAGCATTACGGAGCTGATCCGGAGCAGGCGGAAACGGCGGCCATTCTGCATGATGTAGCCAAATACTGGCCGGTGGAGCGGATGAGGGACGTTATTGAGCAGAACGGTCTTTCAACTGAGCTGCTTCAGCATGACAAGCAGCTGTGGCATGCCGAGGTTGGGGCATTTGTCGCTGAGCATGAGTATGAAGTTACTGACGCAGGTATTCTTGGGGCGATTCGTTATCATACCTCGGGCCGCGAAGGGATGACATTGCTGGAGAAGGTGGTCTGCCTGGCGGATTACATCGAACCGGGCCGTGATTTTCCCGGAGTGGACGAGATCCGCAGGCTGTCTATGGTCAGCCTTGAAGAAGGGCTGATTGCCGGATTCGATTCAACCATCAGCCTGCTCCTGCAGAAGCGCCGGGTCGTATTTCCGCTTACCGTGCTTGCACGTAATGATTTAGTAAGAATACTGGAGGAAAAAATATGAGTGTACAATCAAGCAAAGTGCTGGAGCTGGCCCTGAAGGCAGTCGAAGACAAAAAAGCAATGAATGTTGTCGCATTAGACCTGCGCAGCGTATCACCTATCAGTGATTATTTCATCATCTGTCACGGTAACTCCGACACCCAGGTGCAGGCAATTGCCACTGAAGTGCGCAAAGTCGTTCACGAAGCCGGCGGCCTGATCCGCGGGATTGAAGGCATGGATGCAGCCCGCTGGGTTCTGATGGATCTCGGGGATGTAGTAGTGCATGTCTTCCACCGCGATGAACGGGAGTACTATAATATCGAGCGTCTCTGGTCTGACGCCAAGGTTGTGGAGACGGTATGAGTCTGATTGCCGGAACAATCGTTACACTGGAAGTACTTCGTGAAGTATCCCCTTACGGATATTTCCTTGGTGCAGGTGACCAGGATGTCATGCTGCATTATACAGAGCTTGTCGGCAGTAAGCCCAAAATCGGTGCTAAGGTAGAAGTGTTTATCTTCTTCGACACGGAGGACCGGCTTGCTGCTACCATGAAAAAGCCGTTTCTGACGCTAGGCGAGATGGCGCTGCTGGAAGTGGCGGATATTCATCCCCGGCTGGGCTGTTTCCTGGAGATGGGGCTTGGCCGCCAGCTGCTCTTGCCGATTGGCGAACTGCCTGAGCTGATCGAGCTCCGCCCGCAGATTGGCGACAAGGTGTTTGTACTGATGGAGCATGATAAGCAGGGACGCCTGCGTGCCAAGCTGGCCGGTGAGCAGGAGCTCGATCCGCTTGCCTTTGCCGCGCCTGATTCCTGGCGGGGACAGAACGTTACAGCAAGAGTGTATAGACCGCTGCAGATGGGCACGTTCGTGATCATAGACGGCGGTGTACTCGGCTTTGGTGTAATCGGTATGGTTCATGCCTCCGAACGCAGCCGGCTGCTGCGTCTGGGGGAACAGATTGAAGCGCGTGTCTCTCACATCCGTGAGGACGGCCGGGTCAATCTGGCGATGACCCAGCGCAAGGAAATCGGCCGCGATGTCGATTCCGCTGCTCTGCTGGAGTTCCTGCACTCCCGCCCGGGCGGCGCAATGCCTTACTCAGATGCTACGCCTCCGGAGATTATCAAGCAGCGCTTCGGCATCAGTAAGTCTGCATTCAAACGGGCGATGGGCAAGCTGATGAAGGAAGGTCTTATTACTCAGAAAGAGAACTGGACCTATCTGGCCAAGCCTGAAGAAAGTGCCCCGGAACAGAATCAGGAATAGAAAGCGGTGTGCGTATTGTCTTCCTACGGGAAATTTGCATATGTATACGATGAACTGATGGCGGACATGCCGTATCCGGACTGGCTGGCCTTTGCAGAAGCCGCATGGAGCAAATACGGCAAGCCGCGTACAGTCGCCGAGCTTGGCTGCGGAACCGGCAGTATTACAATTCCGCTGGCAGCAGCAGGCTATCACATGACCGGAATAGATCTTTCCTCAGACATGCTGTCCGTAGCCCAGCAAAAAATGGAGCAGCATCCGCAGGGCCGCCGCTTTCTGCGCGAGGGCAGTGTGCGCTGGATCAGGCAGGATATGACGCAATGGGAGCTGCCGGAGCCGGTAGATGCGGTCATTTCCTTCTGTGACTGCCTGAATTATGTGCTTGAAGAAAAGGATGTTCAGGACGTTCTGGCCCGTACGTATGCAGGCCTTAAGCCGGGCGGGACCTTCCTGTTTGATGTCCATCACCCGAATACGCTGGTGAGATACGAAGAGGAGCAGCCGTTTGTGCTGGATGAGCCTTCAGTCTCCTACATCTGGACCTGTGAGCTGGATGTACCGCGCCGGGAGATTGAGCATCATCTGTCCATCTTTGCACGGGAAGAGGGTAGCGGCCTGTACCGCCGTTTTGAAGAGAGTCATGTGCAGCGCGCGTATGATCCGCAGTGGCTGGAAGAAGAGCTCCGCAAAGCAGGCTTCAGTGAGGTCCAGCTATATGCGGACTTTGAATGGCTTCCGGCAGATGACAGCGCCCAGCGCCTGTTCTATGTAGCGGTGAAATAAATCATATGTACGAAAGTGGTCCTTACCCGCGGGGTGAGGACTTTTTTTCTGTGTTGTTCATTAAAAGGATCCTTAAAAGGAACCGGCCTGTACATGCTGTACAGGTCCGGCATCTTCCAACCTTTTACCGGTGCTCAAACAAGTCGATGGCACCCAGGACCATATGTGCCAGACCAAAGCCAAGTACGCCTGTTGCGGCCAGCTTATACTTACTTCCTAGAAAAGCTGCGCCGGAAGCGGAAACTACGGTACCAAGAACAGTGGGAATCAGACCTTCGCGCATTCGAAACACTCCTTCTCGGTGGTATGGGAGACAGGTTTATTGTTCGTTTTCCAGCCTGGGATTATGTATGGCGGATAATGGTTGTCTGTTTTAGATCTTTATAAAGGAAACATCTGAAAACGGTCCGGAAACAAAACTGATGGATAAACGGAAATGCGTAAAATTGCGTTTTTTTGTACCTCAAAAGTTTCTAATTCCTCGCCTGGCTGAATACATTATAACAGCCTAAAACATTTAATAAATGTGTAAAGGAGGATGACAGGCAGCGGCAAGGAGCCGCAGGCTTTCCGGAGGGCTTTTGATTACGGAGTTATTTTGTATCCGTTTACATTACGCTCGGGCAACAATATTGAACTATAGGAGGGTCAAGCATGAAAAACAAATGGCTAATCTCATTTCTGGTCGTCTCCATGCTGGTGTTCTTGGCCGGTTGTGGGAAATCTTCCTCAGGAACCTCAGGCGGAGAGTCCTCTGTACTGAACGGCGGGGCTGGAGATAAGGCAACAGAGCTGTCGTACTGGACGTTTGTCGAGCTGCACGGGCAGCATTTTGAGAAAATGCTGGAGAAGTGGAATGCCGCCAATCCTGACCGCCAGATCAAGCTGAATGTAACGGTCATGCCGTATGACGATATGCACAATAAGCTGTCCATTGCGGTGCAGACGGGAGTAGGAGCCCCGGATATTGCCGATATCGAGCTGGGCAAGTTCCCGGACTTCCTGGCCGGAGAGCCGCAGCTGGAGCCGCTGAATGATGTGGCAGAGCCCTTTAAAGGCACGGTCGTGCAGTCTCAGCTCGATCTTTACGCCAAAGAAGGAAAAATCTACGGCTTATCCACCCACGTAGGGGCGACGGTCGCTTTTTACAATACCGAAATTCTTGATGAAGCCGGAGTGGACTACAAAAGTATCGTAACCTGGGATGATTTCAAAAAGGCGGGTATTCAGGTCTATGAAAAAACCGGCAAATACATGGGCACCGCCGACACCAGTGCGATCTGGCAGGCTTCGCTGCTCCTGGCCCAGCAGGAATCGGATCTGACGGATGCTGACGGCAAGCCGCAGGTGAATTCACCTGAGATGGTCAGAGCGATGACGATGCTGAAGGACCTGCAGGACAACAACGTCATTTCAACCATCGCCGGCGGGCAGCCTGATACGGAGGAAGCTTACGGCGAGTATAACTCAGGCAATTATGCGGCCGCCTTTATGCCGCTGTGGCAGATGTCCAGATACACCAACTACATGAAGGACCTGAGCGGCAAAATCTCCATCGCTCCGCTGCCCGTCCTCGAAAAAGGCATGCACAGATCCTACGGCGGCGGCGGTACCGGAACTGTCGTGACCAAGACGGCTAAGGATATTCAGCTGGCAAAAGATTTTATCGCCTATGCAAAGCTATCGCTCGATGCCAACATCGAAATCTGGAATACGCTCGGCTTTGACCCGATCAACATGAGCGTCTGGGATATGAAGGAGGTAACCCACAATCCGGAGAACCAGTTCGTCAAATATTTTGTCAACAACCCGTTTGATGTACTGAACGAGATTAAAGAGGAGATCAACCTCATCAAATCCACCTCCGCCTCGCCGACGATTAATAATGTACTGTGTACGGTGACGCTGAATGAAATTTTTGAGGACGGAAAAGATGTGCAGCAGGCGCTTGATGATGCCCAGACACAGATTGAACAGGAGCTGAAATAACAAGTACGGTTACTCTTTGGGGCTGTCCACCCGGTGGGCAGCTCTACTTTAAAGGAGCATTAGCCATGATCAAAAATTTCCTTTATTCGCAAAAAGTCGCTCCCTACGTGTTCGTGCTGCCTTTTGTGCTCGTATTCATCATCTTCTGGGTTTATCCGCTGCTGAGCTCATTCGGCATGAGCTTTCAAAAGGTCACGCTCGGCCAGGAGGCCAGTTTTATCGGAGCGGATAACTACACCAAGCTGATGGGGGACACGATCTTTTTCAAAGCGGTACGTAACAGTGCTGTCTATATGATCCTGACCCTGCTGATTCTGATCCCGTTCCCGATGCTGTTCGCCGTGCTGATCAACAGTAAAGCCATGTGGGGCCGTGAATTTTTCAAATCCTCGTTCTTTTTCCCGGCGTTGACCTCGGTGGTGGTGGCGGGGACGATTTTCCGGCTGATGTTCGGGGAGATGGAGGGCTCGCTGATCAACAGCCTTCTCGGTGTGTTCGGCGTGGAGCCGGTTAAATTTCTGAAGGGACAGACTACCGGCTTCGTTGCTCTGGTGGCGCTGGCGAGCTGGCGGTGGATGGGTGTGAACATGCTGTATTTTCTATACGGATTGAAAAATATCCCCGACGACTACTACGAAGCCGCCTCCATCGACGGGGCATCCGCCTTTCAGCGGTTCACCCGGATTACCATCCCCCTGCTGAAGCCGACGACAATCTACGTGCTGACGATCAGCATATACGCCGGACTGGCTATGTTTATTGAGAGCATGATGCTCTGGAACGGGAATAACTCTCCCAAGAACATCGGGCTGACCATCGTAGGTTACCTGTACCGGCAGGGGATCGAAAAAAATAATCTAGGCTACGCGGCTGCGGTCGGCATCGTACTGCTCATCATCACCATGGTCATTAATCTGACGCAATTGGCGCTCAGCGGGATGTTCAAGAAGGAGGAGGAGTAAAGGATGAATACAGGGACGCTCCGCAAAATCCTCCTGTTTGCCTTTTTCAGTGTGCTGTGCCTGCTGATCCTGGTGCCTTTCTACGCTGTGACGATTGCCTCGTTCAAGCCCGGAGAGGATCTGATCCGTTACGGACTTAACCTGCGCTTCGACTTGTCGGCGATGAGCTTCGATAACTTTGTCTTTCTGTTCACCGGGGAGCATGCCTACTTCACCTGGTTTTTCAATTCACTGCTGCTGACAGCGGTACAGGTTGTATTGACGCTGCTGGTCAGCGCAACGGTTGCTTACGGCTTTTCTGCTTACGAATTTAGAGGGAAAAATCTGCTGTTTGTCTGCGTGCTGCTCATTATGATGGTGCCGTTTGAGATTCTGCTGCTGCCGCTGTACACGCTGACCTTTAACATGGGGCTGATGAACAGCTATTCGGCGATTATTCTGCCGGGTGTGGCGGGTGCGGCGACGATCTTTTTCTTCAGGCAGTATCTGCGGGGGATTCCCAAGGAAATGATTGCGGCCGGGCGGGTGGATGGGGCGAATGAATATGCGATTTATGCGCGCCTGATTCTGCCGGTGATGAAGCCGTCTTTTGCCGCGATGGCGATATTGAACGGGATGAACAGCTGGAATAACTTCCTCTGGCCGTTTATGGTGCTGAGTGATGAAAATAAATATACCCTGCCGATCGGCCTCAAGACGCTGCTCACTCCCTACGGTAACAACTATGATCTGCTGATCGTAGGCTCGTTCTTTTCCATTCTGCCGATTCTGGTACTGTTTCTCGGGTTTCAGAAGTATTTTATTGACGGGATGACGGCGGGTGCGGTGAAGGGGTGAGGCAGGTGATCGTGAAGCTGGTGAAGAGTGGGCAGGTGAAGGGCTATAAGTCTAACCTGATCTGCCTTTCACCTGCCCCTAAGCAAGACAAGTATATAGACCGGTTGTAAATTTGGCAAGCGGCTTACCTTGAGTGGTGGGCGGCTTGTTTTTTTATTTGCGTTTTCGTTTGCTAATATGCTGGATTCGTTTTATTATTAGAATATATGGAAAATATTTCTTTAGGGCGGAGGTCTTGGTCATGAAGCAAAGTGTGCTTAACATTTCATTGTGTTTTGTGCTTGTAGCAGCAGTAGTTACCATGCACGACGTATTTTCGGATTTCAGTTACAGGGTGCCTTTCACCATACTGTTGGCGCTGGTGGTGTTATATATTTTTTCAAAAGCGGGAATCCGGAAGCCGGCATCGTATAAAGGGATTTCGCTGCTATTCCTGTCTTTGTTTATATTTACCTGTGTGTACCATGCGGTTCTGTCGGCGGTAACCGGGGGCGGCTTGTTCGATAATAGCTACTGGATTTTCTTGTGCGTTATCTATGTTTTGGCCTGGTTGCGGATGCGCTTCAGCTTCAAAGGGAACGGCGGCACTGCATCATAAGCGGCTCATCTGCGGATGAGTTGCTTTTTTTTTTTTTTTGCTAGCCGCGGGCGAGGGAGAAGTACGGGATATATGCTGTTAATTTTGCGGATCCGCTCCCGGGAAGCTTAATCAAAGGCAAAAATACCTTTGATATCGGGCATCTGAGCAGAATGAGCCAGATCAAAGGCAAAAGTGCCTTTGAAATCGGACATTTGCGTGAGATGAGCCAGATCAAAGGCAAATGTGCCTTTGAAATCGGACATCTGAGCAGAATGAGCCCAATCAAAGGCAAAAGTGCCTTTGAAATCGGAAATTTGCGTGAGATGAGCCGAATCAAAGGCAAAAGTGCCTTTGAAATCAGGCATCTGAGCTAAATGAGCTGAATCAAAGGCAAAAATGCCTTTGAACCCGGCGATCTGCCCGCGTCCATCCGTAGACTTACTCGCTTTCACTTATGTATCTGCCCCAACAAAGGCGATCCCCATCAACCGCGGAGATCGCCTTTTTATATCGCATTACTATATGTGCTTATTCATCGCTGCCGATCTCCCGGCTGCCCAGCGGCTGAACAGGGCGGTTATCATGCGGGAAAATCGCAGCGAATTGGCCGATCTGTTCTGCGGACCAGGTTACCGGATTCTCCAGGACGATCCACTGGACGCCTTCGGTACACGGCGGCGTAGTGAGCGAGCCTTGGTAACGGAAGGAGTGAAGATCGGCGGGCAGCAGCCCGGCCGGATCGAATGCTCCGTCAATTACAATCTCCTCTGCGCTTTCCTCCGCAGGAAGCACGGACCAGAGCTGGTTCAGGGCGGTATTTTCACTGCCGGCATTGATCAATACACCGAGTACGGCGAGCGAACCATCTTTGCTTTTATGAACGAGATGTAGCTCCATCTCTGCATGCTTGCCGTCAACCTCGTGTTCACTGGGCAGATGGAAGTGGAGCTGCTGCAGCAGGTAAGTCTTGCCCTCAATAGTAAGCTTATTGTCCTTGTTGTTAATGTTCACCTGGATCGTGTGGCCATTGTTGACGATAGACACTGGTGAAGGAGAGTACTCGACTTTGACAGGGGAGAGGTGCTCATCCGCCTGTACTTTATCATGCAGGATATTAACCGGGGACTGGGCTGTGCCGGTATTACAGGTAGCGAACAACTGATCCAGCTCCGCCCAGTGTTCAGGAGATGTATCGCCTTCATAAGACCAGTGTGTCTGGTGTGCGGTGGACGGGGCGGTAGTTTCTTGTGCAGCTTGTTCGTTAAGGTTGAGATTGTTGTTGTTTCCGCAGCCGGCCATTACAGTCAGGAAAGCGGCTGAGAACAGGAGTCGCGACACCCGTTTGGTAACTTGCATACTTCATCCTTCTCTCTAATGATTTGGAACATTGTTATTTATATTGTAAATAATGGATGAACTAGTATCCAGAGAACAAAGACTCAGCTGCCTAACTAGTTCAAAATATCCATAATAAACCAGATTTCTATAGAAATCAGGCTCTCCCGTGGGAAGGCTCCCGAACTGTAAATCTACCGTTACATACAAAAATACCCTTCCGCATCCAGGCAGGAAGCGAAAGGGCAAAGAAACAGATCGACAGCTTTCCCTCACTTAAGGGCTCTTAGCTGTTCTTCAGAGTGCTTCAGCACTCTTAGACAGCTCAAAGTAAGCTGCTATTCAGTAATAGCTTCGGCCGCCGGCCGCCGGTTCATTTCCTCTACCTCATGCACATTGTAGAGCACGCGGGCCAGCAGGTCCTGGCTGTAGTTGCCGAAATGCTTGCCGTAGATAGTCAGGCCGCGCTTGTTGACCGGCTTGTCGGTGACGGCAATGCGGAAGGTCAGCTCGCTTTTGTAATCCAGCTTGATATCGTTCAGTGTGATGTTGGAGATCCGGCAGCCGTCGATAAAGCTTCCTTCGTTATTGATCCGGATCAGCTTCAGCATCCCGTATTGATTAAGATGCGGCGGCCACCAGTCCGGGTTGAATGTTCCGCGCTGGTCGCCGAAGTCGCCCGGGCTGGTCCAATAGCCAATCTCGATCCCGTTCAGGTAAAAATACAAATCGGACGGGTAGTTGTCGCTGAAGCCCGGGGCTTCGGAGCCGATTTCCATGGAGAATTGAATCTCCCGGAAGGTCTGGTTCGCTTTCAGGTAATTCGGTATACGGTACTCAAGGAAGCCTTCGGCCATCCAGATAATCTCGGAATCTATCCGCTGGGGATCGGCGAAGTAACGCGGCTCATCAAAGTCTCCGATTATACTGTCTTTGGTAGCAAGCCCGCAGGTAGGAACCGCCTGATAGTTGCTGTAGTGGCCGACCTGGATCTCCACCTCATAGAGGTTGTCGACATCCTTGCTGCGCAGATCCACCATCAGCTTATCCTTGTTCAGGTAGCAGACCTTCTGGATGCCGTGTTTGCCGACAGAGGTGTTAATTTCAATCAGTCCGCTCTCCTCCAGCTTCTTAATGTGCATTGTGATAGCACCGTTGCTGAGGTTCAGCTTCTTGGCGATTTCATTCAGGTTAAGCTCCTGATTACCGGCGAGCAGCTCCAGAATTTGAATCCGGATTTCAGAGCTAAGCGCTTTGAAAATATCAATGCCACTCATCAGATCTTTTATATATATCATCTCAAACCTTCTTCCGCAGACTTCTGTAATGACTATTTTATGAAATTATAAACTAATTGAGGTGAAAAGGAAAGCTTCCTGCCTTTATTTGTGAGATTATATTAAAAATAAGTTAACATTTACAAAATCAAATATTTTATTTTGTATTTATATAAATATAAATTCGCTTAAATCTTAAAAAATGCGCTTCTATTATCTATATTGACGATAAAACTATGTTTATTTTGTATATATATAAATAGTTTTATATTATTATGTTTACAACGTAGTTTATATATGTTATTTTATACCTGTAAGCGAATACATTCAAATGTTTTTTAATTAATTAATGAATATGTGAAATGGATGGGCTCACATTGTCGTCACACACTGAGAGCGGCGCGTAAGGCCGAAAGGGACAAGCATCCTTACGGTTCATTCATTAAAGAGCCGGCAACATAAGCGCGCCGATTGACCAAGGCATCCTGGAATATTATTCGTCCGGGCAAATCGGTGGGATCAGCGGCATGACCCGGAATCAACCGAGAGTTAATTGTTTGCAAAAACATTTTTGTAGATGATTCACTAATTTTAATCATTTAGGAGGAGAAAGTGTTGACTAAAAAGTGGGGTTTTTCAGCATTAGCACTTGTTCTATCATTATCTACGGTGTTGGCAGGCTGCGGGAACGATGATACAAAGACAATTACGTTCTGGACGCCGCTGACCGGTGATGATGGTGCTTATATGGATCAGCTGGTGAAGGATTACAATGCAACCAATCCTGAAATTCAAGTGAAGCATGTCATTACTGCAGATATGTATACAAAGGTATCAACTGTACTTAACTCCGGTAAAGGCGTACCTGACCTCGCGATTATTCACGCGGACCGTGTACCGGGCTTTGTGAAGCAGGGGCAGCTGGAGCCCATGACTGCCGTAACTGCTGCCCAGACTGAAATTAAGGAAGAGAACTACCTGCCGCAAGCATGGAATACAGGTAACATCGACGGAACGCAGTATACAGTACCGCTCGATATCCATAGTAATGTTATGTATTACAACAAAGATCTGCTCGCGAAATACGGCGCCGAATCTTTCCTTGACGATAACGTTGTAACCATCGATGAAATGCTCTCTCTGCAGGGCAAATTGGATGAAGGCGATTTTGTCGTCAATGACGCCCTGCTTGGCTGGGTCATTCTGGCGCAGATTCAGAACCTTGGCGGAGATATCCAGGAGAACGGCAAGCCTGCTGTGAATACACCGGTTATGAAGCAAGCCTTTGAGGAAGTTAAAAAAATCAACGATGCCGGCCTGATGACACCATTTGGTGAAGACGGCTACCTGATGTTCCAAGCCGGTAACGTATTGTTCTCCACTGACGGTACTTGGAGCTCCACTGCACATGCCGGAGTAGAGGGCCTTAATTTCGGAGTAACCAATATTTATTCCCCTACACCTGACAAGTTTACGAACAGATCGTCCTCCCATTTGTTCGCGATGCTGAAGAACAAAGACAGATCGGAAGAAAAAGTAGCCGGAATCGGCAGCTTCCTGGAGTTCATCCGTGAAAACTCCATGGAGTGGGCGAAAGCCGGACAAACGGTAGCGAGTAAGCAAGTTATCGAGAACCCTGAGTACAAGAACTACATGCAATCTTTCTTTACCTCTGACGAAAAAGAGATTGAATCGCTCTATATCTACACTTATGAGTACTACCCGTACATCGCAGAAGCTGTTGATACCTATTGCGGAGATATCGTCCGCGGCAACGTGGATATTGACGAAACCCTGCAGACCATGCAGAAATTCGTAGAAGATAAGATCGCTGAAGGAACAAGCGCAGCGCAATAAACAGCAAGCGGAAATGATTGTATGGAGCAATGTGCCACTTGTGGCACATTGCTTTATGCCAAAGGAGAAAAGATTGCCTATGAAAAAGAAATTAAATCTGGCGCCTGTTTTCTTTGTAGGTCCACATGTCATCTTATTCATTGTATTTATCCTGCTGCCGACCATTTACGGGATTTATGCTTCCTTCACGAAGTGGAATCTGATGAATGATCCGGTCTGGGTTGGCCTCGACAACTACAAGACCATTCTTTTTGACAACAGCTCCACCTTTCATACGCAGTTTAACAACGGTCTCAAGAATACTTTGATTTTCGTTCTGCTTAGTGTACCGCTGTTAATTGTGCTTCCGCTGCTGATTGCGGTTGCGCTGGAACACAAAAAAGTGAAGGGGAAGAGCCTGATTCAAGCTATTTTGTATGTTCCCGGCCTGATCTCCATTTCTGCGGGCGCCTTGATCTGGCTGCTGCTCTTCAACAAACAGCTTGGGATGGCCGGTAATGTGTTCGGCTCTGATGTCTCCTGGCCGACTCACCAGCCGTATGCCTGGATTCTCATTATTATCATTACCATTTGGGGCGGTGTCGGGGGCAACCTGATCATTTACCGTGCTTCCATCAGCGGTGTAGCTCAGGATTTATACGAATCTGCTGAAATTGACGGTGCAGGCCCTGTCCGCAGATTTACGAGCATCACACTGCCTTCAATCCGCTTCCCGCTTATTTATACCTTTGTTATGACGACTGCGGGGGCCTTCAACGTCTTCGGCCAGCCGCTCATGATGACAGACGGCGGTCCGCGTCAGAGTACGCATGTATTAATGATGTATATCCGCCAGCTCGCATTCGGCAACGGTGAATCTATTGCAGGGATGGCTTCGGCAATGGCAGTGCTTCTGGGACTGGTTATTTTGCTGATTTCGGCTCTGCAATATTATGTAATGAACCGGAATGCGACCTAATTCTCCCATAAGACAAACGGATCAAGCAGCGAAATTGAAAAGGCAGGTGTACCCGTATGGCAAACCAAGTGGCCGGGCAAATGGATAAAGGTCCGCTTATAAACGGACAGCGAATCGATAAAAGAAAAGGTTCAGGCATTAGCATCTCAAAATATATCTCCTATCTGTTTCTGATCATTCTGTGTGTAATCTGGATCGTTCCTGTAGTGTTTGGAATCACTACCTCCTTCCGTTCGCAGACTGAGGTCGTCAGCTCAGGATTCAGAATGTTTCCGAAGGAATGGATTTTTGATAACTATATCGCAATTTTAAATAATACCTCTACGGCTCCAATTCTGCGCTGGCTGATGAACTCCCTGTTTATTGCCACCATGCATACATTCCTCGTCGTTGTGGTCATTTCCATAACCGGTTACGGGTATTCCCGGATGAAGTTCAGAGGAAGAGATACACTCTTTTTTACTTTACTGGGTATTTCCTTTTTCCCGGGTGTCGTGAACCTGATTCCTTCCTACAAAATCATTGATGCCCTGGGATGGGTGAATACTTCCTGGGCGATGATTATACCGGGGCTTGCGGGTATGGGTAACCTCTTTTTGGTCAGACAATTTATGAATGGTATCCCTAAAGAGCTGGATGAATCGGCTCATGTGGATGGTGCGGGCCATTTCCGGATTTATGCCTCGATCATTGTACCGCTGATGAAACCGATTCTGATTGTATGCGGCCTGTTCTCGTTCACCGGATCATGGAATGACTTCCTGTGGCCGGTTATCGTGTTCACAGATGTTGATAAAATGCCGGTTACAGCAGGACTCTTGCTGCTGCAGGATATATACGGAAACTACCGGATGATCGGGCAGCTGATGGGCTCGGCGATTCTGGCCATTATTCCTACACTGGTGCTTTTCTTGTTCGCACAGAAATACTTTGTACAATCAATCAATTTGAATTCAGGGATAAAGGGCTAAATATAAGGCTTAACCCAAGGAGAGAGAAACTATGACTGCAAAGCTTGTAATCAACGCCGATCTTCCTAAAAACAGGATCAATAAAAATATTTACGGGCATTTTGCCGAGCATCTGGGCAGATGCATCTATGAAGGAATCTGGGTAGGCGAGGATTCGCCGATCCCGAACACGGACGGCATCCGCAATGATGTCGTGACTGCGCTCAAGAAGCTGAATATTCCGGTGCTTCGCTGGCCGGGCGGCTGCTTTGCCGATGAGTATCACTGGAAGGACGGAATTGGCCCGAAGGAAGGCCGCAAACGGATGGTTAACACCCACTGGGGCGGCGTGGTGGAGAACAACCATTTTGGTACGCATGAATTTTTCCGCCTGTGTGAGCTGCTGGAATGTGAGCCTTATATATGCGGCAATGTCGGCAGCGGCACGGTTCAGGAGATGTCAGAATGGGTCGAATATATGACCTTTGACGGGGAATCACCGATGGCCGGCTGGCGGCAGGAGAACGGGCAGGAGAAGCCATGGGCGCTGAAATATTTTGGCGTCGGCAATGAGAACTGGGGCTGCGGCGGAAATATGCGCCCTGAGTATTATGCGGATCTCTACCGGCGTTATCAGACCTATGTCCGTAATTACGGCGACAACAAGCTATACAAGATTGCCGGCGGAGCCAATGTGGATGATTACAACTGGACAGAGGTTGTGATGCGTGAGGCAGGCGGCATGATGGACGGCCTCAGCCTGCATTCTTATACCATTCCCGGCAGCTGGGAGGAGAAACGTCCGGCGCTTGGCTTCGATGAAGCCGAATGGATTGAGACGATGCAGAAATCCCTACGTATGGATGAGCTGATTACCCGCCACACGGCGATCATGGACAAATATGATCCGCAGAAGCGGGTAGGATTAATTATAGATGAGTGGGGCACCTGGTTCCTGAACGAGCCGGGAACCAATCCCGGATTCCTCTACCAGCAGAATACCCTCAGAGATGCGCTGGTTGCCGGCATCCACCTGAATATTTTTCACAATCACAGTGGCCGCGTGCAGATGACGAACATTGCCCAGATGGTCAATGTGCTGCAGGCGCTGATCCTAACGGAAGGGGATAAGCTGCTGCTTACGCCTACCTATCATGTATTTGAAATGTATAAGGTGCATCAGGATAATGAGCTGCTGGAGGTTGCCTTTGAGAGCCCGCTGTATACCTGGGGGGATGTAACGGTTCCGCAGCTTAGCGTTTCTGCGTCCCGCGACTCGGAAGGCAAGGTCTATGTCTCGATCTGTAACCTCAGCCATGAGGCGGATGCCGCCTTAAGCCTTGACATCAGAGGCACACAGGCAGGCCGGGTATCCGGACAGATTCTGACGCACACAGAGCTGGGAGCACATAATACCTTCGATGCACCGGATACTGTAGCCCCGGCTGCCTACGAAGGTGCCGAACTGACGGACGGCGTGCTGCACTGCGTCCTCCCGCCGGCATCCGTTACTGTGCTTACACTTAAATAGATCCAGCTTAAATGGACCAAAGGAGAAACTGATATGAGTACTGGCAAAGAATACAGCAACCCGCTTGTGGAGCAGCGCGCTGATCCCTGGGTGTATAAGCATACAGACGGATATTACTACTTTACCGCTTCCGTACCGGAATATGACCGGATTGAAGTGCGCAGAGCCGCAGCAATCGAAGACCTCGCAGAGGCGGTGCCGGCTGTAGCCTGGCGCAAATACGAAACGGGACCGCTCAGCGCTAATATCTGGGCACCGGAGATTCATTATCTGCAGGGGAAATGGTATATCTATTTTGCCGCCGCGCGCACCACGGAAACACAGGATGGGCTGTTTGACCACCGCATGTTCGTGCTGGAGAATGATTCCGCTAATCCGCTGGAAGGCAGCTGGGTGGAGAAGGGCCAGATTAAGACGGCCTGGGAATCCTTTGCCCTGGATGCAACGACCTTCCAGCATAGAGGTATTCTCTATTATGTGTGGGCCCAGAAGGACCCGGACATTCCGGGCAACTCCAACCTGTACATCTCGGAAATGAGTAATCCGTGGACCCTGACCGGGAAGCAGACTATGATTGCCCAGCCGGAATACGATTGGGAGACAATCGGCTTCAGCGTGAACGAAGGCGCAGCTGTACTGAAGCGGGGCGGTAAGATCTTCATGAGCTTCTCGGCCAGCGCGACCGACTACAACTACTGCATGGGACTGCTGACTGCCGATGAGGACAGCGATCTGCTGGATGCGGCCTCGTGGAGCAAGCATCCGGTGCCGGTGTTCCAGACTAGCGAGGAGAACGGCCAGTTCGGCCCGGGCCATAACAGCTTCACTGTGGGTGCTGACGGGGAGGATGTGCTGATCTACCACGCCCGCAGCTACAAGGACATCACAGGCGATCCGCTGTATGATCCGAACCGCCACACCCGCGCCAAGGTGCTGGGCTGGAAGGCAGACGGCACACCGGACTTCGGCGTGCCGCTGCCGGATAACAAGTAGCCGGACCATGGCCGGGTGTGGTGAAGGGCAACAATGCCCTTGAATCCGTCCGACGCGGCCAGATCGGCGAAATGAAGGGTATAAATGCCCTTGAATTCGGCTGGCGCGGCCAAATCGGCGGGATAAAGGGCAAAACTGCCCTTGAATCCGGCCGGCGCAGCCAAATCGCCGGAATAAAGGG
>NZ_CCDG010000090.1 GCF_000723885.1 Paenibacillus camerounensis
GGAGACAATTTCATAATTCAAACCCCTTGCTACACCTGGTTTTTTTGAGCATAGAAAAAGGAGTACCTCCCCAAATTCTCGAAGTTATAGGCGACGAAACCAACACCCGAGAAGAAAAGAGGTAATCCCTATCTACTCTATTCGACAAGAAGAGCTGTTTTCCTTCGAGGAATTGCTCCAGATGCGCCCGGAAGATAAATATAGTCAAATCTTTAAACACTTAAACCTGGCTCCGGTCCTGCACGCACTCCGGAAAAAGAACCACCGCGGACGGCCACAGGAGCTAAACCTTCCTGCCATGATCTACTCGCTGCTCATCTCGAAAATGGAGGGCATTGAGTTTGTTTCTTCTCTGGTTAGACGCCTTAAGCACAGCGAGGAATTTCGGGCGCAGTGCCGGTTTACCGGATCGAACCCTATTCCGAGCAAGGCTTCATACTCCCGTCTGATTTCTGCGCTTGAGCAAACGGGAATGCTTGAGCAACTGCAGGATAGCTTGGTGCTGTCTGCCATGGAAGAAGGCTTTATTACGGGCACGCACCTTGCCGTTGATTCCTCCGTTGTTGAGGCTTGGGATTGCCAATTCAGTGAATCTGCGTCGAAACGCCGAGCGGCCCGCCGTACCAAAAAGCCAAGCGAAGCGCCAGAAATTCAGCAACTAGAGTTCGAGAATGCCGAGCCAGAGCCTCAGCCAGCGAACGAACCGCTTAAAAAACCAGTCTACCGACGTGGGCGGGCTTCTGCGGAAGAAAAAGAGCGACGGCGTCTGGAACGGGAAGCTTATGAAAAGACCTTAGCACCCTTTGAGAAAACGATTGAAGCGATGCTGCCTTACACCTATGACGAGCTCCTAAGCACGATCCCCCGGCATGCTGCACGCTTTGACAAGAAAAATACGAAGGGCAGACTCACCAGTTATTACGGATTTAAGGCGAACGTACTGGTCGATGCGGATTCTCAGTATGTGCTAAGCGGTGTCTTTAGTTCGGCGAATCTGAATGACCAGCGGATGGCCGTCCTGCTCCTAAAGGGGCTACATCTGAAGTTTCCTGGGCTGAAGGTGAAGCATGTCTTGGGCGACAAAGGGTATGACAGTTCAGCCATTTACCAGTTGATTCATTCCTTAGGCGCTTTTCCTATTATTAAAATGATTCACCACAAAAAACCGCCCGAGGGAATGAACCAGGACTACACCCCTGTATGCTCGCAGGGACACGCCTACCGTTACGATAGTTTCGATGCCAAATACGAAACGCTGCGTTACACCAGGCCCAACCAGTGCAAAGACTGTCCGTTCTCTGAATCCGGCTGCCAAAAAGTGTTTAAGATCCGAATCCAAACCGATTTGCGGAAGCACGCTTACCCAGCAAGAGGGAGCGAGAGCTTTACGCAACTGTATAACAAACGAACGGCTGTAGAACGTGTTTTTGCCTACCTCAAAGAGTATTTTGGGATGAAACGCACACGTCACCGCGGCGTCCGGGCAAGTGTCGATTTCCAACTCAGCACATTGGCCTACAATTTGAGTAAGTTTGCACTAGACAAGTTGAACAAGCAGTTGAGTAACTCCCAGCATGTGGCCTAACTCTTTTTAAAAAACAAACTCAGATTTTGGCCCAGTCTTGCTATTCAGCAAACTGAATTATGAAATTGACTC
>NZ_CCDG010000091.1 GCF_000723885.1 Paenibacillus camerounensis
CATTCGTCGGCAGCGTCACAGGTGCTCGCTAGCACCCCCTGCACCTTCCGCAATCCCGGTGCTTTTCGCACTCCCTGCGCCTTCCGCATTCCCTGTGCTTTTCGCACTCCCTGCGCCTTCTGCATTCCCTGTGCTTTTCGCACTTCCTGCGCCTTCCGCATTCCCTGTGCTTTTCGCACTTCCTCCACCTTCTGCATTCCCTGTGCTTTTCGCACTTCCTGCGTCATCTGCATTCCCGGTGCCTGCAGCGGCTGCTGCTCCCTCGGCAGCTCCGCCGGATTTCACTGGCCTGCCGCTTGTCCCGGCAGACTCCGCGGCTTCCGCAGACTGCGAATCAAGAGCTGTGGCTGCCGTTTCTGCTGCGGTACGGGCCGCAGTGTTATTTTGTGTTCCGTCAGCTCCACGACCCGGGCCAGCCTGCTCCTTGCCGCCAGCGCCTTTGGCAGCAGCAGTTTCTCCGGCTTCATTCTCTGCCGGCAGCACAGCATCTTCTGCCAGACCGTTAGCAGCCCCTTGCGCACCTCCCAGCGCCGTCCGCGGCCCGGTTACCGAACGCCCGGATGCATTCTCATTTACCGCACCCTCCGTCCCGGCATGGCCAGCTACAGCCGGTCCACCGGCCTTTCCGTTGCCCTTTTCCTCTTCCTGCTGCACCCATGCTCCAAGCTCCGTTTCCAGCTTAGCCAGCAGCTCATGCAGCTTCGGCCCGAAAACCGCCTGCTGCAGCCCCCTCACGCTCTCAGCTGTAACCGGCAGCCCGCGTTTTACCGAAAGAACTGCCGACTCCAGCCATTCCGATGTCGGAACTCCCTGTGGTTTAGCATTCATAATAGCATCCAGCTTGGCGGCGTTCTCTTTGGTCAACGGCAGCCCTCCGGACTGCATTGCCTGGATAATCTCCTTGCCGGCCTTTGATTCCTTAAGACCCAGCGTTTCCAGCGCTTCGCCCATGCTTTGCGGCGAGAGTAAAGCAGCTTCACCGAGCGACACCGGCTTAAGCACCGGCAGCCCGCCTTCTCCGGGAGGCGCAACCTGCAGGGTCAGCGACTGGCCGGGCTGCAGAGGAGTCTCGAGCTCAGCCCGGACAGGGGTTCCTTGAATTTGTACAACCGCCTCTTTACCGGATTCCGATACACTCTGAACTACACCGCGGACAACCTGCCCTTCCTTCAGTTCAAGTGATTTAGCTTCACCCGGCCTGCTGTCGCCCAGCAGTCCGCGGAACAACGACCCGATGTTCATGCCGCACCTCCTTCTCTCTATAACTCTTCTCTTCTTCTATATCGACATTTGCCGGCCATTTCTTAAAAGCCTGGCGCTTCAAAATAAGGTTTGCTGCTCTGCCAGAATTTTCCCGATAAAGCTGCGCCGGTGCATCGGGGTCGGTCCAAGTGAAACAATCTGTTCCCGGTGCAGCTTGGTCGCATAGCCTTTATGTATTTTGATGCCGTAGTCAGGATATAATTCCTCCCAGAGGCCTTCACACAGCCGGTCCCTTGTAACTTTGGCGACAATCGACGCTGCAGCGATAGACTGGCTGTTGGCATCCCCCTTTATAATCGCCTGCTGCGGCAGCGGCAAGTCCACCTTTTCCGCATCTATAAGCAGATAATCTGCAGCCTCACTTAAGCCCTCGACCGCCTTTTTCATCGCCAATCTAGAAGCCTGCTTAATATTAATTTCATCAATAATTGCAGACTCCACATGACCCACACAGACTGCGAGCGCCTGTTCCATAATGATCTCGTACAAGGCATCCCGCTTTTTGGCCGTCAATTTTTTTGAATCATCCACTCCGTCTATAATCAGGCCCTCCGGCAAAATAACCGCCGCAGCCACTACATCCCCAAACAAACAGCCCCTGCCCACTTCATCCACACCGGCTATCCGGCGGTACGACTGCTCCCAGCCTGCTTTTTCAAAACTTAACATATCTATACTGCTCATTTTCTCCCCACCGCCATGTCCATTTTTCTTGCTTTGTTCATCCAGCTTATCATACGAGGACTTCCGGGGTCATCCTTCTTTATCCTTATAATCAGACCGGCCGCCTCTCCCGCCAACAAAAAAAGCCACCCGGTAATCCGGATGGCCCTCATCTCTAATTAACCTTACGGTGTCTCCAGCGTAAATGTGCCCAGCTTACCGGCACGCAGCTCGTGCAGCAGCGTCCGGGACGCCTTCTCCAAGTCGACGCGGCCGCCGCTGATCAGACAGCCGCGCTTACGGCCGACAGCCTCCATAACAGCCACAATTTCGTCCGGATTTTCCACATCCTCAGGAAGCTTGTCAATGCCGAAGCGCTCCTGGAACCGTGAACCGTAATCCTTGATCAGATATTTCACCGCATAATAGGCGATATCTTCAACGTTAAGAACCTCTTCTTTAATCGCTCCCGTAATCGCCAGACGGTAACCCACTTCCTGGTCCTCAAACTTCGGCCATAGAATCCCTGGAGTGTCAAGCAGCTCCAGTGTGCCGTCCGTCTTAATCCACTGCTGGCCTTTGGTCACACCCGGGCGGTCGCCGGTCAAGGCGATACTGCGTCCCGCCATCTTATTGATCAGCGTCGATTTGCCGACATTCGGGATGCCGACAATGAGTGCACGGTTCGCCCGCGGGTTCATTCCCTTGGCAATCTGCCGGTCAATCTTCTCCTTCAGCAGCAGCTTGACCTGTTCAGGTATCCCCTTAATGCCTGTCCCTGTAGAAGCATCCACCGGATGGGCTACATGACCTTCAGCTCTGAAATGAGCCAGCCACTTGCGTGTCGCTTCAGGATCGGCCAAATCGCTCTTATTCAGAATGATTAATCTGGGTTTATCGCGTAAAATATCATCAATCATCGGATTGCGGCTTGAAAGCGGCAGGCGGGAATCGAGCAGCTCAATTGCAACGTCAATCAGCTTCAGCTTGTCCTCAATTTGCCGTCTAGCCCTTGTCATATGACCGGGAAACCATTGAATGGCCATTGCCGTCACCTCCTCTGACTTACTGTCAGCTTAATTTAGTGGTTAATAATAGATATATCCTTGACCGGCCAGAAAATCAGATCTGCACGGCCGACAATATCGCCCAGCGGTACGTAGCCGATCATCCGGCTGTCCGTACTGTCAGAACGGTTATCTCCCATAACAAATATATGCCCTTCCGGTACAGTACCGTCGGGAACCTCTTCATTCGGGAAGTCTTTGTTATTATAAAGGGAGTTATTGGCGTGTCTGAGATCAATAGCTTCCTGGATATACGTTTCGTCAACAGGCTCGCCGTTAACTGTAACAACATCCCCTTCAACCTTCACTGTATCTCCGGCTACCGCAATAACCCGCTTAATGAAATCTCTGCCTTCAGAAGGCACATGGAACACAATGACCTCACCGCGCTGCGGGGAGCGGATATCATACAGAATTTCATTTACAATAACCCGTTCACCTGTATGAAAATTCGGCTGCATTGAAGGTCCGTCGACTATAAACGGCTTGAACAAAAGCCATCTAATCAGAAACACCAGAACCAATGCAATTGCAATCGCCTTAATCCATTCCAGTACTTCATTTTTCTGTTTCTGGGGGGGCTGGCCGCTCTCGTCCAGTGCGTCCCCTTGTCCCTGCTGCAAATCCTGCTGCATAGTTCACCGTCCTCTCTTTATGCTACTCTCACGATACATCCACTATACAACAAAAAAACTCCTGCCAAAAACTCCTCCACGAATACTCCTTCAGGAGGCCTTTTCGGAAGAAGCTGATCCTAAGGCATATATGTTCAAGTCTGGCTTTGTATAAAAGGACCGGGGATGCCGGTAAGAATAAAGAAAGGGGCTTGAATTCAAGCCCCTTTCTTTGCCGCTAATTCTAGCGACGGATTTCTTTAATTCTTGCTGCTTTACCGCGAAGATCACGCAGATAGTACAGTTTCGCACGGCGAACTTTACCACGGCGGGCAACTTCAAGTTTCTCGATCTTAGGCGAGTTGATTGGGAATGTTCTTTCCACACCAACACCGTAAGAGATTTTACGAACTGTAAAAGTCTCACTGATTCCACCGCCGCGGCGTTTGATTACAACGCCTTCGAACAACTGGATCCGTTCACGAGTTCCTTCGATAACTTTTACATGCACCTTCAAAGTATCACCTGGACGAAAACTAGGGATATCTTTACGAAGTTGCTCTTGTGTAATAGCTTGTAGGATATTCATTTAGGACTTCCTCCTTCCGTACAGGTGTTCTTGCCTCTTCCGGAGAGACCCATTGCTCTCCCTCATTATCCGCAGCGGACCACCGTATTCCACACAACAGAAATAATAATATCACAAAATATAGGCAAGTGCAATATCATTATTTGCAGTTTATAGCGGCAGCATATCCCTCTTCTTAGCCTTCATTTTGCAGTCTTTACACAGCCCTACTACACTTCCGTCATCCTGGGCATAAAAAATCAGCTTGCCGTTCTTTTTCTTGCAGGAAGAGCACGGCTGCTCTACCGCACTTTGCTTTGCTTTGCGGTGTCTGTCCATGGATATAACATTACTGGCTGTACCCTCTTTCGGCCCCTCCGGCTTGCTGCTGCGGCTCCGGGATCTGAAAGAAACAGCAACAATAACAAGCAACACTACAATTAAGGCTGCATATAGCATTCGCTCATCCGCTCCCTTGACCTTTAATGGCCGCGTGACTGACGGTCTTCTGCCGGCAAGCTCCGCTGCTCATGACAGATAATCTTTAGGCCATTTTACCATAAAAAAGGTTCAATATACAGTTATCCGCCCGCCCCCGACTTTGGTCCAGTGAACAACCCGCCTACAGCCTGTTATCCAATTATTTACCATAATATATACTATTGGTATACATAAGCTTTTTAGAAACTTTATTTTCCGGAGGGACTATACTTTGAGAAAAAAACATAACACAGCAATTGTTGCGGCCGTCACCGTATTTTCGCTTGTTCTGCTTACCGGCTGCCGCGAGCTTCCCGGTAAGGAAGCAGCTGATCAGCAGCTTGAAGAAAGCTTGTCCAGTAACAGCAGCACAGGCTTTATCGAATCATTAAGTATGGATCTGGGCGGGGCCGCAGAGGATATCGGCAAGGGAATTGCTGATGCAGCAGACATCGTGCAGGAAGCCGTCCAGGACACTGCCGCAGAGCTCGCAGAACAGATAGACGAGAACACCCTGCAGCAGGAGCTTACAACCTCTCTTCCGGCAGGAAATTCTACTAAGGTTCATCTGGATAATGCGGTAGGCAGGGTAGAGCTCTTCTCCGCACAGGGAGATAGCATTAATGTATCTGCCACAATAGTTGCCCATAACCCGGTGACGCGCACAACAGACCTTAAGATCATTGATAACGCAGAGGTTTCTATTGAGAATGAAGCCGGCAGGCTCACTGTCTCCACCCATTCCAAGGATAATCCGGATAAGGACCTTTGGACATGGGCTCAAAAGGAATACGGCCATTCCGAGTTTAGCATCAATTATGTAATTGAAATTCCCGCCACTATCACTACCTATGACATTACCAGCAATGTCGGTTCAATAGAGCTTAACGGACTCGAGGGCAGCTTCGATGTTACCAGTGATGTAGGCACCATTACACTGAAGAATGCAGTCATTACCGGCAAATCGAAGGTTCAGACCGATACAGGAAGCATCGTCCTCAGCCTTGAAGGAATGGAGACAGGCAGCAGTCTGAAGGCCAGCAGCGACATCGGCGCTATCAAGGCCAGCCTCGCCGCCGGGCTTAAGTGTACCGTGAAGGCGTCGAGCGAGTTAGGCTCCGTCAGCGGAGCTGCAGAGGGCAAACAGGATTACAACGGAGGCGGACCGCTGCTCTCACTTTCTACGGAAATTGGTGCTATATCAGTCGTACAATAATAATACAGTCAATAACTAAAAGCGGACTGCCGGAAATTTCCGGACAGTCCGCTTTTTTGTCAGATCAGAGCTATAGCCAGCAGTGTAAACAAGCTCAAGGTTAAAATCTCGCTGCCGTAACCGTAATATCCGCCGTATACGCTGCCGGGATAAAAAGCCGAAGTTTGCATCCGCCCGTTGCCTTTTGTTTTCAGATATACATTATTCCGGTCGACATCGACAATAATACCTTCATGCTTTTTTCCGTCATTAGTCATGATCCGCACCCTTTTGTTTTTGCAGTGCAGACAGTTGTAATAAGCTTCCATCAGAATAACCCTCCTCATTCGTTTGCTGTAGTTTATGAGAGACGTGATATTGCGGCAACGGCAGGGGTACAGGTATACGGCAGCAGCCATATTTTTTTTGATTTCAGCGAAGAATGTGAACTTAATGTGAAATAAATTACTTGTGAACAAAGTGTGTCTTTTCCGGCGAAAAAGGTTTATAATGAATACAAATAGTAAAACGCTTTCGGACTCGTACATCTACTATTACAACTACTATGAGGAGGCAGGAATCATGAGCGCAGCAAGCAGAAAATTTATGAATGAAGGGGTCCTCCGGATCGCTATTTTCATCATGTTCGCGTCCCTCACCTATAGCGTGCGCAATTACACCTGGGCCATTGTTGCCCTGCTGGCAGTGGGAACCTATTCCCTGGTCACCGGCATCATACAGCTGAAACGCAGCCGGAATACTATAGAATAGCCGGACAGTTCACACAACAAAAACCGCTTCCTCAGGACTTCCCCTCCTGCAGAAAGCGGTTTTTGTTCGGAATAACTGGGCAAAAATATTATTACAAATTATTGTTTAAATTTTATAGATTTTCGAAGTGGGCTATGCTATACTCTTGGCACAAGGAAAGGAGGTGCGTTCACATCAATCATGATATGCTGAACGTATCCCTTACCCGGACCAACGGCTGATAGCTCAAGCTTTGGTGGCGCGGGATACGGATCACAGTTTTACAAAGCGCCTCGGGTAAAGAGACCGTCTTCGGACGGTCTCTTTTTATGTTATTTGAAATTCGTCAACCGGCGGCACAGACTCACCAAAAAAAGCTTTAAAGCTGCACCCGGCCGGGAACAGCTTTAAAGCTTTTGTGTTAACCTCTACCTTATTGAATCCGTTACCGGGTCATTCATATGGAGAATTTGGATTTACGGTTTGTGTAGAACTCAATAATATCATTGACGGTGCGGAGCGGCTCCGCTTCCTTGTGGACAGTGTCCACGTCAGGCTTGAGCGGTTCATGCGTATTCGTAGTCACTTGTGTTCATTCCTTTCGATAGTTAAGCTGCTTATGCGGGAGTAGTATTATTACGGCACCTCTATTCATTACCCTAAAATAAGGATACCAACGCACATTTGCTCTCATTTTTTTGTGAAGCTTCTGTGTCTCTTATCTCTTGTATCTTGTCTCTTATCTCTGCTCTCGCAGCGCCTGAATTTGCTCCACTGAGATTTATATAACCATTTGAACATAACAAAAAACGCCTCCTCAACGTAATATACGTTAAACAGACGTCTGATATGACTATTATTAGAAAAATATGCTCAAGCCTGCTCCCGCTGCTTCAGTGCCTCCAGCGTCTTCTGATCCTTTGCCGTCAGCTCAGCTGTCTCCAGCAGATCGGGTCTGCGCTCCAGCGTTCGCTGCAGCGCCTGCTCACGCCGCCATAGCTCAATATTGGCATGATGGCCGCTCAGCAGCATATCCGGCACCTTCCAGCCGCGGAATTCTGCAGGACGTGTATAATGCGGGTATTCCAGCAGCCCCGTGCTGAACGAGTCTGTAATGGCTGAGGTCTCATTGCCAAGTGCTCCAGGCTGCAGCCGCACTACAGAGTCTATAACCGTCAAGGCCGGCAATTCTCCGCCAGTAAGCACATAATCTCCGATCGACAGCTCGTCGGTTACCAGATGCTCTCTGATCCGCTCGTCATAGCCTTCATAGTGGCCGCAGATAAAGATCAGATGCTGTTCCTTAGCCAGCTCTTCCGCTATTTTCTGGTTATAGGTCTTGCCTTGCGGGCACATAAGAATAATCCGCGGCTTCACCCGGGCCTCTTCTTCCACAACAGAATTGTCCTCTTTAAGAGACTCTGCCGTAACCGGAGGAATCCCCAGTACATGCTCTACCGCTGCAAAGATCGGGTCCGGCTTCAGCACCATCCCCCCGCCTCCGCCATATGGCGTGTCATCTACGGTATTATGCTTATTACCGGAAAAGTCACGGAAATTGACTGCGTTCAGCGAGACGATCCCTTTATCACGGGCTTTGCCCAGAATACTTGTGCTGAATACCCCTTCACACATTTCCGGGAAAAGAGTCAGCACATCGATCCGCATCATGGCAGCAGCCCTTCCATCAGATGCACCGTGATTTTTTTGGCGGCAGTATCTACATCCAGCACGACATCGTCAATGACAGGAATCAGAATATCCTGTCCCTTGGCAGGTTTTACTACCCAGACATCATTAGCGCCCGGCTGCAAAATATCTGTAATCGTTCCCAGCGGCTTGTCCGCATCCTGATCGGTATATACTTCGCAGCCCACGATATCATGGAAATAGTATTCGTTCTCCGGAAGCTCGACCAGATCATCCCCTGGAACCTTCAGCATACTGCCTTTATACTTTTCAATCTCGTTAATGTTGGTGTAGCCCTTAAGCTTGGCGATATACATCCCCTTATGTTCTCTTGCCGACTCCACAATAACCTCGAATCTAGGACTGCCGTCTGCCGGAATAACTATCATTTTTTTGCCGGGTGCAAATCTTACTTCCGGAAAATCCGTATGGGACAAAATTTTAATTTCCCCGCGGATGCCATGTGTGTTGACCAGCCTGCCTACCGTTAATTCTTCTGCCATTAAATCCACTCCTTTATTAATATCATTTATCTATATTTGAACAAAAAAGAGCCGGGATATACTATCCCTAGCCCCTTCTTGTGCGTATCAGTTAAGATAAAATATCTACGGTTACGCGTTTATCGCTCTTGACTGCTGCCGATGTGACTACTGTACGGAGCGCTTTGGCGATCCGGCCCTGCTTGCCGATAACCTTACCGACATCATCAGGATGTACGGAGAGCTCATATACAATCAGGTGGTCCTTCTCCACAGTCCGCACCGTCACATCCTCTGGATGATCCACTAAAGCCTTAGCAATAACTCCAACTAATTCTTCCATAGAGGACCCTCGCAATCAGTCATTATTTCTGTTGCTTCAGCTCATGGAACTTCTTCATCACGCCTGCTTTGGAAAGCAAGTTGCGAACGGTATCAGATGCTTGTGCACCTGTCTGAAGCCATTTAAGAGCTTTTTCCTCATCGATCTTAACTACTGCCGGTTGTTCAATCGGATTATAGTAACCGATTTCCTCGATAAAACGACCGTCACGAGGGGACCGGGAATCGGAAACCACTACACGGTAGAAAGGCGCTTTATATACATCTCCAAGCTCACCAAACGAGACACGTACTCCAACGAAATCTTCTGCT
>NZ_CCDG010000092.1 GCF_000723885.1 Paenibacillus camerounensis
CGCTGCCCGGCACCGCCGCCGGAACGGGGGTTTATAATCAATAAATACATGAATGCTCCTCCAGCCTGCAGATTCCTGAATGTACTGATCTCATTGTAAGGAGTAGACAGGCAAAAGGGAATCACTATTACTATTACAAAGGCTGAGGCGGCGGTGAGTTCCTGATTACAGCTGGCGGAGCTGGCTTTCCGCGAGGTCACCTGCGAAGGGAAGCTTATACCACCTGCCGCCGAGGGAATGAAAGAGCATCAGCAGCCAGACGGAGAAGCCGAGCAGCGAGAGGATCGCTCCAATGAAACCGCCCATTAGCGGAATGAATCCGCTGATGACATGGGCGACCATCAGCACGCCGAAGGCAATCAGCGACTGCAGCGCGTGGAAGAGCACAAACCGGCTGCGTTTTTCCAGAGCAAGAAACACAATGGGGCCGACAAAAGGAATAAAGTAACAGACAGCAGCGGCGATATTCTCGGGCAGTCCGGTGGACGATTTGAATGGGGACATAGTGCTCACTCTCCTTGTACTTGGAGAAGAAGGCGGAGATCTGGCGCCCTGCACACAGGCTGGGGCGGATTCCCTGCTCTTTCCTTACTAGGAGCCTATGATTTGGAGATACAAAGTATGTGAAGCAGACTTTACGGATTCATCGCCGGAATAATGTGCTGCTCAAGCAGCCTGCGCGGATTCCGCCAGCGGCTAACCGCGCTTTCGGCGGTGAAAACAATGGCAGCATCCAGCTCCGGCAGCAGCCAGAGCTGCTGGCCCCCGTGCCCGTGAGCGAGCACGTAAGGCTGTCCGCATATGCGTCCGTTCCAGAACTGGTACCCGTAATCCCCGTAAGCAGGGTAGCCGTCCGTCTGTTTCCTGAAGGCCTGTTCCAGCCAGCCCTGTGGAATCAGCGGCCGCCCCTCATGAAGGCCTCCGCTGAGCAGACAGCTGCCGAGCTTGGCTATGTCCCGTGAGGTCAGGTACAGTCCGATATGGCCCATGCTGTGTCCCTCCGGGCTGGGGAGCCAGGCTGCATGAGTGATACCCAGCGGTCCGAACAGATGCTGCCCGGCATAGCTGAACGCATCCTGTCCCGTGCATTCGCTCAGTATGGCGGGGAGCAGATGCGAATCGCTGCTGCGGTACTGGAAGCAGCCTGTATTTTCTGCATCCAGCGGTAGATTAAGAATAAACGGTACCCAGCGGCGGCTGCGCTGAAGATTACGGACAAGCGGCTCGCCGAGCCTGCTGCCGGTAATCCAGCGGAATCCTGAGGTCATGGTCAGCAGGTGCTGCAATGTGAGCCGCATAAGCTGCGGATCGGACCGTCCGTGCAGATAAGAGCGCAGTGTATCAGACACAGCAAGATCCGTTCCGGACATATCACCTCTGCCGATGGCGATGCCGGTGAGCAGCGACACAATGCTTTTGGTCGCGGACCGCAGATCATTCAGCATACCGGCATGGTAATTTCCGTAATACCGTTCAAATATCAGTTTCCCGTTGCGTACAACAAGCATACTATGCATTTTAGGATAGTCTTTGAGTATGGCCTCATGAGCCTGCTCCAGCTGCCTGCTTCCGGTTCCGTGCATCTCCGGTTCAGCCTGAGCCATCACGGGGGCCGTGTTATAAGCTGGTCCGGGCCAGGAAATCCGATTGTCCATAAAGTCTCCCTTCGGTATTAAGGCGGAGGATATTTCAGCTGCATCCAGTTTATTTTAACCAGAAGTCTGCAATCTCACCTGCCATGGGAGACATAAATTTTCACAAAATTCCATACGCATATTTTACAAGGAAAGGTGGAACTTGGCCTTGAATATGATACAATAAGACGATAAGGCCCGAAAGGAGTGATTCAGCAAGTGGCTCTTCGGGTAAGTAAAGTGTCAAGATGTCTATACCTTAAGGCGTCTTACTCTCAGCCCAAATCACGACGAACCTGCTTCACCGGCAAGGCGGACCTCCAGAACTCTGGAATGACAGCCTAGGCGGATAATGCAAGCTACGTATGTGTACGGTTCTTATCTTGCATTTAGGTTACGGCGGACTTTTCATCATGCATTCTCAACGGAGCATTCATTTTCAATGTTTTGGGAGGGAACTGATCATGGCAAGTAAAGGTCATAACGAAGTCAAGGAAAGTCTTAGGGAAATGACACGCATTTTCCGGCCCAAAGATCCCAAGAAATTTGTAAAGGAGTACGTCCGGAAGTATCGGATCACAGGAGGCTATGAAGAAGAGCTGACTATGGTCGTGGAGCATGAGATGGGAAGGATTAACTCATCCGTCTCCTGATTTATACACAGGATAATGTTCCGGATTGATAACTTGTAGTTTGCAATCACATCCATGAGGATTCTCATAAACCGTGCCCGGCTGAACGATGCTGCTGGATACGGTTTTTTTTGCTTATTTTTACGCTGGAATTATTGTCCATGCAATTGCCGGATAGTCAAGCGGATTATGAGGTTGTTTCATTATGTATGCGCTTACCGAATAGTATACTCTATTTTAGAGAAATTTGTAAGCGTTATTAAAGGTGATAATGACAAGCTTTTTTGCTTAAAAAAAAGAATTTGTGAACTTGCTGTGAACGATTGACAAAACACCCCCTCAAACTTATATTAATAGTGATTGTTATAATTGACAGGAAAATCCTCTGATCTACGAATCCGGGAAAAGCGGGGGTTGATCGAAGATGATAACGTGGCAGGGCGGAAAGCGGCTTCTTCCCATGACTGCAGCGCTTGGACTCATTCTGGCCGGCTGCGGCCGGGAGGACCTGTCGGTGCTTAGACCGCAGGGACCAGCAGCCGAAAGCTCGTTTGATCTGATGAAGCTGTCGATTACGATTATGATTGCTGTATTGCTGATCGTTTTTTCGATTGCCGCCTATGTGCTTGTCAAGTTCCGGCGTAAGCCCGGCCGGCGTGAAATCCCAGTGCAGGTGGAGGGGAACTTCAAGCTTGAGGTCGTCTGGACGGTCATCCCCCTGATCCTGGTAGTCATTCTTGCTGTGCCGACCGTCAAGGCGGTATTTGCCGCCGGCAACGATCACGCGGACGATCCGGATGCGGTCAAGGTAAAGGTTACCGGCCATCAATACTGGTGGGAATTCGAGTATACCGATTATGGTGTGAAGACAGCGCAGGATCTGGTGATTCCTGCCGGCAAGGATATTGCCTTCGAGCTGAGGACTGCAGATGTGCTGCATTCCTTCTGGGTCCCGTCCCTGTCCGGCAAAATTGACACTAACCCCGACGGTACCGTGAACCGCTTCAGCTTCAGCGCGCCGAATGAAGGCGTTTACCGCGGCAAATGCGCCGAGCTGTGCGGACCGTCCCACGGGTTCATGGAATTCAAGGTCAAGTCGGTCAGTGAGGCGGAATTTGAGCAGTGGCTTGCCTCGATGAAGGCTCCTGCTGTGCTGCCGGAAGATCCGCAGCTTGCCGAGACCTTCAGATCAGCCTGCCTGCGCTGTCATGCTGTCGGCGATCAGGGCCTGGCAGTCGGTCCGGATCTGACGGGATTCGGCTCCCGGGAATCGGTAGCAGGCATTCTGCTGAATGATGATACAGGTGCAGACGGGGCTCCTATTCTCGAGAATATCCAGACCTGGCTGCGTGATCCGGAAAGCGTCAAGCCGGGCAATACCATGCCTGATCCCAAAGCAGACTTAGGACTGACAGATGCAGAGATTGACGGCATCGCCGAATATCTGGCCGGTTACACGCTGGAATAGGGCGGAATAGTGAATAGCGGAAGCAGCAACCTTGAAAAGGGGGTACAAACCTTGGCTCAAACAGCGCAATCCTTGAATTCCGCCCGGCCGCCGGCGACCGGTCACCGTGTCAAACGCCATACCGGTCTGATGGACTGGATCACCACCGTCGATCACAAAAAAATCGCCGTCCTCTACCTGTGGGCCGGGGGCTTCTTTTTCGGCATCGGCGGGCTTGAGGCTATTCTGATCCGCATTCAGCTGATCAAGCCGATGAACACCTTTCTCGATGCCCAGACGTTCAATGAACTGATTACGATGCACGGGACCACAATGATTTTCCTCGGAGTTATGCCGGTCATCTTCGCACTGATGAATGCTTTTCCTTCTTCTGCAGATCGGGGCTTCTGGACCTTCCTGTTCGGCGGCCTGCTGCTCAATCTCAGCTGGGTTATGGGCGGTGCGCCTGATGCCGGCTGGACGGCCTATACGCCTCTATCCAGTACAACCTACAGCGCCACCCACGGAGTGGATTTCTACACTATAGGCCTGCAGATTGCCGGGCTTGGCACGCTGATCGGGGGCATTAATTTTCTCGCTACGATCATTACGATGCGTGCCCCGGGGATGTCCTATATGCGTATGCCCATGTTCGCCTGGGCTACCTTTATCACCTCCGCAATTATTCTATTCGCTTTTCCCGCAATTACTGTAGGGCTTGTTCTCCTCACCTTTGACCGGATTCTCGGAGCTAACTTTTTTAATCCTGAGACGGGCGGCAATCCGGTGCTCTGGCAGCATATTTTCTGGATTTTCGGCCACCCCGAAGTGTATATTCTCATTCTGCCGGCCTTCGGCATTATTTCCGAGGTTATTCCGACCTTTTCACGCAAAAGATTGTTCGGCTACAGCTCGATGGTGTTCGCCACTCTGCTGATTGCCTTTCTGGGCTTTATGGTCTGGGCGCATCATATGTTTACAACAGGCCTTGGCCCGGTAGCGAATGCGCTGTTCTCTGTGTCCACGATGCTGATTGCCGTTCCGACCGGGATCAAAATCTTCAACTGGCTGTTTACGATGTGGGGCGGACAAGTGCGCTTTACTACTCCTAACCTTTTCGCTGTGGGCTTTATTCCAACCTTCACGATGGGCGGGGTAACCGGGGTTATGCTGGCTTCGGCTCCGGCGGACTTCCAGTTTCATGACACCTATTTTGTCGTAGCCCATTTCCACTATGTTATCGTCGGCGGTCTGGTGCTGGGATTGTTTGCGGGTCTGCACTACTGGTGGCCCAAAATGTTCGGGCGGATGCTGAGTGAAACACTGGGCAAATGGACCTTCTGGACCTTTATTATCGGCTTCCATCTGACGTTCTTCGTGCAGCACTTCCTGGGACTTATGGGGATGCAGCGCCGTGTCTTTACATACCTGCCGAACCAGCAGTTCGATACGCTGAATCTGGTCAGTACGGTCGGGGCCGGGCTGATGGGGGTAGGGATGCTGATCTTCCTGTGGAATATCTTCATCACTTCCCGTAAGCCGGCGGATGCCGCAGATGATCCTTGGGAGGACGGGCGCACCCTGGAGTGGACGATTCCTTCGCCGCCGCCGGAATACAACTTCAAGCAGACACCGCTGGTACGCGGAATAGATGCCTTTTGGAAGGAAAAGCGTGCCGGTCATACCAGTATGACACCGTCTGAGCCGGTAGGCTCGATCCACATGCCGTCTGCGACGATTCTGCCGTTCCTGATGTCGGCGGGCATTTTCATTGCCGGGCTCGGCTTTATGTTCAGCCGTGATACTTTCGGGAGTGACCTGCTCAGCTTCCTGTTCAACAACTATATCGTGACCGGGCTCGGACTGGTTATTACCTTCGGATCAATGCTGCTGCGTTCGCTGTTTGATGACCACGGCTGGCATATTGAGCCCGAAGAGCTGGAAGGAAGGTGAGCAGGGATGACAACCGTACATGCTGAAGCCGGACAAAGCACCCTCCCGCACGAGCCGGAAAAAGCGACGCTGGAGGGACGTAACAAGGTGCTGGCCTTCTGGCTGTTTCTCGGCGGTGAAGCTGTGCTCTTCGGAACGCTGTTCGCCACCTTTCTGGCGCTGCGCAACTCGACGAACGACGGCCCTTCTGCAGCTGAGCTGTTCCACCTGCCGCTGGTGGCGGCTGCGACATTTCTGCTGCTGGCCAGCAGTCTGACCAGCGTGTTCGCCATCCAGGCGATGCACCGGAACAAGCCGGCAGAGCTGCGGAACTGGCTGCTCGTTACCGTGCTGCTGGGGGCGGCTTTCCTTGGACTGGAGATCTACGAGTTCAGTGTATATGTAAGGCATGAGGAGTTTGGGATGACCACCAGTGCCTTCAGCTCGGCTTTTT
>NZ_CCDG010000093.1 GCF_000723885.1 Paenibacillus camerounensis
GAAGCGGCAGGAACGCGGCTATGTACTGTCGATCAGCGATATCAGTGCAGCACAGCGTATTTTGCAGCAGGCCATTCTTGCCGGCGAGGTCGAGCATTTCGAGATTAAGGAACCGACGCTAAACCAAATCTTTATCAGAGCGGTGGGTGAATCGAATGAATAAGATGGGGACGATTATAGGATTTACTTTTAAAAACAAGGTGAAGACCAAAGCCTTTCTTATAACAACGCTTATTATGGTTATTTTGCTGAGTATCGGAATGAACATTCCTTATTTTATCAAAGTGTTCAAGGGTGAAGATAAGGCTGACGGCGGCAACCGGAGCCAAATCGCAGTAATCGCTGAAACGGGTAACCCGGCAGCCGAGCTGCTCCTGGCATCATCAGCCCCTGCTACTCCGGACAGCGATACGTTTGCAGTAACGTTCACAGCATTTGCTTCAGCTGATGATGCAGCATTGAAGGAAGGTCTGGATAAGGGAACTATTGAAGGCTATCTCACCTTTGGCGAGGCAGCTGGTGAAGGACTTCCGCCAGTAACCTACCACAACGAGGACGGTGAGCTTGGCGGGGAAGTGCAGACTTATCTGCAGAGCGCTCTGCAGGCGGTCAACACACAGCTGATTGTCGGTGACAAGCTGACAGACAGCCAGGTTGCCGCCATGTACGCCCCGGTAACGATTGATACACAGGAGCTCAGCGCCGATGGTTCCCAGGCCGGGGAAGAGACTGAACGGACGGCGGCAACAATCAACTATGTAGTTGTCTATGTCCTTCTGATCCTGTTCTTCATGTCCATTATGATGACCGGTAATATGATTTCGGCAGAAGTTACCTCTGAGAAAAGCTCGCGCATCATGGAGATTCTGATTACGAGCGCATCGCCGCTAACCCAGATGTTCGGCAAGGTCATCGGTATTTTCCTGGTCGGACTGATGCAGATTGCCATCATTGCACTCAGTGTGACCGCCAATCTCCTGCTGCCGCATAACTCCGGCGTACTGGCTGATTTCGAGCTGGATCTGAGCCAGCTAAACATCGGGCTGCTGGTCTACGGTCTGATCCTGTATATTCTCGGCTACTTCCTGTATGCCCTGATCTATGCGGCGGTCGGATCGATTGTCAGCCGTACAGAGGATCTTGGCCAGGCGGTAATGCCGATTATGATGATCGGCTTCGTGAACTTCTACGTTCCTTTATTCAGCATTTGGGCTCCTGATACTATGCTGGTCAAGGTAGCGAGCTACATTCCGTTCACCTCACCGCTCAGCATGCTGCTGCGCATCGGAGTCGGCCAGGTCGCTTTCTGGGAGATTATCGTCTCGCTGGTTATTCTGCTGGCAACCACATTTGTGTTCGGCTGGCTGGCGGCGAAGATCTACCGCACAGGCGTACTGATGTACGGCAAGCGCCCTAGCATTAAAGAGATCAGAAAAGCAATGAAGGCTTACAAAATCTAATGCAAATAATTATAAAAAATCTACTATATGAGGAGAAATTCACAATGAATAAAAAAAATCAGAACTTCCTGTTTCTTGCAGTATGCGTGTTGAACATGGTTATGTTTGGTCTTGTGATAGATACGAACGGTTCCCCGGTGCGTGATTTCATTCAAGGATTAACCGTAGGATTGAGTGCTGCTGCAGTATTTGCAATGCTGTGGGTAATGGCAAAGGAACGCAGAAGCAGAGCGTAAATGTATATCCGTACTTGAACAGCAAATTTTGTCACCCGAGTGTCTCAAGCATCGTGATTTTGCTTAATTATTATATGTGGACTATATGAAGCTGAAGGAGACTAAGCAAATGAGAAGCTGGAAGCAAATGCTATTATCTCTTACCTTATCGGCAGGATTGCTTACCGCAACAGCAGTTCCGGCCATGGCTGCCCCGCAGCAGCCGGCAATACAAGTAAACAATCAGACTGTCGAATACAAGACGGGAGCTCCGGTCAACAATCAGGGCACCACGCTTGTTCCGCTCAGAGCTACGCTTGAAGCGATGGATGTGCAGCTGCAGAATGCGGCAGGTGACACAATCTATGCGATTGTAGACGGTAAAGCCATTACACTGAAGAGCAAGCTTACTGTGATCAACGGCGTGACCTATGCACCTATCCGGGTTCTTGGTGATGCAGCGGGTTACGAAGTAAGCTGGGATGCACAGACCCGTACGGTAGTTCTGAAGACCAAGGCAGCGGGTGACGGAAGCCAGAGTGCTGTAAGTACCCAAGGCGGACGCGGCTTCATGTGGGAAGTCGAGAGCAACGGCAATACCGTGTATCTGGTCGGCTCAATGCATATTGCCGATGACAGCTTCTATCCTCTGAGCAAGGAGTTTGAAGAGGCCTTTGCCGGGTCTGATTATCTGGGCGTAGAAATTGATATCAGCAAGGCAGCTGATGAGGCATCACAGAAGCTGGTTCTGAACATGGGCATGTACCAGGACGGTACAACGCTGAAGGATCATATTTCCGGTGAGACGTATGCGAAGCTGGGTGAGGTGCTCAAGGAGGCAGGCCTTAAGACCAATGCGCTGGACCAGTTTAAGCCGTGGGTAGCGGAAACGACACTGAGCAGCCTAAAAGCAGCGACGGCCGGCTATGAGGCTTCTGCCGGAATTGACTTGTACTTCATACAGAAGGCGATTGAACGGAAAATTCCGGTTATGGAGCTGGAGTCTTATGAGTCCCAGCTGGGCATGTT
>NZ_CCDG010000094.1 GCF_000723885.1 Paenibacillus camerounensis
GGGATATGAATGACCAGGTGCTGGAGTCGGTATCCGGTGTGCGCGTTATCCGCGCTTATGTGCAGGAGCGGTTGGATGAGAAGCGTTTTGCAGATATTACTGAAGATGTGTACCGTAAAAATATGGCGGTTGCACGTGTAGATGCCTTTTTCGAGCCGACCATCCGCTTCTGTGTGGGTCTTAGCTATATCATCGCACTTACATATGGCATCTATCTCGTATTCCGTAATCAGATCACACTGGGCGACCTAGTCTCGTTCAATATGTATCTGGGGATGATTGTCTGGCCGATGTTCGCGATCGGCGAGCTGATCAATATCATGCAGCGCGGCGGCGCTTCGCTTGAGCGGATCGACGAAACGACCAACACTCGCCCGGATGTGGCAGACGCAGCAAGTCCGGTAGCGGTTGCTCAGCCGACCCGGATCGAATTCGAGGATGTAACCTTCCGTTACCCTACCTCCACTGTCGATAATTTGAGCGGAGTCAGCTTCACCCTGTCCCAGGGCCAGACGCTTGGTGTGGTCGGACGCACAGGCAGCGGGAAATCCACCCTGCTGAAGCAGTTGCTCCATGAATATCCGACCGGCAAGGGCGATATCAAGATTGCTGATGTTCCCATTCAAAAAATCGCGCTCGACCAGTTGCACGGCTGGATGGGCTATGTTCCGCAGGAGCAGATTCTGTTCTCCAAATCCGTCCGTGAGAATATCCAGTTCGGCTATGACCAGGCCAGTGACGAGCGGATCATGCAGGCCATTACGGCTGCAGCCTTCCAGAACGACCTGGGCACCTTATCCGACGGCCTGGATACGATGGTCGGCGAACGCGGCGTCTCCCTCTCCGGGGGCCAGAAGCAGCGCGTCTCAATCTCCAGGGCTTTTATCGCGAACCCTGACATTCTGATTCTCGACGATGCCCTCTCCGCTGTTGACGCGCGGACCGAAGCCCGGATTATTGAGAACATCCGTGAGGAACGCGCCGGCAAAACGACGCTGATCTCTACCCACCGCCTCTCTGCCGTTGAGCATGCCGATTTGATTCTTGTGCTGGATAACGGGCATATTATTGAGCGCGGCACTCATCAGGAATTGCTGGACAGAAACGGCTGGTACCGTGAGCAGTTCGACCGCCAGCAGGTGGAGAACAACCTGACCGGTGAATAGGACGGGAGCCTGAAGTCTTGCCCGATATTTTATAACCAGAATTAGAGCTTGGGACTTACAACCCTTTAGGAGGTGTCACCGTTGACACAGAGTACAGGCAAACGCCTGCTGCAGTATGCACTGACTGCCAAAAAAACCTTTATCGCAGCCCTTCTGCTGCTTACCATCGGCGTGGCCGCCGAGCTGGCCGGCCCTTTTATCGCCAAAAATATGATCGACAACCATCTGCTTGCCATTGAGCAGCCCTACTTCCAGACTGCCTCCCCTGACGAGGCCGCAGTATATAACAATAACTATTACAAACGCGGCGACCGCTTTGCCGAGGGTGAAGCCAAGGGCCGGGAGGTCCGGCTGCTGCAGTCAGGCAGAAGCTTCTATTTCATCAATGAAGCAGTTGCCCAGGCAGAAGGCGAACGAACGTTTAAGGACGGGGCGCTGGAGGTTAAATACGGAGATCAAATTACAACCTATCCTGCCGTGATGCTGTCTGCGGATGAAGTGTTTGCTTTTTACAAGCCGGAATTTCCCGGGATTTATGAGCTGGTAGGGCTATATGCCATCTTCCTGGTCATCTCCATTCTTGCAGAGTTCGGCAAAACCTACTGGCTGCAGTCCTCGGCCAATCAGGTCATCCGCAAGCTTCGTACCGATGTGTACGCCCACATCCAACGGCTGCCGGTACACTTTTTTGACAATCTGCCTGCGGGCAAGGTCGTCTCCCGGGTCACCAATGATACAGAGGCCGTCAAGGATCTGTTCATTGCCGTGCTGTCCAACTTTTTTACAGGAATTATCAATATCACCGGTGTATATATCGCGCTCTTCCTGCTCGATGTGAAGCTTGGCCTGATCAGCTTGTTCATCGTGCCGATTATCGTGCTCTGGATCGTGCTCTACCGCAAAGTGGCGACCAAATACAATACGATCATCCGCTCACGGCTGAGTGAGATTAATGCCATTATCAACGAATCCATCCAGGGGATGTCGATTATCCGGATTTTCCGCCGCCAGAAGCAGAGCCGCGCAGAATTCGAGCACCTGAACGATGATTATATGAAGTATCAGAACAAAATGCTTAATCTCAATGCCTTCACCTCACACAATCTCGTGAACACGCTGCGTAATCTTTCTTTTGTACTGGTCCTGTGGTACTTCGGCTTTGGCAGCTTAGGCGGCTCAACCTTTGTGTCACTGGGCGTGCTGTACGCGTTTGTCGATGTGCTTGGACGGATGTTCCAGCCGATTACCGGAATGGTGAACCAGCTTGCGAACCTGGATAGCTCGATGGTCTCTGCAGGCCGCGTCTTCACCCTGATGGATGAACCGGGAGAACCGGTCACCGACGGCTCGATGCCGCGATACAAGGGAAAAGTCGAATTCAACAACGTATCCTTTGCCTACAAGAAGGATTTCGTGCTGAAGGACATCACCTTCGAGGCGCATCCCGGCGAAACTGTAGCTCTGGTCGGACACACCGGCTCCGGTAAAAGCTCGATCATCAATCTGCTGTTCCGCTTCTATGATCCGCAGCGCGGAAGCATTACGATTGACGGTCAAGAGGTCACTTCCATTCCCAAGCAGTGGCTGCGCAGCCATATGGGGATCGTGCTGCAGGACCCTTACCTCTTCACCGGCACCATCGCGTCCAATGTCAGCCTTGGCGATGAACGCATCAGCCGTGAACGGGTGGAACGCGCGCTGCGTGAGGTCGGGGCGGATAAGCTGCTGGCCCACCTGCCGAAGGGCTTTGATGAGCCGGTAGTGGAAAAAGGCAGCACGCTGTCTGCCGGACAACGCCAGCTGATCTCCTTCGCCCGCGCGCTCTCGTTCGATCCGGCGATTCTCATATTGGATGAAGCAACTTCCAATATTGATACGGAGACAGAGAGCCTCATTCAGGAAGCGCTGGAGGTGCTGAAGAAAGGCCGGACCACGTTCATCATCGCCCACCGCCTGTCGACCATCCGCAGTGCGGACCAGATTCTGGTGCTGCACCACGGCGAGATTGTCGAGCGAGGCAGCCATGAAGAGCTGATGGCGCTGGAAGGCCGTTACTACCGGATGTACCAGCTCCAGCTTGGAGCCGGTGCTGGTACGGCTCAGACCGCCGGCACTGCGGCACCGGCTAAGCCGGCAGCTGTTCTGCAGCCGTCGCTGAAGCACAGCTAACATATTGGTTATGACCCCTGGGAGCCCATACGGCTGCCAGGTTTTTTTTGTGCTTGAATACGGAACATCCGTTCGGGTATAATGGGAAATAATACATAATATGCGGGGTGGCAAGAAGATGATTACCTATTCTCTCAGCAAGCGCCAGGCCAGACAGTTCCTGCTGCTGCACCAGCGGCTGGTTCCCGGCATGCTGCGACGCGGCAAGCAGAGCATCTATGATTATGTCCGCCATGTGGGCTGCATTCAGTATGATCCGCTCAGCATTGCGGGGCACAATCATGAGCTTGTGCTGCAAGCACGAATTCCGGATTTTGTTCCTTCCATGGCAAATGACCTTCTGTACAAGGATAGAACGCTGATTGACGGCTGGGACAAGAATATGTCCATCTACTGTTCGGAGGACTGGCCTTATTTCAGCCGCCGGCGGAAGGCGGCAGCAGCCAGGCATCAGGGGGATGAGCTTCTGCTCAGGACGATAGAGCAGGTACGGGAAGCGCTGGATGCCCGCGGCCCCCTCTCCTCGCTTGATCTGGAAGGCAAGGAGAAGATGGACTGGGCCTGGGCTCCGGCCAGAGTCACCCGTGCCGCGCTGGAGACCCTGTATTTTCGGGGCGAGGTATGCGTGCACCACCGGGTGCATACGCGCCGCTATTACGATTTCACTTCCAGGCTGCTGCCGGAAGATCTGCTAAATGCAGAGGAGCCGAATCCGCTGCCGGAACAGCATCACGACTGGTATGTGCTGCGCCGGATCGGCAGTATCGGCCTCCAGTGGAACAGATCCGGCGACGGCTGGCTGGGCATTTCCGGGTTAAAGAGCAAGGAAAGAACCGCTGCTGTGGAACGTCTGCTGCTGACAGACAGCATACGTGAGGTGCGTGTGGAGGATGTGAAGCTGCCGCTGTATATGCGGACTGCGGATGTTCCCGTGCTTGAGACCGTCCTGAACGGGAGCGCTGCTGCCGGGGGTAGTTCCGCAATTGCTGTTGAGGAAGACGGATTCGCCGCCGTGCTGGCTCCGCTTGATAATCTGCTGTGGGACAGAGAGCTGATCCGCCAGCTGTTCGGCTTCCAGTACCGGTGGGAGGTATACAAGCCGGCGGCAGAGCGGGAATACGGCTACTATGTACTCCCTTTTCTGTACGGCGACCGGTTTATTGCCCGGTTAGAACCGGTTATGAACAAGAAAAGCGGAGTCCTGAGCATCGTCCGCTGGTGGTGGGAGCCGGGAGAATCCTTAACTGCTGAGCTGATTCCGGCAGCCGCTGCAGCCATCGCAGCACTGGCACGCTGTAACAGAGCGGTCAGCGTCACCTTTGCTCCTGAGGCTGTCCAGAGCTGCGGGTTATCCGGTCTGGAGGAGGCTGTTCAACTAAGATACAGCTCTATTCAATGAACCGTTCCTCTTCCAGCCCCAGCTTGGCGTACATTTCCGTGCAGTAGCCCTGCAGCTTAATTTCCAGTCTGCTGGCTTTGTTCTTGAACCGTTTCAGCTCACGGATCATGTGCGCCCTGCCTGCCGGAGTAAAGGTCTGCTGAATGCGTTCCTTGAAATAATCATGCACGATATGGTTACGCTGCTTCCATACATCCTGCAGCTGATTAGTCTCTTCTTCCGAGAATGGAAAATGATGCTGGATTTCTTTGATGAGCTGGCCGAGTGAATTACTGAGCTTACGCTGATACAATTCAGTGAGATCTGCTTCTGTGGGTGTTTTTCCCTGAGACAGCTTCGTGAGCAGCAGCAGATTGGTAAGCTGCTGCTCCAAAGCTTGACAATAATAGACCGCCAGTCCGAAATAAGCAAATAGCTCCTTGGATTGTTCACTCTCCGGTACTTTTGTATCCTTCATCTTTCCTCCCGCCTGTTCACTCTTTATTGATCTATTGTCTCATAAATGCCTGCCATAATCCATGCGTCCGGAGCGGTACAGATAGAATGCGCTGAGCAGCAATATGTAGATTAACGCATGGGCAAATGTCCCTAGCACCGCTGCCGGGGGCAGTTCATCCGCATGCGTAAGCACATCCATCAGCAATGCAGCCGGAGGCAGCAGCACCGGCACAACAGGGCCGGGGATGAAGTCAGCCAGCTTGAAGCTGCTAATGGATACAATCAGGATAATCAGCAGCAAGCCTGTGGCATAGCTGGCTTTGGGTACCCAGGCAGCCTGCAGGTAGAGTGAAATGGACACTCCAAGCATTCCCAGCAGCAGATGTCCGGCAAAAGCCAGCGTCAACCGGTAGAGTCCCGCCGGCTCGGCAAAGTTCCCTGTCAGAACGGGATACAACACTACAAGCATAGACAGTACCGTGGTTAGAACAGCCAGCGTCAGTATGCCGCCCAGATTGTATTTTACACTGCTGCGCATATGGACAATTGTAATCTGCCGCAGCACCGCCTGTTCATGATTAAGGAAGCTTATCCCCATCCAGGCGCAGCCGATGAATAATAGAATGCCGGTAGCTGCATAACTGCTCATAACCGGGTTCGGCTTATATGTATATAGAAGTAATACGAATATAATTGTCGCAGCAACAGGTGCAAAATAGCGCTGCGAGGTTGAATAGCTTTTCAGCATATAGGCAATCAGCGGCCTCATCCGGCATTCTCCTCCACACTCTGTTTGGGATCCATCCACTCTTCAAGCAGGTTACGGTTTCTCCCGTGCTCCACCGAAATGACCGAACCTCCGCGCTGGAGGATATGCAGGAGAAATGTATCTGCGAAGGCTGTTTCAACAGTCCATTCTGTGCATCGCCCGGCCATAGCCGCCTGAACAGGACGGACAGCAATATAACCGGGCATAGCTGTGATGAGCTGCTGCTCATGTTGTGCCAGTTCGGTGCAGAGTAGACAAGAAGTGAGCGTTCCCTGCAGCTTGTCTGCACTTGTAACCATTAACGTCCGGCCAGCCTGAAGCACATGGACTCCGGCTTCCAGCGCTTCCACACATAAGGGCTCATGAACGGATAAGACCAGTGCTGTTCCTTTCATCTTCAGCTCCTGCAGGCAGTCAATCAGGGTATGCTGCGCCGGTAAGTCCAAACCGGATAACGGCTCGTCCAGCAGCAGCAGCTGCGGTTCACCCAGCAGGCTCTGAATCAGATTCACCTTTTGCAGCATTCCCTTGGAGAAGCTGATTACCGGCTCTTTCCGGAACGGCTGCAGCTGGAAGGCTTCAAGCAATCCGGTAATCTGGCGTTCGAGCTGAGCATCCGGGATGCCGCTGATCTGTCCCATATAGCGTAAGTATTGCTCAGCCGGCAGCTTCGTTCCCGTAAAGGCTTCCGGTGCATAACCGATTCTAAGCTTAGGCTTTGACTGCTGCAAGATCCCTGAGGAAAGCTTTAGCAGACCGGCCATAACTGCCAGCAGTGTGCTCTTACCGGAGCCGTTACGGCCGATCAGAGCGGTGGCTGTACCTGCCTCAAAGCTGAGAGAGACTTCATTCAGGACGGCTCTGCGTCCGTATATTTTGGTGGCACCGGTTAGTGTGATTAACGTATTGGATGAAGCCATACGGATATCTTCCCTTCTGCCCAGACGCAGGAACAGGGTACCCCCCTGCGGAGCTGTCTGTTATCTTCTATTACAATAATATTCGCCGGATTCCTTCCTTCTTCCTGTCAGCTTCCAACAATGCGGCAAGCCGGATAGACACAAAAAAGCCGGAACACAGCAGCAGAGCCGCAGCGTTCCGGTTTTATGTAGTTTTCATGTCATTAGGCGTATACTTCAACAGCTTCGCTGATCAGGCGGCAGGCCATTGCGGCATTGCGGCAGGCATCAATACATTCCTGGCAATGAGTCTGCCTATGTCTGCTGCTCTCGTCGGCACAGCGTTCACATATTTCCGCGCACAGACGCAGGATTTCAACCACGAACGGACTTTGCCGGGTCATCGCTTGTACGGCATAAGAACAGATATCCGCACATTCACGGTCGAGCCGGATGCTCTCGCGGAGCGAGGCAAGATCATATTCCTTCAGGCTGGAGACATAGCTGTAGTTACAGGCATTCATACATTTAATACATGCGTCGATGCATTCCTGATATTGAATTCGGGTCATAGCCTTAAACCTCCTGCAATTCGAATAGGGTATGCCTATGTATTAACCTGCAAGAAAAGGAACGAACCAATCTAAGAACGTATTACAGGCTTCTTTTGACCGCTGAGGGACGGTTATAAAGACGATTCTCCAGCTGGAGCAGCTGCGTACGCAGCTCACCTGATGAGAAATGCTCCCCGATGAATACAGCCACATCCGGCACATCCCCTTGCGGGGTAATTTTCATAAAATCAGCTTCCCTGTAGGCATATTGGAATAAAAACCGGCTGGCCGTATCGCTGAAAGTAACGATTCCCTTGGCCCGGTATACATCGCGCGGCAGCTCCTTCACGAAGCGTTCAAACGCCTCACTGTTCACCGCATTTTTAAAATAATGGGTATACGCCATAACGTGGTCATGGGTCCGGTGGGCTTTTCCCGGCTGTCCGGCAGCTTCAGTGGCAGACGCAGCATCACCGGAAGCTTCCTTGTCCTCACTTCCACCATCCAAATGTACGCCGCCCAGACCGCCAAGCAGGGACTGCGGATCAAGCGCACAGCGCACAGCCGGCAGAATCTCAGCATAGGCATTCCATTTCCGCAGCACAGCCGAAATTTCCGCAGCCTCCTCCGCACTTACTCGGTCGGTTTTGTTCAGAATCAGCACGGAGGCGCAGCGGATCTGCTCCTGCATCAGCCGGTAGGTTGCCCCCTGCTGTGATCGGTACAGCTCCAGCAGATGTGCAGTATCGACAACGGTAATCAGCCCTCTTAGTTCCACCTGCTGATACAGCGAGGTTTCCGTCACCGCATCGACGATTTCGAGCGGATTCGCAGCGCCGGTAGCTTCAATCACAACGACATCCGGTGCTTCCTTTTTGACAAGTGTAGTCAGCTCTGTGCTGAGATCACCGCGGCTTGTGCAGCAGATGCATCCCCCCAGCATCTCCGCCATCGGCACCTCCTGCTCCACCAGCAGACCATCCAGATTAACCTCGCCCAGCTCGTTCATAATCACCGCCGGCCGCAGCCCCTGTCCCTTCCAGTGATCCAGCAGCCGCTGCAGCAGCGTTGTTTTGCCGCTTCCGAGAAATCCTGACAATATATAAACCGGTAAGGTCTCTTGTTCCATGCTTCATCGCTCCCCCAAAAATTCCGTATGGTAGCGAGTGTACTACAGTCTGACTGCACAAGCAAGGCACATAACGGCGCCTCTCTCTCAAGCAATAATATTATTGCATTTACAACAATATTGTTTTTGATTATACTTTGTAAATGATTCATACGCCAAGAAAGGGTTGAGACTGAAATGAATATTCAAGCCGTTACATCACCAGAAGATCTAGCAGCTGCATTTTCCATAAGAAAGCAGGTATTTGTTGAGGAGCAGGGAGTCCCTCTTGCTGATGAATTTGATGAATTCGATTCGCTGGACAGCGGGTGCGTGCATATCTTGGCCGTCTTTGAGGGGCAGCGGGTGGGCACAGGCAGAATCCGGGCTGCTGACGGAAAAGGAAAGCTGGAGCGGATATGTATTCTGCCTCCGTACCGGGCATTCGGGATCGGAAAGCAAATTATCGCCGGCCTGGAGGAACTCGCTGCCGCGAAAGGGCTTTTGCAAGTTAAATTACACGGCCAGACACAGGCAAAAGGATTCTATGAAAAGCTTGGCTATCAGGCTTCATCAGCAGAATTTATGGAGGACGGGATTCCGCATTTTTTAATGACTAAAGAGCTGATTGCTTCACGGATATGAATAGATTACGATTATTGGCAGGCTCTTTGTTCATCGGCGGACTGCTCATATTAACGCTGGGAATCTCCCTGACCATACAATCCGGCCTTGGCGCATCTCCTTTTGATGCAACCCTGGTCGGGCTTTCCGGCAATGTCGGGCTGACCGTAGGAAGCTGGGAGATCCTGATTGCCGTGCTGCTGCTGATATGCAACAGCTTCCTGTCCAGAACGAAACCTGAGGTTTTGGGCCTGGCTACTGCTTTTGTAACCGGCCTGGGGATCGATATGTGGCTGTATATGCTGAATGGCCGGATTGAGCCAGAGCCGCTTGGCGGCAGAGTGGTTTGTTTTGTGTTAGGCTTAATCGTTACAGGGTTAGGGACTGCTATATATCTGCACGCCAAATTTGCACCCTCCCCTTTAGACAGGTTAACGTTATTGTTACAGAAGCTAACGGGGCGCAGCATCCTTTTGTCCCGGACACTTATTTATTTCGTGTTTCTGGTGGCAGCTTTTATATTTAACGGGCCTATCGGGATCGGAACACTGCTGACGGTTTGCCTGGGCGGCTTCATCCTTAATTTTTTCATGCCGGTTGTACAGAAGGCCTTAGACAAAGATGCAAGGAACCCCTCCTGATAAATTTGGAGATTATGGGTAATTAAGAAGATAAGGAACTGACCTTGGACTTTAGGAGTGGATAATATGTCATCTGTCGATGAACACCGCAAGCAAGCCCCGCAGACTGTAGCCTGTTATGTCATTACGGTCTCCGATACCCGGACAATGGACACGGACACCGGAGGACAGCTTCTGGCATCTATGCTAGAAGAAGCCGGTTATCAGGTTATAGGTCGTACTATTGTTAAAGATGATTACGAGGAGATCCGCGAGCTGGTCTATAAAAGCTCTGTCCATTCCGGGATCGAAGCGGTGCTGCTGACCGGCGGCACGGGAATTTCGCCCCGGGATACCACCTATGAGGCGGTGGCATCGCTGCTCGATAAGTCGCTGCCGGGCTTCGGCGAGATTTTCCGGCTGCTCAGCTTCACGGAGGATATCGGCTCCGCCGCCATTCTAAGCCGGGCCATCGCCGGCACAATCGGCAGTACAGCAGTCTTCTCGATGCCAGGCTCCACCGGAGCAATCAAGCTGGCCATGAGCCGGCTGATTATCCCGGAGCTGCGCCATGTAATGCGGGAGATTTACAAGAAGGAATAGCGTGGAGCCCATGGCTAATGTGAAGCGTGCAGACCATCCAGCACTTGATTAAGCAGTGCTTTAACCTTTTCCGTATACTTCCCCTTCTCTTTGTTCATCGAGGTATACAGAAGAACGCGGCTGCCGGAGATGGACGGTTTCAGCATAATAGTAGCAGTACCTGAATGAATGTTAAATAGAATCCCCGCCGTCAATGCACTTACGAGCAGGAATACCATAGGGCTTTTCATAAGCTCCCTCCTCTCAGCTAACCTGATTCTAAATCCTGTATTCTAAGGATGGCTGAGAGATCAGAAAAGTATGCACAGCTTCGCAGACCCATTGCTTCAGTAACCGTTATCTGCCTGCAGCAGCTTTATTCCCCTGGTGGCTCATCGTGGACGTCCGTATCCGGAGACGTGATTACCCAGCCTGTAAACTCGACTCTGAGTCCGGGTCTGGTCGGGGCACACAGCATCGGTCCGGCTTGTACCCCTGACGTGTAAGGGAATCGGGCGACCCGGATCGTCCGCCAGGGCTGATCATCGGTTCTGGCTCTGATAATGACCGCATCCTTCAGGCGTGAGGCGCGGATCGTGATTGTACGGCCAGCCCAATCCGGTACCGGTGACAGGGACCAGTCTGAATATTGATCTGTCACCACAGCGCCGATATGCGGCACGCCGTCATTGATTTCGACCCCTGCCTTGATCCATTGCAGCGGGCTGTGCCACAGCATAATGCCTGCCTGGTCATACAGCTCGGTGAGGCTTACGGCACTGAAGCTGACCTCCACAGCAGTTCCTTCACTCCATTCCGCGAGCAGCGCATGACCGTTATCATGCTGGAATCCGTACATCGTTTTCTGCCAGTAATCACTGCCCTCCACCGCCTGAACAATCAGCTTACCGTTCTGGTCCGCTACAGAATGTGGTTCATTACTCCAGATGCCAGCCTGCCAGTCCACCTTTTTCATTTCCTGCACGCTCCTTTACCGGATTTAATTGAATAGAATTGCCGAAGCTTAACTGTACCCATTATGAATGCTACTCTATCCAATTCGGCTGAAAACGCCGCTTTCCTTCATCTGCACAAGCGAAAACTTCTCTGCAGGCAAAAACACAGCCTGACAGAGCTCTGTCAGG
>NZ_CCDG010000095.1 GCF_000723885.1 Paenibacillus camerounensis
GTGGAGCGGGTGACGTTCGCAGAGGGAAGCGTTTGGACTCAAGCCCTGCTGGAGTCCAAGGTGACCACAGGAGCGACAGCAAGGACTACAGTCAATGACGGAAAAGAAGGGTATTATCCGGCAGCCGTTTCAGCACAAACAGAACAGCTTATCCAAGCAATGTCAGCATTTTCTGCAAGCCCGGATATGGCTCTATCACAGCTTGAAAGTGAAAAAAGGTATAATGAGCAGCCGCTTTTAACTCAATCTTGGACTAAGGCGGGAAAACTTTGAAATTTAAACGGAATTATATTTTCTTACAAAGCAGATAACAGCAAAGAGCAGGTCAGCTATGGTATGAGCCGTAAAGATGCGGAGCTGGTGCCGGGAAATGTTTAGTAATAACCTGCATTGCAGGTGAAGTATAACGGAGTTACGATCTGCTGTTCAAGGTTCAATCTTCGAAAAGCCGCCATTGTTGGCGGCTTTTTTGTCATTCCTGACCTGATATGAACAGTGAACAGCTGCAGGAGGTCCACGTAATCGGGAAAGTTAAGTTTAAGACGGTGTTATCCATAGTTATGAAGTCCGGTAGAGGTGAATCCGGCCGCAGGTAATAGTCCGGTTAAAAAAATCCTCGGTACATATGAAATGGATATATTTATTAATAAAAGAATTATAAGGTAATATATTTGAAGCAGAAAACCGGGATTTACGAAGATGTAAATGTGCCAAAAATCATGAATTTCAATCTGCTGTAAGGAATGGAACGTGTCTGATGAACTATAACTTTATACTCTGTTAATTTTATTTCGTTAAAGAGGATAGTTACTTATAAGGGATTAATGAACTATATTAACAATAAATGCTATGGAAAATATAAACTATCAAGTATGATTGCCGATAAAGCATAGTACAAATCCCAAATTCAAGAAATTTTATATTTTATTTATTTGAAAATTAAGTTAAATCTATGCAGTAATCCAAAATTCCTATCCAGTGGTGATGAAAAAAATGAACGTACAAGAAATGCCGGCCAATCAGGTACAAAGAACCCCAAGACTAAAACCGGGCTACCCGGAAGGTGAATTGATTTTGGAAGATCCTGCAAGACCTTCGGGCAAACCGACCTTCTCCTGGCTGACGATTATTATTCCTCCGTTAGGAATGATGCTGATTGCCATATTCATGTCAACCTTGACCAGATCCTACACGATGATGATTTCAACCATGAGTATGACAGGTTTAACCGTTATGGTTTCAATTATGAATTACAAATCCAGTGTGAAAAAGCATCTGGAGCACAATAAAAAACTGGAAAAGAAATATCTTAATTACTTATTCCAGATCCGCAATGATTTGCAAAGTGCTGCCAGTATGCAGCGGGAAGCCTATACATATACGCATCCAAGTGTCCCGGACTGTGCTGAAATTGTACGGAGCAGAAGCAAGCAGCTATGGGAAAGAACAGCCATTGAGGATGATTTTTTAAATAACAGGATCGGCGTGGGCATTCAGCCTATCTCCTTGGTACCTACATATAGCTCTAATACAAAAGCAACTGACGATGAAAATCCCCTTGAGGAAATCGCAGCCAAAATCTGTGAGGAAATGTACTTTGTAAGAGATATTCCTGTTTACATACCGCTTAGAAATATTAGTACGCTCGGCATATTCGGAAAGAAGCAGGAGGTCCGCGATTTTCTGAATGCCGCCATCGTTCATCTGACTACGCACCAAGGCTACGATGATGTACGAATTGTATGCGCAATGCAGCCGGATGATCTGGAGCACTGGGAGTGGCTGAAATGGCTGCCCCATACTTGGGACAAAGAACGGAGAGTCAGAAGTATTGCTACAACCGCTTATGAAGCCTCCAATCTTGCCGATGAGCTGCTTCCGATTATTAGAAAAAGAGAAGAAGTCGGCCAGAACAGCTACAGTTTGCAGACTTTGCAAACCCCGCATTATGTATTCCTGATGTTTGCTCCTGAATTGTGGGGCAGCACAGAAATGATGAATGTCCTCTTGTCCAATCAATCACAGCTTGGGGCCACCAGCATATTCATTTCGGAGAAGATTGACGTTGCGCTGCCGCTGAATTGCCAGGCGATTCTGGAAATCAGGGACGGTAATGGGACAGTCCGCAAAGATACACGCCAACTCTTAAATCATTTAGCGGATCATTTTGTAGCCGATTCTCTGGATAAGCGGCATTCAGAGTTTTTTGCCCGTTCCCTGTCACCGCTCAGAATCAAGGAAGGGCAAAATAACAGTTATATCCCGCCTATGGTTACCTTTTTGGAGAGCTTCCAGGTAGAACACGTTGAAGAACTGAATGTCCTCCAGCGCTGGTCCGGAAATCAGGCAAACCGTGCGCTCTCTATTCCTCTGGGATTGGGGGCAGGCGGGAAGTCCCTTATGTTTGATATGCATGAGAAAAGCTATGGTCCCCATGGACTGGTTGCCGGAACCACCGGTTCAGGGAAAAGTGAGCTGCTTCAATCCCTGCTGCTCGGACTGGCAGTAAATTATCACCCTCATGAGGTTGCTTTTGTGCTTATTGACTACAAGGGCGGAGGGATGGCTAATGCCTTTCAGGGACTGCCCCATCTGGTAGGGACCATTACTAACCTGGGCGGTAACCAGATTAACCGGGCACTCGCCTCTATTAAAAGCGAACTGCTGCGCAGGCAGCGGCTGTTCAGTGATGCCGGTGTAACCAGCATTGATCATTACATTGTTCTGTACCGCAATAAGGAAGTCACTCTCCCCCTCCCGCATTTGATTATTGTGGTGGATGAGTTCGCAGAGCTTAAATCGGATCAGCCGGAGTTCATGAAGGAGCTTGTTAGTGCAGCGCGTGTAGGCAGAAGCTTAGGTATTCATTTAATACTGGCAACACAGAAGCCATCGGGAGTGGTCGATGACCAGATCTGGAGTAACTCAAGGTTCAAGCTGTGTCTGAAGGTGCAGACCCCATCGGATAGCCAGGAAATGCTGAAACGGCCGGAAGCGGCAGAGATTAAAGAGAAGGGCCGTGGGTATTTGCAGGTCGGCAATAATGAGGTTTTCACTTTGTTCCAGTCCTCATGGAGCGGGGCACCGTATCATACCGGTGATTCAGATGGGGAGGAAAGACCGCAATTGGATGTTATCACATTGAGCGGTGAACGGACATCCCTGCTGCCGAAGGTAAAAAACAACGATGGGACCGTTCAATTAAGTGAGCTCCAGGCAGTCGTTAATCACATTGCAGCTCTTTCGGCAGAGCACTCCATCGGGGAGGCCTTTCAGCTCTGGCTGCCTCCGCTTCCGGAGACCCTCGTGCTGGCTGAGGTGCTGAACCCGCAGCAGATATGGAATGGAGCAGATTGGCCGCCGCAGGCTGATAATCTGACAGCTACCGTTGGGCTGGTAGATAACCCGGCGGATCAGGAGCAATATAATCTCGATATTCATTTTAACCAGAATGGGCATCTGCTTGTGTACGGGGCGCCGAGCAGCGGAAAGACAACGCTCTTAAAGACGATTGTCATGTCGCTTGCCCTGAAATATGATCCGGATTATGTGCATTTTTATATATTGGATTTCGGAACACGTACATTTGGTGTCTTTCATGAGCTCCCGCATCTGGGGGACATTATTTATCCTGAGGATGAACAAAAGCTTGGTAAGCTGATCAGCTGGCTGTTGTCCCTGCTGAATGAACGCAAGCGTAAGTTCTCGCAGCTTGGTATCAGTAACCTGGTGTCCTATTGTGCAGCCACAGGGGAAAAGGTTCCGTACATCGTTATCCTTCTTGATAACTACACCGGATTTGCCGAAGCGTACGATGACCATGTGGCAGATCTGGCTAAGCTGGTGCGCGAAGGCGGTAATTACGGGGTTTATTTTGTATTTGCGGCCAACTCCGTCAATTCCTATCCTTACCGGATCAGCCAGAATATCAAGCAGTCCCTGGTATACCAAATGTCTGACAGAGTGGATTACATCAGCATTTTGGGCCGGACAGACGGGATGGAGCCAACCGACACTGTTGGACGCGGGCTCTTCAAGGATAACCGGATTCTGGAATTCCATACTGCACTTCCGGTGGACGGCGGCTCAGATGATCAGATTGCCGCGTCGCTCCGCCGGATCAGTGCAGAGATGAAGGCTGTGGCGGGGGGATTAAGCCCGGGAGGGATTGCAGTGATCCCGGATAAGCTCTCGCTGGCAGAGCTACTGGAGCGTGCCCGCAAAGAGCATCCGGAGCGGGAAGAATATCTTGTACCGTTAGGCTTGGATTGGAATACCACAGTACCGGCTGAAATGAATGTGAAGTTGGTTAATAATTTCGTGGTGTCGTACACGAATCCGCAGCAGACAGATTTCAGGTTCAACTCGCTGGTGCAGGCCATTTATGAGTCTTCTGATCAGGTAATTAAGGAATTTCATCTGTTTGACAGCGGTGCTGTCAATTTGGCAGGACTGAAGGCCAATCCTGTAATTACCCGCTGTATGAATACGGCTGAAGAGTTTTTGGAGCTTACGCAATGGTTGATAGAACAGCTGCAGACCAGAAAGAATAATGCCCGGCAAGCATGTTCCGAAGCCGCGGATCGCGATGCCTTTGATGAAGCCGGCTATATCCTGTCCCAATATCCGCTGCTTGTCATTGTAATGCCGCATTTCAAATCGGCGTTTGATCTGATGGAGAATGACTCATTGGATCACTTGGAGCGGATCGCAAGATTTGGCGGCGGGCTGGGTGTGCTGCTAATAGTGGGCGGCAATACCGTTGAGCTGAATAAAATGCAATTCACCATTGAACTGGCGGGTGATTTAATCAGCAGCGGGAATGCACTGTTATCAGGCGGAGCTCCAAGTGATCATACGTGTTATGCTGCACTGCTGGATCAGCTGGATTATCAGGAACAAAGCCAGGTGATGGATGCCAGCGAAGCTATTCTGCTTACAGAAGGAATAAGCCAGCGGCTCAAAATGATTACAGAATTATAGATAAGCAGGTGAAAAAGCGATGAAGCCAGCTCGTGAAGCATTTGAATTGAAGACTCTGGAGATTATTTATCTGACTGCGTTAACGGGAGGGAACAGCTTTCCGGGAATCGGCATCGATCTCACAGGAGAATCGGAGCGCGGCCTGCGTTCCCTTATGGATGCCCAGATGAGATCGCTTGAAGTGAAGGGGTATCTGGAAACTGATTTTACGGGAAATGCGCAGGTGAAGGAAGAGCTTCATAAATTTATCGGTGCCGCTTCAGGCAGCGCGGCTTATCTCAGCCATATTATACAAAGGCATGAGCAGATGGTTAAGGTCTATTATTTTTTCCGGGACGGAACCTGGTTTGAGCTTGAACACCAGCCGGATGGTACCAGTTATAGAGTACGGGAAATCTATGCTTGGCACGAGCTGATGTTCCAGGTCGTGAATAGAGCCCCGTTAGTGCAAAGCCCGGCTAGCCCGGGAGCGTTACTTTCTGCAGCAGAAGAGTCTGAGCTTGAAGAGTGGGCGGGTCAATGTCTTTTAACCGGAGCCACGGTGCTCTCCCTGGCGGAAATCTGCTGCACAGCTGAAGGGGCAGAGGTACACCGTAATTTAAACCTGCTGATCCAAGAAGAGCAAATGTGGCTGCTGCGGCGCGGAACAGATGGAGTCGTTACGAGAATCTCTGTTAGCTTCGCAACAGCTTTAAACGAATTAATAGCTTGGCTGCAGGATTCAAAACTATCAGGGGAGGCTGAATATGCAGACAGCACTAACGACCTTTCAGTTTAAGGGAAACGGGCTTAAAGTGATTGACTTGGAGGTTTCCCTGTCTCTTTCGGCGGGTCAATGCCTTGAGCTCCTGAAGCAAGCAAGCTGGCTCCCTGACAATTGGGAATTCAAATGTGAGGTCAGCAGCACCGGAGAGGTCTGGGCGGAGCTGGGGCTGCATGTGCCTCTGGCTGATGTTATTCAGGGAGACGGGTCAATGATCCGGATATTGCCTTACTAAGCGGGTAGGTTACCCAGGGGGAAGATATTTATGAAAAGCGTACATTTGGTTTGCTCACCTGAACTGATTATGCTGCTGTCCAGATCACTGGAGCATGAAGGATACGTCATTTCGGGTAAACATTCTACCTTACATAGTTTTATTAGCGGCTTCAGCAGTAAAGAGGTTGACCCTGCATCCATCGTAATCATGGAGGGCGGGGCGGGGTCTGGGAACACCGGTTAAGGCTGCTGATATCACCGGTTACATGACACTGATCCGCAAGTATCTCAAGCATACAAGACTGATTGTTCAGCTGGACCCTGCGCTGCGTACAGATGTTGAGTTCATCAGGTCCATGGTAAATATGAATATTCATGATCTTCAGTTTACCACGGAATTCCACGGCGATGACCTGCTGGACTGGATTAAGGAAAAGAAAACGACAAGGGATTACTATCACATCCTGGGGAAAAAAAAGGGCTTATTGTCTTTCAAAAGCAAATCAGCGGCAGCTGCTGTAATTCCGCCAGTGGAGGAGCCGCCGCCTGCTCCCGCAAGACCGGCCCAGTCGCTTACCCGTCCGCAGCCGGCGGCGGTTCCGAAATCGCAGCCGGGCGGCATCAGCGGGCGGACGGGTAATACTCCCCGCCCTGCTGCAGCGGCTGCGAGTGCCGGATCTGGGCAGCCGTCCAGAACAGCGGCTCCGGCGCCTTCGGGAACGGAAACGCTGGAAAGCCTGGCGCAAGCTATACCGGCAGAGGAAGCTGCTGCCCCTGTGACAAGTCAGAGAATACTGGGAAGTAATGTTCCCCTTGTGATCGGGGTCTGCGGTGTCGGCGGGGAAGAGGATGCCGGCGCGGCTGCTTTTCTGGTAGCGGCAGGCCTGGCAGAGCTGGGCTGGAAGCCGCTGGTCTGCAGTGATGACAGACCGGAGATAGGCTCACTTGAACAAATCGCTTTTAAGGGCGAAAAAGAAGATTCCGTGTCTAACATGTTTGAATATGAGGGAGTTACCTTTTACCGCAGAGGATATTCATGGGATATGTCCGAGCTGCTGGCCAGCGGGTTCACGCATATCATTCTCTGGCTTGATATCCATCGTGAACGGAAGGGGACCGGCGGACTGGAGCTGTGGTGGAACTCACAGATTCCAATCATGGTAGGCAATGGGGCCATGTGGAAATATGAGCTGCTCAAAGAGAAGCTGAATACACTGAATCCTTTTGAACGCAAGCGCTGCAGGCTGCTCCTGGAGAACGGACATCAGGAGGTGCTGCAAATGCTGAAAAAGGATTTTCCGGAAATTGGAGCTTCTCTTATGCCTGCACATCAGGACCCGTTATATCCGGATAAAGCGGCTGTCGAATGGGTAATGCAGCTGCTGACGGTTCAGAAAAAGCTCTTCCGCAAGCAAACACTGCTCTGGGTAACCGCAGGGGCGGTTTTGTTTGTGACGATATTGTTAATTGGAATCGGCTTCTCCTTTGTTCCTGAGAGCCGTTAATTCACAACCGGGAGGCAGGCTATGAATTCAGGATTGGTTAGAGGGATGGCTTTTAACTGCCATCAGCTGCTGGCTCCTGCTCAGGAGTGCAGCGACAAGATGAGTGCAGCGGCCATAGGCATCTCTGATTATTGGGTAGGTATGGGCGGAGAAGAACTTAAGCAGAACTGCATGGAATGGATTAAGAAGATGAACCAATTCAAGGCAGCGATTGCCCAGATTGAAACCGAAATGATGAATTATGCTAATAAATTGCAGCTGGAAGAAGAGGCAGAGGCAGCGAGGGTGAAGGAAGCACAGCGGCAAGCCGCCGAACAAGCTGCGGCCGCGGCGGCGGCGGCAAAAATGACAGGTAAAACCAAATAAGGGCCGAAATGAGGTTATGAAGTGGCAGTACGCAAGCGAAAAAAAATGTTAAGATACACGATAATTTCAGGATGCCTTGTTGCCGTCGCAACCTCAGGGGTATGGTTCGCAACTTACCGGCACTATAATGCAAGGCTGATTGATGAGCGGGCTGCATATGAAGCACAGCTGGCGGACAAGGATGATGTTCTGCAGCGGTATATGGACCAATCCCAGTCAGCTTACGTTCTTGTCTCGGCTAAGCTTGCCGGTGAGGCGATTACCGCAGAGGACGTAATGGAAGAGAAGCTTCCCAAATTCTCATCTCCGGATAATCTGATCAGCGATGCACAAGCAATTGTCGGCAAATATCTGAAGATCAATGCGATGCCGGGTACGGCGGTTACAACGGAGATGGTACGGGATGCGGCCAGGCTTGAACCTTCTGAACGTAAGGAAGAGACCCAATATATCAAGCTCCCGCTGCGTCTGACCAAAAGGGATGTCGTTGATATCCGGATCGTATTTCCTAACGGTGAGGATTACATCGTTGTCGGAAAAAAATCGCTGGAGGATGTAGATCTGGCGAATCAGTATACCTTCTTTAATGATAGCGAAGAAGAAGCGCAGCTGCTGCAGGCAGCCTTAGTAGATGCTTATATTAATGAAGCTGAGCTGTACATGAAGCAATATGTAGAGCCTGAGCTTCAGCCTGAGCCTGTGGTTAACTATGTGCCCAATCTGGATGTGCTCGGTGTAATTAAGAGCAATCCCTTCATTATTGATCAAGCCAAGTGGAGCCTTGCCGAGAAGCTGCGTACGGAGCTGGAGGAGCGGTTGGATGCTCTTGAGGATGGAGATAAAATACGTGTCGGAGCAGACGCCCCAAGCGGCAGCGGTGTGATTAAACGGAAAGCAGAGCAGGGAGCTGCAGCCTCTGAAGCAGCACAAGTGGATAACAGCCAATCTGTAAACGGCATTATTGATCAGAGTAATCAGGCACCTGTTAATTCCAGTGCAGACCAGAGTACGGCAGGCGGAATCAATGCGGAAGCGGCAACGGAAGACAGCCTGCTGGAAGGAGAGTGACAGATTTGAATATAGTTGTCGCCGGAGATTGCGAGAAGCATGATTTCATACTGGCAGCGGCGGTTCTGTTGAAGGGCTACTTCAATAATGATGTCATGATTGTTTCAGACAACAGCCGGCATTATCAGTATTTTGAAGGGGAAGTATCCGGTATACAGATTATGAATGCTGTTCCGGCTGGGGCTGACAAACCTGATATCGTCCTGTATGACTGGCATCATGGTTATCCGGAAGGGCTTGAGGACGAAAAAACAGTGTTTGCAACCAGCTATGAGCGTCAGGCAATGGAGAACGTGGATGTGCTGCTGAATCAAAAGCGTATACCCGGTCTTCTGCTTGTTATTGAAGAGGAATGCGGGCTTGGACTGAAATATATAGACAGCTATTATCCGGTAATTGCTTCTAAGATCAGTTATATCAGCAGCGCGGAGAGGCGAATTGACTGGGTTCATGACGGGCGGGTGAAGCTGAAGGTGGATAAGGATTTTGCGGAGGCGGTAAATGACTTTTTGATTGAAATCTGCAATGTTCCTAAGAATGACATCAAGAAGCTGTGGCAGTATGCAAGGAAACGGGGGGACTAAAGGTGCTGGTAGCTTTCTGGGGGCCTGCCCGAGGGCAGGGGAGAACGACTTCAAATATGGCCGTTGTGGCAGCAACGATAGCGCTGGATCATCATATCCGGGTGCTGATGACACATACGCATTCGGAGCAAGGGGTGCTTGAGCATGTATTTTCTCAGACTGGAGCTGCGGCGCAGGCGCGCACTTCAGGGGGAATGGACGCGATTGAGCGGCTGGTGCAATGCGGGCTGCTTACTCCGGAGGGTATAAGAGATCATGCGGAATCTATTCTAAAAGACCGGCTGGAGCTGTTAAGCGGATCTATGCATTCAGAGAAGCAAACAGCCCGGCTTTTGCTACCGCATATTTTCCGGGATTACAGAAGATTTTATGATTTGCTGTTCGTGGATGTCTCGCAGGAAGACGATCCGGAGGCAGCAGCATTCGTTATGGAGCAGGCCGATCTGATCGTTGTGAACGTCAGCCAAAATCAGGTGAGCCTGAACAGCTATTTTGGGGCAAGCGGACAAGCACCTGTACCGGAGCACAAGCATGTGCTCTACTGCCTGGGTGCCTACGAGCGCAGTTCAAGGATGAACAAGGAAAGATTGATTAAGCAGTATGGGGTGAAAAAATCTGCGGTTGGCATTGTCCCTTACAATACAGGTTTCATGGATGCCCAGAACGAACGCCGCACAGTGCAGTTTCTGTTGAAGGCAAGGGAAGCCAGAGCCCGGTTTCTGGAGTTTAGTGAAGAAGCCTATTTCACTGCTTCGGTACGCAGGCTGGGCAAGCTTATTCTCCAGACGCTGGAAATCTCCCCTGTGCCGGAATTGGAAGCTGCAAATGATTAATCTGATTCTTTTATTTATTGTCCTGGCCGCTATTGGAGTATTCCTGTTTCTTTGGCTGGGCCGGCGTAAAGACTCGGCTCCGCCGTCCCTGCAGCTGAAATATGATATGAATGAAATTGTTCTGTTTCTAAGACGGGCGTTTGAAGAAATTATCGCCTCTTCTCTATATGAAGGAAGTCCGAGCGAAGAAGAATATAACCGCCGCAAAGCACGGCGCAGAGAATTGCAGAAGGCGCTTAAAAGCTGTATGCATGGCGATTTATCGGCCAAGAAATACGTAAAGCTGTACATGAAGGATCTGCTGGTTCAGACCTATGGCCTGGATGAAGGAAATGTGGATAAGATTATCAGCTTCGGACATGTGAACCGTCTGAGCTCTCAGGATTGCTTCGATATTCTGCTCCATGTGTTCAAGAAGGAGCACGGGCAGGACGCATTTAATGTAATGGTCAGCAAATATAGCCTGGACACGCTGCAAAGACTCCCGGACGGTTCACGGGGATACAGGATTACCGAGGAGCAAATCCGCAATATCTATCAATCGGAGCAGCCGAGATTGTCTGCCCAGGACAAGGTTGAAATTATCGTACAGCGGGCTTACCAGATCTACAAGGGGCTTGGAGTGATTGATGAGCTGCGGGACCAGAATATCGACGGCGTCAACGGCGGAACAAGCGGGATGCCTCCGGATGTCGTACAGACTACGGATTTTCTGGAATATACCAAACAGCAGCATTTCATTCCGCAATCTTATGATGCAGTCTGGACGTTCTACCGCGGAAAGTCGCTGCAGCTGGAATTTTTGAGCTTTGGTTCCGAGAAGGAGCTCAAACGGGTCTGTCAGAACATATACGGCTTCGGCAATCCGGGCCAGCTGAACGAATCCAAGGGTTACATCATTAACGATATGGCTGACGGCAGCCGTGTCGTGGTGGTTAGGCCCAAAATGGCTGAAAGCTGGGCGTTTTTTGTCCGTAAATTTAATGATTCACTGGTGGAGCTGGACCAGCAGATTAAAGATGAAGGTGCACCGCTTGCGATCAGCATGCTTGTCTACCTTATTCTCGGTCATCAGGTAACAGCGATTACGGGTAGGCAGGGATCAGGTAAAACAACACTGCTCAAGGCGCTGATTAAATATATTGACGCCAAGAATATCCGGATTCAGGAAACCTCCTTTGAGATTTGGGCCAGAAAAATGTATCCGGGCAAAAATATTCTGTCATTCCGGGAGACACCTTCGGTCAGCGGGCAGGACGGGCTGGATGTACAAAAGAAAACAGACGGTGCGGTTAACATTGTCGGTGAGGCAGCTACTCATAGTGTAGTCAGCTATGTCATTCAGGCCGCCCAGGTAGCTTCAGAGTATACCCTGTTTACCCATCACGGCAAAACACTGGCCAATCTCGTCAGCGCACTCCGCAACAGCCTGATCGCCTCGGGTGCATTCAGCAACGAGAAAATTGCCGAGGTGCAGGTGGTTGAGGCTCTTGGTTTCAATGTCCATCTGGTTCTGAGGAACGGTAAAAGGTACATTGAGCGTATTACGGAGATTATCCCGGCAGACCCACAGTTTGAGTATCCCCAGCGTTACAGGGAGCAGGCGGAGATTACGGACAAGCTGGACGCTTTCATGGATACAATGACTGAATACTTTGGACGGATGACGGACAGGCGTTCTTATCATTATCAGGATGTCATTGTCTGGGAAGCCGGAGAATACGTTGCCAAGCATCCGATCAGCAGCCGGAAGGTTGATGAAATGCGAAAAAATATGGATGAGGAAGATGCAGCCGGATTCACAGCATTTCTTGAACAGTATTGGGGGCATTCCGCATGAGCCTGCAAAGTATGATGCTGATTGTTCTGGTTACGTCGGGCATACTGCTGGCTGTTCTGTTGGTTCTTCTAAGTATGGTGCAGCACAAGTTGAAGGGGACACAATATCAGGAGCAAAGACGGCTTAAGGCACTGCTGCCCACACGTACGAAGGACAGAAGATGGCTGGAGCAGGCGCATAAAGCTTATCCGGTCCTTGATGAGCTTCCCGTCATCAAAAAGCTGCTTCACCGCATGCGGGCCCGTCTGACCATACTCCATGCCGGAAATGAAATCATGATCAGAAGCCGGGCAGCTGCGCTGACCTTGATGATTATCACCTGTATACTGCTGATCTCGCTGCTGTCCTTCCTGTGGACTTCATCCTGGGTGAGCCGGGCAACGATAATGCTGGTCTCGATTTATTTAGGGGGAATCCTTAGCGATCTCTTCATTGGCCGCCTGGTGAAGCAGATGCTGTATGACCAATCCTCCATGATCCTGGATATCCGTCATGAATATCATCAGACGCATATGGTGCAGGTCAGCCTGGAGAATTCTGCGGAACGTTCAAAGCCTATGGTGGCGATGCATGCCCGGCAGATAGCGGGGATTCTCGCAGCGGTGGACCCGGAGGATGAGCTTCAGCGATATTACGAGGTTGCACCTAACCGGTATATGAAGCAGCTGGCGGGAGTGAGCTACAAGATCGGTGAATATGGCGACGCAGATATTCACAAGGGGGAGCGTTCTATATATCTCTCCATGCTTGGCAATATCCGCGAAGAAATTCATATGGATATCAACCGCCGGGAGCGTATTGACCGGCTGTTGTACGGGATCGTTTTTGTAGCTGTATCACCGGTCTTCATGCTGGACCCGATCCGTAAATGGGCAGAGGGGATGTTCCCGATTGTATCCAATTATTATAATTCCGCCTGGGGCTTGTATTCATTAATCCTGCTGTACATTACGTTTATCGTCTCGTTTATTGCTTTGCGGATATTAAAAGGTGTTGATGAGGATACACAGTCCATAAAGGATGAGGGCAAGTGGTTGAACCGGCTGCTGAAGAACAAATGGATATACAAGGTGACAGACAAAATCACGCCGGCAGAGCATGACCCCGTTCATTTTAAGGTAGCCGGTAAATTGAAGGATGCCAATTCGGGGCTGCCCCATCATGCTTACTATTTACAGAAAATACTTGCAGCAACGGGGATTTTCCTGCTGGCTGTAATTATTCAATTTTCTATCCACACGAATATCAGGCATAACCTCCTCTATCCCAATGTGGAGATTACCACGGGCGGGAATCAGACGGAATCCCAGAGGATGCTCAGTGAGGAGCGTTATGCCTTCGAGCACTCGCTGATCGGAGATTTGATTGCGAAGGATATCACACCTGATCAAATGCTGCTGTACATTCAGGAGCAGGCGGAGAATAAGCCGTTTCTACAAAACAGCCTGGACAAAAATGCCTATGCGGCACAGCTGATGAAGAGGGTGGAGCAGTACCACCGGGAATATTACAAATGGTATGAGCTGCTCCTGGCCTTCGGGCTGGCTGCGTTGGGTTTTTATCTCCCCGATGCTTATCTGATTATCCGGACACAGCTGCGGAAGTGGGAGATGCAGAACGAGGTGGACGGCTTCAATACATTGTCGATGATGCTGTCACAGTTTCCGAATATCAGCGTGTATGAAATCATTGAGTGGCTGCACCGCTACAGTTACATCTTTGAACGGCAGCTGCTGCGCTGCATGCTGGATTATGAAGCAGGAGGCTGGGACGCTATTGAGAAACTGAAGGAGGATGCACGCTTTGTTCCGCTGGAGCGATTGGCCGACCGTCTGCAGGTTGCCGCTGATCTGATCCCGGTAAAAAAGGCGTTTGACGATATGGATGCCGAAAGGGCATTCGCGATGGATCAGCGCAAGGAGCACTACGAGAAGGTAATCAGCAGGAAAAGCACACTGGGTAAAATGTTCGGGTTCTTGCCAATGCAGGCAACGTTCACCTTATATTTACTGCTTCCCTTCGTCTATATGGCCTTCCAGCAGCTGGGCGACTTGACTGTTGTGACCGGCAAAATGTGAAGGAGACACAGGCATGGAGAATATAGCAAGCTTTTTAAAAACAACGATTTCGATTCTGATTACGCTGGCCATTATCTCCTCCGGGCTGTTCCTGTGGGGGAAAACACAGCCTGTAGTCGAGCTTGCGAACAGCCAGGCGGCGGCACAGGCGAGAGAGCTGTCGGAGCAGCAATATTCCGCTTTCGACAATCAGCTGGTCAGCGGTTCGCAGATCCTTACCGCCTACCGGCGGTATGAGTCTCAGCCAGGCTTCTGCCTCTATGTTCAAAGACCTAATGTCTACGGGCAGGATGCATATTACAAGGAATTCAGTATGAATCCAAGCGATGAAGGGTACTGCCGTAACTTTGATTATTCAAGTGGGGAGTTCAAAGAAGGGATGGATTACCGCAAAGTCGAGGACTCAGATATTTCAGATGCATCCGGCTCGTATTACATTAGCCCCCAATCCAGATATAGGTCTAAGCTCATTAAGGACCAGAATGACCGGATAGCGGCGATTTACTTTCAGGCTCAATAACAGAGAAAAGTGAGGAGGAACGCTTCATGGAAAATATATCAACAGGCCTCAAGTGGGTTATCGGTATTATTGTTACGATTCTAATCATTGCAGCAGGCGTAAGTATTTACCTGGTCATCAACAACTATTTCATCCGCGCCCAGGAGCAGACCCTGGCCCAGACACAGATGATTAATCAGGCGGAGTTCAACAGCTACGATAACAAGGATGTATCCGGCCAGGATGTGATCAATGCGGCGATGCGGTACAAGGGGCGTCCGCAGTTCGCGATTAAGATAATAACGGGAGAAAATACTGGTGGGTTCTATGCGGAGAATACATATAAAAAATTCTATAACCAACCTACTGATACATATAATCCGGTTGTAGATTTGACAAGTACTCTATCGACTGGGACCGAGACAAATATTAAGGTTGCGGAGATGTTAGACCAGACAAAAACGCCCAGCTACAGCAGTACCAATCACCTAGTAAATACACTTGCGACTTTTAAAGCACAAGTATATAGGGACAGTAATCAGGAGGTTCGTTTAATTGTCTTTACTCAGCAATAGAGATGAACAGAAAGGAGAGGAATTAAATGGAGAATATTTCAACCGGACTGAAATGGGTGATCGGCATTATTGTTACCATCCTGATTGTCGCTGCAGGCGTCAGCATTTATCTGATCATCAACAATTACTTTATCCGTGCCCAGGAGCAGACTCTGGCGCAGACACAAATGATCAATCAGGCTGAGTTCAATATGTATGACAACAAGGATGTGTCGGGCCAGGATGTCATTAATGCCGCTATGAAGTATAAGGGCAGGCCGCAGTTTTCCATTCTGATTAAGACCGGCGTAAATCCGGGAGGTTTCTATGCCCGAAATACATACACAACTTATTACAAGCCAGCGCAAGAGGCTGTCGGTGAAACGGCGGCTACTGAGCTTAATCTTGCAGAACCAAACAAGGGTGCTAAGAATTATTCTGTATCCCAAATGCTTGATCAAAGTACGGTAGGTACGAATAATGCATACAATTGCAATATTAATACCCTTTCTTTATTCAAAGCTACTCTGCATAAAGATAAAAATGGCGAGGTCCGGATCATCGAGTTTAATCAGAACCCGGATAACTAATGAAAACCGCCACCCAATTTCTGCTGACCCTATTCGCCTGGATTCTGTTTACAATTGGCGGCTTTACGTTTCTGCGGCTGGAAACCGGTCAGCCTGTTCAGGCCCGTGGGCCTGAACAGGCTACCCTTACGCGGGCGCTTTATACCGGAACTGGTGATCTGAAAAAAGTGTCAGGAGAGCAGCTAATCGGAATGATCCCTCAGGCACTTGAGGGAGACTATATTTTAGTTATCGACGGTATTGTTTTTAATGAAGAAACAGACCTGGATGCAGTGGATTTGCGGGGAGTGCCCGGCGTTGCCTATGAGCTAAGGGTTACGCGGAACAGCGAGATGATTACGGAAATCTCCGCCGCCCGCTGAGAAAGGAGAAGCCGCATGGCAGATGCGTTAAAAGGGGTTATTATCGTTATTCTGCTGGCCTTTGTATTTGGGGTCTACCCGGCCTTCCGTCAATCAGAGGTTGTTGAGCGGAATACGAAGCTTGCAGCAAGTGCGGCTGTGGTGGAATTCGTAGATACGGTTCGTGCCAAAGGGTACGTGGATGTGGGCGATTATGAGCTGTTTCTTCAATCGCTGGATGCTTCATACGGTGTATTCGATGTCCAAATGGAGTACTACAAAAAAAAGCTGGAGCCTCTATATACGAATCCGGATGATTACTCCACGTTTCAGAACAGCTTCACAGTCCGTTTTGACGGATATTTTAACAAGGATATCTTGGGCGTCCTGTATCCTGAATCAGGTGCTTCTCTAGCTGCAGATGCTCCCGCCAGAAGGTTCACCATGCATGTTGGAGACTTGTTCAATGTGCGGCTGGAGTCCTCAGGAACGACACTGGCTTCACGGATGCGGTCCCTGCTGTTTCACAGTGAGCTGATTCCGCTCAATTTGAAGTATGGGGGAATGATACGAAGTGAAGCCCCTTAGTGTAGTGCTTGTTTTTCTGATTCTGGTTATACCGCTTATTCTTATTAATGATACGAGAGAAGAGCTCCGGGTTTTTAACCAAGACATGTATAAACAGTATTCGGATGATTTTCAGGCGGCAGTGGATGATGCCGGAGACTATCTGTCACGACTGGAGATGCAGCCGGCGATAACAGCAGTGCATTACGGACGGGAACGCCAGCTGCAGCTGGATCAGGATGTGCTGAGCGTGTTCTATAGTAATCTGGCGATGAAATTCGGACTGGAGAATAACGAGGCTGAATTAAATAATCTGAAAATGCATATGCCGGCGCTGGTGATGTTTGGTTATAGCGGTTATACGCTGGTTACGCTTGATGATACAGCCCGTGCTGGCGGCGGCAGGGAGGAGCTTAAACCTGTCAGCTGGCCTGAGCGGCCCTATTACTACAAGCTCCGGAACGGCAATTTACTCTATTTTACTTTGGATGACAACGCCCGGGTATACGATACAGGATCAAATGAATTCTATGAGGGAGCTTATGCAGAGCTGGCTGCTGAGACGAGTCTCGATCCGATTAGCTCACTTGAACTTTTCCGTGAGGTCCGTCAGGGCACGATAACTTCCCTGATCGAACAGGATTTGGCAACGGCCATTAACAGGCACCTGGAGCTGGTGAAACGGATGGGCTTGTCCATTCAGTTCACACTCCCGCGCGGGCTTCAGGAGCAGCTGGTACAGGATGTGGGGATAATGGCTTTCATCCAAGGCTACCCGCTTCCCGGGGGAGAACTGCTGGAAGCCTATTCTCTCGGCAGCGGTGCGGTCATGCAGCGAAAAAGTCTGATTGGCACCCGGACTGCAGCAGGCAGACGTATTGCTTACGGCGAAAGCTGCGTACCGGCCGGGGCGAACGTCATTGAGAGTCTGTTCGATCCCGAAGAGGCTGCGAGGAAAGGGTATTTTGTGGAGGATTGTTCATTCAGGTGAAAGAGATATGATAGTTGCTTCAGTTAATAATAGCTTAGAAAAGAGGAAATATAATGAAGAAACAACTAACAGTACTATTTATTTTCACCATGATAAGCTTGCTTGGAGCGAGTGCTGCTTCAGCTACTAAGTTAGTAGGCGAGCCTAATCTGGCGGTTCTTGTGGACGGCAGAAAAGTGAAGTTTGGTAATGCTAAACCCTACATGGAAAATGGAAGAGTTATGGTCCCTATAAGAAATGTAGCTGAGAAGCTGGGTGCGAAGGTTACATGGAATGCTACAACCCGTACGGCAGGATTTACACTGGCTGACCGTTCTGTGGATATCCAAGTTGGAGCAGACAAGGTTTATGTCAATGGCGAAGCAAAAGCTATAGATGCCAAGGCAATTGAGAAAAACGGGAGTGTTTACGTTCCGCTTCGCTTTGTTTCACTAGGGCTTGGTGTACCTTTGGAGTGGGATCAGGTTGGAAATTGGGCTTGGATCGGAGAAAAGAAAATTCCAACAATGGAGGAAGCGGGAATCAAGGCTGTTCCCATTGGTCCATATGAAAAAATATTTAAAGGAGAGCCTATTTTACTCTGGGATAGTAATGATGAAGTGTATTCTACTATTAGTATATTTACCATCGACCAGCTCCCGATACGAAATGGAAACAGGATTTATTATGATATTTGGCCGGTGGCATATGGAAATCAAGTGTTTTTGAGAGCAAGGACCTCTAAAGAATTAATGAGTATATACTATTTGAGTTCTCTGTTTAAATCTAAATTTAGAGGTCCGATGAATTACTTTTTGGAGCATAATCAGGATGGAACCAAGATGCTAGCTTACAGAGTTGCCTTTATTGATGATGAATTTATGATCAAGTTAAATCAAATTGAATATATTGGACTATCCCTGTATGACAAATCGGCTTCAATAATAAAGAATCCATTTAAGTAAGAAGGGAGCCCGAATTGAAGAAGCTATTAATTGCTCTTTTTGCGTTTCTATTATTATTTGAAGGCTCATTATTTGTATCCAATGATTATGCAGCAGCGGGGACGCTCCCAACAACGGTAGATATTAATAATCCTAATAAATATTACTTTGTAGCGTTATTTTCTTATGATATTTGGAGAAGATCTGATGGTGTAACCTGGACTTCAGACGGTCATCCGGGACAGCTGGGAAAGACTATACCCAAGTTTAATTATTCTTTTGATTTCCCTGGTCGGAAAATAAAAAATGTTGAGGTTGAGAATTTTGTTAGTCCCTCCCAATGGAGTAATGGTGACAAAATATGGGAAAAGTCTAGAAGCCAGGATTGGAATGATATTAGTAAATATACCAGTCAAAATTTCACACTTACTCGACATGCAATTACAGGCATAGGTACTGATTCTGTTTCTTTTGATATAAGTCTAGTCGGAGATCTGGTTACTAAAGTTGCAGGAAATGTGGGCTTCGATGTGACAGATGAGGGGGCACCGGTAGATCCGGGAGTAATCAGCTACAGGTACTACTTTCCGAGTATGTTGACTATTGAGCTGGAGCCGGAAGCGAAGGCCATAATTAAACATTACACAACTACGGGACAATCGTTGAACGGAATCAGTGGTTTTACAGACCGGGAGGAGGTACTGACTAAAGGCTCGGCGTATTCTTTTACACACACGTCCGGAAACAGTGCTTATGAGTACCAGGGCTTCAAAAAAAGCACAGTTGCTGCTCCGAGCGGTGGAACAATCGAACCAGGTGATCCCTATGGATTCACCTATGATGGAAGTTTTCCGGTGTACTATCTTTCTTTCTATTACAAACAAGCTGATCAGCCTGAAATACCGCAAGGCTCAGGCTCTTGCACGTACATCATACAACCGCCGAATAAGATCGCAGCTCCGCAAGCATCATTCATGGACCCAATTGCGAGCGGAGTGATTCTTGGAGATGATGCTGCGAATGGAATTCACTTTGATGCGCCTGCCGGTATTCCTACTACAGAATATTTATACGCTAACGCATTGGGCAGAAACTATTTGTTCGAGCATACCTTTGCCAATATGGCAGGCCAGATCCGCTATTCCTGTAGTGTAACGGTTAAATATTCGACTATATGGGAGGAAGCGCAGCCGGATCTTGAGGGTGAGGATGGAGAAAAGATTCCCCAAGATCCGCTGCCCAAAACAGGCTCCTTTGAAAAAACATATGATTTTGAGCTAACACCGAGGGAATACGCGTATTGGCAGATCGATCAGTTATCGGTCTATCAAATCGACCGGGCGCAGATGGAGAATTATGCGCTGCCGGGAGGATCAGTCACACTTTACCCTAACAACTATATTTCTCCGGCGGTTGAGCTTGCCAACAGCACGATGGTGGAAGAACATGTTGTTCCCCATGAGACAGGAACGATCTCATTTACACCTGAAGTGGTCGATGGCGGAGACCGTGAGCCCGGACCAAGCGATGTAGATGATTTGGCTGATCTGAAGAGGATGGCAGAATCGCAAACCCAAGATCCAAAGGTACAAAATGACCGGCTGGTGTTTAACGGCCAGACGATTATGAATGATACCGTCTCGACGAAGACGGGACCGGTTCCGGGAAGGATTCCTGATCCGCAGGGTATCGGAGGAGATGTACTGTATCAAGGCCAGCTGATGATTAACCGGGGGTTGCTCAACCGGGCTGATACAACCAGTTCAGGTACAATCCATTACCCAATGCTGGCTGAGAATGTGCAGGGGCGCGGTGATCAAGCGTATCCGATTAATGGTATAAATACCATTACCGTGCACACACCTGTAGTCAACTATTCGGTTCTTCCAGACGATAACCGTCCGTTTGACCAGCGGATGGTACCGGATTACTCGCGGACGGTGCTGATTCTGGACCGGCCCTTTACAGTTCACTTCACGGAGAGCGGACAGCATCTGAGCCTTCCCGGTTACGGGAGCCGGAATTATGCCAAGTATACACAGAACAAACGCATCCAGTTTCCGTTCGGCGTGTTTCAGGAGGGACAGTATTATCCGGAGAACACTTGGATCTATATCCCTGTCGGGACACCGTCCATGACCTTTACCCTGCCGACCTGGGTGAACGAAGGGGACTATACCATTCATACACAGTCCTGGGCAATCAATGCTCCTTCGGATACGGCGGATCTATGTGAGAACAATCTGAACGGGAATCTGCCGAATTATTGTGCCTCGGAGAGCTTCAATGTCGGGGTGGTCGGCCGGCTGTTCGATTTTCGGATCTGGGACATTGGCGACTTCCGGTTTGAACAGGTGTTTCGTACGGGCACCGGAAATCTCGGGCATAGTACAGCGATGTATTATACGGGAGGTAACGATGAGAACGGCACACCAACAGCTCTAAGCGGACAAACACAGTGGCATCTCCCAATCCGCAAAGGCTCGCATCCCACGGAGCAATTGACCGTTCCGCATAACGGCTACTCGTTTCTGTTTGATTTCCGTACGATCGGGAATCTGTGGCAGGCGGGAGAGGGGATCCGGATCGAGCCGAGCTTCTATTTTATTCCGAAGACCGGAGGAACTGCGGTGCCGGTTGACCTGTACTATGACATTTCCGGTTCGGACAATAAAATGATCGGCGTGGGCTCCCCGAAGGCCAAGCTGAGCTACACCCGCACCTATCGCCTCGCCGATGGCTTACGGAATATAGCGGACGGTGAGCTGTCAACAGCAGCAAGCTATGAGTATAACTACATCCTGACAGAGGCGGAGCGGAATAAAACCTCTTGGCCGAAGTTCTATGAGCAGTACAAAAAGCGAAAAACCAAGCTTGCAGCAGGCTATAACTTGGAGATTCTGCCCTATACCTCGCGGACCCTGGTAGGTCCTACGGATATCCCTAACGGAGTAAACCCAATCGCCGCGGTACGCAGCGTGCAGCACTGGTACGGGGAATATAACCTGCCGATCGCGCCATACATCCTGCCCAAAGGAACAGACATTGTGTCGCTTGCGAATCATTACGGAGGGGCGCTTGACGGGCATGAGCAGGAGTTTATTACCGGGGGCTACATTCTGGTGAAGTTCGAAATCTATACCTTGAAAAATAGCGATGCCGGCACGCGGATTCTGGGCTATAAGGCCCCGATAGCCAACATGTGGGCGATAGAAGGACAGATGACGGGGGATACGGATGAAATGGGGCAGCACTTCGCTTTTTCCTCCGGGGACATTATCCTGTTTGAATCCGACTTTTCCGTGCGGAATGACTATATGGGGCAGGGGAAATAAATGAAATTAAATTATAATTTAGGTAAAATATTCTTTTAAAGGGATATAATATAAATTTACTGACCTGCTGAGCCGATAAAATAAAGTAGAACCGGAGCTATACTAATGAACTTGAAATTCCATTAAGTTTGGCAAGTTCATTTTTATATAAAACTATTCAATAAAGGAGCGGTTTATAATGGCAGACAAAGTTACAGTCAGTTATCAAGGATTGGCACAACAAGCAGAAAGTATTAAGCGGCAAAAACAGGAATACGATGCTCTAATGAAAAAAATAGTGACGACAGCTACGACGCTGAATAGTATCTGGGAGGATGCAGCCGCAAAAGAGTTTGAGGAGAAGGTCAAGGGCATGCAAAAAACCTTTGAATCGTTTGGTCAAGCACTGGATAACATTGGTACACACATGAAAAATGTCTCGAATAGTTATCAGGAGCTTTCTCAAAATATTAAAACGGCCCAAAACAAAAGCTTCTAATAATCTTCTTTATCCTAAAAAAGCAGCATGAGCCCTACTACATAAGAATGCAATCAGCTATGCAGCATACTGCATAGCTGATTTTATTAGAAATAAGCAGGGGGAAGTCATGGC
>NZ_CCDG010000096.1 GCF_000723885.1 Paenibacillus camerounensis
AACCGGACCTCTAATGATTCGTCCCAAGCGTAAAATCCGGTTTACATCATATTAGTCCTGTTAATTCTGTCACTCCTGTTAATCCTGCTGTTAGTCCTGCAAAATGCATTCCTCCGGAACAATCAGCCCTTTACCGCCGAGCCCACCGTCATCGCCCGCTCCACCTGCTCACTCAGCAGCAGATAGACGAGCACCATAGGAAGCGATGCAATCGTCATAACTGCACCCATCGCTCCCCAGTCCGTACTGTAAGAGCCCTGGAAAAAGAGCAGCCCGAGCGGCAGTGTCTTCATATTTTCATCGGATATCAAAATATAAGCCAAGGTGAATTCGTTCCAGTTGTTCAGGAATTGGAAAATCGCAATGGTAGCAATCGCCGGAAGCGCCAATGGCAGAATAACCTGCCCAAACAGCCGGTAGATGCTGGCCCCGTCAATGCAGGCCGCCTCCTCTATTTCCCGGGGAATGCTCACGAGGAATCCGTAGAATACCATTGTTGAGAAGGGCAGACCAATGGCTATGTAGGGAATGATAAGCGCCCCATAGGTATTAGTAAGGTGGAAATCACGCACCAGAATGGCCAAAGGTATCATAATTACCTGCAGCGGCATGAACATCCCGACAATCATATACGTTCTGACCGCCGAGCGGAATCTCCACTGCATCCGGGCTACCGCAAAAGCGAACATCAGCGCCAGCAGTAGAATAAATAATGTAGATATAATAGATACAATGAAGCTGTTCATAAAATAACGCGGAATGTTAAACTGTGTCCAGGCATTTACATAGTTCTCGAACCGGAAATGGGTCGGGAAGCCAAACGGGTTGGTGACGAAGATTTCGTCATTATTTTTCAGGGAATAGGAGATCATCCAGAACAGCGGGTAGACAGAGACAATAAAGTACAGCCACAGCGGAATTTGCAGCAGGAAGCTGCCGATGGACCGGAATGCAGTTTTTGAGTTCATGTTGTGCTCCTTTCCATTAGGCATGCTGTCCGCGGTCGAATACTTTGTTAATGACAACAGTCGCTACAAGCGAGATCATAACAAGCAGAACCGATACAGCGCAGGCATAACCATAGTTACTCTCCATAAAAGCATACCGGTAAATCATAAAGGTCAACGTATAGTTGGTCGTACCCGGTCCGCCGTTGGTCATAATCAGCATCTGTACAAAGGCTCCGATACCGGAAGTAATCGCGATCGTGAAGCAAAACTTGAATGTCTCGCGCATCAGCGGCAGGGTGACATGCCAGTGCGCCCGCCATTTACCGCAGCCGTCTATTGTCGCAGCCTCGAAGTAGTCCTCAGGTACAGCTTTAACACCCGCGTACAAAAGCGAGAACTGATAGCCCATGAACTGCCAGGCGTTGACAAAAGCAATCGCAATAATCGACTGTGTCGGCGAAACCAGCCAGTTTTGCTGATAAGGAATGCCCAGCACATCAAACAGCTTGTTCACCAGCCCGTTCGTCGGGTCGTACATCGCGATCCATAGCTGGCAGACAACGGTCACCGACAGAACTACGGGGATAAAATAAGCCGTCTTCAGCAGCTTGCGTCCGCGGACCTTCGGATTGGCGCAGACCAGCGCAAGTATGGTACCCAGCCCGATCTGGAATACAGCAAGTACAAGAGCGAACAGTCCACCGTTCTTAAGCGAAGTTGCCAGCAGCGGATCACCGAACAGCTCACGGTAATTGGACAGGCCCGCAAAGGTTGCGGTGCTCAGCCCGTCCCAGTCATAGAAGCTGCGAACTACCGACTGCAGCACAGGATAGATCAGGATAACACTGTATAACAGCAGGGCAGGGAGCAGAAACAGCGCCAGTGCCGGTTTATTTCCCAAGTATTTATTCATGCGGTTCTTTCCCTCCAAGTTCCTGTCACAGCCTGACCCCGGGGCAAGGGCCACAGGGTCGGGACTGTATCAGAGTTCCTTAAATTACTGATTTTCTTTACTAAGCGTACGGTTAAGGTTGGTTACAAAATCCTCTGCAGTAAAGCCGTCTACCAGCATATTCTGCGTGTTGTCATTGATGGCATTCTGAATCTGGGTATTGCTCAGCAGCTTCGCATATTCTTTGGCATTGGGCAGCAGCTCATCGGCGATCCGCTGCATCATAACCGGTACATCGGATGCGATTGGCTTATCGGTTTTAGGCGAAACGATCGGGCTGCCCAGCTGGGTATATTTATACTCGGCTGATTTGGCTGCCAGGAAAGCGGCTACCTTAACTGCGGTTTCTTTGTTATCGCTTGCCGGAGATACAGCGTAGCCCTGCGGGGAGCCTGCTCCCGCGATGTTATATTTGGACGCCTCGTACGTGGCTTCGTCCTTAGCCGGCCAGTACATCCAGTCTACCTGGTCACCGAGCTTCTCAGCCGAGCTGTAGATTTCCCATTGGCCGTTGACGAACATACCTGCACGCCCCTGGTAGAATTGGGAGGACGCCTGGTCATAGTTCGTATTGGTTGCGTTCGCGTCGAACAATCCGGCCTGCTGCAGCTTTTCGAGCTGCTGGGCTGCTGTTACGAACGACTGCGGCAGCTCTGCCAGCCCCTGCTCATCCAATGCGCCGAAGCCGGCAGCCTCCTCACGGGTTACGAGACCGTTGTAGAACGCGGAGGTAATCCATTTTTCTTTTGCAAAGATCGACATCGGCACATAGCCCGCTTCCTTCAATTTGCCGGCTGCAGCCGCCAGCTCATCGTAGGTCTTGATTGGGGTGGCAATGCTTAATTCTTCAAAGATGGTTTTGTTGTAATAGATCACCTGGAATTCAATGCCCGTATCGGGATAGGCGTATACATGTCCGTCCGGGGCAATCAGGCGCGATTCTACGCCGGGGTTCAAGCTGTTTTTGTAATCGGTGGTGGCTTCGTAATCATCAAGCACTTCTACATTTTTGGATTTGGCAAAAGTCTGCAGTGTCGCCCAGTCCGTGAAGTAAATATCAGGCATGTTCCCGGTTGCGGCATAGGTCTTCAGCTTCTGGTTGCCGTCCTGCACCGCCGGATCAAGCTCGATCTCCACCTCCGGCATTTCCTTCTGCAGCTCGGCCACCGCATAATCAAACGGCCCTTTGGTGTCATCGTCAAAATGCTGGGCATACACCTTCAGTTTGACCGCACCGCCCTCTGCCGCTGTATCTGCTGCCGGATTATTATTGGAAGCCGTATTGCCTCCTCCGCAGGCCGAGAGCACCAGTGTCATGGAAAGCGTTATCATGATTGCACTTAAACGTTTGCGCTGATTATTCAATTTTGTTTCCCCCTCGTGCGAGTATATGTCTTTAGGCTAGGCTGTGCGTGCTACATTCACATTATAGCCTCAGGCCGCTGCTGATCTTAAGGCACAAAACGGGCATTACCCGTAAAAAACGGGACAAAAAGAAAAGCCACCCCTATGGAGTGACGAGATCATTCCGCCAACTGGCCCGCTTTCGGCGGAATTAAAGGCATTTTTGCCTCTCCTTCCGCCAACTGGCCTGCTTTCGGCGGAATCAAAGGCATTTTTGCCTCTCCTTCCGCCAACTGGCCCGCTTTCGGCGGAATCAAAGGCATTTGTGCCTCTCATTTCGCCAACGTGCCTGCTTTCGGCGAAATCAAAGGCACTTTTGCCTCTCATTCCGCCAACTGGCCCGCTTTCGGCGGAATCAAAGGCATTTATGCCTCTCATTCCGCCAACGTGCCTGCTTTCGGCGAAATCAAAGGCATTTGTGCCTCTCATTTCGCCAACGTGCCTGCTTTCGGCGGAATCAAAGGCATTTGTGCCTCTCATTTCGCCAACTGGCCCGAATTCGGCGGAATTAAAGGCATTTGTGCCTCTCATTTCGCCAACTGGCCCGCTTTCGGCAGAATCAAAGGCACTTTTGCCTCTCATTCCGCCAGCATGCCCGCTTTCGGCGGAATCAAAGGCATTTTTGCCTCTCATTTCGCCAACTGGCCCGAATTCGGCGGAATCAAAGGCATTTGTGCCTCTCATTTCGCCAACTGGCCCGCTTTCGGCGAAATCAAAGGCATTTGTGCCTCTCATTTCGCCAACGTGCCTGCTTTCGGCGAAATCAAAGGCATTTTTGCCTCTCATTCCGCCAACTGGCCCGCTTTCGGCGGAATCAAAGGCATTTGTGCCTCTCATTTCGCCAACTGGCCCGCTTTCGGCGGGATCAAAGGCATTTGTGCCTCTCATTCCGCCCCTGGGCACGGAAAACGGGAGCTAAGGGGGCTGCTGCAGACAGCCGGAGCGGTTGTGACTTGGCATGAGAAGAATAAGCCTGGTGCGCCGCCCCCTGGCAGGCTGAATACTTTTTCCAGCCAGGTTCAATCGCCTCACACCAGATTATATCCGCCAGCAGGTACAATCGCCGCCCCCGCCCGGCACCCCGGGCTACTTCCGCACCAGCTGCTCATATTCGGTCGGAGTTACACCGAAGCGCTTTTTGAAGCTTTTACTGAAATAGCTCGGGTCCGCATAGCCTACACTCTCGGAGATGTCGGCCAGCCTGCGGTTGCCGCCGAGCAGAAGCTCACGGGCTTTTTTCATGCGGATATGGGTGACGTGGTCGACAATGGAATGGCCGGATTCCTTGCGGAAGACGCGGCGCAGATAACTGGAGTCTACAAAGACGCCGCCTGCCACCTGCTCAGCCGATAGCTCCGCATCCGCATAATGCTGCTCGATATAGCGGATAGCGGCGTTGAACAGATTCGAGGCCTTGGTCGGCTTCACGTCCTCCGTCAGCTGGATCACCCTGCGGTACAGGGCGGTCAGCCATTCCTCCGCTTCATCCCAGGAGACACAGGCCTTCAGCCTGTCATAGGGTGCTTTGTCTTCACCGCTGTCCCAGACCCGGCTGTACGAAAATCCGCGCTCCCCGGCAAAGGTCAATGCCAGCGAGAGCAGCCCCATCATCATTGCGTCTGCATATTCGTCTCCCCAGGTACTGCCGCGCAGCTGGCTGACTGCCTTGCGCACCTCCTCCAGCACATCGGCATCCTTCATGCGCAGGCCCAGCACGATGGCATCCCGCACCGAGCCCAGCTCAGGCATATCCTGTCCGGAGGCGTGCTCCGCCGTCCCGCTGCCGTCTGCCGCCTGCTGCACCGCTTCCCGTCCGCCGGACAAGCGCGGCAGCTTCGGCCGGATGCGCTCCAGCATCTCCGTCATTTCCGCTTCGTTGAAGGGCTTAAGCAGATAATCCTGCACACCTGTGCGGACCGCCTTCTGTACATACTCAAATTCATTGTGCCCCGAAATGAACACAATCACGATCCGCTCAAAGCGGTCCTTCAGCTTGCCTGCCAGCTCGATTCCGTCCATAAAGGGCATATTAATATCGACTAGCGCCAGATGCGGCCGGTGCTTCTCCGCTTCCACAAGCGCCTCCTGCCCGTTCCTGGCCTCGCAGCATACCTCGAAGCCCAAGCGCTGCCAGTCCATTTTGAGCCTCAAAAAATCACGGAACAGCGGCTCGTCATCAACAATCATCACCTTGTACATCGTGCACATCCCTCTTTTCATTTCCAAGCATCGGCAATGCCAGCTCTACAACCGTTCCCTCACCGGCGGCACTCCGCACGCTCAGGCCATATTCCTCACCGAAGTACAGGCTCAGCCGCTGCCGGACACTGTATGTGCCGATTGACCGGGTCTCCTCCCCGGGAGAGTATCCGGACATAACCGCCTCAATCCGCTCCTCATCCATACCCACACCGTTATCTGTTACAGTAACGATTACCTTGCCCCCGGCTATCCCGGCCTGGATCCGGATGAAGCCCTTGCTCCCCTTCTTTTTCAGGCCATGGTAAATAGCGTTCTCAACCAGCGGCTGCAGCGACAGCTTCGGAACCGGGGTTCCCGACAGCCCGGGCGGGATATCAATCTCATAACGGAATACGTCAGGGTAGCGGATCTGCATAATTGCCAGGTAATCGTCCGTAATCTGGGCTTCTTTTTCGAGAATGATCAGCTCCCGCCCCTTATTGAGCACCATCCGGTAAAAATCTGCCAGCGCCTTGGTCGTATCGCGTGCCTCCTCGTTGCGGTCCAGCTCATTCAGCACATAAATGGTATCCAGTGTGTTATACAAAAAATGCGGCTTAATCTGCGCGCTGATCAGAGCCAGCTCATACTCACGCTTACGGTTCTGCTCCTCGGTTACCTTGTCCAGCAGCTCTCCAACCCGGCCGACCATGAAGTTAAATGCCTCAGCAATGGTACCGATCTCGTCCTCCGTCTTAGCCGCGGGAACCGGACGGAGGTCTCCGCTCACTACCTGGCGCATCGCCCTTGTCAGCCGTTCCAGCGGACTTGCCACCTTCCGCGAGAGCAGATTGGCCCCAAACAGGGAAAAAATCAGGCAGAGCGCCCCGACCAGCGCAGTCAGCCGCACATTCTGCTGCACATCCGCTGTCAACAGCTTAAGGGAAACAACGTTAATCAGCTCCCAGTTCATCCGGCCGTAATGACTGACCGTGACCAGATTCCCTCTCTCCTGATAGGAAAAGCTGGCCTGACCGGCAAGGCCGCCGGCCGCCCCGATCTCCGCTGCTACCGATTGCTCCACCGGCTGGAGCAGACTGCTTTTGTCCGCTGCGGCTACAATCCGCCCCCGCTCATCCATGAAATAATAAGCTTTGGGTGCAGCCGGATCGCTTGACTTAAGAAATGCCGACAGCTGCTCCTCATCAACCATCAGAAAGAGCGTTCCCAGCGGCTCGCCGCTGCCGATGTTAATGACCATTTTGCCCAGTGTCAGTACAGGCGATGATGGATCAGCTGTCAGGTAGCTCCGCTGCTCCATCCCGAACCAATGGGAAACGCCATAGCTGTCCGAAGTGAGCACCTGCTCCAGCATGCCGCTCGCGGCAAGGCCCTCCTCATTAACGCCGGAGGTATACGATGGGTACACAGTGCCGTCATTGCTGACGAACACCGCCGCCCCCACTTCCCGGAAAATTGACAGGTCCGTAGACAGCCGGCTCTGCATGAGGTTGGCAAAACGCACCTGCTCCAGCGGAACCGTCTGCACACCCGGATACATTTCATACAGCCTGTTGATATTCGTAACCATAATATTGGCTGCAGTCTCGGCACTGCGCAGAATATAATCGGTGCGCGACAGAATCAGCTGCGATTCATCCGCTACATTGCGTGTTGTCCGCTCAATCAGCGAGCGGCTGAATAAATGACTGGACAATACGCCCAAAATAAGCAAAGACAAGATTAGCAGGGGAAGAAAAATAGCAATGACCTTACTTTTAAAGCGGAGCCTTCCAAACCATCTCCCGATAAGTGCTGTAATCTTCACGCCGGTTCTCCTCCGCCCTCAAATGAATATTCAACATGGTAACATAATCATCCCGGCTTTAGAAGCCGTCATCACAACGGATTCCAGCCGGCCCCGCTAAAAGTCTGCTTGAAAATTCGCCATCCGGATGGTAGGATAAAGGCGTGAATAATATTTAGTAAATTTATTAACTAAAAAAGGCGGGAGCAGCTTGGCAACGATTAAAGATATCGCCCGCGAGGCTGGAGTGTCGGCAGCCACCGTATCACGGGTGTTAAATAATGACCTGTCCCTGTCTGTCAGCGAGGATACGCGGACCCGGATTTTTGCTGTTGCGGAGCAGCTTGATTACAAGCCTGCGAGGCTTAAGCAGCTGAAACGGGATACCGAGCTCAGCGCCAAGAAGGTTTCGCTTCTGCTCTGGTGCTCTCCTGAAGAAGAACGGGATGACCCGTATTACGGCTCGATCCGCCGCGGGGTAGAGCTGCGCTGTGAAGAGCTGGGCATCCGGCTTGATCAGACGCTGCGCGGACGGGCGCCGCAGCATATGCTGCGGCCCGGCGACGGCCTTATCGTTGTAGGCGGCTTCGATCCGAACGATCTCAAGGGGCTGCATGATGACCCGGATACAATCGTGCTTGTAGACCAGTATCAGGAGCGTTCCGATTATGATTCCGTGCGGACGCATTTCCGCCAGGCGGTGGATCAGGCGCTCGGTCATCTGTTTGCCCTCGGCCACCGCGATATCGCTTTTATCGGCGGCGGTGACGGCGGCGAGCGCCGGGCTCATCATTTTGCGCGGATAATGCAGCAGCAAGGCTGTTATGATCCTACGCTGATCCGCACCGGCAGCTGGAGCAGCGCCGACGGCTACCGGATGATGGACGAGCTGCTCTCCGGCGGCAAACGGCCGACAGCCTGCTTCGCAGCCAGCGATCCGCTCGCCGTCGGTGCCCTGCGGGCGCTGCACGAGCATGGCGTGCAGGTGCCGCAGGAGATGGCCATCGTCGGCTTCGACGATATCGAGATGGCTGCTTACGTCCAGCCGCCGCTGACCACCATCCGCGCTTACCCGGAACAGATGGGTAAGGCTGCTGTCCAGCTGCTTGCCGAGCGTTTCGAAGGCCGTGAGGCACCGTCGCATACCATTATCGGCACCAGGCTTATCATCCGGGGAACCTGCGGGGCATCGGAATAATTACACCGAATAGACATCATCATTACTTAAATTAAGGAGAGTTAATAACATGAGCATGAACATTTACGTTGAAGAAGCGTCAGGCCTGTTTCACCTGCAGTCCAAGGATACCAGCTATATTATCCAGCTCGTGGAAGGTTATCCTTCCCATGTATACTGGGGATCACGCCTGCGTCATGACAGCAGTCTGACTGATGCCCTCCAGCTACGCGAGCGGTCGTCCTTTTCCCCGAATCCGGTGCCGGGTAAGCCTTCCCTGTCGCTGGATGCCCTGCCGCAGGAGTATCCGCAGTATGGAACAAGTGACTTCCGCCGTCCAGCCTACCAGGCCCGGCTTGCCGACGGCAGCCGAATCACAGAACTTAAATATGCAGGCTACGCGATTTCTTCCGGTAAGCCGGTTCTTGAAGGGCTTCCCGCTGTCTATGCAGAAAGCGATGAAGAAGCGCAGACACTGGAGCTTACCCTGAAGGACGACTTCGCCGGACTTACTGTTAAGCTGCTGTACACCGTCTTTGCCGGTCACAGTGCAATTGCCCGCTCCGTACACTTCGAGCATAACGGCACAGAGCCGCTGCGGCTGGAGCAGGCGCTAAGCGCCTCGGTTGATTTCGCCGATTCGTCCTACGATACCCTGCACCTTAGCGGAGCCTGGGTGAGAGAGCGTCACATCCAGCGCCGCGCGCTTGTTCCCGGTGCTGCAGTGTCGCTGGAGAGCCGCCGCGGCTCAAGCAGCCATCAGCTCAATCCGTTTCTGGCGCTGCTGCGTCCGGGTGCGGATGAAGACAACGGCGAAGTATACGGCTTCAGCCTTGTATACAGCGGCAGCTTTGCAGCTGTTGCTGAAGTGGAGCAGTTCGGTACAACCCGTGTGAATATCGGAATTAACCCGTTTGATTTCTCGTGGCTGCTGGAGCCGGGCCAATCCTTCCAGACTCCAGAGGCCATTCTGGTTTACTCCGGCGAAGGGCTAGGCGGCATGTCTCGCACGTACCACCGGCTATACCGGACCCGTCTGTGCCGCGGCGTACACCGTGAGCAGGCCCGTCCGATCCTGGTCAATAACTGGGAAGCGACTTATTTTGACTTTGATGCCGACAAAATCACCGCCATTGCCAAAGAAGCCGGACCGCTCGGGATTGAGCTGTTTGTCCTCGATGACGGCTGGTTCGGCAAACGGGATAACGATAACAGCTCACTTGGCGACTGGTTCGAGCACAGCCGCAAGCTGCCCGGCGGTCTCGCTGATCTTGCCGGCCGTGTGAACGAAGAAGGCCTGCAATTCGGCCTGTGGGTTGAGCCGGAGATGGTCTCGCCGGACAGCGAGCTGTACCGCAAGCACCCGGACTGGTGCCTGCACGCTGAAGGGCGCCGCCGGACCGAGGCACGTAACCAGCTGATCCTTGACCTTTCGCGTCCGGAGGTCTGCGATTATCTGTATGAAACCTTGAGTGCGGTCTTCTCCAGCGCACCGATTACGTACATCAAATGGGATATGAACCGCAACATGACTGAGGTTGTCTCAGCATCAGCCGGTCCTGAGCGCCAGAAGGAAACTGCACACCGCTACATGCTCGGCCTGTACAATCTGATGGAGCGCCTAACCGCGCGCTTCCCTGATATCCTGTTCGAGAGCTGCTCCGGCGGCGGCGGCCGGTTTGATCCGGGCATGCTGTTCTACATGCCGCAGACCTGGACCAGCGACGACACCGATGCAATCGAGCGCCTCGCGATTCAATACGGCACCAGCATTGTGTACCCTGCCAGCAGCATGGGCGCGCACGTATCTGCAGTACCGAACCATCAGGTAGAACGGACAACCTCGCTTGCGATCCGCGGCGATGTGGCCATGAGCGGCAACTTCGGCTATGAGTTGGACCTGACTGCCTTCACCGAAGCAGAAAAGAGCCTGGCTGCACAGCAGATTGCCCAGTACAAGGAGATCCGCACACTTGTTCAGCAAGGGGACATGTACCGTCTGCTGAGCCCGTTCGAGGGCAGCGGCGATACCGCCTGGATGTTCGTCAGCGAAGATAAGACGGAAGCCTTCGTAGCCTATTTCCGTGTACTTGCCAAGCCGAACGCTCCAATAACGCGTCTCACACTAAAAGGGCTTGATCCTGAGCTGGACTATGTGCTTGAGACCGGCGCTGCCGGCAGCTCTGACAGCCACGGCGCTGCGGATATAGCTGCTGTCAGCACTGCTCCGTTCCAGTCTGCCTTTGGCGGCACACCTTACGGCGGCGACCGTCTGATGCGCATCGGGCTCGTTGTCTCCGATCTGCGCGGCGATTTCACCAGCTGCACCTACCGTCTGAGAGCAGTACAACGCTAAGCTTGCTCCAAGACACAGTCTGCTGATTACAGCAATACCACTGGATCAAAAAAGGGTATTTATCTCCGTCCCGGGGATGAATACCCTTTTTCTTATTCTGCTAATTCAGAAGGTCTGGAATTCCCCTTATCTGCTCAACAAACAGCTGTATTCTGTCGATATATATTCAGTTAAAATAATTAACATTATAGAGAAACAAAGGGGACATCCTGTATGAGACTGTTAAAAAACCTGGGTATTGCAAAAAAGCTTATGATTCTCATCCTGGTGAGTGCAGCTTCTCTTCTTACCATCGGAACAATCGGGCAGGTCTATACGAATATAATGGCCGATAAATCTACAGTAATGTACGAGGAGAATCTTATCCCGCTCAAAACCGTCATGCAGATCCGGATCAACGCCAGAGCAAGTGATGCCTATACGCTTGAGCTGCTGACGACCAAAAAGGCTGAACGTATAAAAGAATTAAATGAAGAAATTATTTCCGCATGGGCGGAAATTGACGGTATGATCGGGGAGATTGAAGCGACACATCTCCGGGAAGAGGAGCGTCAGCTTATAGCGCAGTATCATGAGCAGGCTGCGGTGCTCGAAGCTTCAAGACTTCAGGTCATTGAATTAGCCTCACAGAACAAAAATGAGCTGGCCTATATAGTCTATACAGAAGAAATAGAATCCCAGCGCAAGCTGGTCAATGACACGCTAAAAGCCTTGCAGCAATCCAAGGTTGATGGAGCCGGGGAAATCAATTCGGAGAATCAGAGCCGGGTCACCCGGATTACGATTATTGCCTCATCTATCATGATGGGTACGCTCCTGCTGCTTGTGCTCCTCGGCCTGCTGATCTCGCGTATGATTGTCAGACCGGTCAAGGAGGTAAGAAGCCTGCTGCTGCAAGCTGAGCATGGTGACTTCACCGTGAAAAGCAGCTATGTCTCCAAAGACGAGATCGGCGGGCTATCCGCTTCCTTTAATGAAATGACCGGCAAGCTGCAGTCGATCTTCAGCACCGTCCAGGAATCCTCACATTTCGTCGCCTCCACCTCCGAACAGCTTAGCGCAAGCGCTGAGCAGAACAGCCATGCAAGCGGACATATTGCCGAGACCGTACAGGAGCTTGCCACCGGGACGGAAAAGCAGGTTCAACTCGTCGAAGGCAGCTCGGCTTCTATCACGGAGATAAACGGCTACACGCAGACTATTGCCGGCAATACAGAGCAGATGAAGCAGGACGCGCTGCATGCTTCCCGGTTGTCTGCAGAAGGCAACCAGGCCATTAACGAAGTAACGTCCCAGATGAATTCGATCTCCGCCAATGTGCATAGCCTGTATGAAGCAGTCACCAGCCTGAATCACCGCTCCGCCGAGATTGGACAGATCATCAGTGTGATCTCCGGCATTTCTGCACAGACTAATCTTCTTGCGCTGAATGCTTCTATTGAAGCGGCCAGAGCCGGAGAGCACGGACGCGGATTTGCTGTTGTCGCCGGAGAGGTCAGAAAACTGGCAGAGCAGTCGGACCGGTCAGCAGAGCAGGTTACACAGCTAATCCGGCTGATTCAGCAGGATACGGAAATCACCCTGTCCACCATGGACAAAACCTCACAGGAAGTAGAGTCCGGCTTAAGCATTGTTAATCATGCCGGCCGTTCCTTCCACAATATTGAAGAAGCCGTGAGCCGTTTTGTGGACCAGATTGCAGACATTGCCCAAGCTATCCAGATGCTGGCCGAGGGGTCCTCCGGCATCAATGATTCGATTAGCGAGGTCAGCGCTGTAGCCAGGGATTCCGCCTCTATCACCCAGAATATTTCTGCCGCAACCGAAGAGCAGCTGGCTTCCATGCAGGAAATATCCTCTTCGGCCCAGGCGTTAGCCAGTCTTGCTGATGATCTTCAGAAGATTTTGAACCAGTTTAAGATCTGACGTTATGCTTACAAGTTACTGTAATTAGAAAGGAGCTCCGCTTTTGCAGCGGGGCTCCTTTACATTCAAGGTTCGGACTATTCCAGCTCAACCGTCTGATTAAGATTGGAGTCTTCCGTATCCTGATTGGTTATTCTTTTGAACATATAACTCGCCTTCTCGGCAAGATTCCCGCTCTTCCAGTACTCCGCAGATTCGGCATGGACCTGGATCAGGATCACTTCCGGATCATCATAGCTGGTCTTCAGAAAAGCTTCATAGCCCGGATTCCAGTATTCCTTCTTCTTCGCTACATCATCCACAATTCTCGCCACGCCGCGGATCGAGACATAGGATTTATCGGCATATACTACATTCACCCGCGGGTCATGCAGAATCTCGCCGAACTTGCTGGTATCCTTTTTGGTCAGGAACCACAGGTCCCCGTCAAATTCAACCTCCTGCGTCTTCATCGGCCGGGACACCAGACCTTCAGGTGAAATCGTGGTGAACATCGCTGTATCAATACCCTTGATCAGCTTACGTACCGTTTCGACAGCCTCCTGGTGGCTATTGTTCAAAGTTGACATGCTTATCGCCTCATTTCTTCCGTATTAGGTAATAGGTTGTCCAAAGACATACCATTTATTAACCAAAACACGTTGGCGGCTATCCTGAGGGCCGGACATTCATCGAGGCGAAAAAGCTGTATTTAGCCCTAGCGGACACAGATGCTCTTATTATCAGGAAAAATGGACATTATTTCAGTCTAACGGATCCCTCCGGTAATAAGGAAGCCGGCTGAGCGGCACCTCGATTTCCAGCCCGGCCGGGCCGGTAACGGTGCTGCCGTCATCCCCGGTCCAGACGCCTTCAGGGAATATCACACGGCGCTGTCTGCCGCCTTTTTGGATAACCGGGGCAACCAGAACAGAGCTGCCCAGCATGAACTGGTCCTTAACGGCCTCCAGGCCCTGGCCCGGGAACTCATAAGCCATATGGCGCATAATCGGTTCGCCGGTGACGGAGGCGTGGCGGGCCAGCTCCAGGATTTCGCCGCCGAACTGTGCATGCAGCCGGGCTGCCTCTACGCAGATAGCCAAATGCGCCTCATCCAGTACCCGCCAAGGGGCTGCCGAGAACTGCATCATCGGAAACAGCGCCGAGCACTGGGCATACCGGACGAACAGCTCGGGATCAATCCTGGCCGAGGTCAGGCTGCAGAACTCGCCCCCGCCGATCATATCCGGGCAGGTGTAGGCATAACCCAGCAGCCCTTGGGCGAGCCCGTCAGGAATCAGGTCCCCCAGCCCGTTGCCTTGCCATTCATGGCCCTTGTCCTTCAGCCGCTGCACCAGCGGCTGGCCGCCCAGCTTCCAGCAGGCCCGGTACTCGTTCAGCCTGTATTTCAGCCCGGCTCTGGCCCAGGCTTCACTATGCCCGCTGCGCGTGGTAGCCGGAACAAACGCCTGGTCATCCGGCTCATAAAACTCGGCGTCGCCGGCATCCAGCTTAAACCCGTCAATCCCGTACTGCCGCTGCAGGGTATCCAGCTGTTCCTGAATCCACTTCACCGCATCTGGATTCGTACAATCCAGAACTGCGCTATAGCCGTTCCACCATTTCCGGAGGGCTGTCTTGCCTTCCCGGTTCTTCAGCAGAATTCCGGCAGGCTCCAGCTTACGGAAGGTGCGGGAATCCGGGCTGATGAACGGGCAGACCCATAGCATTACCTTGAAGCCGAGGGCGTGAAGCTCCCGGGTCATCCGGCCCGGATCAGGGAACCTTCCGGCATGAAAGGTCCAGGTGCCGTAAGGCTCGTGCCAGTTGTCATCAATCATGATGACGCCCGGCGGCATTCCGTGCTGAAGCACCTTGCGGGCATACTGCAGCACCTTTTCCTGGGTCGGCTCGTACAGCAGCTCGATCCACAGATTATATTGCGGAGCGGTGAACAGCAGCTCCTCCGGGATGCCGGCGGCTGGCGGAAAATAGCTGCGGGACACATGCTCAAACGCCCCTTTTAAGCTGCCGCAGCCCTCACCGGCTATCAGTTCCCCCTTCCCTGTTACCGTTACAGACCCGTCCTCAAAAAGAAATGCAAAGGGCTCTTCACTCCAGATATATCTTCCCAGGCTTGAGAGCAGCAGCGGACTGGCCTGATTACCGTTATGATGCTGGTCCAGATCTGCCCGGAACAGCTCCTGTCCGTAAGGCATGCTTTTGCCGTCTGCGGCACGTCCGCCCCACCAGAATTCACCCGGAAGCAGCCTGATAAGCTGTTCATGCGTTGACATTGAAATCACTCCTTTTTCTATTCCGATCTTACCTGCGGAGCCAGCCGGAGACAATCTAAAAGTTGTGCGCTATAATATAACAGTATTGACTTTTTAGATTCAGGAGGATGAACGGTGACTGAGCCTTCGGCATATGCTTTTCATAACGATGATATCTCAATCTTGATGCTAAGCTCCATCGGGTGGCAGAGGATAAGAAATGCTGAATACAGCTTTGACGGCAATGAGCGCCCGGACTCCGGGCATGTCATTTTTCAATATACGCTCAGCGGGCAGGGCTGGATCGAGGTGGACCAGCAGCTTATTCCGCTGACTAAAGGCTCAGGCTTTCTGGTCAAGGTTCCCGGCAATTACCGCTACTTTTACACGCCGGACAGCCAGCCCTGGGAAATTCTCTGGCTGAATATCAGAGGAGCTGAAGCAGCCCGGATCTGGGATATGATTATCGCCCAGGAGGGCCATGTCATCCGCAGAGAGGCAGATTCCCCGCTGATTACAGCGTTATGGGAGCTGCTGCGGGCCATCGGCGAGGATAAGGTGACCGACAAATACCTGCTCTCCGCCCAGGTCTACAGCTGGCTGCTGACTCTGGTCCGGACGAGCGGTGAGATTTCCAAGGATATCAGCGCGGCTACCAGCTCGATCATTCTAAAGGCCAAAAAATACATGAGGACGCACTACGCCGAGCCGTTGACTCTGGAACTGCTTGCAGAGCATTGCGGGGTCAACAAGCATCATCTGTGCCGGCTGTTCCAGAAATCGGAGCAGACCTCCCCGCTCGCCTATCTAAGGGAACGGCGGGTGGAAGCGGCCGTCTCCCTGCTGCGTACCACCGATCAGTCTATACAGGAAATCGGCCGTGAGTGCGGCTTTGACAGCCCAAGCTACTTTGGCAAGGTATTCCGCGATTATATGTCTATGACCCCGAAGGATTACCGTCTGAAAAAGCTGGAATTTCCATATGATGCGATTTATTATGAGTAAGCCTTGCCTGCGCTCCGGCAGAATTGCCTCCAGAATGTCGATTGTAATCCGCCGGGCGTCCCTGTACAATAAACCATGTCAAAGAATGGAAGTGCCGACAGGAGAATGCGGATGGGGAAAACAAACAAACGCTGGTGGGCCAGCCGCAGCGTGCTGCTCACCTGGACTTTATCTTATTTGGCTGTGCTGCTGCTGCCGGTCATGCTCAGCTCGATTGTCTATTACCAGTCCAGCAGGATGCTGGCTGACGAGATCCACCTGGCTAACAATTCCTTGCTCAGGCAATTAAGAGAGCTGATGGACAAGCAGATTGAAGCGGTCAACCGGCTTGATTTTGAGCTGAGCTGGAATACCAAGTTCCGGGAGCTGGTCGATCAGCACAAGTATGCTATTTTTCCGGAAGAATACATGTATGATCTGTACGATGCCACCAAGGATATGTCCCTCTATCAGTCGGCTTACGGCGAAACGGACCTTTTCTATATCTACCTGGCAGCGAGAGAAACCGTCCTGCTTCCCGGCGTATACCGGAGTTCGAGGTTTGCCTACAATGAGCACCACAAATCAAGTATGCTCAGCTACGAGGAATGGACGGATATTCTGCAGCGCCAAAGGTTCAAGGGCTTCGTGTCCGTGAAGCGCAACAATGAGAACGGCGTTTCTGTGGATGCCCTTGCCTACGTAAGCACTTATGATTACGAGGAGGGCAAACCGTCGGGTGCCAACGTTATCCTGATCGACAAATCCAATATCCTTACCTCCCTGCTTAACATTGAGGCTTTCAGCAAGGGGCATGTGCTGATAGCAGACTCCGATAATAATGTGCTGGTATCCAGCTCTAGTGAGGAGCTTCCCGCCAGGCTTCCCTTTGATACCCAGTCAGGCGGCATGTTCATCTGGGAGTCGGGAGGACGGCAATACGAGGTGTTTTCCATCCAGTCCGGGGTATCCAATCTTAGTTATATCTCTCTTGTTCCCAGCGAGGTGTACTGGAAAAAGGCGGAGCTTGTCCGCAAGCTGACCTTTATCAGTATTCTGGCCAGTCTGCTTGGCGGCGGCTGTCTCACCTACATCTTTTTGCGCAAAAATTATAATCCGCTCCGGCAAATTGTAGGCGCTTTCAACAATAAAGCGGCTCTCCGGGAGAAAGCAACGAACGAATTTCATTTTATCCAGCAGGCTGTGGACAGTACTCTGAATGAAATGGACAACATGATGCTGGAGATGAAAAAACAGCATCACAGCCTGCGCTCCGGCTATATGCTGAAATGGTTCAAAGGCAAACGGGACAATGAGCTTCCGCTGGCTGAAGCTTTGACTGCCTTTGATATCCGCCTGCTGTCGGAGGATTTCGGGATTCTCCTGCTCTACTTGGAGGATGTGGATATTTTTCTGGAAAGGATTCAGGGAAAGACGGCTGCGGAAAAGCTGCGGCTGCTGCATTTTATCGTGTGGAATGTAGTGGAGGAGCTGGTGAATGTCAAACACCGGGGTTACCTGGTTGAAAATGATGACGCCATGCCTTGCCTAGTCAGCCTGTCCGGGCTTCCCCCGGAAGAGCAGGCAGCGGATTTGCTCCAGGCAGCCCGGTCCGCCCAGGAATTCCTCGCCCAAACCTATAGCATCTATATTACTGTGTCAATCAGCCGGGTTCACAGCGGCCTGGAGCAGATTCCCCAGGCCTATCAGGAAGCGCTGGAGGCTATGGAATATAAGCTGGTCATGGGTAAGCAGGAGATTCTCGCCTATGAGGATATTCAGCAGTACAGCATCCAGGCCGATACTGATTCCGGTTATTATTTCCCGCTTCAGAGCGAGCAGCAGCTGATCAATTACGTCAAGGTCGGGGATTTCCCGGCAGCCAAGGCTGCGCTGGATGAAATTGTGCGGATGAATTTCTCGGCTCACCCGGTCAAGCTGCCGCTCGCCCGCTGTCTCATTCTCGACCTGGCCGGTGCACTGATTAAAAGCATGGGCGAGCTTGGCGCGGGACGGGATAATATCCTGACTCAGAATCCCAAAATGATTGACAGGCTCTCCTCCTCCGAGACGCTTTCAGAAATGCAGGAGCAGCTGGAGAGTATGCTGAGGGAGGTCTGTGATTACGCCGGGGCCAGACGCCTGCAGAATGTCCAGGAGAACCGCCAGCGGGCACTGACGGAGCTGATCAGCGAAGTATCCGCTTTTATCGATCAACATTATACTGATCCCGGCTTGAACGTCTCCCAGCTCGGCCAGCAGTTTGATATGAAGCCCACCTACCTGTCCCGGCTGTTCAAGGAGCAGTCCGGTGAAGGTCTGCTGGATACAATCAACAAGAAACGGATTGACTGGTCCAAGCAGCTGATCGCGGATAAACGGCTGACCGTCCAGGAGGCGGCGGAGAAATCCGGCTTCAATGATGTCGGCACATATATCCGTACGTTCAAGAAGCTGGAGGGCATCACCCCCGGCAAATATAAAGAGACCATCGATGGTTGACGCCTCCCTTCCCTGCCTGCCATCCTGTATGGCGGACGGGGATTTTTTATACTGCTTTAGGCGAAAAAAGGCCCCCGAACCCCATTCGCCTATCCCATTGTCTATTTTGCCGATGCTGAACCTGCAGGTTTCAATCCCATTGGATATACTGCGCATGTACAGTCACGCCGGACCAACCTTATAGTTATGGCATGAGCCGCCGCCGTACGGCAGGTTCAGAAAGATAAGCGAATGAAGCACACTCAGGGAGGTTAACAAGAATGAGAAGAGCAAGCAGAACAATCATGTTTTCGCTCATGACATTCCTACTGGCGGGAAGCGCGCTTACAGGATGCTCGGGCAACAGCGGGAACAAGGAGGCCGCCCCATCCACGGACTCGTCTACAGAAGCTGCGGCAGTGACGTATCCCATCAAGACAGATAAGACGCTTACGTATTGGGGAGCACTGCCGAATGCGCTGACCGGGGTAAGATCAGAGCATGCTGAGGTTCCCTTCTATCAGGAATGGCAAAAGCAGACGGGAATCAAAGTAGATTTCACTGCGCCTCCAACCAACCAGATCGATGAATCCTTTAACGTCATGCTGGCATCGGGTGAGCTGCCGGATATGCTGGAATATAACTTTTTCGGTTTCCCCGGCGGACCGGAGAAAGCAATCAAGGATGGCTACATTCTGGAGCTGAATGACCTGATCGACAAATACGCTCCGAATTACAAAAAGTATCTGCAGGAGCATCCCGAGGTCGAGAAAATGGTCAAAACCGATAACGGAAGCCATTATGCCTTTCCTTTTATCCGCGGGGATGAATCTCTCCTGACCTTCCAGGGCCCGGTAATCCGCAAGGACTGGCTGGATGAGCTTGGCCTGCCTGTGCCGGAAACGATCGATGAATGGACAGCAACCTTGAAAGCGTTTAAGGAGAAAAAGGGGGCAGCCGCACCGGTCTCCTTCGTCGGTAAGCCGCGCGTATTCAATGAACTGGGCAACGGCGCTTTTGTAGGTGCGTTCGGCGTTACCCGTGACTTCTATCTGGAAGACGGAAAGGTTAAATTCGGCCCTGCCGAGCCGGGCTATAAGGATTTCCTGAGCCTGTTCCGCCAATGGTATGCTGAGGGGCTGCTGGATAAAGATGTGGCTACAGTGGATTCCAAGGTGATGGATGCGAATATTACATCGGGCGCAACCGGGGCAACCTGGGGCAACTCCGGCGGCGGCATCGGCAAATGGACCCCGATCATCAAAGAAAAGGACCCTAAGGCTTCAATTATAGCAGCGCCGTATCCGGTGCTCGAAAAAGGAACAACTCCTAAGTTCGGACAACGGGATTACTTCATGTCCACCGGCGGTATGGTAGCGATCTCGGCCACCTCCAAGAATGCCGAGCTTGCAGTAAAGCTGCTGGATTACGGCTACAGCGAAGCGGGCAACAGGCTGTTTAACTTCGGAACCGAAGGCGTCAGCTATACTCTTGAGAACGGCGTACCCGTATTTACTGATCTGCTGATGAACAATCCTGAGAAGCTGGCTCCGGCCCAGGCGATGTCACTCTATATCCGCGGCAATACCATGGGGCCTTTTGTTTCTGACAAGGGGGTCTCCGAGCAGTATCTGAACCTGCCTGAGCAGCAGGAAGCAGTAGCAACGTGGCAAAAAACGGATATGGCCAAATACCAGATTCCGCTCGTTACCCCAACCCCGGAGGAAAGTGCAGAATTCGCCAACATCATGGCGGATGTGAACACCCTTGTTGATGAAATGACCCTGAAGATCATTCTGGGGACTGAGCCGCTGGAAGCTTACAACGGGTATCTGGATAAGCTCAATTCCGTCAAGCTCTCCCGGGCAATCGAAATTAAACAGGCGGCGCTGGAGCGGTATTTGCAGCGTTAGACCCCAGAAGGTATAACGGAGCAGGCGGGAGACATCCTCTCCCTGCTTCCTTTAAGGAGGAGGAGCAGAAAACCATGTCTAAACTGGCACCGATGAGCGGATACAAAACCACGGCTTCGCATAACAGCTTTAAACAGCGCTTCATACGTGATTTTAAGCTGAACAAGCTGCTGTATTTTATGATGATCCCTGTCTTGCTTTATTATGTTATTTTCCACTATGCACCTATGTACGGAGCGGTCATCGCCTTTAAGGATTTTTCACCGATGAAAGGGATTATAGGCAGTGACTGGATCGGACTCCAGCATTTCAAGGACTTCTTCTCCAGCTATTACTTCTGGCGCATTCTGAAGAATACGGTGGTCATCAGTGTGTATTCCATTATCTTCATGTTTCCGGCTCCGATTATTCTTGCGCTGCTGATCAACGAAGTCAGACACCAGGCCTTCAAACGGGTCGTTCAGACCGTTTCCTATATGCCTTATTTTATCTCGCTTGTTGTTATCTGCGGTATGATTACCGATTTCACCAACAGCAACGGAGTCATCAACTCGCTATTCTCCCTGTTCGGCTATGACGGAGCCGCGATGCTGCAGAAGCCGGGCCTGTTCCGTCCGGTCTATATCCTGTCCGAAATCTGGCAGAAGATCGGCTGGGAATCCATTATCTACATTGCCGCACTTGCGGGCATCGACCAGGAGCAATATGAGGCCGCCCGGATCGACGGTGCCAGCCGCCTGAAGCAGATGCTGTACATCACGCTGCCGGGGATTCTGCCTACGATCACCATCATGTTCATTCTGCGGATGGGCAACATGCTGAACGTCGGCTTTGAAAAAATCATCCTGCTCTACAGCCCAATTACCTATGAAACCGCTGACGTCATTTCCTCCTTTGTCTACCGCAAAGGTCTGCTGGAATTCGGCTGGAGCTACAGCTCGGCAGTCGGCCTGTTCAACTCGCTTGTGAATCTGATTCTGCTCATCTCGGCCAACTATATCAGCCGTAGGGTCAACAAGAGCAGCTTATGGTAGGAGGAAAATATGATGCAAGCCGAAAACGGCCTTAAGAATAAAGCTTTTGACTGGATGATCAACACCGCACTCATTCTGCTGGTCATCGTTACCCTGTATCCGCTGCTGTACGTCACCTTCGCTTCCTTCAGTGAGTCCTCGCAGCTGGTTGCGAACAAGGGCTTTCTGTTTAAGCCGCTGGGCTTCAGCCTTGATGCCTATAAGAGTGTATTCAGCAATCCCGGCATCATCAAGGGGTATGGAAATACACTGTTCATTCTCGTTGTCGGAGTCACGCTCAACCTGTTCCTGACTGCGGTCGCAGCCTACGTATTATCCAGACGGAACGTGATGTGGAACAATCTGTTCACCTTCCTGATTATCTTCACCATGTTCTTTCATGGCGGACTGATTCCGCTCTACCTGATCGTCAAAAATGTCGGCCTGATCGACTCTCTGTGGGCCACCATTGTTCCGTTCGCAGTCAGCACGTTCAACCTGATCATCATGCGTACCTCCTTCTCGGCTATCCCCGAGAGCCTGGAGGAATCAGCAAAGATTGACGGAGCTAATCATCTGACGATCCTGTTCCGGATCATCCTGCCGCTGTCCAAGCCGGTAGTAGCCGTTATGATCCTCTATTATGCAGTAGAGAAGTGGAACGCATGGTTCTATGCCTCCATTTTCCTGAAGGACCGGAACCTGTTCCCGCTGCAGCTGGTGCTCCGCGAGATTCTGATCGCCAATTCCACCGACAATATGTCCACCGGAGCCAGCTCTGCCGACCAGTTCATGATCGGGGAGACGATTAAATACGCTACGATTATTGTAGCAACAGTACCGATTCTGGTTGTGTATCCTTTTGTGCAGAAGTATTTCGAGAAGGGCGTCATGATCGGTGCGGTGAAGGGGTAACCGGGGCCGGATATTCTGGTAAAAGCAAAACATGCGGTACGCTGTTATCGGCGCACCGCATGTTTATTGTGCTGCCGGAGCAGCCGGGCTTATCCTTTCAATCCGGTTGTGCTGATTCCTTCAACAATATAGCGCTGGAATATGAAGAAGACCAGAATTGGCGGAATGAGCGACAAGGTAGCCATTGCGAACATCGCGGACCAGTCCGTACCGGAGCTCGGGTCGGCGAACAGCCGGAGGGCCACACTGAGCGTGTACAGCTGAGGTCTGCCCAGATAGATCAGCGCACCGAAGAAGTTATCCCAGGCCCAATAAAATTCAAAGATAGCTGCGGTGACCAGCGCCGGCTTGATCAGCGGCAGAATAACCCGGTAGAAAATACCGAACCGGCTGCAGCCGTCAATTTTGGCCGCTTCATCCAGCTCATAGGGAATAGTGCGGATAAACTGCAGCAGCAGGAAGATAAAGAACGCTGAGCCGAAAAAGGCCGGAACAATCAATGGCAGGAACGTATTGACCCAGCCTATTTTATAAAAAATGATATACTGCGGAATCTGCACAATCTGGCCCGGCAGCAGCAGCGTCAGCATGACGGTTGCGAACCAGAAGCCCTTCAGCCTGAACGGTATTCTGGCGAAGCCGTAAGCAATCAGGGAGCAGGAGACAAGCGTCCCTGCCACAACGGAGCAGACAATAATAACGGTATTCTTGAAAAAGGTCCCGAAGGTAATCCCGGCGAACCCGCGCCAGCCGCTGATATAGCTGCCGAAATCCCAGCTGGTCGGAATCAGCGAATGCGCACTTACAAACACCTGGGAGCTTTCTTTCAGGGAGCTGGCTACCATCCAGACAAGCGGATACAGCGAGACGATTCCGATCAGGAGGCATACCAGATGTACCGTCAGCCTGCTGGCATTCTTTTGTGTATTTGGCATCATAGCGGCTATCCTTTCGACTCGTAATGTACCCATGCGGAGGATGACTTAAAGACAAGCGCGGTCAGTACAGCAACAATAAGCAGCAGGAAGCAGGATAAGGCCGCCGCATAGCCCATGTCCAGAAACTCAAAGCCCTGCCGGTATACATACAGCTGATAGAATAAGGTCCGGTCCAGCGGTCCGCCTGACGTAATGATAAGCCCCTGGGTAAAGGTCATGAAGCCTCCGATAATCTGCATCACCAGATTGAACAGGATGACCGGGGTCAGCAGGGGAAGCGTGATTTTGACAAACCTGTGGAAGCCGTTCGCCCCGTCAACAACCGCTGCTTCGTAATAGGAATCGGGAATATTTTTGAGCCCGGCCAGAAAAATGATCATCGGTGAGCCGAACTGCCAGACTGCCATCAGGATCAGTGTCCACAGTGCCGTATCCGGATTGGCAATCCACGAGGTATTGGGGCTGGTGCCGGTGAACAGGCCGATGATTCCGTTAACGGCCCCATTCAGGCCAAACAGTTGGCCCCACATGACCGCCACCGCTACACTGCCTCCGATGATGGAGGGAATGTAGAAGGCCGTGCGGTATAAGCCCACAAACCGGATCTTCATATTCAGCAGCATGGCAATGAACAAAGCAAAGATAAGGCGGAGCGGAATCGCAGTCAGCACATAGAAGAACGTAACCTTCAGGCTGGTCAGGAACTTCTCATCCACCGTGAACATGCGGATAAAGTTATCCAGCCCGACCCAGCCGGGTGATGACAAGAGATCATAATCGGTAAAGGCGAAATAGAATAAAGCTACAAACGGGATGAGCGTAAATGCGGTAAAGCCTATAATCCACGGTAAAATAAACAGATAGCCGGTCCCGTTCTCATAACCTGCTCTGACGGCCTTTTGTGTCATTAGCTTCATCACACCTGTCTGCGGCCGGCTGCTTCTCCGTAATCAGGAGCCGGCCGCTGTTGTATGTTATTGCTTGTTTCTGGCTACGATCGCCGCCGCTTCCTGCGTCAGCTTCGCATAGGCATCCTTGATGGAGGTCTGCTCGTACATAATCTGCTGCTCCAGATCCACCATAAGCTTATCAATTTCAGTCGCTCCTGCCGGGGCAGGCGGATCAAGCGGTCCGCTATGCTCTGCTACGACTTCCATATAATCCGCTACCGCCTTCATTTCAGGCTCGAATTGCTCCATCAGGGCAGCGCGCACTGCGCTTGAGACCGGCATGCCGCGGTTGGCGTTCAGGATTTTGTTCGCTTCCACATCGTTGACGAAATAGCTGATAAATTTGGCAGCCGCCTCTTTTTGGGTGGAATTGACCGAGATAGAGAAATGCATTCCCGGCCGCACATCCATCGCTTTATCCGAATCCGGACCAGGCATCAGAATCATCTGCAGCGGTCTGCCCGCAGCCTTGACAATACCCGGATACTGGTTCGTGTAGGCGACCATGACCGCAGACTGGCCTTTTACCAGGAAGGATTCCTCCGGGTTCTTGACTGACAGGGAGGCATCCATTTTGGGAATCAGCCCCTCCTTGGACCATCCCTGCCGGTAAGTAAAGAAATCCGTGTACAGCTTCTCGTCAAAGCCGATTCCCGTCTCCTCGGCTGCAATCGTCTGGCCAAACTGGCGGGCATAATAAGCAAGCGTAAAATTGATGTTGAACAGATCGTCTGCACCGTAAGCCCCGGTAACCTCCTTCAGCTTGCCCAGATCCTCATGCAGCGCTTCCCAGTCTGCATATCCTTTCTCGGGTATGGTCAGGCCGGCTTTATCGTACACTGCCGGATCGACGATCATCACCCTGGCATTAACGCCAAGCGGTATCCCGTACAGCTTGCCGTCAGCGGCTCTTCCGCCGGACAATGTATTTTCCCCGATATCCGCAACATTGATGGTACCGTTTTCAACATATTGATCCATCGGCTCCAGCAGCCCTTTGTCCAGGAACTGGTTCGAATCGCTTGAGCCCACGTAAAAGTTAACGACATCAGGCATATTGTTGGAGGCCGCGAGCAGCGTAAGCTTTTGGAAATAGCCGTCAAAGCCCTGATATTCCGGTGTGAAGGTAGTCCCCGGGTTGGTCTTGGAGTAGAGATCGAGCACCTTGGACGTCAAATCATGCCGCTCCTGGTTGCCCCACCAGATGATCCGGAGATTGCCGCCGCCCGCATCCGGTGTACTGCTGCTTGCCGTTTGACCGGCAGGCTGCGCGGTTCCGTCCGGCTCTGCCGTATTGGAATTGCCTCCTGAACACCCGGTCAGCGCAAGAATACCGGCAGCAGCCGCAATCATCATACTGGAAAAACGTCTCTTCATTGGTTAGCGCCCCTCTATTGTTGTTATTTGGTAACCTGAACGTATCTGTGTTGTCCGGGCCCGGATGCTGCAATACGTTTCTATATCTAAAATACACCGCTTCACGCTTCTCCAACATGGAAAAAACAGAGGTTCTTCCTGAAAGAAATCGAGTTTTTTCAAAAAGGCTGCTGCTTCTGCCCCTCACTTCCGCGCATATATTCCGTCGGCGTCATGCCGGTATATTTCTTGAACAGCTTGGAGAAATATTGGGCGTCCTCCGGATACCCCAGCATGACCGCAATATCATAAATCCTCAGCTCCCGCTCCTGCTCCATCAGCCTTTTGGCCGATTCCATCCGCAGCTGCAGCAGGTAACCGGAGAATTTACTGCCGGTTTTCCGGGTGAACATTTTGCCCAGATAATCGACATTTACATAGAGCAGCTCACTGCCGATCCACTTCAGCGATAAATCGGGATTGCCGAGATTATCCTGCACGATCCGCAGCACGGAGTCGATCAGATCATTCTGCCGTTTAGCTGTCCGGCCGGAATGGCGTGCAGCCAGCTCCAGCGCCGTTTCCTCCAGCAGCTGAAAGGCTTCGCGCAGGGAAGGCATATTATACAGCTGCGGAATTGCGGTGACATACTCATCCAGCCCTCCTTCACTCTGCCGGATCACCGCCAGAAACAGCTCCAGGCATAATTTCCGTGCAGCCGCTGCATCATGTACACCGTTTCCCAGCAGTCCCCCCGCTTCATTAAGCGTGTCCCTTATCTCCGCTGCATTACCGGCGCGGACAGCCAGCACCAGCCGTTCCGATACATTGGCTGCATCGACTGGAAGCTCCTTTTCGGCATCCGGCACATCCTGCGGAGTCACAATAAAGCCCTCCTGAAAAGACAGTCCAAAGCTCAGGCAGCGTCTCACCGTATCGTACATGGAGCGGATGGCTGTGAAGCCCCCTTCATTGCTGACGGCTACAAAACATTCAAGCTTGTAATAAGCTTTATAAATCCGCTGAACCTGCTTGACCTTTGCCGAGAGCTGTCCGAAATCAACAGCCTTTACAAGCAGGAGCATCTGGTCCCGCACCACTGTCGTTAGATAGGCCCCCTCGTCCCTGAACACCTCTCCGGCAATATTCCTGAGCGCAAATTTATGAATATACTCCGTTTCCCCGTGGAAGCCAAACAGCACCAGCTTGAACAGCTGCTGCTCGATCATGAACAGATCCATGAAATAATCGCAGTCCTGCTTGTTGTACATGCCGGTGAGCACAATATCGCGCAGCAGCTGTTCTTTTACATGGGGCAGCACCTTTTTAAAATCATTCTGCAGCCGCTCCACAAATTCCGCATGCTCTGACCGGCGTTTCAGCTCGGCGGCCACGGTGTGGAGAACCTCAAGAATTTTCATCTCATTGCTCGGCTTCAGCAGATAATGCTTCACTCCCTGGGCCATCGCTTCGCTTGTATAGTCATATTCGCCGTAACCTGACAACACAATATACTCCGTGTGCGGAGACTCTGCCCTGAGCTGCCGGATCAGGTCCAGTCCGTTCATCAGCGGCATGCGGATATCTGTAATGACGATGTCAGCCGGCTCCCGGCGGAACCGCTCCAGCGCCTCCGCTCCGTTATAGGCCGGCTCAAGCAGCCGGAACCCGTTCTTCTCCCAGGGAATCAGGCTCGAAATCCCCTGCACCACCAGCTCCTCATCATCAACGAGCAGTACTTTATACATCGCCGCTGCCTCCTTTAGGTATCGTAATCCGCACACAGGTTCCTTTGCCGGGCTCGCTCTCCATGCCAATGCCATATTCCCCGCCAAAAGCCAGCTGCAGCCGCTCATGGATATTCCGCAGGCCGATTCCTGTCCCTTTGGCCTCATAGTCCAGACTCCGCAGACGCTCCAGATAATCCGCGCCGATGCCGGGCCCGTCGTCACTGACGGCAAAGACCAAGTCACGGCCGTTATTAACGGCTTCAGAATGAATGGTAATATGGCACACCCCGGCTGTCTGGTCTACGGCATGGTACACCGCATTTTCAACGACTGGCTGAAGTGCGAACTTCGGAATCAGACTGTCCATTGCCCCGCTGTCCACCTCCGTGCTGAAATCAATCCGCTTGCCGTAGCGCACCTTCTGGATATACATATAGCTGGTAATCAGCTCAAGCTCCTCCCGCACAGTCACCATGGTACGCTTGTTATCCATCGCCCCCCGGAGCAGCTGGCTGAGGGACTCCACCATGGTTGAGATGACCTCATCGCTGCGCATCCGGGCCATCCAGTTGATTGAATTCAGCGTATTGTAGAGAAAATGCGGATTGATCTGCGCCTGCAGCGCCCGGTACTCCGTATCCTTGATTACTATCTGCTTCTTATAATTGTCATCGATCAGTTGCTCGATATTTCGGATCATGCTGTTGAATCTTTTATGCAGATACCCGATCTCGTCCATTTGCGCGGCCGCACGGATGTCCAGCAGGGAAGCGCTGAAATCCCCCTTTTCGGCACTTCGCATCTGTCTGGCCAGCTGGTCAATCGGGCGGGTGAAGCCTTTGGCGAACAAGTAGCTGATGGTACAGGCAATGATAAGGAGGGCTCCGGCAATCAGCAGAATGGTGTTTCGCAGCACTTTTTTCTCCTGGAACACTTCGTCATAGGGAATTAAGCTGATATAGGTCCAACCCGTCGCCGGGGATTGCTTATAAGCAAGAAAATAAGACTTACCGTTTATATGCTGCAAAAGGGAGCCTGTGCTGCCGGTCAGCGGGATTGCCGCAGTGTCAAAGCGCTGAAGGCTCTCTGCCGCAGGACGGTACAGCATACGTGCCCCGGATAAAACAAACAGCTCCGTTGCTGTGCCCGCTTCCGGCCTGAAGTGGCGCTCAACGAGTCTCTGGTAATCAATCTGAAAGATCAGCGTGCCCAGCGGCTCCAGAATCGGCTCAAAAATCGAACGGACCTCCCGGGCCAGCGTCAGCCCCTCCTCCGTCTGCTGCGGTTCAATCCATACGCCTGACCCCTGCCGTTCATGTGCGGTCCGGACAATTCCGTCCACATCCTCCTCCTGATTCAAGACTCTATTTTGCCCGACCAGAAAGTCGTAGCCGCTCGTATTCAGGAACCGTATGGAAGCGATGCTCTCTTCGGAGAACATATATTGTGCGATTTTATTCTTGAAATCCGTTGTCCGGACTGTGCGCTCGTAGTCGGAGATTCCCCCCTGTATGCTTACCAGCTGCTCCTGGATTCTGGAATCCAGCGCCATGTTCATCGACAGCTCCTCAATATTGCTGATCTCATTCTCAATGCCGGAGACAGACAGGTTCATAGCGCGGGAGGCCTGCTCATACAGCATTTCATCATAGGTTTTAAAAGAAAGCGTCGTGACCGCCAGGAATCCGGCACAGACCAGCAGGATCAGCAGCAGCATAAAAAACACCAGCCGGTGGAAAATCTTCATCCGTTTGATTAGTCCTAGCATAGGTAGCTCCTTTACGTCTGGAGTTGGTTAGCGCTTACATAAAAGCAGGTCAGCCTGCCCTGAATTGATTATTAAGTATGTGAAGTGCTCTGTACTTTGTCAAGCATTAAGGGGGGGTTGAAGGCGGGATTGGCCGGGTCACGTGCTAGCTGCTCACGGCTCCCCGCTCCCCGCTCTTCCCTGCCATCTGCTCTTTTACTATCCAAAATTCCAAAGCTCTCTGCCCTTTCCGGTCTGATTATTTTTTTGAAAAAACACTTAACAATTTACTGAAGCGGTGTCGATATATTACTACATCCATACAATTAAAATTTGAAGTAGATTGGGGCAAACAGCATGAGATTAAATAACAACAAATGGCTTCCGGGGCTTCTTGCAGTGCTCCTGGCAGTAATGAGCCTGGGTCTGCCTGCACGCCTCAGCACCTCCGCCTTCGCAGGGCCGGGAATGCCGGTGTACACCGATTATGCCCTGCCGGCCAGTGACAGCGCGCAGCTGCGGGCTGAAGTACTGCAGTATGATACTACTAACCCTATTATTCAAAAAGGGTTTGAGCTCTGGCCGGCAGCTGACGGTCCTACTCCGCCGGCCAATGTGCAGACAATCAACACAGGCGCGGGGCTGGAATCGCAGTATTTCGGCTATGCAACAGGGCTTACCGAGAGCAGCGATTACTATTTCCGGGCTTTCATCCAGACTCAGGACACTGTAATCAGCTACGGAGAGCCTAATTCGTTCACGACAGTCTCTGCCGAATCAATGAACGGAGAACAGTGGATTACTAACTACGTTCCGTTCGAAGATCTGGAATATGAGAACGGGACGCCGGCTGCCGGCGTACAGTGGCCTTCTGAGATTGAGGCGATTCTCTCCGACGGCACATACAAGAAATTCCCCATAGCCTGGGATAACCAGAGCGATTATGAATATATGATGGAGGACGGCGGCAAGTTTTCTTTTCAGGGAACCATACAGCTTCCGGCCGGCAGCAAGGATGTGCTTCATCCGAATCTGATGGGTCAGATCTTTATTTCCCAGACCATCAAAGTGCTGGGCTCTAAGATTGTTGATGTCGCCCCCTTATCTTCCGTTACCGTACCTGTAGGCACAACGCTCCAGCAAATAATGCAAAAGCTGCCTGCGAGAGCAGAAGTTACACTGAAAAACGGCAAACATGAAACCCCCTCCCCGCAGTGGGATAGCGGTGCACCGGCCTTCGTACCGGATACTGCCGGAACCTATGTTTTTACCGGCCTGATCGGCCCGGGAGATCCGCCGCTGCGCAATGACGACAACCTGACGGCTTCAGTTACCGTTAATGTTGTTCCTTACCTGTGGCAGCTGGTCGGACCGGCCGGCTTCACCGGGGATGAAGCAGACTCTGTATCGTTTGCTTTTGATCAGAGCGGTAATCCGTATGTGGCTTTTAAAGATAAAGCAAATGGCGGCAAGGTTAGTGTTATGGTCTATTATCAGTCACAGTGGAAATATATTAACGGGGCAGGACATTCGGCGGGAACGGCAGATTCGGTGTCGCTGGCCTATGATTCAGCTTCAGACTCCCTTTATCTTGCCTATGCAGACGGTAGTGCAGCTAACGCGGTCACGGTAGAAGTACTGGATTTACAGACGGCTACCTGGTCAACCGTCGGCACGGCCGGCTTCTCTCCGGGAGCTGCGTCCAATATCTCACTTGCGGTCGACAGCTGGGGAAGCAAGCCTTATGTGGCTTTTACTGATGAAGCTAACGGGGGTAAGGTCTCAGCAATGACCTTTAACGGGACAGCATGGGAGCTGCTCGGATCGGCAGGCTTTTCTGCTGATGCCGTTCAGCAGGTAAATCTGACCGTCAGTTACGGCAGCCTGCTGCTCACCGCCGAAGCTGCGGCGGCTCCTCACGCCGTTTCAACATGGGAATGGGGCTATTATACTCCTTCCTGGAGTCTGCAAAACTCCAGTATTACAGCTTCTGAATATTCCGTTCATGTCGACGGCAACGGTCAAAAAGCACTTGTCTATCAGGATGGACAAGGCGTGCAGTACAGCTCTTACTATTATGGCTCCTGGAATTCCGGTTCAGCACAGCCTGTAACGGATGCGCAGGTACAGGCTCTTGACCTGACTATGGTTCCGGCAGGCAAATATAGTTATGCCCCTTATGTCGCGTACGCCGACAGCATGGACAGCGGTAAAGTAACTGTCAAGACGCTGGATACAAGCACTGACAGCTGGATAACGATCGGCCTGCCTGCTTTTACAGCCGGATCGGCAGAGGAATTGAAGCTCCGTGTCTATGACGGTACGCCCTATGTCGCCATAAAAGACGGCGCACAGAGCGGCAGGCTGACTGTCCTGAAATATGGCCCAATCGGCAAGCTATCCGTTGAGACGCTGCCGGCTGCACAGATTACTGAGACATCCGCCTCTGTCAGCGCAAGCCTGCATAATGCGGCGGCTGCCAGCATCACGGAACGCGGAATCGTCTACTCGACTGCCGCAGCTCCGGCGGTAGGCAGCGGTACAACAGCAGCCTCATCCGGCAACGCCGGCGAGTACCAGCTGCAGCTGTCCGGTCTTCAGCCGGCAACCCTGTACTACGCGCGGGGTTACATTGTAACTTCGAACGGGATTGTATACGGAAATGAAATTACCTTTACAACACTGGAGTCAGGTACGGTAATTCCGCCTGTTGACCAGGCTGAGCCCGGAGAGTCTGCCGGACCTTCACCAACGCCTACTCCCGATCCTGGTCCTGTGAGCACTCCGGCTCCTTCCAGCCAGACAGGCACCGGAGCTGTAAGCGGAAGCAGTTCACCGGTCTTAACAGTAACCGTCAAGGACCCGGACGATCAGTCGGTCAAGCCGGCTAACACCTCAATCACACAGCTCATTGGAGACAAGCTGGATATGACAGCAACACTGTTCACGGCTGACGGCAAGCTGCTGAACCTTCCTGCCTTTACTGTGAAAGCGGGAACGGGCTTCCAGCTTCCAAATATCCCGGCAGGCACTTACAGAATGCTGCTTAATGTCATTGCCCCAACCGGTGAAAAGCTGGCGGGAACGCTGGCTAAATTGACTGTATCTGCAGACGGCAGTGCGTCGATTGAATCGGAGCTGATTGACCCGTACGGGATCATTACAGATTCGGTAACAGGCAAAACGGTTGATGATGTGAAGGTCACGCTGCACTGGATGGATACGGCACTTAATAAATCAAAGGGCCGGACAGCAGATGCGCTGGTTGAACTGCCGGAGCTGCCGGATTTTGCGCCTAACCAGAACAAAGATCCCCAGTTCAGCAAGGACGGGGGGCAATACGGCTGGATGGTTTATCCGGACGGAGACTATTATATTCTGGCTGAAAAAGCAGGCTACGAGACCTTCGACAGCCGCAAAGAGAGTCACGAGGCCGCATTTGGGGATGACAGCTATATCAGAAACGGAACGATTCACGTGGGACAGTCCATCGTAGAGTACAGCTTCGAGATTGATCCCAAGCTAAAATCAACCGGCAAGCATACTCCATACATGGTCGGTTACCCGAGCGGGCTGTTCCTGCCGCAGAACAGTATAACAAGAGCTGAGCTCGCCGCCATTCTGAGCCGTACGATTACAGCCGGTGCTTCTGCGCCGGGACATGCTGCATTTAAAGATGTATCTGCATCGCATTGGAGTGCTTCCGCTATACAGACAGCTGCTGCAAACGGCTGGATGAAGGGTTACTCTGACGGCAGCTTCAAGCCTGAAGGCAAGGTTAGCCGCGCCGAATTAGCCGCTGTACTGGCCCGTGTAACAAGCCCTGTGCTTGCAGTAACTGCTAATTCATCCTTTGGAGATGTACAGGGACATTGGGCTGAAGCCTCCATCCGGGCTGTTACGGCAAAAGGCTTATTCAAAGGCTATGAGGACGGCTCCTTCAAGCCGGATCAGGCAATTACCCGGGCCGAAACGGTGCATATTTTCAATCAGCTGCTGGAGCGGCAGACTGAGAATATGAACCTGATTCCAGTCTGGCCGGATGTGCCTAAAGAGCTGTGGAGCTTTGTTGATATTATGGAAGCCTCCACGGCACACTCCTACAATTTGTATGAGACAGGCAGCGAGGTCTGGAGCGGACAATAAGGGTATAACAAATCAACGTCACACCTCATGAATACCGGGAGATAGTTATTAGATCGTATTTCCCGCATCCAAAAAGCCCCCGGGACATGTCCCGGGGGCAAGTGTGCGTACATTCAGCTTAGAATTTGATGATCCCCGACGTGTGCAGCAGTACCAGGAAGACCAGCACCGGCGCAACATAACGCAGGGTGAACAGCCAGATGCGGAACCAGCGGGCATTAAGTCCGGCGGCATCCGCCGCGCCTTTCCAGAAGTATCCGGCAAAGAGGGTAATCAGCAGGCCGCCAAGCGGCAGCATGATGTTGGAGGTAATAAAGTCCATCCAGTCAAACAGCGCTTTGCCCCCGAACGCAAGCTCAGGGAACATCCCCAGCGACATGGCTGACGGAACACCAAACAGGAAGCAGACCAGCGACAGAATCCAGACCGCACGCTGGCGGCTCCAGCTGAAACGTTCCATAGCGTAGGATACAGGAACCTCAAGCAGCGATACTGCCGAAGTCAGAGCCGCAATTGCCAGCAGAATGAAGAACAACCCGCCGAAGAAGGCGCCGAAAGGCATCGCAGAGAACGCCGCAGGCAGCGCAACAAAGATCAGCGAAGGCCCCTGGTCGGGAGCAATGCCAAACGAGAATGTTGTCGGGAAAATAATCAGGCCGGCAATGAACGCATAGAGCAAATCACCTGCGCCGATGGCCAGTGTGGCACTTCCGAGTGACTGGTTTTTGTCCACATAAGAGCCGTAAGTCAGCAGAATCCCCATCCCGAGCGACAAGGAGAAGAAGGCATGTCCAAGAGCTACCAGCGCAGATTCCGCTGTCAGCACGGAGAAGTCCGGTTTAAGGAAGAAGGCAACGCCTGCAGAAGAGCCCGGCAGTGTAACGGCACGGATCATGAGGACAATCAGCAGCACGACAAGGCCCGGAATCAGGACTTTGTTAAATTTCTCAATTCCCCCCGATACGCCAAGAATAACGACAGCCGCTGTGATCAGCATCGCAATACCCTGCCACACAATAGGCATATACCCGGAGACGAAGGAACCGAACTCCCCGGCATAATCTGTAGTGCTGAACAGCTGCCCGTTGAAGGAGATGACCGCATACTGCAAAGTCCAGCCAGCAACAATGACATAGAAGGAAAGTATCAGAAACGGTGCGATTACCTGTAGAATCCCGGCAGCCTTCCAGCCTTTACCGCCGCCTGCGCGGATGAATGAGGTTGCGGCGCTTCCGCGTCCGCTGCGTCCGATAGCCAGCTCAGCCAGCAATACCGGCAAACCGATTAGTACCAGACAGACAATAAAGAGCAGGAAGAAGGCTGCGCCTCCGTTTTCCCCCGTAATATAAGGGAACTTCCACATATTCCCGAGTCCCACCGAGCTGCCTATGGCTGCAAAAATGAAGCCGCTGTTTGAGAAACGTTCTTTTTTCTCCGTCAGCAGGCTTTGTTGACCTTTTTGTTGATTCATGTACTGACCCCATTTTTTTATTTTTTAGACCCTATTATAGCTTATATAACGCGTATATGTTAGCTATTTTTTTAATTCATTGCCGCGCTAAAATCTGGCAGAGCAACTTAATCGCGTTAATACTTTAATTTTTTTTTATAACATTTTTAGGTACAAAGGCCGATAAATGCTTTATATCTTTAATACATACCATCGCTAAAGGAGGCAGGCGTACCCAGCAGAGCGAAAAACGCTTCCAAGTCATTCAAAAAAAAACCAACATCAAGGGAGATGAACACACTGAAGACCAAATCATTATCGTTCAAGCTGTCTGTATTGTTCCTCGCTGCGGCAATGCTTGTCAATCTGACTGGCCTCACAGCCTACACCTCAGCAGCCGAAGCACCGAATTTGCTGCATAAGGCCTATATTACCAGCTTTAATACAGGCGTAGTGGATGTTGTTAATCTTGAAAACAATACAGTGGAAAAAGGAAAAATCCAGGTGGGAAGCCAGCCTAACAGCGCAGGCTTTAATCCAACCGGTACACAGATTTATGTTACTAACCGCGGAAGTTCAAGTGTATCCGTTATTGATCCGGCTACCGACACTGTAATTAGTACTATTCCTGTGGGTGCATCACCGCATGGTGTTGCTTTTAATGCCAGCGGAAGCAAGGCTTATGTTGCTAATCTTGGCAACGGTTCAATTTCTGTCATTGACACCGCAGCACTGGCTGTAACCAATACGATCGCCGTATCCGGCAGCCCTTCAGTTAATGTCGTTGTAGGGAATAAGCTGTTCGCCGCCTCCCAAACCGATCACTCTGTAAAGGTAGTAGATTTGGCTCAGGAGAAGCTGGTGACAAGTATTTCTATCCCTGCGGCTTCCACTTACGGACTGTCTGTCAATCCGGCTGGCACCAAGCTTTATGCAGCTAATAAGTCGGGAAACTCGGTATCCGTCATCAATGTTTCTGACAACACGGTTGAAGGAACTATTGCCGTTGGCTCTTCCCCTCATGCAACAGAGTTCTCTCCCGACGGCAGCCGCGTCTATGTCGCAAACGCCTCATCGAATAATGTGTCTGTAATTGACACTGCAACGAACACTGTAATTAAGACAATACCTGTCGGCAGTAACCCTTATGTTATCGGGGCATCTGCAGACGGTAAGCATGCTTATACCATTAATTACTCAAGCAGCAACATGTCTGTGATTGATACGGACACTCTGGCTGTAACAGATACAATTACGCTGAGCAATGGACCGTTCATGGTCGGAACGTTCATGGTTTCTACCGCAGCTGCCGCAACTCCGGTCACTCCGCAGGTTGCTGCCCCTGAAGCTAACCCGGCAGCGGGTGCCCTGCCTTCCGGTACTGAGGTCGCTTTGACATCCGCAACGGAAGGTGCATCAATCTACTATACTACTGACGGCAGCGCTCCTACTTCTTCCAGCCAGCTTTACAGCAGTCCAATCGCCGTGACACAGGCACTGACGCTGAAGGCAATTGCTGTTAAGGCAGATATGAAGGATAGTGAAGTCATGATCCAGGATTATACACTTACTGCTCCAGAGAACAGCACCATTGAGCCGGACACCGCTGTCTTTGACAAACGTATGGGTGCTCAGGCTGATATTGCCGTCAGCATGACGCTCAAAGGCAACACGTTGACAAGCATTGAATATGCAGGCAAACCGCTTACAGCGGGAACAGACTACACCGTTTCCGGCAATAACGTTATCCTTTCTGCCGCCTATCTGGCGAAGCAGCCGGTTGGAAGTATGCCGTTCACCTTTATTTTCAGTGCCGGAGCCTCACAGGCTCTGACCGTTTCAATAGCGGACACCACACAAATTCCCGGCGCCCCTGTTCTCCAGCCGGCTGTTGCCGGTAATGGACAGGTTCAATTGACCTGGACTCCTGTAGAGGGTTCCGCCTCCTACACAATCTATCAGAGTGTAAGTTCCGCAACCTACGGTGAGGCGCTGGCCACAGTCTCTTCGTCCGTATACACCTATACTGCTGCCGGTCTGACTAACGGCACTGCTTATTATTATGCAGTCCAGGCCGTCAATTCCGCCGGTGACAGCCCGGTATCCAACCAGGCAAGTGCAACACCCATTACAGTACCTGGCGCACCACTGGCAGCCAGTGCAGCTGCGGGTGACACAACGGCTGTCATCCAGTTCACCCAGCCGGCAGATAACGGCGGAAGTGCGGTTACAGGCTATGAGATCAGCTCAGATACAGGCGGCATTAAAGTGAGCTCTGCTTCAAGCCCGGTAATCATTACAGGCCTGCAGAACGGCACAGCTTATACCTTCACTGTAAAAGCAATTAATGCAGCAGGGACAGGCATTGCTGCTGCTACGAACACGGTGACTCCTGCCGTTGCTGTAGTTACGACTCCGGGTCCGGCTGCAAGTCCGCCGCCAGTTGCAACAGGCACAGCAGTACTTGTCAACGGACAGCTGCAGACGATCGGACAGTCTGCAGTAACACAGTCAGATAACCAGACGGTGACTACTCTGACCCTTGATGAAGCCAAGCTTCAGGAACAGCTCAATGCCGCAGGTAACGGTGCAGTCATTACACTGCCATTCACAGCTGCCTCGGATGTATTTGTCGGCGAGCTGAACGGGCAGATGGTGGGCAGCCTGGAACAGAAGCAAGCCGTTATCAAAATCCAGACTCCGCAGGCCAGCTATACCCTGCCTGCCAGCCTTCTGCGGATAACCAGCCTTTCACAGCAGCTGGAACAGACCTCGGAGCTGCAGCAGATTACACTGCAGATCCGTATTGCAGCCCCGGATGCTGCGCAGCTGCAAGCTATCAACAACATTGCAGCTTCAGGCAACTTCACCCTGGCAGCCGCACCGCTGGAATTCACAGTCACCGCATCTAGCGGCGGCAAGACAATTAATGTAAATACCTTCAACACTTATGTTGAGAGAAGCATTAAGCTGCCAAGCGATGCAGATGCAAGCAGAATTACCACAGCACTTGTCATTGAACCCGATGGTTCGTTACGTCATGTTCCTACAAAGGTACTGACTGAGAACGGCGGACAGGTTGCCCTGATTAACAGCTTAACTAACAGCACTTATGCTGTAGTGTATCACCCGGTTTCCTTTGCAGATGTTGCGGGACACTGGTCACAGTCTGTAGTTAACGATCTGGCATCGCGTATGGTCTTGAACGGAACTGAGGATGGTGCATTCCATCCCGGCCAGGATATGACCCGCGCTGAATTTACAGCATCGCTCGTAAGAGCACTTGGACTCAAGCTGGAGAACGGCACAGCCGCCTTCACAGATGTCCAGTCCTCCGCCTGGTACAGCCAGGCAGTGCAGACAGCGGTAAGCCACAATCTGATTCAAGGCTTCGAAGATCAGACCTTCCGCCCGCTGGACAAAATCACCCGTGAGCAGGCAATGACAATCATTGCCAAGGCTCTTGCCTACAGTCCTGTCCAGACAGCCGGCAGCCAAGCTGCACCACTCAGCTCCTTCAGTGATGCTGGACAGGTATCCGGCTGGGCAGCTGCCGGTGTCAGTGAAGCACTCACATCCGGAATCGTATCCGGCCGCACTGAGAGCACGCTGGCTCCAAAAGCCAATGTTACCCGCGCAGAGGTAGCCGCATTGATTCACCGCTTCCTTGTGAAGTCCGGCCTCATCTAACCGCCGGAAACGGATGAAGCTTCATCCGTTACAGCTGCATCCATTGCAGCTCCATACGATTAGAGCTACATCTATTGTTGCCTCACACGCTCTGCAAAAAACTCCCCGGACGGGGAGTTTTTTTGCTATACAGACTTCTGCTGTCCGCGGTATCCTGGCAGTTATCAGCCTCATCCGGGAGAGCGGCGCGCACACCCCGAATTAGATAGACTCCCGCTTATTTCAGTTGAACACCAATAAGGCCCGCAGCTCTGCGGACCTTCCATTCTTCCAGCTATAAGGCTGTACCTTTGTACCATCCTATATCAGCAAATCCTCAGCATCTCACATGCCGGCGTTTAAACCCGATCTTCTGTCCTTTATCCATCGCCTTTTCAATATTCGCGTAAGCATGAATGTACTTGCTCTTCCCATTAACGTCCCCGACTTCTACCGGACCTACCTCCTTGGCAGTTGCAACAGCCTGCTCATGAAGCGGCGCATAGGATATGCTAACGGTGTAGAGGAAGTTATTCATGGAATATCGGGTCCGTTCAGGCGCATCATGAATCGTATTCTTTACCAGCTCCAGCATGCCAGCCAGCTTATTTGTATCAAATTCCGCATCCTTCCGGCTGCCGAGCAGCCAGCAGTAACAGCTCCAGCCCGCCGATCTCCGCAGGTCCTCCCCGCCGGCAATCCATTTATCAGCCACCTGCTGGGCAATATCTGCCTCCGCCAGCGTCACCGCTACCACAAAATCGGACAGCATGTAAAAGTAAGCATCATCCATCCACCGGTCGTAATCTGCCTCGGTCATGCCACTCGGATCAGCGATAATTCCGGCAAAATACATGGCGTCGTAATTACCCGTTGCGTATAGCTGTTCGGCCAGCTCCTGACTAATCCCGGTCTGCTTGAAAATCGGCTTCATCGCCCCAGTCGCCACGCCAAACAGCGGCTCCTGCGCCCCGTTCGAACAGTATATCTTCTTCGTACGTTCCTTGCCGAGGGCTTCGAGCTCCTGCATTACCGTCTCTGCATTCATCCATAACACGTCCTTAGCTTTAGATACTGAAAGTGTACTTCACAGCTTCTCCAGCTGCAAGCGGGACCGCATGTGAGACTGTTAGTTTGTTAGTGAGCAGAACGTAGTGGACTGAAATTTGTTGAGTAATGGCGGAACAATTCATACGGGTGGCCCACTACGATTAGTTGGATTTTCGCTGCCTAATTCCGTCATTCTCCAGGATTTTTGAGACTTAGATGGAAAAATGCCACTTAATTTCAACCAAAAAGCCACTTGAGCGCAAAAACAGCAGGATTAGGTTACCTTTTTCCATCTAAATTCCTTCCCTTTGCAGATTGTCCGGAATTAGATGGCGATTTTCCACTTCGTTCAGTATTCTTTTAGTCGCCCAAGGCACATCCATTCCCAGCAATCGCAGTACTTCCAGCACTCTCAGCACTCTCAGCACCCCCAGCACTCCCAGCACTATCAGCCCTCCAGCTGCACACGGATCACAATATCCTGGTCATGATTGCCGAACCCGGCTCCGTAGAGTGTGAGCCCGCCGATATTGGCAGCCTGCTCGTCGACACCAAAGCGCAGCGTCCAGAACGGCTCCTGGAGCCGTACATCATGGACAGTCACCTCCGACATCCGCTCCCCGTCAATCCAGGTGCCTGAGCTGTCGATGCGGATGGTCTTGAGCAGACCGTACTGGTTCACATTCCGGTGCCACCATGACGGAGTGTATTTGCCGCGGGCGGCCCGGCCGAAGTCAGCGGGGCTGGTCCAGGTGCCGAGCGGGATACCGTTGAAGGTGAAGCTGATATCCGACGGCCAGTCATCCTTCAGCCCCGGCGCCTCCGAGGCAAGCTCCATCGAAATTTCAAGCGCTTCGACATGCTGCCCGGGCAGCAGATAATTCGGGGTTTTATACTCTACATACCCTTTGCCGAACCACAGGATTGCCGCATTCACCCGCTCGGGGTCATAGAAGTAGCGGGGATCATCCCATACTCCGATTTCCATCTCCCGGGTACCCAGTCCGCAGGTAGGATGAACCTCAAAGGAGGTATAGTGTCCGACAGAAATACTCTGTTCCCTTACTCTTGCATTGCGGTTAGCCGATGGCAGCTCGACCTCAACATGCTTTTCCTTGAGAAAACATATCTTGTGCGTCCCCCCGTTCAGCCGGACTCTGCGGCTCCCCAGCAGTCCGGCCCGCTCCAGCTTGCGGATATGCATTGTGACAATAGAAGGGCTGAGCTCCAGCCTGGAGGCGATCTCCTTCATATTCATCTCCTGGCCGGCAAGCAGGCCCATGATCCGCCATCTCACCTCACTTGCCAGTGCTTCATAGAGCGGCAGATACTTTGCTTCCCCGTTTGCCCTAATCATAGGTGTCATCCATCCTCTGTAACTGAATTCATATTTATATTAATTTAATTGATTTAACATCTCAGGGCAACCCTAATCCATTGCAAGATCATTGTCATTATTGTTTAATTTCATTAGTTAGTGCTTACATTAGATTCATATATATAAGAATTCATAGACGAGGTGGATATTATGATATACAACAATCCGGTCATCAAGGGCTTTTATCCCGATCCGAGTGTCTGCCGGGCAGGAGATACTTATTATCTGGTCTGCAGCTCCTTTCAATTCTTCCCCGGCGTCCCGCTGTTTGAGAGCAAGGATCTGATCAACTGGACGCAGATCGGCCACTGCCTTACCCGGGAGAGCCAGGTACAGCTTGGAGAAGTGGGCAGCTCCGGCGGGGTCTTTGCCCCTACGATCCGCTACAACAACGGACGTTTCTATATGACAACAACCAATGATTCCTTGCGCCAGAACTTTTACGTATGGACTGACGACATTTACGGTGAATGGTCGGAGCCAATTTTTGTTGATCAGGGGGGAATTGACCCGGATCTGTATTTTGAGGACGGCAGAGCTTACTTTATGAGCAACGGCCAGGACGACAACGGCGCAGGCGGAGTTATCCAATGTGAGATTGACATCGCTACCGGACAAAAGCTCTCCCCAAGCCGCATGATTTGGCAGGGTACCGGCGGACGTTATCTGGAAAGTCCCCATATGTACCTTATCAACGGACGTTATTATCTGATGGCGGCTGAAGGCGGCACCGAGTATGGGCACATGGTTATTTATGCCCGGGGTGAGCAGCTGTCCGGCCCGTTCGAATCCTATGCGCACAATCCGGTGCTGACTAACCGCAATCTCGGCGGCTATGAGCTGCAGGGCGTCGGTCACGGCGACCTCATTCAGGACTCTGAAGGTAACTGGTGGATGCTGCATCTGGGCTTCCGTCAGACCGGCCGCTGGCTGACCTTCCATCACCTGGGGCGCGAAGTGTTCCTTACTCCTGTTACCTTTGATGAGGACGGCTGGTTCACCGCAGGGCATAACGGCACCACACTGAGCATCTTCGAGACAGACCGTTTCCCGGAAAATACTGTTCAGGAGGACCAGAAGCACTATACCTTCGGCAATACTGACTGGAGCCTTGACTGGTGTTATCTACGGCACCCGGCAACGGAGAATTACACGCTGGAGCCTGAAAAAGCTACCTTGACAGGAACTGGAATTACTCTGGATGTTCCGGCTTCTCCGACCTTTATCGGCATCCGGCAGAGAGACTTCGATGCCGTTATTTCCTGCAAGGTGAAGCTCACCGGCAGCGGCGAGGCCGGCCTCACCCTGTACATGGATGAGCTGCATCACTATGATCTGGCAGTCATCCAAGACCAGGATGGCTGCCGGGTAATAGAGCGGCTGAACATCGGCGATATCAAATCGGTTGAGCATACCGCTGAGTTCAATGACCAGCAGGAAGCGACGCTGATTATCAAATCTGCAGCTGAACGCTATAGCTTCTTCCTTAAGCAGGCAGACGACGGAGAGCTGCCGCTCGGTACAGCGCATACCAAATACCTCTCGTCCGAGGTGGCCGGCGGCTTTACCGGCGTGCTGATCGGGCTGTATGCCACAGGTGAAGGCTCTGCAGCTGAATTTACTGATTTTGCGTGCGAGTATAAGTAGAACGATTCAATGTGTGTCATAAAATCCCCCTCCCAAAAGCGGCGCCTTAACATGGAAGCTGACTGCTGTCCTTTGCGGGGGTACCAAAAACATATCCTTTCTTAGCCTTATTAGAGAAGCCCCGACTTCAGCAGCGTGCTGACTGACGGGGCTTCTTATATATAAGAAGTAGTTTAATCTAATCCAGCTGCTGATTAACTGCTAATCTACTGCTATTAAACTGCTACTCCACTGCTACTCCACTGCTACTCCACTGCTACTCCACTGCTACTCCACTGCTACTCCACTACTACTCCACTGCTACTCCACTGCTACTCCACTGCTACTCCACTGCTACTCCACTGCTACTCTACT